>JBFXED010000083.1:0-2511 GCA_050180485.1 Alphaproteobacteria bacterium | reverse complement strand
AACTCGATACGCTTGACCAGGCCGTGGACGATCTCGCCCACGCGGTCGCGATATTCCATGTACTGACGCTGGCGCTCGGCCTCGCGCACCTTCTGCACGATGACCTGCTTAGCCGTCTGGGCGGCCACGCGGCCGAAGTCGATGGGCGGCAGCGGATCGACGATGAAGCCGCCGATCTCGATCTTCGGGTCGAGCTTGCGGCCGGCCTCAAGGGTCAGCTGCGTGGCTTCGTTTTCAATCGTCTCGACGACCTGCCGATAGCGGTAAAGCTTGATGTCGCCCGACTTGCGGTCGATCTCGGCGCGGATGTCGTGCTCGTGGCCATACTTGGAGCGTCCGGCCTTCTGAATGGCCTGCTCCATGGCGACGACCACCTCTTCGCGGTCGATGCTCTTGTCGCGCGCGACGGCGTCGGCGACCTGGAGAAGCTCAAGACGCTGAATCTGTTCGATGGCTTCGCCTGCCATGGTCTCAGTGTTCCTTCTTGTTCGCGGCCGCGATCAACTCGTCCGTCAGGACCAGCTTCGCCGCCGAAATAAATTCCAAGGGCACCGCCATCTCGCCTTCCGGCATGGCGATGCGCACCTGTTCGCCCGCCAGCCCCAGGATCCGGCCGCGGAAGCGGCGCCGTCCTTCGACCGGCTCTCGCAGTTCGACCTTGGCCTCGTGGCCGGCGAACCGCTCATAGTCCTGCGCCCGCACGAGCGGACGGTCGATACCGGGCGAGCTGACTTCCAGCGTATAGGCGCCCGGAATGGGGTCTTCCACGTCAAGATGGGCCGACAAGGCCCGGCTGATCTCGGCGCAATCGTCCACCGACATGGCCTGTCCGTCGCGGCGCTCGGCCATCACTTGCAAGGTCGGCTGGTGGCTGCCCGACAGGCGCACGCGCACGAGATCGTAGCCCATGGGCTCGATCGCCGACGCGACCACCGTCTCGATCCGCGCTTCGCTACTCATATCCTGCCTTCGCCGAGCTAAGGTCCCATGACCATGCCCATAAACAATTAAGGCGGGCACCGGGGCCCACCCTCCACGTGGCTTTGATCAGCCAATCTAACGATCTTGGGGTGATATATTAGCTAATAGATATAACGGCTTCCGCTCCAACGGCAAGCTGATTCAGGGCCGCCGCCGCCGCCTGAAGCTCAAAAAGTAAGGTTTTCGGCCACTTCGGCCGGCCTTTTCCTCGTACCGCGTGGCCGGCCAGTCCGCCGGCCGATGGCGCCAGTCCGAGGGATCCCGGGCGGTCCAGGCAAAAGCCGGATGATCCAAGATATGGATCAAAATCCAGCCGAGATAAGCCTGATCGTCGGTCGCGACCCGAAATTCGGCGTTATCCGCCAAGATTCGGGCCAAAGCATCCAGATTGGCCGGATTGACGATGCGCCGCTTGTGATGGCGCGTCTTGGGCCAGGGGTCAGGAAACAGAAGAAACGCCCGGTCGACCGAGGCGTCGGCCAACGCAGCCAGGAGGGCGCCGGCGTCGTCCGGCCAGATCCGCACATTGCCAAGACCCTGCCGCCCGATCTGGGCCAGGAGGCTGGCGACCCCGTTCACGAAGGGCTCTGCACCCAAGATGCCCACATCCGGGTTCGCCGCCGCCTGCCATGCCAGATGTTCGCCGCCGCCGAAGCCGATCTCGAGCCACACGGCCTTAGGGCCTTGTGCGAACAGGGTGTGCGGGTCGAGCGTGCCGTCCGCCGGCAGCGCATCGAGCGCCACCGAGGCCAAGCCGCTATCGAGGGCGGCCTGGCGCGCCGGGCGCAGCTTGCGGCCGCGCCGGCGGCCATAGCTTCGGATGCGGCGGGTGTCCGCCGCGCTCATGGCGTCAGCGGGCGTTGAAAGCCGACTTCAATTCCCGCACCAAGTCCAGCTTCTCCCACGAGAAACCGCCATCCTTCTCCGGATCGCGGCCGAAATGCCCGTAGGACGCGGTGCGCAGATAGATCGGCTTGTTGAGGCCGAGATGCTCGCGGATCCCGCGCGGCGACAGGTTCATCAACTGGCGCAGCGTGTCGGACAGCTTGTCCTCGTCGACCTGGCCGGTGCCGAACGTGTCGACATAGACCGACAGCGGGTGGGAGACGCCGATGGCGTAGCTCAGCTGGATCACGCAGCGCGACGCGAGGCCCGCGGCCACCACGTTCTTGGCCAGATAGCGCGCGGCGTAGGCGGCCGAGCGGTCGACCTTGGTCGGATCCTTACCCGAGAAGGCTCCGCCGCCGTGAGGCGCCGCGCCGCCATAGGTGTCGACGATGATCTTGCGGCCGGTGAGGCCGGCGTCGCCGTCGGGACCGCCGACCACGAACTTGCCGGTCGGGTTCACATAGAAATGCGCGCGGTCGCACATCCAGCCGTCGGGTAGCACCTTGCGCACATAGGGCTCGACGGCTTCGCGCACGTCTTCCTGCTCGACCTCGCGGCCAGCCTTGGGGCCCTTGCCGAACTTCGCGGCGTGCTGGGTCGAGACCACGATCGCCGTGGTGCGCACCGGCTTGCCCTTTTCGT
>JBFXED010000082.1:0-2894 GCA_050180485.1 Alphaproteobacteria bacterium | reverse complement strand
GCGCTGCCCGCGACGCAGAGCAAGTTGATCGCGTGATCGGCCGGCCCGCCTTCACGCCGCGCGGCCCAGCTGCCGAGCGGCAGCGCCAGCGCCACCGCCAGGAAGAAGCTCAGCCCCATCAGAAGTGCCGTGTTGCCGAGATAGGGTATCAGCACCGCGAGCACGGGCTGGGCATGCAGGCGCGAATAGCCCAGATCGCCGCCGAGCGCGGGGCCGAGCCAGGCCAAGTAACGATCCCACAGCGGGCGATCCAGCCCGTGGAGCGCGCGCAGACGTTCGGCGTCCGCCGGTGTGATGCGCGGATCGCCCGAGACCATCAGGTCGATGGGGTCGCCGGGCATCAGGCCGATCAGAAGATAGACGGCCAAGGACATGGCCAGCATGACCATCGTCGTCTGGATCAACCGTCCGGCGAGGTAGCGCCCCATGGTGTCAGTTGGCCGCGCGCCAGTTCTCGACCCACAGAGTCGAGGGGTATTGATGCCCGGTGGGTTCCACACCCTTGAGCCAGGGCGGCATGATGAATGCATCGGAACGGACATAGAGCGGCAGGGCAGGCAGTTCGTCCGCATAGATTGCCTGCAGCTTGTACCAAAGGGCGCGCCGCGCTTCCTTGTCCAGCTCCACCTCGATGGCATCGATCAGCTTGTCGGCCTCGGCGTACTTGAAGCCCGTGTAGTTCTGGCCCGCGTAGTTGTTGGCCGCGGTCGGAATTTCGTTCGAGCGCAGAGTGGCGCGCGGCACGTTCTCTGGCGAACTGACCCAGGCGAACATGGCCATGGCGGAGAAGCGGCGCATCCGCAGCGTATCGCCGAACAGCACGCGCGCCGGTTCGTTCCGGATCTTCACGTCGATGCCGGAGGCACGCCATTGGCTCTGCAAAACCTGCTCAACCAGCTCGCGCGAGCGGTTGCCCGCGGTCGAGTTGATTTCGAGTTGGAGGGGCGCGCCATTCTTCGCGCGGATACCGCCCGCGCCCTTTTTCCAGCCGGCTTCGTCGAGCAATGCCGCAGCGCGCGCAGGATCATACGGATAAGTCTTGCCGTCCTTGTCGTACATCCAGTCGAGCGGGTTGACGAAGGAGTTGGCCACGGCCTGCTTGCCGTCGAACAGCTTCTTGTCGATGGCTTGGCGGTCCAGCGCGTAGAGAAGTGCCTGGCGCACGTGCTTGTCGGCCAGCACCGGGTTGTCCAGGTTGAGGTCGATATGCTCGTAGATGAGGCCGGGCTTGTAGACGATATTGAAGCGCTTGCCCTGCCGCTTCTCGAAGGCCAGCGCTTGGTCCAAGGTCAGGCCCAGTTCGCCCGCAATATAGTCGATGCCGCCGGACAGGATGTTGGTCTCGAGCGCCGCGGTGTTCTCGATCACACGCACGACGATGCGCTTGAAGTAGGGCTTCTTGCCCCACCAGTTCGGGTTCTGATCCAGCACGACGTGCGAGCCGCGCACCACTTCGGTGATGCGGTAGGGTCCGGCATAGAGACCGGGGTTGGTCGTGTCGGTGTCGTAGAGCGTCTTGTTCTTGTATTGCGCCGGGTCGGCGAACGCCGCGCGCTCCAGATGCGCGGGCAGGATGTCGAACCCGGTCATGTGGTTGTAGTCGAAGGTGACCCGGTCGACATGCATGACGAAAGTCTTTTCGTCGACCGTGTCGATCTTGAGGATGCGGCGGAACCCTTCGGCGCTGCTGATGCCCGACATGGGATTCTTGCCGACCTCCCAGGTGAAGATCACGTCCTGCGTGATGATGGGCTTGCCATCGCCCCAACGCGCGGCGGGATCGATGCTCACGCGCAGCGCGACGCCCTTCTTGCCGTCGGGCAGTGTCTCCAGCTTGGCGCGGCCGTTCTCGAAGGTCGGGATCTCGGTGCACATCAGGCAGACGAGCTTCCAATCTTTATCGTAGGTCATCATTGGCCGCCGGGCCATGCCCAGGATGTAGGACTTGGCCACCATGGCGTCGATCATCGGGTTGAAGGTCGACGGGAACTGCGTGATGCCGATGATGAGTTGTTCGCGCGGTGCGCTCTGGGCGCGGCTTTCGGAGGGGATGGACAGGGCCAGGAGAGCCAGGAGCAATCCGCCAAGCGGTCGGATTCTCCAGACACGGCGCGAGAAACGGCTCATGGTTTGGAGATAGCAGAAGCGCTCCGAACCGTCACCGGATAGTCACACGCACGCCGGATGATTTTGCCTTGGCAGACAACTACATGGGGCGGGGTTGACCCAGCGCCTTCCATCTTCAATACTTAACTATAAAGTTAACTATAATCCAGCGTTTCGAGCCAGCGTTTCGAGGAGGAATCCATGTCTTATGTTGATGGTTTCGTCGTTCCCGTTCCGAAAAAAAGCCTGAAGGCGTATCTAGCCATGGCGCGGAAGGCGGGGAACGTCTGGAAGGACCACGGCGCCGTCGAGTTCTGCGAGGCCGTGGCGGAAGACGTTCCGATGGGCAAATGGACCTCTTTTCCGCGCAGCGTGAAGAAGAAACCGAACGAAACAGTGATTTTTTCCTGGATCGTCTACAAGTCGCGCAAGCACCGCGATGCGGTGATGAAGAAGGTGATGAAAGATCCGCGTTTGGCGAAGATGATGGATCCGAAGAAGATGCCGTTCGACGGCAAGCGCATGATCTTCGGCGGCTTCAAGATCGCCGTGGACTTGTAGGGAGTCGTCGCCGATGAAAGCCGTATGGCGCGGGCGGGTCGTGGCGGAAAGCGATCGGACCTTGGAAGTGGACGGTTACCGCTACTTCCCGCGCGACGCCGTGCGGATGGAGCTGTTGCGCGCCACGCCCAAGACCGCGGACGATTTGGAATGTCCGCATGGCGTGCAGTTTTATGACTTGGTGGACGGCACGGCCATGGGTGCCCGCGCCGCATGGTCGTATGAAG
>JBFXED010000081.1:0-2907 GCA_050180485.1 Alphaproteobacteria bacterium | reverse complement strand
TGTCGAACACGGGACGCGGAAACTTGTCCTCGCGGTCCCAGCGCTGCGCTTCCGCGGGCGGCATCTCGCGCGCGAGGAAGCGCCGGATGGTCTCGCGCAGGGCGGCGACGTGCTCGGGTTCGGCGAAATCCACGGCGGTCTTCGCTTAGAGCTTGCCGGTGAAGTTCGGCTTGCGCTTCTCGCGGAAGGCGCTGACGGCCTCCTGATGGTCGGCCAGGCTGTTGCTGACCGTCTCGTAGGCGATGCTGGCGTCCATGATGGAATGGGCCAGCTGCTTCAGGCCGATATTCACCGCCGTCTTGGAATAGCGGATGGCATGCGTCGCGCCGGCCAAAAGCCGGTCGGCGAACGCATCGACCTTGGCATCGAGCTCGGCTTGGGGCACCGCGTGGTTCACAAGGCCGATGCGCGCGGCCTCGGCGCCGGTCAAGGGCTTGCCGGTCATCAGGTATTCCTTGGCGCGGGCATAGCCGATCAGCTGCGGCCAGATCACCGCACCGCCGTCGCCCGCCACCAGGCCAACGCTCACATGCGGATCGGCGATCTTGGCGTCGTCCGCCGCGAAGATGACGTCGCTGAAGAGGGCGATCGTGGCGCCCAGCCCCATGGCCGCGCCGTTGACCTTGGCGATGATCGGTTTCTCGCAATCGAGCAGGCCGTAGACGATCTTCTTGGCCTCGACGCGGGTGCGCTCCCAGATGCGCTTGTCGTCGATCATCTCCTGCATCCAGTTGATGTCGCCACCCGCGCAGAAAGCGCGGCCGGCACCGGTCAGGATGACGACATCGGCCTCTTCATCCACCGCCACGTCGTAGAACACACGCCCCAGCTCTTCGTGCATCTCGGCTTCGATGGCATTCAGAAGGTCCGGCCGATTCAGGGTCACGGTCAGCGCGCGGCCGCGCCGCTCGAACTTGATTCGCTTGTAGTTCTCATACACCAAGACACCTCACCGGCAATCAGCAATACCGAGCATGCTCGGAAAAACTACTCGGCCGCGCTCGCGTGCGCCGAGGGGTTGCGGAACATAGCCAGGAGTTCGGCCTCGCGCGACTTGGCCGCCTTCAGATGGCGTTCCTTGACGTGGCCATAGCCGCGAATCTGCTCCGGCATCGAGGCGATCTCGACGGCCAGCGCGTGGTTGTCGTGGGTGAGGCCGCGCAGCAATTCGCCGATGACGGCCTCGTATTCGCCGATGAGCTTCCGCTCGGTGCGCCGCTCGTGGCTATAGCCAAAGATGTCGAACGGCGTGCCGCGCAATCCCTTCAGCTTGGCCAGGATGCGGAACGCGCCGAGCACCCAGGTGCCATATTCCTGCTTCTGTAATTCGCCCGTCACGGGATCGCGGCTGGCGAGAAGCGGCGGCGCCAGATTGATGTGCAGCTTGTAGTCGCCTTCGAACGTGTCCTTCAGTTCGCGCGCGAAGTCGGCGTCGCCATAGAGGCGCGCGACCTCGTACTCGTCCTTGTAGGCCATCAGCTTGTAGGCATAGCGCGCGACGGCGAGCGCCAGGCCCGTCATGCCCTTGGCCTTCTCGGCCTCGGTCTTCTTCACGCGCTCTACAAGGTCGGCATAGCGCTTGGCATAGGCCGCGTTCTGGTACGCGGTCAGCTCCGTCACGCGCCGCGCCACGATCTCGTCGAGCGACTTGGAGATCTTGCGGTCGGTCGGCACGCCCGTGGCGGGCGTCGCCGCGCGCTCGACAGCGGGCAAGTCGAGCGCCGCGCGCCGGCCCCACAGGAAGGCGCGGCGGTTCATGTCGACGGACACGGCATTCAGCTCGATGGCCTTCAGCAGCGCCTCGCTGGATACCGGGATCAGGCCTTTCTGGTAGGCATAGCCCAGCATGAACAGGTTGCTGGCGATGGAATCGCCGAGCAGATGCGTGGCCAGTTCGGTCGCATCCAGGAATTCGCTGCGCCCAGCGCCCGTGGCCGTGCCGATGATCTTCTCCAGCTCGCCCGTGGGGAAAGCCAGGTCTGGATTGCGCGTGAAGCCCGCGGTCGGCGTCTCGTGGTCGTTGACCACGGCGCGGGTGAAGCCCGCGCGCATCTTGGCCAAGGTCTCCTTGCCCGCCGCCACGACCAGGTCGCAGCCGAGGATTAGATGCGCCTCACCCGCCGCCACGCGCACCGCGTGAATCTGCTCCGGATCATCGGCCAGGCGGACATGCGACAGGACCGCGCCGCCCTTCTGGGCCAGGCCCGTGATGTCGAGCACGGTGCAGCCCTTGCCCTCGATATGCGAGGCCATGCCCAAGAGAGCGCCGATGGTGACGACGCCCGTGCCGCCCACGCCGGCGACCAGGATGTTGTAGGGTTCCTTGGTCGCGGGCCGCTCGGGCTCGGGGAAAACGAAATTCTCGACGCCGCCCTTCTCGGCGGTCTTGCGCTTCTTCAACTGTCCGCCCAGCACGGTCACGAAGCTGGGGCAAAAGCCCTTGGCGCAGGAATAGTCCTTGTTGCACGAGGACTGGTCGATGGCGCGCTTGCGGCCGAACTCGGTTTCGACCGGCACGACCGACAGGCAGTTCGACTTCACGCTGCAATCGCCGCAGCCTTCGCAGACCAGCTCGTTGATGAAGATGCGCTTCTGCGGATCGGGAAAGGTGCCGCGTTTGCGGCGGCGGCGCTTCTCGGCGGCGCAGGTCTGGTCATAGACCAGGGCCGAGACGCCCTTCCATTCGCGCAGCTCGCGCTGCACGGCGTCCAGGTCGTCGCGGTGGTGCCGCGTGACGCCGGGCGCGAATTCCTCGCCGATGGCGTATTTCTCCGGATCGTCGCTGACCACGGCGATGCGCTTCACGCCTTCGGAGGCCAGCTGGCGCGTCACCTGCGGCACGGTGAGCTGCCCGTCGACATGCTGGCCGCCGGTCATGGCGACGGCGTCGTTATAAAGAAGCTTGAA
>JBFXED010000080.1:0-2977 GCA_050180485.1 Alphaproteobacteria bacterium | reverse complement strand
CCAGGGGCGTCGCGCTCCACTCGTCATCGAGATCGAGGGCGAGCGAGGCGAGGATGCGACCGCCGAGATAGCAGGGGCCAACACCATTGCCTGTATAGCCGTGGCCGTAGACGACGTTGCCGGGCAGACGGCCGAAGAAGGGTAGGCCGGTCGATGTCCGTTCCACCGGCCCGCGCCAGGTCTCGGTGATAGGCACATTGGACAAGGCGGGATACCAACGCCGGAACATGGCTTCCACGTCGGTCGCGCGCCGCGATGGGCCGTCGAAATTCGTTCCCACCTGGCCGGCGAAGCCGAACTTGCCGCCACCCTTGCCGAACACGATGCGGCCGTCGAGCGTCGTGCGGTAGTAGGACACGAGCATGCTGGAATCGGAGATCGCAACGCCGGTGTTGAGGCCGATCTCGCGCAAGCGGTCGGCCATGGGCGCGGTCGCGATCATGTCGGCCGAAACGGGCACCATCGTGCGGCGGAACTCCGGCATCTCCGCGGCCCAAGTTCCCATCGACAGCACGACTTTGTTGGCTATGACCGAACCGTTCGCGGTGCGCACGCGCGGCGACGCGCCCTTGTCCCATCCCGTCATGGGTGTGTTTTCGTGGATCGTCACGCCGCGTGCCAAGGCCGCCTTGCGCAAACCCCGGGCAAGACGCGCGGGCTGCACTGTCGCGACGGCGGGTTCGAAGATGCCGGCGATATGGCCCTTGGAGGCCGCGCGGCGCTGCACCTCGGCCGGAGGCAGCGCCTGAAAGGCGTCGGAGCCGAGCTTTTCGTGAATCTCGACGATGTCGGCCCAGGCGTCGTTCTGGCTCTCGTCCGCCGCGGTCCACAGCCATCCATCGGGACGGTAATGCGCGTCGATGCCGTTATCGCGGCAGAAGGCGCCGATGGTGCGTACCGCGTCCTGGGAGGCGCGTAGGAGACGCAGGCCCTCTTGCGCGCCGCAGATCTTCACGATGGTCGATAACTTAGACGCCCAGGTCATGGCGAAGCCGCCATTGCGGCCGGAGGCGCCGCCGCCGCAGATATCGCGCTCGATCAGGACGACGTCGAGCGAGGGGCGCAAGGTCTTGAGGTGGATTGCCGTCCACAATCCGGTGAAGCCGCCGCCGACGATGCAGATATCGGCGCGGCGGTCACCTTGGAGGGACGCGGCCGGCGCAAGACCGCCTTCGGCGGCAAGCGCTTCCTTAAGCCAGAAGCCCCTGTGGGTCGTCATGGCGCTCCCCTGCCGCCCCCGCGGCGCTTAGCCCGATGGGTATGGCGGGCTGTGCCAGCCTTTCGGCGATTCGGTGAAAATCTCGCAGCCGGTCGCCGTCACGCCGATGGAATGCTCGAACTGGGCCGACAGCGAGCGATCCTTGGTCACGGCCGTCCAACCATCGGAGAGGATCTTCACGTCGTAATGGCCCGCGTTGATCATGGGTTCGATGGTGAAGAACATGCCTTCCCGCAGGGCCAGCCCTTCGCCGGCCTCGCCGAAATGCAAGATACTGGGCGCGTCGTGGAAGATGCGCCCGAGGCCATGGCCACAGAAGTCGCGCACCACCGAGAAGCGATGGCCCTCGGCATAGCTTTGGATAGCGTGGCCGATGTCGCCCAAGGTGGCGCCGGGCTTGACCACGCGGATGCCGCGCATCATGGCTTCGTAGGTGACGTCGACCAGCTTGCGCGCACGCACGCCGGGTTGGCCGACGTAATACATGCGGCTGGTGTCGCCATGCCATCCGTCCAGAATCACCGTCACGTCGATGTTCAGCACGTCGCCATCGGCCAGGCGCTTATCGCCCGGGATGCCATGGCAGACCACGTGATTGACCGAGGTGCAGATCGATTTCGGGAAGCCGCGATAGCCGAGCGGTGCGGGCACGGCCTTCCGCTCGACGATGTAGTCGTGGCACAGGCGGTCCAACTCGCCCGTGGTGACGCCCGGCACGACATGGGGCGTAATGAAATCCAGCGTCTCGGCGGCGAGGCGCCCCGCGCGGCGCATGGCGGCGAACTCCTCCGGCCCGTGCAGCTTGATGCGGCTGCCGAGGGGATGCCACGTCTCGTCCACGTCGTCGGTTGGGGAGGCGGATCGGGTCCGCTCGCCTTCCCTCATGTCTTGGCCTCGTCGATCGGTAGGGGGCCGGCCAATTCAATGGCCTCGGGCCCAACTTTGCAACTGTAGCATAGCGCCTCCACGCCGCCCGCGCGCGCGACCGCGAAGGCCGCGGCATAGGCGGGGTCGAGGTCGCTGGCCAGACGGAAGCGGTCGCAATCCTCGCGTTGGACGACATAAAGCATCACCGCCCGGCGTCCTTCAGCCACCATGTCTTGCAGTTCGACCAGATGCTTGGCGCCGCGCGCGGTGACGCAGTCGGGGAATTCGGCCACCGTGCCGTCGCCGCGCCGAAGATGGACGTTCTTGACCTCCACCAAGCAAGGTGGCTGCCCGCCGCCCTCGAGCAAGAGGTCGATGCGCGAGTTTTTGCCATAGGGCACCTCGCGGCGGATCGTCTCGTAGCCGGCCAGCTGGGGGACGCGCTGTGCCCGGATGGCCTCCTCGGCCAGCAAGTTGGGCCAGCTGGTGTTGACCCCGACCAGACCGCCCGCGCGCACCAGCTCCAGCGTATAGGGAAGTTTTCGGCCCACTGAACGGGCGGGGGAAAGCCAGACCTCGGAGCCTGGCGCGTTCAGCCCCATCATCGAGCCTGAGTTCGGACAGTGGGCCGTCAGCGTCGTGCCATCCTCCAGGCGCACGTCGGCCAGAAAGCGCTTGTAGCGGCGCAGGAGCGTGGCGCGGACGAGGGGAGCCGGAAACCGCATGGACTGGTCAGAAAATGGTGCGGAGGCGGGCAAAGAAAAAGGGCGCCACCCGAGGGTGGCGCCCTTAATCGATACCGTATTCGGTGGATTACTTACCGAACACGACCACAGCGCGACGGTTCTTCTCTTCGCGCTTCTGGGGACCGGTCGGGACCGCCAGGTCGTC
>JBFXED010000079.1:0-3979 GCA_050180485.1 Alphaproteobacteria bacterium | reverse complement strand
TTGATTTTGGCCATTACGGTCTCCTGGGGCCGAGGTGGACGCGCGCGGATGCGGCCGGGCTGGGCGGTTCGAGGGTCGGGAAGATAGCACCGGGAGGCTTCGGCGCAAGGCGTCAGCCCCGCGCTTTTCGCGCACCAGGCTTGACGGCGCGGCGCCTAAGACGCCATAGGGCTGCCCATGGGCGCCACATGGGCGTCCGGTCAGGGGTCTGGTTGCGTATCATTGTCTTTATCGGCTTCGCGCTCGGCATCGCGGCCTTCATCGCACTGCTGCTCGATCACGGCGCGGGCGACATCTTCGACGCGGTCGGCGCCGCGGGTTGGGGCCTGTTGGCGGTCTCGGCGTTCCATCTGCTGCCACTCGCCGTCGATGCCCATGCATGGCGCATCCTGATTCCCACCCCGCATCGGCGCCCTGGCCTTCTGTTCTCCTGCCACCTGCGCTGGATCCTGGAATCCGTGAATGGGCTTCTGCCGGCCGCCCAGGTCGGGGGGGAATTCGTCCGTGCCCGGCTGGCCTCGTTCCGTAACATATCGCTGTCAGTCGCCGGCGCGGCCGCGACGGTCGACGTGACCTTGGCCGCAGTGACGCAAGCGTTGTTCGCCCTGGTTGGCATCGGCGGCTTGGCGGCCCATGTGGCGGACGCCGATGACGGCCTGCTGTTGGCCTTGTCTTGCGGATTGGCCGCGTTCGCGGCGTTGATCTGGCTGTTCTTCTGGTTCCAGAAGGCGGGTCCAGGCCGGATCGTGGCTGGTCTGGTGCGCAGGATTTCGCGGCGCCCCGCATCAAGTCCGTCCGGCGGCGAACTGGATCAGGCCATCAACCAAATCTATGCCCAAAGAAAGATTCTCGCGATCGCCTTCGTCTGGCGGCTGGTCGGTTGGGTGGTGGGCGCGGGCGAGATCTGGATCGCGCTATGGGCATTGGGTTCGCCCGTCACGGTATGGGACGCGATCATTCTGGAAAGTTTGCTCCAGCTCGTACGGGGCGTGGCCTTCATCGTGCCGGCCGCGCTCGGCGTCCAGGAAGGCGCATTGCTGGGCCTCGGCATTGCCTTCGGCCTGGCACCAGAGACGAGCTTGGCGCTTTCGCTCGTGCGTCGTGTGCGGGATCTCAGCCTCGGTATTCCGGGCCTGATCGCCTGGCAGCTTTCGGAAGGATTCGCCGCGGGGTGGCGCCGGCGGCGATAGGTCAGAGCTTACGCGTTGCCGCCGGCAGGGCGGGTTCCCGCGCGCGCGCCAGGGCGGGCAGCAGGGCGTCCACGTTGTTCACCACTTCCAGAAGCCGTTCCTTGGTGCCCTTCGCATAGCCATCGGCCTCGATGGCATCGATCAGCGCCAACAGAGGACCCCAGTAACCGCCCTGATCGACGATCACGATCGGCTTGTCGTGGAGACGAAGCTGACGCCAGGTCAGCATCTCGAACATCTCGTCGAGCGTGCCCAATCCACCGGGCAGAATGGCGAAGGCATCGGATAATTCGAACATCTTCTGCTTGCGCTCGTGCATGGACGAGACGATGTGCAGCTCGCTGACGCTGCCATGCCCCACCTCGGCCTGAACCAAATGGCGCGGGATGACGCCGATCACGCGGCCGCCGGCCGCCAATGCAGCGTCGGCCAGGATGCCCATCAGGCCCACCCTGCCGCCGCCATACACCAGGGAGATTCCAGCCTTGGCCAGCGCATGCCCCAGCCGTGCCGCGGCGTCCTTGTGGGGCGTGGGGACGGCGTTCGAGGAGCCGCAATAGACGCAAAGAGAAGAGATATGAGCCATGACTAAGAAATCTCGCCCGGAAGCCTAGCGCGTCCAGGGGAGGAGCGGATGGCATGGTTTTTATGCTGCATATGGACAATAGAGCTTAACTGACAACAGAATGTTTCCTAATCGCATATAATAACAAGATGCGAAACCACGCTAACGTCATGGAAGCCGTCTAGCTAGACGGAAAGAGAAGGACCGTCTTTTGGGAGGAATACGATGAAGGTTTCTTACGTGACGGCGGCGCTGGCCGTCATCGCCGTGGGTGGCGTGGTTTGGGTCGCCCAGGCCGCGCCCGCCGATGACGTCAAGGCGCGCCAAGCGGTGATGAAGGAGGTGGGCTCCAACGTCGGCGCCATTTCGAAGATGCTGAAGGGCGAGGCTCCTTACGACGCGGCTGTCGCGCAGAAGAGCGCGGACGCGATCGCCGCCGCCGCGAAGAAGGTGCCGGCGGTGTTCAAGCCGAACACCGGCGATGCCGGCCCGACCGAGGCCAAAGCGACGATTTGGAGCAATTGGCAGGGCTTCACGGACAAGGCCACGGCGCTGGATACGGAAGCGTCGAAGCTGGCCGACGTCGCCAAGAAGGGCGACCAGGCCGCGGTCGCCGAGCAGATGAAGGCGCTGGGCGGTACATGCGGCGCCTGCCATCGCGACTTCCGCGAAAAGAAAAGCTGAGCGGCCCACGTTCCGATGAGCGGCGCGCGGGGTTGTCCCGCGCGCCGCTTTTCTTTTAGGGTCGAGGCATGTTGCGGTTCGCTTTTTTTCTCGTCTTCGCGGCCCTGGGATTGACCACTATCCCGGTCCGCGCGGACGACCAAGTCGCGCGCGGCGAATATCTCTTCCGCGCGGGCGGCTGTTTCGGTTGCCACACCGCGCCGGGTGGCGCGCCGCTGGCGGGCGGCCGGGCGCTGGTGACACCCATGGGCACGTTCTATGGCCCCAACATCACGCCCGATCCCGAGCATGGCATCGGACGCTGGACGGACGAGGAGTTCGTGCGCGCGCTCCATCGCGGCGTGGGGCGGAGTGGCGAACAGCTCTATCCGGTCTTCCCCTACCCATCCTTCACCAAAATCACCGATGCCGATGCCAAGGCCATCAAGGCGTACATCTTCACGCTGCCGCCGTCGTCCCAGCCCAGCAAGCCGCACGACGTGCCGTTCCCGTTCAACATCCGGCTACTGCTCGTCGGTTGGAAGTGGCTCAACTTCTCACCCGGCGTGTTCAAGCCGGATCAGGCGAAGACGCCGGAATGGAACCGCGGCGCCTATCTGGTCGAAGCCTTGGCGCATTGCGGTGAATGTCACACACCGCGCAACCCGATGGGCGGGACAGAGCGCAGCCGGGCTTTGTCCGGCACGGCGGAGGGGCCGGACATGAAGCCTGCGCCGAACATCACGCCGGATCCGGAAACCGGAATCGGCAAGTGGAATCAAAACGACCTCGCCTATTTCCTTGAGTCGGGTATCGATCCCGGTGGCGACGTGGCCGGCTCGGTGATGGACGAGGTGATCCAGAACACTACTTCGAAGCTCACGCCCGACGACCGGCGCGCCATCGCCGCCTATGTTCTGTCTCTGCCGCCCGTGGTGCACAAGGTCGACCGGAAGTAGGCGTTGCCGGCGATCGGTTGCGGCATGGGGAGTGGCGTATTACGGTGCCGCCGCCGGCAATTGGGGCGGATCTGGTATCGTGAAAAAGCTCATCTTGGTAGGGGTGGCGGGAGTCGCGGCACTCGCGGCGGCCGTGGGCCTCAACCGATGGTACGGCGAGGACGCGAACAAGTTGCCTGCCTCGCACGCCGTCGCGCCTCCAATCCACGCGCCGCCCACGCAGGAGCAGCCCGTGATCAGCGTGGCTCGGGTCAATCAGAGTGGCGACGTGATGATTTCCGGCAAGGCCTTGCCGGGCGTCGAAGTGACCGTTCTCGACGGAACCCAGGCGTTGGGTCAGGTTAAGGCCGACGATCGCGGCGACTGGATTTTCATTCCGAACGATACCGTTCTCCCGGGCACGCACGAGATCGCCGCGGAAGCGAAACTATCCGATGGCCGCGTGGTCCATTCGGCCGGGAAGGTGCTCCTCTCGGTTCCGGTCAAGACCGAATAGCCGTTCTTACCACGGCAACCAGCCGCCACCCGCGAGCCTGGCGAGCGCGCCCGCCATCGAATCCCACGTCATGGGGATGCCGCAACGGGCATGGTCGCGGTACGGC
>JBFXED010000078.1:0-4504 GCA_050180485.1 Alphaproteobacteria bacterium | reverse complement strand
CAGGAACTTGGTCGAGCGCACGATGTACTTCTTGTAGACCGGGTGCATGATCCGGCGCTCGACCTTGACGGTGATCGTCTTGTCGCACGAGTCGCTCGTCACCATGCCCTGCATTACGCGCTTCGGCATAAGCCTTCTCCTACTTCGCCGTGCGGGCTTTGGCGGCCAGCACGGTCTTGATGCGCGCGATGTCCCGGCGCACCTGGCGCACCCGCGCCGTGTTCTCCAACTGGCCGCTGGCCTTCTGGAAGCGCAGGTTGAACACTTCCTTCTGCAGGCCGGCCAGTTTGTCGGTCAGTTCGTCCGCCGTCATGGCGCGCACTTCCTCGCCCTTCATGGCGTCAGCCCCCCTCGCCCAGGCGCGTCACGATTCGCGTCTTGATCGGCAGCTTGGCCGCCGCGAGCGTGAGCGATTCGTTGGCCACTTCCTTCGTGACGCCGTCGACCTCGAACATGATCCGGCCCGGCTTCACCCGCGCCATCCAGAACTCGGGCGTGCCCTTGCCGCTGCCCATACGGACTTCGGCCGGCTTCGTCGAAACGGGGACGTCCGGGAAGATACGGATCCAGACGCGGCCCGTACGCTTCATGTGGCGCGTGACGGCGCGGCGCGCGGCCTCGATCTGGCGCGCGGTTAGACGGCCCGGCTCCATGGCCTTGAGACCGAAGGAACCGAAGTTCAGCGACGCGCCGCCCTTGGCCTTGCCGTGGATGCGGCCCTTGAAGGCCTTGCGGTACTTGGTGCGTTTTGGGGACATCATGGCGCGGCAATCCTCAGCTCGGGCGGCCCGGGGTGGTGGGCTGCTGCTCGGCCAGCTTCTTGTCCTGCGCCATCGGATCGTGCGCCAGGATCTCGCCCTTGAAGATCCAAACCTTCACGCCGCAGGTGCCGTAGGTCGTACGGGCCGTGGCTGTGCCGTAGTCGACGTCGGCACGCAGTGTGTGGAGCGGCACGCGACCCTCGCGATACCACTCGACGCGGGCGATTTCGGTGCCGCCCAGACGGCCGCTGCAGGTGATGCGGATGCCGTCGGCGCCCAAGCGCATGGCCGACTGCACGGCGCGCTTCATCGCGCGGCGGAACGCCACGCGGCGCACGAGCTGCTGAGCGATGTTCTCGGCGACCAACTTGGAATCGAGTTCCGGCTTGCGGATCTCGACGATGTTCAAGTTGACCTCGCTGCCCGTCATCTTGGACAGGTCGGTGCGCAGCTTCTCGATATCGGCGCCCTTCTTGCCGATGACCACGCCCGGACGCGCCGTATGGATCGTGATGCGCGCCTTCTTGGCCGGCCGCTCGATGATGATGCGGCTGACGCCCGCCTGATTCAGGCGATCGAACAGATAGTTCCGGAGCCGCAAATCCTCATGCAGGAGGTTCGCGTAGCTGGGGTCCGCGAACCAGCGCGAATCCCAGGTCCGGTTGATGCCGAGCCGCAGCCCGACGGGATTGACCTTTTGGCCCATTATGCTGTCTCCACGCGCTCGCGCACGATGACGGTCAGATGGCTGAAGGGCTTCTCGACCCGGGCGGCGCGACCGCGGCCGCGGGCGTGGAAACGCTTCATCACGATGCTGCGCCCGACATGCGCTTCCGCCACGTAGAGGCGGTCGACGTCGAGCTGATGGTTGTTCTCGGCGTTCGCCACGGCGGACTCGAGCGTCTTCTTCACCTGGCGCGCGATGCGGCGCGGGTTGAAGGTCAGCTCCGCCAGGGCGTCCTGCACCTTCTTGCCGCGGATCAACTGCGCCACGACGTTCAGCTTGCGCGGGCTCGTGCGCACGGTCTTGAGCTGCGCGCGGGCCTCGTTGTCCTTCAGGGCGCGTTTGGTCTTCGGCTTACTCATCAGCCGCCCGCCTTGGCGTCGGTGCGCGTCGCCTTGCGGTCGGCGGAACCGGCGGCCGTGTGGCCATGGAAGGTCCGCGTCGGCGAGAACTCGCCGAACTTGTGACCGACCATGTTCTCGTTGACGAGAACGGGGATGAACTTCTGCCCGTTATAGACGCCGAACGTGAGTCCGACGAACTGGGGCAGGATCGTCGACCGGCGCGACCAGGTCTTGATGACCTCGTTGCGACCGGACTGGCGCGCCTTCTCGGCCTTCTCGAGAAGATAGCCGTCGACGAACGGACCTTTCCAAACCGAGCGTGACACCGCTCTTCTCCCTTACTTCGCGTACCGGCGCCGGACGATCATCCGGTCGGACGGCTTTGATTTCTTGCGCGTACGATAACCCTTGGTCGGCTTGCCCCACGGCGTGACCGGGTGACGGCCACCCTTGGTGCGGCCCTCGCCGCCGCCGTGCGGGTGGTCGACCGGGTTCATGGCCGTGCCGCGCACCGACGGGCGCTTGCCCATCCAGCGGGTGCGGCCGGCCTTGCCGATCTTCACGTTCTGCTGGTCCGGGTTCGACACGGCGCCGATCGTGGCCATGCAGTCGCTGCGGACCATGCGCACCTCGCCCGAGGCCATGCGCAGGAGCGCGTAGCCCACGTCGCGGCCGACGATCTGCACGTAGGTGCCCGCGGCGCGCGCCATCTGGCCGCCACGGCCCGGCTTCAGCTCGACATTGTGGACGATCGTGCCGACCGGGATGCTCTTTAGCGGCATCGCGTTGCCCGGCTTGATGTCCGCGCGCTCGCCCGCGACGACCGTATCGCCGACGGCCAGGCGCTGCGGCGCCAGGATGTAGGACAACTCGCCATCCTTGTAGCGGATCAGCGCGATGAAGCCGGTGCGGTTGGGATCGTATTCGATCCGCTCGACCACCGCCGGCACGTCGAACTTGGCGCGCTTCAGGTCGACCACGCGATAGCGCTTCTTATGGCCGCCACCCATGCGGCGCATCGTGATGCGGCCGTTCGCGTTGCGGCCGCCGGACTTGCCGCCGCCGCTGGTCAGGGCCTTCACCGGACCGCCCTTCCACAGCTCCTTGCGGTCCACCAGGACCAGGCCGCGGAGGCCGGGCGTCACGGGCTTGTATGTACGAAGCGCCATCGCCTAGATCCCCGTCGTGACGTCAATCGACTGGCCTTCGGCCAGGCGAACGATCGCCTTCTTGTAATCGCTGCGCGTGCCCGGACGGCCGCGGAACAGCTTGAACTTGCCGGCCTGGCGCAGCGTATTCACCGCCACGACCTTGACGCCGAACAGACCTTCGACGGCGGCCTTGATTTCGGGCTTGGTCGCGGTCAGGGCAACGCGGAACGTCACCTGGCCGTGCTCGGAACCCTGGGTCGCCTTCTCGGTGATGACGGGCTTCAGCACGATTTCGTGCATCCGCTCGCGCGTGAGGGTCACCTTCCCTGTCGGACGTCTGCTCATTTCAGGCGCGCCTCGAGATGCTGGAGCCCCGCCTTGGTCAACACGAGCGTGTCGCGGCGGAGGATGTCGTAGACGTTGGCGCCCTGCTGGGGCAGCACGTCCAGGTGCGGAATGTTGGCGGCCGCGCGGCTGAAATTGACGTCCACCTCGGGACCATCGATCACCAGCGCCGATTCCCAGCCCAGCTTGCGCAGGGCCTTGGCCAGATCCGCGGTCTTACCGGACTTGAACTCGGCCGACTCGAGGACGACCAGCTTGCCGTCCTTCAGCTTGCTGGCCAACGCTGTCTTCAGGCCGAGCTTGCGGATCTTCTTGTTAAGCGAATGCTCGTGGCTGCGCACGACGGGGCCGAACACGGCGCCACCGCCCCGGAACTGCGGGGAACGCAGGCTACCCTGGCGGGCCTGGCCGGTTCCCTTCTGCTTGTAGGGCTTCTTGGTCGTGCCCTGGACTTCGCCCAGGGTCTTCGCCTTGTGCGTGCCGGCGCGGCGCTTGGCCAACTGCCAGAACACGACGCGCGACAGGATATCGCGGCGGACCTGGACGCCGAACACGGACTCGTCGAGATCGACCGTGCCGTGAGCCTTGCTGTCGAGGCCAATGACTTTCGCGGTGAGGGCCATCAGCTCTGGGCCTCCTGGCCGGATTCGGCGGCAGGCGCCGCGGGTTGTTCAGCAGCGGCCGCGGGAGCCGGAGCGGCTTCGGCCTTGCCGGCGCCCTTCACGGCCGCCGGATAGGGCAGGTCTTTGGCATGCTTGCGCTTCACCGCATCGCGCACGGTGACAAAGCCACCCTTGGAGCCGGGCACCGCGCCTTCCACGAGCAGAAGCCCGCGATCGAGATCGGTGCCCACCACCTTCAGGTTCTGGGTCGTGCGCACGCGCTGGCCCATATGGCCGGCCATCTTCTTGTTCTTGAAGACCTTGCCGGGATCCTGGCGTCCGCCGGTCGAGCCGTGGCTGCGATGGCTGATGGACACGCCGTGGGTCGCTTCGAGGCCGGCGAAATTATGCCGCTTCATGGCGCCGGCGAAGCCCTTGCCGATGGTCGTACCCGTCACGTCGACGAACTGGCCGGCCACGAAATGCGCCACCGTGATCTCGGCGCCCACATCGACCAAGCCGTCATCGGGCACGCGGAACTCGACGATCTTCCGCTTCGGCTCGACCTTCGCCTTGG
>JBFXED010000077.1:0-4920 GCA_050180485.1 Alphaproteobacteria bacterium | reverse complement strand
ATTACGCATGGCTCACGACCATAGGCGTCGCCACCAGTCGCGGATGCGCGCACCGCACGCATCCAGATACGCCTCGGCCTGCAAGACACGCGGACGCATTTGGGGAAACCGGTTCAGCAGCCACTCGCGCTTCCGATGCGCCCATTCCAGTTCATGCGAGAGAAGCCATAGGCCGATGGCGATGAAGAGAATGCCCTGCAGGAACGGCAGCACGAGGCCTGCGATGCCGAGAACGAGAAAGGTCCAGCCGAGAAAAAGCTTCAGCCAATGGGCACGCCGCTTGGCCTCGCCGTTGTTCTGATCCTGAGTCACGCGTGCAGATTAAGCCAGCGAGCGGCCTCGCGCGAACTGCAAAGGGCGCAATGCGCTACGCGTCTAGATATGGATGGCGCGGCCGTCCACCGCGAGGGCCGCTTCCTTGACCGCCTCGTTGTAGGTCGGGTGGGCATGGCAGCTGCGCGCGATGTCCTCGGCCGCGCCGCCGAATTCCATGGCGAGGGTGCATTCGTGGATCACGGTGCCGGCATCCGGCCCCATGATGTGCACGCCCAGCACGCGATCGGTCTTCGCATCGGCCAGAATCTTCACAAGACCGTCGGTCTCGCCCGTGGCCTTGGCGCGTGAGTTCGCCATGAAAGGGAACTTGCCGACCTTGTATTCGGCCTTGGCGTCCTTCAACTGCTCCTCAGTCTTGCCGACCGAGGCTACCTCGGGCCAGGTATAGACCACGCCGGGGATGAGATCGTAATCGATATGGCCCTTCACACCGGCCATGCGCTCGGCCGCGACCACGCCTTCGTCCTCGGCCTTGTGCGCCAGCATGGGGCCCGGGCGCACGTCGCCGATGGCGTAGATGCCGGGCACGTTGGTCTGGAACTCGCCGTCGGTCTGGATGAAACCGCGCTTGTCGAGTGCGACACCCAGCTTGTCCAAGCCCAAGCCATCCGTGTTCGGGCGGCGGCCGATGGAGAGCAGTACCACATCGGCCTCGAACGTCTCTGCAGCACCACCGGCGGCGGGTTCGACAGTGACGGCGACACCTTTCACGCTCGCCTTCGCCGAGCTGACCTTCGCACCCAGGCGGAACGTAAAGCCCTGCTTCTGCAGCACGCGCTGGAACTGCTTGGCGATCTCGCCGTCCATACCGGGCGTGATGCGGTCGAGATATTCGACCACCGTGACCTTGGCGCCCAAACGCGCCCAGACTGAGCCCATCTCGAGCCCGATATAGCCCGCGCCGATCACGACCAGATGGCCGGGCACCTTGTCGAGCGACAGAGCGCCGGTCGATGTGACGATCCGCTTCTCGTCCACCTCGACGCCGGGCAAAGGCATTGATTCGGAACCGGTCGCGATCAGGATGCGCTTCGCGGTCAGCGTGCGCGCGCCGCCCTTGGCATCGGTCACCTTCACCTGACCCGCGGCGGGAATGGTCGCCGTACCGGCGACCCACTCGATCTTGTTCTTCTTGAACAGGAAGGCGATGCCCTTGGTAAGTGTGTCCACCACCTTGTCCTTGCGCGCCATCATGGCAGGCAAGTCGAGTTCGAGACCCGTGACCTTGATGCCGTGCTCGGCGAAGGAATGCTTGGCGTCGTGGAATTTCTCCGACGAGTGCAAAAGCGCCTTGGACGGGATGCAGCCGATGTTGAGGCAGGTACCGCCGAGCGAGGCGCGTTTTTCTACGCACGCCACCGACATGCCCAGTTGGGCCGCGCGGATCGCGGCCACGTAACCGCCCGGGCCAGCACCGATCACTACCAAGTCGAAGGAATCAGCCATCGCCCGAACCTTTCACCGTCACATATCCAGCAGAATGCGCTGGGGATCCTCGAGGCATTCCTTGATGCGCACCAGCACGCTAACCGCCTCGCGGCCGTCGACGATGCGGTGATCGTAGGAGAGCGCCAGATACATCATCGGGCGCACCTCGATCTTGCCGCCGATCACGACGGGCCGCTCCTGGATCTTGTGCATGCCCAGGATACCCGACTGCGGCGGATTGAGGATCGGCGTCGACAACAGCGAGCCATACACGCCGCCGTTCGAGATGGTGAAGGTGCCGCCGGTCAGATCCTCGATCGCAAGCTTGCCATCGCGCGCCTTCTGGCCGAGACCTGCGATCGCCTTCTCGATCTCGGCG
Source organism: Alphaproteobacteria bacterium (assembly GCA_050180485.1). Classification (GTDB taxonomy): domain Bacteria; phylum Pseudomonadota; class Alphaproteobacteria; order CADEGL01; family CADEGL01; genus CADEGL01. The sequence goes on along the minus strand of JBFXED010000077.1, from coordinate 2,777 downwards.
AAGGATAGGCGATCCGCGTCGCGCAGAACCGGCACGACCAGACCCTGCGGCGTACCGACCGCGACGCCGATGTCGTAGTAGTTCTTGTAGACGATGTCGTCGCCGTCGATCTCCGCGTTGGCCGCCGGAAACTCCTTAAGCGCCACGATCGATGCCTTGACGAAGAACGACATGAAGCCGAGCCTCACGCCGTGCTTCTTCTCGAATGTCTCGCGATAATGAAGGCGCGCCTCGTTCACCTTGGTCATGTCCACCTCGTTGAAGGTGGTCAGCATGGCGGCGGTGTTCTGGGCTTGCTTCAGCCGCTCGGCGATGCGTTTGCGCAGGCGCGTCATGCGTACGCGCTCCTCGCGCGCGGCTTGTGGCCGCGGTCCCGACGGCACGGGCGGCGCCTGGGGAGCGGGCGCCTTAGCACCGCTCTCCACATGGGACAGCACGTCGCCCTTGGTCAGGCGGCCGTCCTTGCCACTGGCGGGAATCGTCTTGGGGTCGAGCTTGTTCTCCTCGACCAGGCGCTGCACGGAAGGCGCGAGCTTCGCGTCCCCAGCCGGCTTGGCCTGCGGCACGGCCAGCTTGGGCGCTTCGGCCTTGGCGGGCGCGGGTTTGGCCGCGGCGGCACCGCCCTCGCCGATCGAGCCCAGCAGCGCGCCGACGGCGACATTCTCGCCCTCCGGCACCTTGATCTCGGCCAGCGTGCCGGCGGCCTTGGCATTGACCTCGACCGTGACCTTGTCGGTCTCCAGCTCGACCAGCGGCTCGTCCATCTCGACGCGCTCGCCGACTTTCTTGAACCAGCGCGCGACCGTGGCTTCCTTCACGGATTCGCCGAGCGTGGGAACGGTGATGTCCGTCGCCATCGTTTCCTCTCCACATGCGACCGCGCCGCCGTGCGGCGCGGCGTCGTCAGAACGTCAGTGCCTCTTTGACCAGCGTCTGCTGCTCGTGTGCATGGCGCTTGGCGCTACCCGATGCGGGCGAGGCCATTTCGGCGCGGCCGACATAGCGCGGGCGCTTCGCCTTGGTGCCGGCTTCGACCAGCACGGGCTCCAGCCGCGGCTCGACGAAGGTCCAGGCGCCCATGTTCTTGGGCTCTTCCTGGCACCAGACGACGTCCGCGTTGGGGAAGCGCTTCAACTCGTTGGCCAGCACCTGCGCCGGGAACGGATAGAGCTGCTCGACACGAAGAAGATAAACCGGCTGTTGCGGCCCCATCTGCGCGCGCGCCTCGAACAAATCGTAATAGACCTTGCCCGAGCACAAGACGACGCGCTTGATGTCCTTGTCGGGCGCGGGATCGCCGCGATCCACCAGGATACGGTGGAACGTCTTGCCCGGCCCCATCGCGTCCAGCCGCGACACCGCCAGCTTGTGACGCAGCAGCGACTTGGGCGTCATCACGATCAGGGGCTTACGGAAATCGCGACGCATCTGGCGGCGCAGCGCGTGGAAATAATTTGCCGGCGAGGTGATGTTCACCACCTGCATATTGTCCTCGGCGCAGAGCTGCAGATAGCGCTCGAGGCGCGCGGAGGAATGTTCCGGCCCCTGCCCTTCGTAGCCGTGGGGCAGCAGCATGACGAGGCCCGACATGCGCAGCCATTTGGATTCGGCCGAGGAGATAAACTGGTCGATGATCACCTGCGCGCCGTTCGCGAAATCACCGAACTGCGCCTCCCACAGGACCAGCGCCTTGGGTTCGGCCAGGCTGTAGCCATACTCGAAGCCCAGCACGGACGCCTCGGCGAGCGGGCTGTCGATGATCTCGATCGGCGCCTGCCCATCCTTGATATGCGCAATGGGGACGTATTTGTCCTCGTTCGCCTGGTCGATCAGCACCGCGTGGCGCTGAGAGAAAGTGCCGCGGCCGCTGTCCTGACCCGATAGGCGCACGGGCGTGCCCTCGGTGCAGAGCGTGCCGAATGCCAGAGCTTCCGCCGTCGCCCAGTCGATGCCTTCGCCCGATTCGATCGCCTTCAGGCGCCCTTGCAGAATACGGACGAGTTTGCGGTTGGCATCAAACCCTTCTGGAATCGTGCAGATCTTGCGGCCCACGGCGCGCAGCTCGTCGAGCGGCACGGCCGTTTCGCCGCGCCGGTCGTCGGCCGACGCGAGGCGCATCCCGCTCCAGGCACCTTCCAGCCAGTCGGCCTTGTTGGGCTTGTAGGTCTTGGCGATCTCGAACGCCTTGTCCAATTCCGAGAAGCGCTCGGTGACCAAACCGTCTGCACCAGCCTCGTCGATCACGCCTTCCTGCACCAGACGCTTGGCGTAGATCTGGCGCGTGGTCGGGTGCGCCGCAATCTTCCGGTACATGATCGGCTGGGTGAAGCTTGGCTCGTCGCCTTCGTTGTGGCCGTGGCGGCGATAGCAGAACAGATCGATCACCACGTCCTTATGGAATTTCTGGCGGAAGTCGGTCGCCAGGCGCGCGGCGCGCAGGACCGCTTCCGGGTCGTCCCCGTTGACGTGGAAGATCGGCACCTGGATCGCCTTCGCGATGTCCGAGCAATAGGGCGAGGAACGGCCGGCCGATGGCGAGGTGGTGAAACCGATCTGGTTGTTGATGATCAGATGGATCGTGCCGCCGGTGCGATAGCCCTTGAGGTCCGAATAACCCAGCACTTCGGCCACCAAGCCTTGGCCCGCGAAGGCCGCATCGCCATGGATCAGCAGGCCCATGACACGCTCGCGCGCCATGTCGCCCTTCTGCGTCTGCTTGGCGCGCACGCGGCCCATGACGACCGGGTCGGCGGCTTCGAGATGCGACGGATTGGCTT
>JBFXED010000076.1:0-5678 GCA_050180485.1 Alphaproteobacteria bacterium | reverse complement strand
GCCGCGACCAGTCCGATAGCCACCCGTTTCGACAGCATGAACATCCTCCCATGCTTCGGTGAACGACCTACGTTTCACCGTTGTTAACGCGTAAGCGTGGAGGAATCCGTCGGCTTCGGGTTGTGACTAATTTGGGAATAAACCCACGGGCTTGATCGGCAACGCGAATCCGTCATCGCATGCCGGCGTGAAAAGTGGCGACATTGTGGCGAAACGCGCGCGGTTTGCTTTCCACCCGTGCGCGAGCGCCAATTGCTTTGAATGTTTTCAGCTAACTTTGAAGACTGGAGCGGGAGAAGGGATTCGAACCCTCGACCCTCACGTTGGCAACGTGATGCTCTACCCCTGAGCTACTCCCGCGGGTCTTGTTGGCCGGATCGGGTCCGGCCGGTTGGGCGGCGCGCATCTTACGGCAGAACCCCGTCATTGCAAGGGGCACCGGCACGCCTCGGTGGCGCCGTCCTGGACCGGATCGCTCAGATGACGTTACGCGCCTCGATGTGCGAGCCGTCGGAAAATCGGGCCAGGCGGAAGGCCGCCACGTCGAGCGAGGCGCGGCTCCCCTGCGCTAGCTCGGCGGCCAGGCGGCCCACAATCGGACCCATGCCGAAGCCATGGCCGGACAGGCCGGCGGCGATGACCAGGCCCCTGGGCCGGTCGAGCCGGTCGATGACCGGGATCATGTCGGGCGTGAAGTCGATATAGCCAGCCCAGCTTCGCTCCACCGCGATACGGCCGAGATCGGGAAATGTTTCGCGCAGGCGCCGGAGCGCGTCCGCGACCAATCGCGGATTCGCGGGCGGATCGAGGGCGCGGTTGCGCTTGAGCTCAGCCTCGAAGGCGCCTTGTGAGAATCGCCCCGGCAGATGTTCGAACAGGCGCCCCGTTACATTCAGCTTCAAGAACGCCCGGTTCCGCCGGAAGGCATCCAAGAACGCGGGCCCGTGGCGCAGCGAATCGAACATGATGTCGTGATCCGCCGAGCCACCCGCCGCGATGTTGAAGGTGCCGTCGCGCCGTTGGCGGAAGGCGAGCCCCGCCCACACGCCCATCTTGGTCACCTCCTTCGGCACCGCGGTCGTGCGCGCCACGGTTCCGCGCATCCATAGTTGCGGCAGGGAAACGCCGAGGCGTGACAAGAGGCGGCTGGTCCAGGCACCGGACGCGCAGATCACCGCGTCCGCGCTAAAAATCCCTTTCTCAGTCACGACGCCGGAAACGGCGCCGCCGTTGACCTCGATCGCCAGCACGGCGCAATCGGTGTGGATCGCGGCGCCCAGCCGCTCCGCCGCACGCGCGATTGCCGGCGCCACCTTGGCCGGCTCGGCGTGACCGTCGCTTGGCGTGTAGAGCGCGCCCAGCGCGTCCGTCTTGATACCGGGAATGAGACGCTCGATCTCGACCCGGGTCAGCAAACGCGAATCGAGCTGGTGCGTCTTCGCGACCTCGAGCCATTGCTCGAACAGGCCGAGCTTCTCCTGGGTTTCGGCGACCACCAGGTTGCCACTTTGGGTCCATTCCAGATCGGCATCCAGCTCTTCTTCAAGCCCGCGCCAGATCCGATTGGACGCCATCATGAGCGGCACTTCCGCGGGATCACGCCCTTGCTGGCGCACGAAACCCCAGTTGCGGCTGGATTGCTCGCCAGCGATGCGGCCTTTCTCGAACACGACCGGGCGCAACCCCTGCTTGGCGAGGTAGTAGGCGGCGGCACAGCCAACGATGCCCCCGCCGATCACCGCCACGTCCGCTTTGCGCTCCATACCCCCTCCGCGCCGCGAAAGCGTTCTTCCGTTTCGAAACTGCCATGCCCGCGCCATCGCGGCAAAGCGAAAGCGCTTCCGGTTGCCGTCACCGATGACGGACGGCCGCCATTGCAAGGGGACCACCCGGCGAGGCAGGCTGCCGGACCCTTGGGGCTATCGCTGCAAATCCGCCATGTCTTCCGTCTCCGCCCAGCGGCTGGTGACCGGCATCTTGATGGCCCTGGCCTCGTCGGCCAGCTTCGCCCTCAACCTGACCACCGCGCGCCTGGCCTATGACGATGGGGCGGATCCCTTCACCGTCAGCCTCGCCCGCACGGCCTTTTTCGCCCTGGCCTTGATGATCGCACTGGGCCTGATGGGACGGCGGCTGGGAATGCCAAAGGGTCAGCGCCTATCGCGCGTGGCCATCGGCCTCTTGATGGTGGGGCAGCTTCTGACCATCGCGACCGCCATCGAATTGATCCCGGTCGGCGTGGCCATCCTGATCTATTACACCTACCCGTTCATGATCTCCGCCATCGTGGCGGCGCTGGAGCGGCGGCGTCCGCCCGCACGGCGCATCGCCGCCATGCTGGCCGCGACGGCGGGTTTGGGCTTTGTGATGGGCGTCGATGCCGGATCGCTCGATTGGCGCGGCGTCGCCCGCACCGTCGCCAGCGCCGCCTCTTTCGCCGTCATCCTGGTGTGGAGCGGACGCAGCATGGCTGGGCAGGACAGCATGGTGCTGGCCTATCAGGTCATGGGCGTGTCGGCGCTGGCCTTGGCCGCCATCGCGGCGGGCGGACAACCGTTGAACTGGCCGCAAAGCATGACGGGTTGGACGATGCTGTCCATCAGCGCGCTTCTGTTCACCAGCGCGACCGTCTGCCTGTTCGGCGGTATCGCGCGCATCGGTCCCGTGCGCGCGAGCCTGATCGATTACGGCTCGCCGATCTGGGCCATCGTCTTCGGCATCGTGCTGTTGGGCGAGAGGATGAGCGCACCGCAATGGGCGGGCGCTTCGGTGGTGATCGGCGCGATCTTCCTGGACCAGATTATGGATTTACGCGCGCGGCGCCATCAGCCGCCGTCGCCGTAAAGGGAATACGGCGCCCAGAACAACGGGTGCGCATAGGCGAAGACCTCCTTGCCCGAGCCCTGGTCCTCGTAACCCTTGCCGTCGATGATCGCGACCATGGCTTGGCGCAACGCTTCGGCACGGCCCGCCTGCGCATCGCCTGCCTGGCGGCGGAACAATTCCGAGGTGAGTTTCGCAGCCGACACCGAATGCACCGGCCAGCCCGTCGCCAGGATCGCGCGCGTGCCGGCATAGAAGAAAGCGCGGCCCAAGCCTGACACGGCCTCCGCACCCGCGCCGTCGCCCGCCGCCGTGTTGCACGCGGAGAGCACGACCCAATCGGCGTCGAGCTTGAGTCCAAGGATATCGTCGAGCTTGAGCAACCCGTCGCCCGGAACGCCGGCAACCTCGGGCGCGCTCATGGCCAAGGCCGGCTCCGCCAGCCCGTCGAGCTCACCCGGCACAAGACCGTGCGTGGCGAAGGCCAGCACGCGATAGTCCTTGAGCGGCATGGTCTTCACCCGCTCGGTGTTGGCCTCCTTGCCCAGGAACACATCCTTCTGCGGGTCGGCCTTGAGCGCGCGTGCGATGTTCAGAAGCTCCGCGCGCGTGTCGGACAGACGCGGCAGATTGGCCAGCCGTGTGGAATCCGCCTCCGCAATGCTCGCGTTGCGGCGCACCAGCGGCACCTTGCCTCCGCGCATGGCGAGCTGGATCTCGCCGCCGTCCTTCGCGCCTTGCGCGGCTTGCTCGGCATTGAAGTAAGGATCACCGAAGCCGACGAACGGTTCCTTGGCCGCGCGCGCGGGTGACGCGCGCAGTGCCTTGAGCGAGGCCACCGACGGCACGGATGTCACCGCATGGGTGCGTGCGAGCCACGGCACGGAACGATAGGACGAGAAGACGACCGCGCTGTCCTTAAGCGCGGGCGCGGGCTTGGTCGGCAGGATGGAAAGCGGCAGGAACGACAGCGCGCCATCGGCCACGACGATCAGGTTCTTGGCGTTCTGCCAGCCTTTCTCCACGGGTGTCATGAAGGCACGGTAGATTTCGTAGGCTGCGGCAACATCGAAAGCGGGAATATCCTCGACCGTCGACGCGCTGGGATCGAGCGCCGAGCGTAGCAACGCCACTTGTTCACCCAGCTTCTGCGCGCCAACCGGTACCGTCGCCACGGCGATCTCACCGGCCTGCGGAATCGCCCACACGTAACTTTTCTGGTCGCCGACATAGAACGCAATCAGCGCTTCGCCCGGCTTCAGCGCGGTGCGGATCCGACCGATCCCGACAGGCTTGGGGTTGATCAGCTCGGCGTAATCCGGAAAACGCTTCTCGATCTCCGCCGCCAGCTTGCCGCGCTCGTCGCGCAGGCCATCGATTTGGGCGCGCAGGGCCTGCACCGCGCCGGCATTGGCATCGCCTTCGCCCGCGGCCAGAAGATTGCTCAAGATGCCGTTGAGACCCGCGATCTCTTTCTGCGCATCCTGCTCACGCCGGGCCAAGTCGGCCAGAGCCGGATCGGCGATCGTCGCGCGCGCCGCCGACTGGGCGAGTGCCGTCTGCACCGATTGGCCGCGCACGATGTCAGCGATGCGAAACGCCTCTTCCGCCGCGTCCAATTTCGCTTCCTGCTCCAGTGGCGTGCCCGAGATCGCCATCAAGGTTTCGATGTAGGCTTGAAGGATCATCTGGCGCCGCAGGTTGCGCATGGCACGGCCGGCCGCTTCGTCCTGGCTCTGACGCGAGCGCTGCAGCAGCGTGGGGATCGAGCGCGCGAACAATTCCATGGCAGCCTTGGGTTCGCCCGCCACCGACGCGCCCATGGCCTGGATGCCCGTAGCCTCCGCCGTGCCGTAGTGACGCGGGCCCAGGCGTTGGGTCGCGCGCGCGACGGCGCGTTCGGCCAACGCGCGGCCTTCGGCCACCTGCCCGCTCTTGATCGCGGTCATGGCCACGTCGGGATCGCCGCCGAAGCGGCGGTTCCACAATTCCATATCGTCGGCGAAGCGCGCGCGCACGGCGCCGAAGCTGGCCTGCGCCTCGGCCCACTTGCCCTTCACCATCATTGCGCGGGCCAGCGTGGCCTGGGCTTGGGCGCCGGTCATCGACGCGCCGCCCGCGCCGATCTTGTCCATGATCTCGAGCACCGCTTTGGCGATCAGCACGGCGTCGTCAGTGCGCCCTTCCTCGGCGAGGATCATGCCGAGGCGCTGCGAGGTGACGGCGGTCTCGGCGGAATAGGTGCCCTGTTCGGATAGACGGCTGGCCAGTGCCTGGCGCGCCATGATCTCGGCCTCGATGGGCCGGTCAAGCCGCAGCATGTTCATAGCCCGATCCGACATGGCGTAGTCGCGGGTGGTGCGCACGGGCGTCGGGCGACCGTTGGGATCCTTGAGGTCGGCATCAAGTAGCGGCTCGATCGCCGCGATCGAAGCGGCGAAGGCCGTATCCGCCTGGCCGGGCTTGCCGCGCATGGACAGCACGTTACCCCGCGCGCGTTCGATGATGCCTTTATAGAAAGCCAGGAACTGCGGCCCGCCACCGCGCCCGCCACCTGCGGCGGGGCCACGTCCGCCGCCGCGGCCCAGTTCAGCCAGGCTGACTTCGGAGGCTGCGAGCGACTGCTCGGCACCTTCCAGATCGCCCGAGGCCGCCAAAAGCTGCGCCAGGCTGGCCTGGAACGCGACCTTCTGGCCAGCATACTGGGTGGTGTTGAGCGCCAGCGTCCGCAACTCGATGGCGCGGCGCAGATTTCCGCCCGCCTGTTCGGCGACGGAAAGGTCCTGATAGAGCCCCGCCTTGCCGACGTAGGATTCGGTTTCGGCCAACTTGACCGCTTCGGTCAGCTCCTCGCG
>JBFXED010000075.1:0-5861 GCA_050180485.1 Alphaproteobacteria bacterium | reverse complement strand
AAGACACGTGCCTTGTCGCAACACCCATCGAGAAGCCCGTCCTAAACTTCCTCCCACCCTCCACCTATTTGCCACCCGTTTCTGGATCCGCTATTGAGTCACGCCCTAGGCGATGAGATAAAAGGCTTGACGCATAGCCATAGGCTTCATTCATTGTCCCATTCTGAGGTTGAAATTAATGCTTGGCCAGCTCGGCTGTGCCGTCCCACAGACGTTGCGGGCCCAAATCCCGCTCGCTGACCTGAAGCGCCTTCACGTCGTCCGGAATGCCCTTGCCGGTGACGAGGCTGGCGGCCGTGCGCGATAGCCCAACCGACGTCTCGATGCCGTAGCCGCCCTGGCCCGCCAGCCAGAAGAAGCCTTCAACATTCGGGTCGTAGCCCGCGACCGGCACGCCGTCGATCACGAAGCTGCGCAGCCCCGCCCATTTCCGCAAGATGCGGCGGATCTGGAAGGTGGTCGCGCGCTCCAACCGGTCGATGGTCAGCGCGATGTCCATCTCCTCCGGCTGGGCGTCGGTCGGCGGCGAGGGCGTCTCGTCGGCCGGCGAGCCCAGCACGGTGCCCGCGTCGACCTTGAAGTACCATTCCTCTTGCGTGTCGAAGACCACCGGCCATTTCGAGCCGTCCACGCCCGGCGGCGGGTTGAAGGCGATCACCGTGCGCAGCTTGGGCACCAGCCCGATCGTCTTCGCGCCCACGCGCTCCGCCACCACGTCGGCCCACGCGCCCGCCGCATTGATCACGACGGGCGCCGCGAACTCACCCGCCGGCGTCCGCACATGCCACTTGCCGCCCTTGCGCTCCAGATGCTGCGCCTCGGCGTCGGTCACCAGTTGGCCGCCCGCCGCCTTCATGCCGCGCAGATAGCCCTGGTGGATGGCGTTCACGTCCAGCGCCATCGTGTTGGGGTCGAGGAAGCAAGCCGCCAGATAGTCGCGCCGCAGCACCGGCACCATGTTCACCGCCTCATCCACGCCGATCTCGTGAATCTCCGGCGACAAGGTCCGCACGGCCTTGAGTGCGTCGTAGAGCACGGGTTTCTGATCCTCGCGCGCGACGAACATAAGGCCGTGCGGATGGCAGAGTGGCACTTCGGTGAAAGCCTTGGGCGGGTTTTGGAAGAAGGGACCGCCCGCGATGGCCAGCGCACGGATGGCATGGGGCCCGTAGGCCTCGGTATAAACGGCGACCGAGCGGCCGGTTGTGTGGTAGCCGGGCTGCTCCTCCCGTTCCAACAGCACGACCTTATGCTCCTTGGCCAGCCAATAAGCCACCGAGGCGCCCGCGATGCCGGCGCCGATGATCAGAAAGTCGCATTCACGCATGGCGGCGTTCCCTCCCGCGTTCCTTTGATGGCGCACATTATGGTCCGTGCGCCGCACCCGCGAAAAGGGGGGCGGTCGCATGGGCGCGGCCGGCGCGCTATAACCCGCGACCGGGCAGGGAGGGGCCGTTGGATCCGATTCATCTGCGGGACGAACACCGGCTGTTGCAGCGCCAAGTGCGGCGCTTCGTCGAGGACGAGGTGCTGTCCCACGCGCCGCAGTGGGAGAAGGACGGCATGGTGCCGCGCGCGGTGCTGCGCCGCATGGGCGAGTTGGGCTTCCTCGGCGTCCGCATCCCCGAGGCCTATGGCGGTTCAGGCATGGACGCACTCGCTTCCGCCGTCTTCGCGGAAGAGCTGGCGCGTTGCACTTACACCGGCTTCACCATGACCGTGCTGGCCGACACGGAGATGGCCGCGCCCCATTTGATCCGCGCGGGCACCGACGGGCAAAAGCGGCGCTACCTGGCGCCCATCGCCAAGGGCGAGATCGTGGCCGCCATCGCGGTGACCGAGCCCGACGCGGGCTCGGACGTGCAGGGCATCCGCATGAACGCGCGGCGCGAGGGCAATGGTTGGGTCCTGAACGGCACCAAGCGCTTCATCACCAACGGCGTCCATGGCGACCTCTATGTCGTGGCCGCCAAGACCGATCCCAAGGCCAAGGCCTCGCGCGGCATGTCCATGTTCCTGGTGGAGCGCAAGACGCCGGGTGTGACCGTCGCGAAGAAGCTCGACAAGATGGGCTGGCTCTGCTCCGACACGGCGGAGATCGTCTTCGACGAGGCGCGCCTGCCCGCGGACGCCCTGCTCGGCGAGGAGAACAAGGGCTTCTACGCCGTCATGCAGAGCTTCCAGAACGAGCGGCTGGTGGCGGCCGCCATCTACGCGGGCGAGGCGGCCAAGGCGATCGAGATCGCGCTGGACTACGTCAAGACGCGCAAGGCCTTCGGCGGCACCTTGTGGGACAAGCAGGCCGTGCGCCTGCGCCTCGCGGATTACGCGGCGCGCGTCGAGATGCTGCGCCAGCTCGTCTATCACGCCGCCTGGCTCGATACCCAGGGCATCGACTGCGTGAGGGAAGTCTCCATGGCTAAGTCCATCGGCGGCGAGCTGGTGCACGAGGTGGTGCATGGCTGTCTGCAGCTCCACGGCGGCATGGGCTTCATGCGCGAGACCACGATCGAGCGCATGGCGCGGGACGGGCGCGTGCACACCTTCGGCGGCGGCGCGACCGAGGTGATGCTGGAGGAAGTCGCCAAGCGCCTGGCAATGTGACAAGCACTTCTGTTGTGGGAGCGTAGATTGGACCTTAACCCGAGGTCGGTCACGCAATTGCCCGCAAACAGGTAAAGAATGCTTAGTAACGTTCGTACGGCTTTGAAGTGGAGTCGTAAAACGTCGACGCTATTGACATAATTTTTTATTGACCCCGCTTGAGCCCCAATCGATTGGCAATATTGTTCTTTTGGATGGCGGAGGAGCCGCCCGCGATGGGGAAGATCAGGATGTCGCGGACATAGCGCTCCATGTCCACGCCCGCGACGCAGCCATAGGCGCCCATGACACGCTGGCAGGACAGGATGATCTCTTCCGCCGCCTCGCAGACGAACAGCTTGGCCATGGAGCTTTCGACGCCGCAGGGCTTGTCGTTGTCGGCCAGCCAGGCCGCCTGCCGCAGCACCAGGCGCGCGGCCAATAGCTTCGTCTTCGAATCGGCCAGCATGTGGCGCACCGACTGGTGTGCGCCGATCGGTTTGTCGAACTGCTTGCGCTCGTGGGCATAGGCCCAGGCATCGTCGAGCGCCGCCGTCGCGAGCCCAAGCGCCATCGCGGCGACCTCGAGCTTCTCCACGTCGAGCGCCGGGCCCGCCAGCATGGGCCAGCCCTGGTTCCAACCCGCATCCTCGCCGACGATGTTCTCGGCCGGCACCTCCACGTCTTCCAGCACCACGTCGGTCAGGCCCATGCCGCGCATGCCGATGCCGTCCATGCGCGTGATGGTGACGCCCTTGGCTTTCGTCGGCACCAGCACAAAGGAAAGATTCTTGTAGCGCGGCGCGGCAGCGTCGCTTTTCAGCAGCGCGTAGATGTAATCGGCCTGATCGGCGCCGGTGCAGAACCGCTTGGCGCCGTTGACGATCAGCGTATCGCCCTTGCGCTCGGCGCGCGTGCGCACGCTGGCCAGGTCCGCGCCCGCATCGGGCTCGGTCAACCCGTAGGCGAAGAGTAGCGTGCCGTCGGCCACGCGCGGCAGCAGCTCTTTCTTCTGGCGCGGCGAGCCCGCGGCCATGATGTTCATGCCCGCATAGCAGGCGCACATGATGTAGGGCACGGCCATGGCCAGGCTGCGCCGCGACAATTCTTCGATGGTCGCCATGGTGGCCGTGATGTCCGGGCCGTGGCCGCCATATTCCTCCGGCACGGTCAGGCCGGTGACGCCGAGGGCGACCAGCTTCTGAAATTCCGCGCGCGGGAATTCGTCTTTCTTATCCCAGCGCTGCGCGGCCTCGCGCGGCATCTCGTCCGCCACGAACCGACGGAGCGATTCGCGCAGCTGGGTCACATGCTCGGGTTCGCGGAAATCCATCAGCGCGGCAATCCCAAGCGGTTGGCGATGTTGTTGCGCTGGATCGCCGACGAGCCGCCGATGATCGGCAGCAGCAGCACGTCGCGCACATAGCGCTCCATGTCGAAGCCATGGGCGTAGCCGTAGGCGCCCATGACGGTCTGGCAATCCAGGACGACCGACTTCGCGGTTTCGGTCACGAACAGCTTGGTCATCGAGGTTTCGACGTCGCAATTCTCCCGGCGGTCGGCCAGCCACGCGGCGTGATAGAGCATCAGACGCGCGGCATGCACCTTCGTCTTCGCATCGGCCAGCATGTGGCGGATGGCCTGGTAGGACGAAACGGGCTTGCCGAATTGCTGGCGCTGTTCGCTGTAGGTCCAGGCGTCGTCCACCGCCGCGTCGGCGAGGCCGACGCCGATGGCGGCGACTTCCAGCTTCTCCACGCCCAAGGTCGGCCCGGCCAGCATGGGCCAACCCTTGTTCCAGCCCGCCTCGCCACCGACGATGTTCTCGGCCGGCACTTCCACGTCATCGAACGCGACGTCGAAAGAAGGGAAACCGCGCAGACCCATCGTGTCGATGCGCGTCAGCGTGACGCCGCGCGACTTCGGCGGCACCAAGACGAAAGAGAGGTTCTGGTAGCGCGGCGCTTCGGGATCGCTCTTCACCAGAAGGTAGATGTATTCGGCGATGTCGGAGCCGGTGCAGAATCGCTTGGCGCCGTTGATGATGATCTTGTCGCCCGTGCGCACGGCGGTGGTGCGCACGCTGGCCAGATCCGCGCCCACGTCGGGCTCGGTCAAGCCATAGGCGAACCACATCTTGCCCGCGGCCAACTTGGGCAGCAGCTCGCGCTTCTGCTTTTCCGAGCCGCTTTCCAGGATGTTCATGCCGCCGTAGCAGGCGCAATTGATGAAAGCGACGGCGAGCGGGAAGCTGCGCCGCCCCAACTCCTCGATCGCGACCATCGTGGCCAGGATGTCGCGCCCGCTACCGCCGTATTCCTCGGGCACGGTCGAGCCCGTGACGCCGAGGGCCGCCAGCTTGTCGAACACGGGACGCGGAAACTTGTCCTCGCGGTCCCAGCGCTGCGCTTCCGCGGGCGGCATCTCGCGCGCGAGGAAGCGCCGGATGGTCTCGCGCAGGGCGGCGACGTGCTCGGGTTCGGCGAAGTCCACGGCGGTCTTCGCGTCAGAGCTTGCCGGTGAAGTTCGGCTTGCGCTTCTCGCGGAAGGCGCTGACGGCCTCCTGGTGGTCGGCCAGGCTGTTGCTGACCGTCTCGTAGGCGATGCTGGCGTCCATGATGGAGTGGGCCAGCTGCTTCAGGCCGATATTCACAGCCGTCTTGGAATAGCGGATGGCGTGCGTCGCGCCGGCCAAAAGCCGGTCGGCGAACGCATCGACCTTGGCATCGAGCTCGGCTTGGGGCACCGCGTGGTTCACGAGGCCGATGCGCGCGGCATCCGCGCCGGTCAAGGGCTTGCCGGTCATCAGATATTCCTTCGCGCGGGCATAGCCGATCAGCTGCGGCCAGATCACCGCACCGCCGTCGCCCGCCACCAGGCCGACGCTCACATGCGGGTCGGCGATCTTGGCGTCGTCCGCCGCGAAGATGACGTCGCTGAAGAGGGCGATCGTGGCGCCCAGCCCCATGGCCGCGCCGTTGACCTTGGCGATGATCGGCTTCTCGCAATCGAGCAGGCCGTAGACGATCTTCTTGGCCTCGACGCGGGTGCGCTCCCAGATGCGCTTGTCGTCGATCATCTCCTGCATCCAGTTGATGTCGCCGCCCGCGCAGAAAGCGCGGCCGGCACCGGTCAGGATGATGACGTCCGCCTCTTCGTCCACCGCCACGTCGTAGAACACACGCCCCAGCTCTTCGTGCATCTCGGCTTCGATGGCATTCAGAAGGTCCGGCCGATTCAGGGTCACGGTCAGCGCGCGGCCGCGCCGCTCGAACTTG
>JBFXED010000074.1:0-5980 GCA_050180485.1 Alphaproteobacteria bacterium | reverse complement strand
GGTCTGGATTGCGCGTGAAGCCCGCGGTCGGCGTCTCGTGGTCGTTGACCACGGCGCGGGTGAAGCCCGCGCGCATCTTGGCCAAGGTCTCCTTGCCCGCCGCCACGACCAGGTCGCAGCCGAGGATCAGATGCGCCTCGCCCGCCGCCACGCGCACGGCGTGAATCTGCTCGGGATCATCGGCCAGGCGGACATGCGACAGGACCGCGCCGCCCTTCTGGGCCAGGCCCGTGATGTCGAGCACCGTGCAGCCCTTGCCCTCGATATGCGAGGCCATGCCCAAGAGCGCGCCGATGGTGACGACGCCCGTGCCGCCCACGCCGGCGACCAGGATGTTGTAGGGCTCCTTGGTCGCGGGCCGCTCGGGCTCGGGAAAAACGAAATTCTCGACGCCGCCCTTCTCGGCGGTCTTGCGCTTCTTCAGCTGCCCGCCCAGTACGGTCACGAAGCTGGGGCAGAAGCCCTTGGCGCAGGAATAGTCCTTGTTGCACGAGGACTGGTCGATGGCGCGCTTGCGGCCGAACTCGGTCTCGACCGGCACGACCGACAGGCAGTTCGACTTCACGCTGCAATCGCCGCAGCCCTCGCAGACCAGCTCATTGATGAAAATGCGCTTCTGCGGATCGGGAAAGGTGCCGCGCTTGCGGCGGCGGCGCTTCTCGGCGGCGCAGGTCTGGTCGTAGACCAGGGCCGAGACGCCCTTCCATTCGCGCAGCTCGCGCTGCACCGCGTCCAGGTCGTCGCGGTGGTGCCGCGTGACGCCGGGCGCGAATTCCTCGCCGATGGCATATTTCTCCGGATCGTCGCTGACCACGGCGATGCGCTTCACGCCTTCGGAGGCCAGCTGGCGCGTCACCTGCGGCACGGAGAGCTGCCCGTCGACATGCTGGCCGCCGGTCATGGCGACCGCGTCGTTGTAAAGGATCTTGAACGTCATGTTGACGTTGGCAGCGACGCAGGCGCGCACGGCAAGGATGCCGGAGTGGAAGTAGGTGCCGTCGCCGATGTTCTGGAAGATGTGCTGGGTCTCGGTGAACGGCGCCTGGCCGATCCAGTTCGTGCCCTCGGCGCCCATGTGGGTATAGGTGTCGGTGCGCCGGTCCATCCACTGGGCCATGAAATGGCAGCCGATGCCGGACAAGGCGCGGCTGCCCTCGGGCACGCGGGTCGAGGTGTTGTGCGGACAGCCCGAGCAGAAATAGGGGGTGCGCTCCAGCGGCGGGTTCAGCGCGGCCAGCGCCTTGTCCTTGGCGTCGAGGAAACCCAACCGCTCCTCGATGCGGGAATTGTCGTAGAAGCGCTTGAGGCGCTTGGCGATGGCGCGCGCCACGTCGCTCGGCTGTAATTCGCGGCAGGGCGACAGGAAGGCGGCGCCCGTCTCGTCCGACTTGCCCAGCACGCGCGGCCGCGCGCCCTCGGGCATGTGGTAGAGGATTTCCTTGATCTGGGGTTCGAGAAGCGCGCGCTTCTCCTCGACCACCATGATCTCTTCCAGGCCTTCGGCGAATTTCTTCAGCCCTTCGGGCTCAAGCGGCCAGCTCATGGCCACCTTGTAGAGGCGGATGCCGATATCGGCGGCCATCGTCTCGTCGATGCCCAGATCGTCCAGCGCCTGGCGCACGTCGAGATACGACTTGCCGACCGAGACGATGCCGAGCCGCGCCTTGGGCCCGTCGATCACCACGCGGTCCATTTTGTTGGCGCGCACGAAGGCGCGTGCGGCATTCAGCTTGTGCAGCTCGATGCGATCGTCCTGCACGTACCATAGATCGGGCCAGCGGATGTTGAGCCCGCCCTCCGGCATCGCGAAGTCGGTCGGCAGCGTCACCTGCGCGCGGTGCGGGTCGATCATGACCGACGCCGCGGACTCGACCGTGTCGGAGACGACCTTGAAGCCGATCCACAGGCCCGTGTAGCGCGACATGGCCCAGCCGTAGAGCCCGTAGTCGAGGAAATCCTGCACGCCTGCCGGATAGAGGACGGGGATCTTCACGCCCACGAGCGAATGTTCGCTCTGGACCGACAGGGTCGAGGATTTCGGCGCATGGTCGTCGCCCGCCAGCACCAGCACGCCGCCATGCTTGGCCGAGCCTGCTGCGTTGGCGTGGCGGAAGGCGTCGCCCGTGCGGTCGACGCCCGGCGCCTTGCCGTACCACATGGAAAACACGCCATCGACCTTGGCGCCCGGGAACAGGTTGACCTGTTGGGTGCCCCACACGGCGGTCGCCGCCAGGTCCTCGTTCACGCCCGGCCAGAACTGGATGTTGTGCTTGGCGATGAAGCGCCGTGCCGCGACGATGCCCTGGTCGAAGCCGCCCAAAGGCGAGCCGCGATAACCGGAGATGAAGCCCGCGGTGTTGAGGCCGGCCTTTTCGTCCCGCCGCTTCTGCAGCATTGGCAGCCGCACCAGCGCCTGGGTGCCGGTCAGGAAGACCCGGCCCTGTTCGACCACGTATTTGTCGTCGAGGGTGACGGCGGCTAGCGCCATAGGGGAGGGCCTCCGGAAACGCGCATATTGATCACTTGATAATGTGGACCGCGCCCCCTCCCTTGGCAACCGGGGAGGATCGCCGTCTCGCGTGTGCGAAAGCGCGGGATGATTTCTTTTCCATGGCGCGCTATACCGGCGGCGCACCCGAGGTTCCGAGACCCATGACCATCCTTGTCACCGGCGCCGCCGGCTTCATCGGCTACCACACGGCGACGGCCCTTCTGGCGCGCGGCGAGCGCGTGCTGGGGGTGGACAGCATCAACGACTATTACGACGTGCGGTTGAAGGAAGCGCGCCTGGCGCGCCTGCGCGAACACAAGGGCTTCGCGTTCGAGCGGCTGGACATCGCCGACCGCAACGCCCTCAACGAAGCCGTGAAGCGGGAAGGCGGGATCGACCGGATCGTTCACCTGGCGGCCCAGGCCGGTGTGCGCTACTCGCTGACCCATCCGGAGGCCTATATCCGCGCCAATCTGGAAGGGCATTTCGCCATCCTGGAGCTGTGCCGTTCACTCAAAGGGTTCCAAAACCTGGTCTATGCCAGCTCGTCATCGGTCTATGGCGGCAATACGAAGCTGCCCTTCTCGGTCGAAGACCGGGTGGACAACCCGGTTTCGCTCTACGCCGCGACCAAGAAGGCGGACGAGCTGATGAGCCACTGCTACGCCCATCTCTACGGCCTGCCCATGACTGGGCTGCGCTATTTCACCGTCTATGGCCCGTGGGGCCGGCCGGACATGGCCGCCTTCATCTTCACGCGGGCGATTCTGGAAGGGAAACCGATCCAGCTTTTCAACGGCGGCGACATGAAGCGCGACTTCACCTTCGTGGACGACGCAGTGAACGGCACCATCGCGGCGCTCGACCATCCGGCGTCCGCCGAGGGCGGCGCGCCTTACCGCGTCTACAACATCGGCAACCATCGCAGCGAGCCGCTGATGCGGCTCGTGTCGCTGATCGAGGAGCGGACCAACAAGAAGGCCGTGATCGAATACGCGCCGATGCAGCCGGGCGACGTGAAGGAAACCTACGCCGACATCGACGCCAGCCGGCGCGACCTGGGCTTCGCGCCGCGCGTGACGATCGACGAGGGCATCCCGCGCTTCGTCCAGTGGTACCGCGAGTACCACGGCATCGCGGGCTAGCCATACAGGCGCTTCAGGGCCTCGCCGTATTTCTCTCGAATCTTGTGCCGGCGGATCTTGAGCGTCGGCGTCATCATGCCGTTCTCGACCGTGAAGGGCTCGGCCGTGAGGATGATGCGCCGCACCCGTTCGATCACCGACATGTCTTTGTTGACGCGTTCGACCGCCTGATAGACGGCGGTCTGGAACTGGGCGTCCTGGGCCAGCGCGGCCAGATCGCCCGGCTTGTTGTGCTTCCTCGCCCACTGCTCGGCGAAATCCTTGTTGGGCACGATCAGCCCGACCAAATGCGGGTGCTTGTCGCCGTAGACCATGGCCTGGGCGATTTCCGGCTGCATGGTCAGGAAGCCTTCCACGCGCTGGGGCGAGATGTTGTCGCCGCCCGAGTTGACGATGATGTCCTTCTTGCGGTCCGTGATCTGGATATAGCCGTCCGTATCGATCACGCCGATGTCGCCCGTGTGCAGCCAGCCGTCCTTCAGCACGGCGGCGGTGGCCTCGGCGTCGCCCCAGTAGCCCTGCATGACCAACTCGCCGCGCACCAGGATCTCGCCGTCCTCGGCGATCCTGACCTCGGTGTCGACGATGGGCGGGCCGACCGTGTGGATCTTCATCTTCTTGGGCAGGTTGCAGGAGACAACCGGCGCGGTCTCGGTGAGGCCGTAGCCCTGTAGCAAATTCACGCCGAGCGCGTTGAAGAATTTACCGATCTCGACATTCAGAGGACCGCCGCCGGAGACGAAGGCTTTCAGCCGCCCACCAAAGCGCGCGCGCACCTTGTCGCGCACGAGCCGTTCGAGCACCGAGTCCACCAGGCTGTCGATCAAGCCCAAGCGCCCGCCGGCCTCGTAGCGTTTACGGCCCAGCGCGACCGTCTTCATGAACAGCTTTTCTTTCAGCCCGCCGGTGCGGGTCACGTCGCGCATGATGCGGGCATGCATCGATTCGTAGAGGCGCGGCACGGCGGTCATGATCGTGGGCTTGGCCTCGCCCATGTTGGCGACCAGCGTGTCGACGCCCTCGGCGTAATAGACCTGGGCGCCGATGGAGACGGGGAAATGCGCGCCCGCTGTGTGCTCATAGGAATGGCTGAGCGGCAGGAAACTTAGGAATACCTCGTCGGTCAGACCCAGCTCCAGCAGCAGATGGAACGCGCCCTTGCAGTTATGCAGGATCGCGCCGTGCGACAGCATCACACCCTTGGGCACGCCGCCGGTGCCCGAGGTGTAGATGATGCAGGCCGTGTCCGTGCGCCGTATGGCGTCGACCGTGCGCGCCACGTCGTCGACTGCCGCTTTGCCGCGCGCGAGCACATCGTCCCATGACAGGACCGAAGGCCCGCCCTGGGGCCTGTTCGCGGGCATCTCCAGACAGACGACATGCGCGAGCGCCGGTGCCTCGATCGCCGCGGTCAGAAGCCGCTCGGCCAGGGCGGGCTTGGAGACGATGGCGGCTTTGGCGCCGCTGTCGGTCAGGATGTGGCGGTGGTCGGCGGGTGTATTGGTCGTATAGGCGGGCACGGTGATGGCGCCCGCCGCCATGATGGCGATGTCGGCCAGGATCCATTCGGGCCGGTTTTCCGAAACCAGGCAGACCCGGTCGCCGCTTCCCACGCCGAGCGCGCGCAAGCCCCGCGACAGGGCGCTGACCTGCTGGATGGCCTCGGCCCAGGTCACGGGCCGGTAGGCCCCGTCGCGCTTCGCCCATAGAAAGGGACGATCGCCGCGTTCGCCCGCGCGGTCGAAAAACATGCGCGCCAGGTTGGGGCAGGCCCCATAATCCGTCTGCCCGGCCATGAACGAACCTCCCCATGCGGCGTGTCGTGTCGTGTCGCGCACTTGGTCGGCGGCGCGATCGTCCCTATATCGCCTGTAGTCTGGCGGGAGAACAAGATGGCGGCTGTCGAGAAATCGGTGCGGGATCTGGGCGCGTTGCCCATCTGGGATTTGAAGGACCTTTATCCCGGGCGCGAATCGCCCGAGTTGAAGGCGGCGCTGTCCCGGTCCGAAACGGACGCCAAGGCTTTCCGCGCCGCTCACGAAGGCAAGTTGGCCGGCTATTCGGGCGCGCAACTGGGCGCCGCCGTGGCCGATTATGAACGCATCGACGAGGTGCTGGCGCGGCTGATGAGCTATGCCCAGCTTCTGCATTCCGCCAACATGACCGATCCGGAAATCGGTCGCTTCTACCAGACCATCCAGGAGAAGGTGACGGTGATCTCGTCCGAGACGCTGTTCTTCGCGCTGGAGCTGAACCGCATCGAGGACGCGGAGTTGGAGGCCAAGCTGGCCGATCCGGCGCTGGCCCATTACCGCCCGTGGCTGCGCGACGTGCGCACCTTCCG
>JBFXED010000073.1:0-6245 GCA_050180485.1 Alphaproteobacteria bacterium | reverse complement strand
CCAGCCGGTCGGGTTATCGGCGCAGTCCGTGCCGTTCGAGAACGGACTCGTAACGCGCCTGGTCTTTTCCCTTGAGATAGTCGAGCAAGCGCCGGCGCTGGCCGACGAGCACGAGCAGGCCGCGCCGGGAATGCACGTCCTTCTTATGCGTGTTGAGATGCTCGGTGAGATTCTTGATGCGCTCTGACAGAACGGCCACCTGAACTTCCGGCGACCCCGTGTCTCCTTCCTTGCGCGCACTTTCCTTGATGAGCGCAGCCTTGCGCTCGGCACTGATCGACATCGGGTTCTCCTTACATTTTAGAGGTTGAAACCGCGCACGGACCGGATCTGGTTGCCGTCCACCCGGATGATCGCCACCGTCCGGTTGCCTGAGCAGGCTCGGATGACGGCGCCCGGCTCCAATCGGCCCAACAGGGCCCGGTCTTCCGTGCGAAGCACCTCGACCGATTGGCCGCAGCGCAGCCGTTCAGCTTCCATTTCGGTCAGGGCCAGAGCCGGGATGTCGTCCAGCACGGTCTCGACCGAAAAAAGGTGCTTTGAATGCGCCGCACTATGGCCGAGAGACCCTAGTTCTTCCAGCGAAATCGCCTGTTTTTCACCAAACGGACCAGTTTGGTGGCGTCTCAGACGGGAAATATGGCCCACCGTACCCAAATCTTGCGCCAAATCCCGCGCCAAACTCCGGATATAGGTGCCCTTACCGCAATCGACCACGAAATCCGCGTGGTCCGCGTCCGGTTGGCCGGTCAATTCCAGCCCATAGACGTCGACCTCGCGGGCGCGCAGTTCGAGCGGCTTATCCGCCCGGGCCAGCTTATAGGCCCGCCGGCCGCCAACCTTGATTGCCGAATAGTCGGGGGGAACCTGACGGATACGGCCGGTGAAGCGCGGCAGAGCGGCCAGGATGGATTCGCGGGTTGGCCGCGCGTTGCTTTCGGAAACGACGTGGCCCGCGGCGTCGTCGGTGTCGCGCGCCTGGCCCCAGCGCACGGTGAAGCCGTACTGCTTTCGGGCGTCCATGACATAGGCGACCGTCTTGGTCGCTTCGCCAAAGGCCAAGGGCAGGACGCCCGTGGCTAGCGGATCGAGCGTGCCGCCATGGCCGACCTTGGCAGCGCCCGTCGCACGCTTGGCGATACCCACGATGGCGGCGGAGCTTAAGCCCTGCGGCTTGTCGATGATGAGCCAGCCGTTGATCGCGAGGCCACTTCGCGCCATCAGCCGCCCTTCGGGCCTTTGATGCGCCGGCGGCGCGGCTTGGGCGCGGGCGGCGGCTCGAGATCGCGCATGACCGCGGGACTGCGCAGCAAGGCATCGATCTTCGCAGCGCGGCCGAAGGATTCGTCCTCGCGGAAATGCAGATCGGGCAGGACGCGCAGCTGCAGGGCCGGCGCGATCTGGTGGCGCAGATAGGGCGAAGCGCGGTTGAGCGCCTTGACCAGCTCCGTCGCATCGCCGCCCGTCGCGCCGAACGGCACGATGAACGCCGTCGCATGGCGCAGGTCCGGGCTCATGCGCACCTCGGTCACCGTGACCGACGATTCCGCGAGCACGGGGTCGCGAAAATGCGCGCGCTCCAGCGCGGCCACGAGCGCATGGCGGACAACCTCGCCCACGCGCAGCTGGCGCTGGGACGGCTCATGCGGGTTCTGCATGTCTCTCTCGACCGTTCGAAAGGCCGCCGGCACATCCCGGCGGCACGGACAGGCCGCGGCCTACAACGCGCGCGCGACCTGCTCCACCTCGTAACACTCGATCACGTCGCCCTGGCGCACATCCTGAGTGTTCTCGAACGCCATGCCGCACTCCAGGCCTTCCTTGACCTCGCGCACATCTTCCTTGAAGTGCTTGAGGCTCTTCAGCGGACCTTCGTGGATGACGACGTTGTCGCGCAGCAGACGGAACTTCGCGTTGCGGCGGATGACGCCCTCGGTCACGCGGCAACCGGCGACCTTGCCGGCCTTGGTGATGTCGAAGATCTCGCGCACCTCGGCATTGCCGATGAGGTTTTCGCGAATCGTCGGCGCCAGCATGCCGGACAGATAGGCTTTCACGTCATCGACGACGTTGTAGATGATGCTGTAGTAGCGGATGTCGATGCCGTCGCGTTTGGACAGTTCGCGGGCCTGGGGCACCGCGCGCACGTTGAAGCCGATGATGAAGCCGCCCGACGCCTTGGCCAGCACCACGTCCGATTCGGTGATGGCGCCCACGCCCTGATGCAGGATCGTGGTCGCGACCTCGTCGGTCGAAAGTTTGCTGAGCGCGCCCGCGATGGCTTCGACCGAACCCTGCACGTCCGCCTTGATGACGACGGGCAAAGTCTTGCGCGCCGCGGTGGCCATGCCCGAGAACATTTCCTCGACCGTGCCGCGAACGCCCGTGGCACCCACGCGCACGTTGCGCTGACGCCGCTGGCGGAACTCGGTGATCTCGCGCGCACGCGCTTCGTTCTCGACCGCCGCGAACTCGTCACCCGCCTCGGGCGTGCCGTTCAAGCCCAACACTTCGACGGGCGCCGAGGGACCGGCCTCGGAAATCGTCTTGCCCTTGTCGTCGGACAGGGCGCGTACGCGGCCCCATTCGCCGCCGGCGATGATGATGTCGCCCTGGCGCAACGTGCCGCGCTGGATCAGGACGGTCGCGACCGAACCGCGGCCGCGCTCCAACCTGGATTCGATCACGATGCCTTGGGCCGGACGGTCCGCATTGGCCTTGAGCTCGAGCACCTCGGCCTGCAGGAGGATGGCTTCCTCCAGCTTGTCGAGGTTGAGGCCCTTGGTGGCCGAGACTTCGACGACCTGGACGTCGCCGCCCATGCTTTCCGCCACCACCTCGTGCTGCAGCAGCTCGGTGCGCACGCGGTCCGGGTTCACGCCGGGCTTGTCGATTTTGTTGATCGCCACGATGAGCGGCACGTTCGCCGCACGGGCGTGGGCGATGGCTTCCGCCGTCTGCGGCTGGACGCCGTCGTCGGCCGCCACGACCAGGACGACGATGTCCGTGACCTTCGCGCCGCGCGCACGCATGGCGGTGAACGCCTCGTGGCCCGGCGTATCGATGAAGGTGATCTTGCGGCCGGAAGCCAGCGTGACCTGATAGGCGCCGATATGCTGGGTGATGCCGCCGGCTTCGTGCGCGGCGACGTCGGTGTTGCGCAGAGCGTCCAAGAGCGACGTCTTGCCGTGGTCGACGTGGCCCATGATGGTGACCACGGGCGGGCGCGCCTTCATCGTCTCCGGCGCATCGGCCTCGCCGCCGATGCCGATTTCGACGTCGGATTCCGCCACGCGCTTCAGCTTGTGGCCGAACTCGGCAACGATCAATTCCGCCGTGTCGGCGTCGAGCGTCTGGTTGATGGTCGCCATCACGCCCATTTTCATGAGCGACTTGATGACGTCCACGCCGCGCTCGGCCATGCGGCTGGCCAATTCCTGCACCGTGATGGTCTCAGGCACAACGACTTCGCGGATAACCTTGAGGGGGCCGCCATTCTCGGCCTCCAGCGCGCGCTGGCGCTCGCGCTCGCGGGCGCGGCGCTGGGCCGCGAGGCTGCGCGTGCGCTCGATCGCGTCTTCGGCCCCAAGGGCTTCGACGACCGTCAGCTTGCCGGTGCGGCGGCGCGGTTCGGTGCGGCGCGGAGCGACGACGGGGCGGCGCGGGGCCGCGCCGGGACGCGCGCGCTTGGGCGCATCGTCCTCCTCGGCAGGCGCAGGCTCGGCGGCGACACCGCCACGGGCAGCCAGACGCTCGTTGGTGCGGCGGCGCAAATCCTCTTCGGACCGGCGGCGCGCTTCGTCGCCAGCATGGCGGGTCTCATCGCGGCGGCCAGCCGGTGCGGCGGCGGGCGGCGGCGCAGCCTTGGCCTCTTCGGCCTGACGCCGGGCCTCGACTTCGGCCTGCTCCCGCTGTTCGCGTTCGCGCTGCGCCTCGTCGCGCGCGCGGAGCGCGGCGTCGGTCGCGGCACGCCGATTGGCGGCCTCATCCTCGGAGACTGCGCCGGCAAGCGCGCGAGCGCGCGCCGCGCGTTCCTGTTCCGACAAGCCACGGCCGGCGGAACCACGGCGCTCCTCGGCGACGGGTGCCGGGCGAGCCTGCTGCTCCACCACGGGCTCGGGCGCCGGTGCGGGGGCGGCCTCGACAGGTGCCGGTGCGGCCGGAGCCGCGCCACCAGCGCCGAAGCTGCGCTTCTTCTTGACCTCGACGGCGACCGTCTTGGTGCGGCCGTGAGAGAAGCTCTGCCGGACCTGGCTGTGCTCGATGGTTTTGCGCAACTCGAGGCGCCCAGGCCGGGCGAGCTTCAGCGGCTGCTTCGGATCTTTTTCGTTCGTCTCGGTCATTTCACTCGGCCGTTTTGCGGTGCAAGTTCGTTGGTACGGAATCCCGCGAGGCGGTCGGCCTCGCGGCGGATGGCATCAGCCAGCGGGCCAGCGGCCACAGCGGCATGAACGGCGTGCGCACGCCCGAAAGCGGCGCCCAGCTCGTCGCTGGCGAAAATTTCGAGCACCGGAAGGTCCGGGGCCAAAGCCTTAAGCTTTCCGGCGCCACCCTGGGCGCCATCGGTCGCGGCGAACAGAACAGCCGCGCGGCCCTCGCGCAACCATTTGTCGACGGTCATGAAGCCGGCCACGGCTTTGCCGGATCGGCGGGCGAAGCCGACATAGTCGAGCACGCGCGCCGCCAAAAGCGACGCCACCCGCTCGATCAGATCGTCGGGCGTTTTGACGGACATCTTGAGAGCGCGGGAAAACGCGCCCGTCTTGACGGCCTTCTGAAGAGAGACACGGTCGGCGGAAACCCACACGCCGCGCCCAGGCAGGCGCTCGGCCACATCCGGCACGATCGTGCCGTCGGGCCCGGCGACAAAGCGGATCAGCGCATCCTTAGCACGGACCTCGCCGGACACAATGCAGCGCCGCTCGGGCGATTCTTCGCGCGCCGCCACTGTCCGATCCTGTTTTTGCCTGAGGCGTTCCGCCATGAAGCCGGGGTCCTCACGCTGAGCCTGCGTCGGCCGGCGCGTCACCGGCCTTGGCCGGTTCGTCGTCGAACCAATGCGCGCGCGCCGCCATGATGATGGCGTTGGCGTCGTCCTGGCTAAGGTCGAAGCCCTTGAGGAAGCCACTTTCGCGGTCGACCAGTTCGTCGGACGCTAGATCCGCCAGGTCGTCGCGCGTCTTGACGCCCGCTTCGCCCAGCGCGACCAGCATCGCTGAGTTGAGGCCCGGGATTTCAACCAAGTCCTCGGCCACGCCCAACTCCTTGCGGCGCTGGAGCAAACGCTCTTCGCGCTCGTCGATGAAGCGCTGGGCGCGGTCCTTGAGCTCGGCGGCCACGCTTTCGTCGAAACCTTCGATCGAACCCAACTCCTCGACCGGCACGAAAGCCACGTCTTCGACGGTCGCAAAGCCCTCGGCCACGAGCAGATGCGCGATGACGTCGTCGACGTCGAGCGCTTCGATGAAGACCTGCGAGCGCTCCTTCAGCTCCTTCGTACGCTGCTCGGATTCCTCGGCCTCGGTCATGATGTCGATTTCCCAGCCCGTGAGCTGGGAGGCCAGGCGGACGTTTTGGCCGCGGCGGCCGATCGCCAGCGACAGCTGCTCGTCCGGCACGATCACGTCGATGCGATGGGCTTCCTCGTCCAACACAACCTTGGTCACTTCGGCAGGCGCCAGCGCGTTGACGACAAAGGTGGCGGGGTCTTGCGACCAGGGAATGATGTCGATCTTCTCGCCCTGCAATTCGCCAACCACGGCCTGGACACGGCTACCGCGCATACCCACGCAGGCGCCGACCGGATCGATGCTGGAATCGTGCGAGACGACCGCGATCTTGGCGCGGCTGCCCGGATCGCGGGCAACGGCCTTGATCTCGATGATGCCGTCGTACATCTCCGGCACTTCCTGGGCGAACAGCTTCGCCATGAACTGCGGATGGGTGCGCGACAGGAAGATCTGGGGCCCACGCGGCTCCTCGCGCACGTCCTCGATATAGGCGCGCACACGGTCGCCCTGGCGGAACGTCTCGCGCGGGATCAGCTCCTCGCGGCGGATGATGGCCTCGGCGCGGCCCATGTCGACCAGGATGTTGCCGAACTCGATACGCTTGACCAGGCCGTGGACGATCTCGCCCTCGCGGTCGCGATATTCCATGTACTGACGCTGGCGCTCGGCCTCGCGCACCTTCTGCACGATGACCTGCTTAGCCGTCTGGGCGGCCACGCGGCCGAAGTCGATGGG
>JBFXED010000072.1:0-6387 GCA_050180485.1 Alphaproteobacteria bacterium | reverse complement strand
GGGGCTTCCGTATCGGCCCGCGCTTCCCTAAAATGTTAAAAATCCGTTTAGCCTCGGGTTCTTAGGGGTTCCTGCCGTCGTGCGATTGGGTGTTCGGGCTGCTTGGGCTTTGGCGGCGCTCGCTTTTGCGTTCGCGAGCGTACCCGCGCGCGCGCAAGACAGCGCGGCTCCGCGCACCGACGACCCGGCCTTCCTGACCTTTCAGGCCGGCGGCTGGGACGTGATCCAGCAGCACAAGGTCGCCGCCGCCTGGGCGATGGAATATCGCGACGACACCAAACTTTGGATCTTCAAGCCGTTCGGCGGAATGATGATGAATTCCAACGCCGGCTTGGATGCTTATGCCGGCATCCTGTTGGACGTCTATCTGGGGCGGCGCATCGTGGCGCAGCTCGGCTTCGCGCCGACGATTTATTATCGCGGCACGGGTATCGACCTCGGCTATCCGCTGGAGTTCCGCTCGTCCGCCGAACTGGCCTACCGGTTCGACGACCGCTCGCGCCTGGGCGCGCAGATCTACCATTTGTCGAATGCTGGCCTCGGTTGGAAAAATCCAGGCACCGAAGTGATCATGTTGAGCTATTCGGTGCCCATCACGCGCTTCACGGGCAAGAAATAGCCTAGGCAGTCTCTGTCCGTCCGGACCGGTTGACCAGCCAAACGCCCGCCGAAGCCAGCGCGAAGCCCGCAATCGCCGCCGCCGACAAACCTTCGCCGAGAACCAGCCAACCAATCACCGCGGTGACCCCCGGTGTCAGGTAGAAATTGGCCGCGACCTTGCCGGCCGTGCCCGTCTTCAACATGAACAGGAACAATGCCATGCCGCCGACGGAGACAATAACGGCCAGGTAAATCAAGGCGGCCAGAACCTCGGGTGTCCACTCGGCATGGGGCGTTTCGAACGCGGCCATGAGCGCGAGCGTGACGGCCGCGGCGCCCGCGAGCTGCACGGTATTGGATGCGATCAGCGGCGCACCCTTGCAGTGCTTGCTGTAGTAGAGCGTGCCCAGCACCAGGGCGACGGTCGCGGCCGTACCCAACGCCATGCCCTCCATCTGCGCGAAGTCGCCCACGCGCACGCCCGCCACCAGCGCCACCCCGCCCACCCCGCAGGCAAAGCCCAGCCATTGCGACGGGCGGAACCGGTCGCCCAACACGAGGCCGGATAGAAGCGCGGTTAACAGCGGGTGCAGCGAGCCCACCAGCGCCATGGTCGCGCCGGTGATATGGGTCATGGCGACGAATGCGCCGCTGAGATAAAGGCCGTTGATCAGGATTCCGGCCACCACGAAATGCGGCCAACGGCGGCCCATGCCGCTCCAATCCTGTTTCCAGACCAGGCAAATGGCGGCCAACAGAAGCGCGGCCAGAACGAAGCGGGCGCCGAGGAACAGCAGCGGCGAGACATGGGGCAGGCCCGCCCTTGCGCCGATGAAGGCGGAACTCCACAACACGATGAAGGCGACCGGCGCGGCCGACGCCATCCACGGGCGCGGCGCGGCGCCGGTCATCGCGCAACGGCCTTACTTAAGGATGGGATAGGAGCCGTCCTTGTCGTGGATTTCCGTGCCCACCAGCGCGGGCGTGAAGACGCAGATGATGCGAAGCGCCGTCTTCGCTTTCAGCCGGTGGCGGTCGTGCTTGTCCAGCGTGTACATCATGCCGGCGCGGACCGGATAGATCTTGCCGGTGGCCAGATCCTCCAGCTCGCCCTCGCCTTCGAGCACGTAGTTGGCCTCGATGTGGTTCTTGTAGTGGAGCACGGCTTCGCTGCCCGCGTTCAGGTTGGTGTCGGTGAGCGTGAAGCCGACGCCGTCCGCGCGCGTGAGAAAGCGCAGGCTGGAACCCGTGGCGACCTGGCGGTGGTTGGCCCCGCCCACCATGTCTTCCTTATATTTCACGATCATCGGCGACCTCCCTTGGCGAATATCAGGCGGCTAGAAGACACAGGCACGCGCGGCGCGTCAACGCGGCTAACGCCCGTGGCGCGCGCCGTAAAGCTGCATCGCGAACAAGGCGCCGATCACCAGGACGGCGCCCAGCGCCTGGGTGTCGGCCAGGGCTTCGCCCAGGAATGAAATGGCGATGATCAAGACGAAGACGGGTTCGGTCGTCAGCGACAGGGCCGTCTTGGTCGCGCCGATCAGCGCCATGGCACCGAACATGCAGAAGAGCGCGGTGCCGTTGAGCACGGGAATCGCCAGCAGGGCCGCCCAGCCGGACGCCGTGGCGGGAAACTGCCAGGCGCCGAGCGCGGTGAAGACGATCAGGGCCGTGACCGCGCCGCCCGCCTGCATGTGCAGCATGATGCGTAAACTGTCGACGCCGCGCAGAAGCTGGTTGCTGGCGACGATGATGGTCGACAGGCCGATCGCGCTGCAAGCTGCCAGCAGGATGCCTCTTGGATCGAGCGCGCCTCCGAACGAGACGCGCAGGATCAGGGACAGGCCAATAAGGGCCACGGCGATGCAGGCCAGCCGCGCGGGCGCCAAAGGCTCGCGCGCGAAGACGCGCATCATCAACGCGACCAGAAGGGGATAGACGTATTCCACCATGATCCCGACGCTGACCGGGACGTAAAGGAACGAGGCATAAATGGAGAGCGTCTGGCCGCACAGAAGGACACCGAGGGCAAAGCCGATGCGCGCCTCGCGGCGCGGCAGGCGCATGGGCTTCTGCGCGATCAGCGCATAGGCGGCAATGACGATGAAAACGAGCGTGAGCCTGAGGCCGATGATCGCGGCCGGCGCGCCACCCTGGTCGTAGACCGCGCGGGCCAGAACGACACTGAGGGCGAAGCAGAAGGCCGCGAACACCCCCACGCCCAGGCCGAACCAGGGGCTTCGTCCGGTCGCGGCGATGGTGGAGGACGGGGCGCTCATTGCGGGCAGATTAGCGGAGCGCGCGACAGGGACATAGCGCCACTCCATCGCCGTCTTTACAGTCCATTCGCGGCCACGCCATGGCCGTCATTTGCGCGGGGGACGCCATGCCGAAGCCGATGTTCGAGACCGCCGCCCTGGTGGGCACGGGAGTGATCGGACGCAGTTGGAGCCGGGTCTTCGTCCGCGGCGGCTGCCGCGTGCGCCTTTACGACCCCGATCCGGAACAGGCCAAGCGCGCGCTGCGCTGGTTCCACGAGGACGTGGCGCTCGACGTGCGCGAGGGCTTCGTCACGAAGGACGACGAAGCCGCATGGCGCGACCGGGTCACGGCGCACGCCGATCTTCGCGAAGCGCTGTCGGGTGCCGGCTATGTCCAGGAAAGCGGGCCCGAGCGGATCGACCTGAAGCGCGCGATCTACGAAGCCATGGACCAGGCGGCCGAGAAGGACGCGATCCTGGCCAGCAGCACCTCGGCGCTCGACGTCAACGAATTCGCCGGCGCCGTGCCTGGCGCCTGGCGCTGCATCACCGCGCACCCGGTCAATCCGCCCCATATCGTGCCGCTGGTGGAAGTCCAATCATCGGCCAAGACCAAGCCCGAGGTGCAGGAAAAGACCATCGCTTTCCTGGCCCATTGCGGCCAGAAGCCCGTGGTGCTGAAGCATTACATCAACGGCTTCCTGCTCAATCGCATCCAGGCCGCCGTGGTGCGCGAGGCGTTTCATTTGGCCGAAAGCGGCGTGGCCGACGCCGAGGCCATCGATTCCGTGATCAAGGACGGGCTGGCCCTGCGCTGGGCCTTCATCGGCAATTTCGGCGCCAACCATTTGAACGCGCCCAACGGCATCGGCCAGTATTTCGGCCGCTATGCCGATGCCTATCGCTCGATGATCGGCGATCTGAACAACGCGCCGCCGGCCTTCGAGAAAGAGATGATGAGCCGCATCGCGCGCGAGATCGGGATGGGCGAGAACGAGGAAGATGTGAAGCGCCTGTCCCAATGGCGCGACCGCATGATCGTGCGCCTGAAGGCGCTGAAGAAGGACCATCCGCGCCCATGAGCAAGCCCGACATCGTCAAACTGACCCAGGCCGACGGCATCCTGGAGGTCCTGTTCGACCGCCCGCCGGTCAACGCCATCGATCCCGACACAAGCCGCCGGCTGGGCCAGGTCTTCGCCGCCTTCCGCGACGATCCAGCCTTGCGCGTGGCCATCGTGACCGCGCCGGGCGACAAGATCTTTTCCGCCGGCTGGGACCTGAAGGTCGCCTCCAGCATGGGGCCGGCCGAGACGGCGGCGCTCGACATCGGCCCCGGCGGCTTCGCCGGCATCACGCGCATGTTCGACCTGAACAAGCCGGTGATCGCCGCGGTGAACGGCCGCGCCATCGGCGGCGGGGTCGAGCTGGCGCTGGCCTGCGATCTGATCATCATGGCCGAAGGCACGGACTTCTCGCTGCCCGAGGCCGCGCGCGGCGTGGTGGCGGACGCGGGCGGGCTGCAGCGCCTGCCGAAGCGCCTGCCCTATCACGTGGCAATGGACCTCTTGCTGACCGGACGGCGCATGTATGCCGACGAGGCGCTGCATTACGGCCTGGCCAACGCGGTCGTGCCGCGCGCCCAGCTGATGGACAAGGCGCGCGAGGTGGCACGGGTGATCG
Source organism: Alphaproteobacteria bacterium (assembly GCA_050180485.1). GTDB lineage: Bacteria > Pseudomonadota > Alphaproteobacteria > CADEGL01 > CADEGL01 > CADEGL01. Next base: position 1,841 of record JBFXED010000072.1, on the reverse strand, counting down.
CCGACGGCGCGCCGCTCTCCATCGAAGCCACCAAGGAGGTCATCCGCGAGACGGAGCACCTATCCGTGCAGCAGACCTTCGCCATCACCCAGGCCCGCTCCCTGCCCGCCCACGCGAAGCTCTATGCCTCCGAGGATATCAAGGAAGGCCCGCGCGCCTTCGCCGAGAAGCGAAAGCCCAATTGGAAAGGGCGCTAGCCCCCTCGAACGGCCCCGGCCGATCCCCTATTCTGCCTGTCCCACCGAATTCTTCAGGACCTCATTTCATGGCAAGCGCATACGACGCGATCGTGATCGGCGGCGGCAATAACGGGCTGGTCGCCGCGGCCTATCTGGGTAAGGCAGGCAAGAAGACACTCCTGGTCGAGCGGCGCCCCATCGTGGGCGGCGCGGCGGTGACCGAGGAGTTCCATCCCGGCTATCGCAACTCGATCGCCTCCTACACCTTCGGCCTGATGCGCGGCGAGATCATCCGCGACCTGAACCTGGCCAAGCACGGCCTCACGGGCATTCCCTATAAGGGTTCCGTGAAGCTCCTATCCGACGGGCGGCAGATCCAGCTCTTCAACGACGCGCGCGACCAGGCCACCATCGGCCGGCTGTCGAACAGCGACTACGACAATATGAACAAGTTCTTCGCGCAGCTTCGCCGCGTGGGCGACGTGCTGCGCGACCAATGGCTGAGCGAGCCGCCGGATCTGGCGGGCGGCCTCGACTCCGTGCTGTCGAGCCTGCGCACGGCGGGCGCCTTGCGCAAGCTGAGCGCGGACGACCGCCATTTCCTGGTGCAGATGTTCACCCTCTCGGGCGTAGATTTGATGTCGCGCGTGTTCGAAAGCCCGACCATGCGCGAGATCTTCACCGGCCATTGCGCCTCCGGCAACTACGCCAGCCTGATGGCGCCCGGTTCGGCTGTCGTGTTCTTCGTCAACGCGATGGGCGAGCTGAACGGCGAGCGCAACAAATGGGGCATCGCCAAGGGCGGCATGGGCGGCGTGACCCAGGCGCTCCTGCGCTCAGCGCAGGCGTTTGGCGTCGAGGTGCGCACCGACGCGCCCGTCGCACGCGTTCTGGTGAAAGACGGCAAGGCCGAGGGTATCAAGCTGGAATCGGGCGAGGAGATTCGCGCCCGCGTCGTGCTGTCCAACGCCGATCCCAAGCAGACCTTCCTCAAGTTCGTGGGAAAGGAGCATCTCGACGGCAAGTTCGCCTTCGATATCGAGCGCCTGCGCGTCGGTCACGCCTCGTTCCGCATGAACCTCGCGCTCTCGGGCGCGCCGGACTTCAAGTCGATCAAGGGCGCGGATGCCGTGACCGCGCTGGGCTCGGCCATCACCATCATCCCCAGCATCGAATCGATGGAAAAGGCGTTCCAGCTTTCGCAGGTGGGCGAGATCACGCCCGAGCCTTTCATCAACGTGCAGCTGGCCTCCGCCCTCGATCCGGATCTGGCGCCGCCGGGCCATCACGTCATGGCGCTTCTGTGCAAATACTATCCGTATCACCTGTCGGGCGGGCGCCATTGGGACACGCTGAAGGAGAAGGTGGCCGACGACATCGTGGCCGCGCTGACCAAGCATTTCCCGAACCTGCCCCAGCTCATCGTGGGCCGGCAGGTGCTTTCCCCGCTCGATCTTGAGCGCATTTTCGCGCTGCCGGAAGGCGACATTTTCCACGGCCGTCACGATCTGGATCAGATTTTCAGCATGCGTCCGCATCCGCGCGCGGCACGCTACCGCACGCCCATCAAGGCGCTCTATCTCTGCGGCTCGGGCGCCCATCCGGGCGGCGGCGTCTCGGGTGCGCCGGGCCACAACGCGGCCAAGCGGGTGTTGAAGGATT
>JBFXED010000071.1:0-6844 GCA_050180485.1 Alphaproteobacteria bacterium | reverse complement strand
CCGAGACGTTCGACGGACGCCGCGATGCGCCCGCCCGGCGCTACATCGAACGAAACCTTGGCCAGCTTCTTGGGATAGCCCCACACCTCGCGCCCGCCGCACAGTGCGTCGTCGGTGGTGACGTACTCGTAAAGGACGTGGCCGCCGAGAACGTTCTTGTAGCGCGCCTGGACGACCACGCCGCCTTCCAGATACGCGCGCGGACCCATTTCCGGGTTGGACAGGTCGTGGACCTCCGGGCAGTTCATCACGAACACCTCGATGATGTTGGAGGCTGTCTCGAAATCCCTGGGCAAGGCTTTGCGGATGCCGGCCAGCGAGGCTTCGCAATAGAGGCTAAGCTTGCGATAGCCCTTGTAGTGGCGCGGCGGCGCCTTGAAGAGTGGCGAACGGTCCGGCAGGGTGAAAGGGCGGCTGAGTTTCGACACGGGGCGCTCCTCTCGGATGGTTTTCAGCCGGCACGTCTCGCTCCGGGGCTGGAAACCCACCTTGGACGCTACCATTTGCCCCAATCGGACCACAATTGCCGTCTAGGAATTGAGCGTGGCGGGGGCTGCGCCCGTGGTTTCTCGACGTCAACAGAAGCGCCGAGCACGGGATAAGGACGGTATCGATCAATGTGGCGGCGCGCCGTTCGTGCCTATAGCTATGTCGTTCCTGGGCTTTGGGCCTTCGTGACGCTCGGGCTTTTGGCTCTCAATCTCCGCCAAGCCGACGTGTTCATGGCTTCGACATTGGCCGTGGTGGGCCGCTTCGTTGTGCCGGCGGCGATTGGCGTTGGGTTGATAGTCGTCCTCTGCGCACGCGTGACGACGCGGTTGATCGTGGCCAATACGCTCGGTGGCGTCACGGCCCTGCTCTACGCCCATGAGATTTGGCTGGCACGCGATATCGCGCGAGATCAGCGCGCGGCGGCCGAGGCCTCGGGCGAGCGTTTCGATGGGCGAGACAAGCTGACTGTTATCCGCGATATGCGGGCGGCGGGGCAGGCGGCCTATCCCATCATGCGCGCGGGCAACATGCTGGTGACGGGGCCGGAAGGCGACCTGGAGCCGATCCTGTCGTCGGACGGGAAGCCCCTTCTGCCCATGGCCAGCATCCCGCGCGCCACGGTCGTTTCCTGCAACGAACTGGGCGCTTGGCAGATTTATGAAAGCGACCGTCACGGCTTCAACAATCCAGATGTCCAATGGAACGGCGCGCCCGATGTCGTGCTGGTGGGTGACTCCTTCGTGCACGGAAGCTGCGTTCCGAAGGGCGCCGACATGGCGTCGCGGTTGCGCCCCGAGTTCGGCCGCGTGTTGAACCTGGGCGTGGGCGGTTTCGGCCCTCTTCTGGAGTTGGCCGCGCTGCAGGAATACGCCGCCCCGTTGAAGCCGCCCGTGGTCGTCTGGGTCTTCTTCGAGGGTAACGACCTGAACGTCGACCTGCCGCGCGAGGAACGCTCGCGCTTTCTCCTCGGCTATCTGCGCCGTCCCGGGTTTTCCCAGCATTTGATCGCGCGCGATGGCGAGGTCGCCGCGGTGATGCGCGCCCATCTGGACGGCGCCATGGTCGAAGCCATGAAGCGTGTCGACGATCCGCGCGAACTGATGGCCAGCTATCTGTCACTTAACCGAACGCGCGAGGAAATCGGCATCGGTACCGTGGAGATGAGCTACAACCGAGGCGACCTGGACGACGAACTACCCTTGTTCGAGACGATCATCGCCGCCGCGCGCGACCGCGTGTCCGCCTGGGGCGGACAGTTCTATCTGGTCTACCTGCCGGAATCGGAACGGTATGAAGCGCGATTGGGCGAGGGGGCCGTGCGTCAGCGTATCTACGGCGGCGTCCGCGATATCGCCGCGCGCCAGAACATTCCCTTGATCGACCTGGCCGCCGATTTCGCGCGCGACCCCGAGGCCGGAGCGCTTTACGCGTTTCCTGGCGCGCATTTGAACGTCGATGGGTACCGTCGCGCGGCGGAGGCCATTGCCAATGCGTTGCGTGGCGCGAAATTGTCCAGTCTTGGCGGCCCGAAAGCCTCCCGGCCTGGGCTGGAAGTCGGCGGCTAGGTGGCGTTCTCCGACACGCGGCGCAGAGGTGCCGCCATCATGCGCGCGTAGCTGTTGGTCAGTGCCGCATCCATGTGGGTGTCCACGCCAAATATGGCGCCGCCGCGCGGAAGGCTGGTCAGCGTCCCGAAGAGGCGGTCCCACAGGCTGAACACGTTGCCGTAATTGCGGTCGGTGTACGGCTGGCGGAAATGGTGATGCACATGATGCAGGTTGGGCGTGATGAAGATCCAGCCGACCACGCGGTTCGGCCAATAGGGCAGACGGAAGGGCGTGTGCGCCAACAGGTTCGAAAGCGCCGCGGCGATCTGCCACATCAACAGTGCCTCGACCGACGCGCCGCTCATGAAGAAGCAGAACAGCATGAAGCTGTTGCGGAACATTGTATCGCCAGGGTGTTCGCGCACCGTCGTGGAGACGTCTAGCGTCAAGTCCGAGTGATGCACCAGATGAAAGCGCCAGAGGAAGGGTATCCGGTGGACCGTCGAATGGTAGATGTAGTCCAGGAAGTCGAACATCAGCAGCATCAAGCCGATCTGGACCCATAGGCTCGACGAGCCCGGCAGAAGTGGGAGCAATCCCCATTGATGCGCCTCGGTCCAGTTGCCGACCTGGATGGCGATCAACGAGGTGCCGATCTGTATGGGTAGGGCGGAAGCCATGAATAGCAAATTGACTGTGCTGTGCTTCCACTTGCCGCGAAGGGAACCCGCGAAGGTCCGCCATTCGAGCCACCAGATGAGCGATACGATGGAAACATAGGCGCCGAGCTGCACCATCGTCGTGTGGCCGACTGGAAACGCGCTGAGATCAAACTCGCTCATCGTGACCTGTGATTGATACGGGAAGCGGCACTATTCGGTATGCACGTTCGGTGTCGCTCACCGTTGGCGCGACAGAGCATCGCGGTCCGGCCGTGGCACCGTGTCTTATGGCAAGCATCTTGGTGTTGGCGGCCGGGCGTTCTTATTTGTTGGGATTCAACCCGACTGTCTGTGACGAGCGCGTTCCCCCAAACGGCTCGAGCACGAAGCGGACCCTTGGAGATTATTTGACCAAGGTGAACGTGACCATACCAGATTCATCGTCCACGTTGAACATGACAGGAACATTGCTGTCGTCCAGCCAAACCTTGTAAGGCGGGCTCGATACGATGTCGTAGCGAAGGGTTTCGTCCATGGCCCCGCCGATCTTCACGGACGCCTTTTCCCCTGAGCCGATGCTGACCGGTTGAATTCGGCCGCTGTCCACCGCCATCATCGCGGTGGCGCCGATAAAATTATTCGACCAGGGATTGGACAACCGAATGTTAGCCGGCGCATCGATAGTGCCGGCTGGCGTGGTTATGGCGAAGACATTGCCTTTGGCCTCGCCCCGTATCTCCGTGCGATCCCCGTTAACCGTGGTGGTTCCATGAAAGGCGATGAGGCGCCCGTCTTTCCATTGCTCGGTGCGATCGCCCTCCTCACGGTGGGCGGTGATTCCTAGGACGCGAACCCGCAGGCGGACCTGGTTCGTTACCGTGGTGATGCCGTCCTTCACCGTGATCGTGTTGCTGTACGTGCCGATGTCGCCGTACTTCGCGTGGACGGCCTTGTAGGTCAGCACGCGATTTTGTTCGGCGGCCGCGGGGGGCGCGACTACCGCCCAGACGGCCAGGGCAATGACCGCCGATGCCGAGGCTCGAAGCGTGGCGCGATCGGACGGCATCATGGCGAATTCTCCTTCATAAGGCCGCCTCGCGTTCCCGCCGGCGCACCCGTTCCCTGTAAATCACATACAACCCTGATCCTACCACGATCGCGGCGCCCATGATCGTCCAGCGGTCGGGGAACTGATGGAACCAGACATAGCCGACCACGGCCGCGATCGGAACGGCCGCATAGCTCATGGGCGCCAGGATCGAAGCCGGCGCATCGGAGAAAGCCTTGTTCGTGGCCAGGTGCGCGCAGCCGCCGAGGAGGCCCATGGCGATCATCATGGCCCAGGCGTCCCATGGCATGGGGACCCATACGAAGGGCACCATGGCCGTGGTGATCACCACGCCGGTGACGGTCGTGTAGAACAAGGTGGTCAGGATGTCGTCGTGCTCACTGACCATCCGCGTGCCGATCTGCGACAGGACATTGATGAACGCCGCCGCAATGACCAGCATGGCCGCCCAATGGACGACGCCAAGTCCCGGCCGGATCATGATGAGCGCGCCGATACAGCCGACGGCGACCGCGCTCCAGCGCCGGATACCGACCTGCTCTCCCAGGAAAAGCGCGGACATGGCCGTCAACATCAGAGGCCCGGTCATCCCGATCGCCACCGCGTCGGCCAGCGGCACCATGCCCAAGGCGAAGATGAACAGGAAAGCCTGGGCCAGATTGCAGACCGATCGGCCGATCTGCAATCCCGGCCGTTTCGACCGGCCGACGCGGAAGCGGCGGAATCGCAGAACCACCCCCAACACGAACGCGGCCTGGGCTAGATTCCGCACCCATAGGATCATGGTTGTCGGATACTTGTCCGACACTTCCTTGGCCAAGCCATCCATGATCGAGAAGATCACGATGCCCAGCAGCATGTAGAAAATGCCGCGCATCGCGTGGGCGTGTGCGGCGGTGATGGGTAGACTCATGGCGCGAAAGCGGGGCGGGAGGAAGCTGGGCGGAGCATGGGGCTTTGCCCGTGAGGCGGCAAGGGTGAGACCTATCGTTGTCTCTCCGCCAGCCAAGCCCGGGCGCCCAATCCGGCGGCCCGGCCGGTGGAGAAACACGCGGTCAGAAGGTAGCCGCCGGTCGGCGCTTCCCAGTCCAGCATTTCGCCGGCGCAGAAGAGGCCCGGCACGGTGCGCGCCATCAAGCGTTCGTCCAGGGCTTCGAACGCCACGCCGCCCGCGCTGCTAATGGCCTCTTTCAATGGCCGGGGAGCCAGAAGGGTGAGAGGCAGGTTCTTGATGGCGCGGGCGAGGCGTGCCGGCTCGCCCATCGCATCCGGTGCTAATTCGCGCAATAAGCCCGCCTTCGCGCCTTCGATGCCCGCGCGTTTGCGCAAGGTGTTCGCCAACGATTCCTTGCCGCGCGGCCGCGTTAGGGCGTCGGCTAAGCGCGCCTCCTCGCGGCTCGGAGCCAGATCGAGATGGAGGACGGTTGTTCCATCGCGCGCGATTCCGTCGCGCAAGAGCGCGGACAGGGCATAGATCAGCCCGCCTTCGACACCGTTCTCCGTCACCACGAACTCGCCTTGCTCGCGATGGACCGCACCATCCATATCCGTGAAGCGGGCGACCACCGGCTTGACCGGATGGCCGGCGAAGCGCGCGCGGAAATGCTCGCTCCACGCGACATCAAAGCCGCTGTTCGCGGCGCGCAGAGGCGCAACGGCGATACCGGCTTTAGCGAGCAATGGCACCCAGCCTCCATCGGAACCAAGCCGCGGCCAGCTTCCGCCGCCCAGTGCGAGAACCACAGCGTCGGCGCGTTCTATCTTTTCGCCCTCAGGCGTGCCGAAGCGCAGCACGAAGCGATCCCCCTCCTTGGCAAAGCCAAGCCAGCGGTGTCGCATGTGAAACCGCATTCCCGCTGCGCGCAGCCGGTGCAGCCAGGCGCGCAACAGCGGCGCGGCCTTCATCTCGTTGGGAAAGACGCGGCCGGACGTGCCGACGAAGCTGTCGATGCCCAAATCCTTCATCCATGCACGCAACGCCTCCGGGTCGAATTCGGCCATATGCGGCGCGATGAATTCGGCGCGCGCGCCGTAACGCGAAAGAAACAACCCGCGCGCATCGGAATGGGTGATGTTGAGACCGCCCTTGCCGGCCATGAGGAATTTGCGTCCGGCGGACGGCATGGAATCGTAGAGATCGACCGCGACGCCGCCAGTGGCCAGCATCTCGGCCGCCATCAGCCCGGCGGGGCCGCCGCCGATGACGGCGGCGTGCGATGACAGCTGTTCGGACACGCGACGGGTTTCAGCCAGCAGGCGGCCGTGCGTTGGCGATTTCCGACGCGACGCGTTCCCGCCGGACACCCAGGCCCAGCATGCGAGCGGGCAAGCGCTGGAGAAACGGGCAGCTTCCCAGTAGACGCAAAGCCAATGGGGCTTTGAGCGGTCCCGTGCTGCCGAGCACGCTGACGACGACTCGGTTTTGCACCGCGATCTGGAACCGCTGGATGATTCGCGTCGCGAAGGTACGGCGCTTCTGCACGCGCGCCAGATCCGATTCTGTCACGCGGCCTTCGCGCAATGGCGCAGCCAGGATGTTGGCGGCGGCGACCGCGTCCTGGACAGCCAGGTTCACGCCCACACCGCCGACCGGTGACATCGTGTGGGCGGCGTCTCCGATGCACAGCACGCCCGGTTTGTGCCAAAGCGGCAAGCGATTGACGGCGACGGTCAGCAACTTCACGTCATCCCAGTCTCGGATCTCGCCGATCCGATCTGCCGTGAAGGGGCAGCGCTCGGTCACATCCGCGCGAAAGGCAGGAAGGCCCGCGGCGTGAATGCGTTCGATCGAGCCTTTGGCGATGACGAGGCCGCATTGCCAATGCTCGCCCCGGTTGATGAGGACGAACATGCCACCCTTGGCAAAACGTCCCATCGTTTCCGCCGGGTCGCTCGCGCGGCGCGAGATCCGGAACCACAATATGTCCATCGGGGCGCCCAAATCCTCAACCTGGAGGCCCGTCTTCGCGCGCACCAGCGAGTGACGGCCGTCGGCGCCCACCACCAGGTCGGCGCGGATTTCGAACGGACCGCTCGGCGTCTTGGCCCTGACGCCGACGATGCGGCCGCCTTCC
>JBFXED010000070.1:0-7760 GCA_050180485.1 Alphaproteobacteria bacterium | reverse complement strand
GCGGGCGCCGCTGCGGCCATTTCGGAGACCAGTTCGGAGTTCGGCGGCGCGCTGGGTATCGCCGTGCTGGGCGCCATCGCGACTGCCTGGTATCGCGGCGTCATGCTGGATGCCATGCCCGCTGGCTTGTCCAGCGAAGATGCGCAGGCAGCCAGCGCGACACTGGGTGCCGCCGTGGCGGTATCTTCCGCTTTGTCCGCCGAGGCTGGCGCCGCGCTTCTGAACGCGGCGCGCGACGCGTTCACCCAATCGCTCGCCCTGGCGGCGGGCTTGTGTGTGCTGATTTCCGCTATCGCAGCCGCGCTAGCCGCCGCCCTGCTGCGCGGTGTGCGCATGGGGAATGGGGAAGCCGCCTAGAGTCTTTTGGCGGCCTTGAACTTGACCCACGTCAATGACGCGTCAGGATTTTTGCCCTAATAAGAAACGACTGCCTTCCGATGCCGCATTCGAGAGGTTTTATGCACCGCCGCTTTCCCATCTTTGGAAGTGCGATCTTGGCCTTGGGCCTTTTGTGGCACGGGTTCGCCGTGGCGGCTGACATCGCGTCCATTTCCCAAAATATCCGCGCGCGGCTGACCGAGAATGCCAAGGGGAGTGAGTCCGTAGCCGATCTCGTGCGGATCTACGAAGCCAACGGTTTCCTGCCCCTGTGGACACTGTCACCCGGAGCATCAGAGCGTGCGGACGTTCTGTCGCGGATTCCGGAAATGGCCGCGCGCCAGGGTTTGCAGCCCACGCGGTACGCGGTTCGTATTCCTTCGGCGGAGGCCGAAGCGCCCGCGGTGGCGGCCGATGATATCGCGTCCACGGCGTCGCTTCTGCGGTTCGTGCGCGACCTGCGAACCGGGGCCGTTCCCGCGTCCGGGATGGGGGCTGATTGGTCGATCCAGCCCGATGCGTTCGACGCCGGCGGCGCGTTGGCGGCCGCAGTCCGTCAGCCTGGGTTGTATGACTTCATTGCCTCGCTGGCGCCGCCGCAGCCCGGTTACAGGCGGCTGACCCAGACCTTAGCTCGATACGAAGCCACCGCGGCGCGTGGCGGCTGGCCAGTGGTGCCGGGTGACAATGAATTGATTTTGGGCACCGGCGATCCGCGCGAGGCGGCGTTGCGCGAGAGACTTTGGATCGAGGGCGATCTTGAGAGCCAAGAGACGGGCCCGGCTGCTTTAGACGAGGCCATCCGCCGCTTTCAGGTACGTCACGGACTGCTGCCAGATGGACGGGCAGGACGCGGCACATTGCGTGCGCTGCAAGTGAATGTAACCGGCCGCATTGGACAGATTCGCGCGAATTTGGAGCGGTGGCGTCACCTGCCTCGCGACCTTGGCGCGCGCCATGTGGAGGTGAACGCGGCGGACCAGCGGGCGGAGTTGCGCAACGCGGATGGCAGTACGCTAGGCATGCGCGCCATCGTGGGCGATCTGCGCCATCCAACGCCGGTGCTCAGCACGCACATCGTGGCGGTTACGCTCAACCCGCCCTGGAACGTGCCCGTATCCATCGCGACGAAGGAGTTCTTGCCGAAGCTGCGCCGCGATCCGGGCTATCTGGCGGCGCACGAGATCGCGATCGTGAATCGAGACGGCGATCCCTATGGTCGTGACATCGATTGGAAGTCGGTGGGCGGCCGAGGCTTCCCTTATACGTTTCGTCAGAAGCCCGGCCCCAAGAACTCCTTGGGCGTGGTCAAGCTCGAAATGCCCAATCCGTTCGACGTCTATTTGCACGACACGCCGTCCAAGTCTCTTTTCGAACGCTCGCCGCGTTATTTCAGTCACGGATGCATACGTTTGGAGCGCGCGGCTGACATGGCCATAGCCCTGATCGCGAATGAAAGTGAATGGAACCGGACAAGCCTAGCCGACGCGATCCGCTCTGGCGCGACTCGCCGCATCGAACTGGAACGCTCCGTACCGGTCTACGTCCTGTACTGGACCGCGTTCGTCAATGACGATGGCCGGGTCAATTTCAGGGACGACGCCTATGGCCGAGACGCCCCCTTGCTCGCGGCATTGTCGTCGCCTGGGGCCGCGGTAGCTGTCCACGCCGAACCGGGTGGTTGCCCGGAAAGCTGAAGCCTATTGCGCGGACGGACAAACCCGTCTACCAAGCGGCGATGTTCATTGACCGAAACAGCGCCACGTGGTTCTGAAACGGCGCAATCTCCTGGGTTTAGGACTCGGCGCGGCCGTTTGCGCCGTCTCCCTGCCCGCGCGCGCCTATGTACGCGCGACAGTCGAAAAGCCCCGCCGTCTGTCCCTTGAAAGCCTGCATACAGGCGAACGTCTCAGCGCCTTCTATTGGGCGGACGGTCAATATCAGCGCGATGCCCTGGGCGATATCGATTGGGTGCTGCGCGATCATCGGACCAATGACAGCCATCCCATGGATCCGAAACTTCTCGACCTTCTCTTCGCGTTGGATGGCGCGTTTGGAGGCGGCGTAACGTTTCAAGTGATCTCCGGTTACCGCTCTCCGAAAACCAACCACATGCTGGCGGCGGCCAGCGACGGTGTTGCCCGCGGTAGCCTGCATTTGCAAGGCCAAGCGATCGACATTCGCGTTCCGGGTGTAAGCCTGGCCTCGCTGCGCAAGACGGCGATGGCGCTTCACGCCGGCGGCGTGGGCTTCTATCCACGCTCCGACTTTGTCCATGTCGACACGGGTCGGGTGCGTCACTGGTAGCGTGCCGGCCGTTCCTAAACAGTTTGTAACGCGGGGAACAGTACGGGTGGCGGCGCGTTGATGGGCGGAATCTCCACAGCCCCAGGGTCGACCGTGGCGACATCTAAGCGCAAGAGGAAGAAAACTGGTGGCCACCGGCGCGACGCGTTCGCACGCTTCGCATCCTCGGTATCGCGCCTGGCGGGAAAGCCCATCGTCTTCGCCTCGGCCTGTGCGATCATCCTGGGCTGGGCTGCCTCGGGCCCGCTATTCGGCTATTCCGACACCTGGCAACTGGTCATCAACACGGGCACCACGATCATCACCTTCCTGATGGTGTTCGTGATTCAGAACTCGCAGAACCGGGACGGCGCGGCGCTGCAGATCAAGCTGGACGAGTTGATCCGCGCGGTGGAGGGCGCCGAGAACGCTTTACTCGACCTCGAGGAACTGGGCGACGTCGAGCTTGAGGAGATTCGGCTGGAGTATGAAGCGCTGGCCGAGAAAGCGCGCAAGCAGCTAAAGAAGATCGACCGCGGCGCGAGGCCGGCGGGCGCTACCCGTTGACGATCTCGCCCCCGTTCGGGTGCAGAACCTGACCGGTCATGTAGTTCGAGTCCTTCGAGGCCAGGAAGACAAAGCATGGCGCGATCTCGTCGGGCTGTCCCGCGCGGCCCATGGGTGCCTGGCTTCCGAACGCGGCGACCTCTTTTGCTTTGAAGCTCGCTGGAATGAGCGGCGTCCAAACGGGTCCCGGCGCGACGCCGTTGACCCGAATGCCCTGTTTCACCAAGGCCTGCGCGAGGGAGCGCGTGAAGCCCACCAATGCCCCCTTGGTCGAGGCGTAGTCCACCAGATGACCGCTGCCGCGATAGGCCGTGACCGACGTCGTGTTCACGATGGCGCCGCCCTTCGGCAAGTGTTTCAGTGCCGCGATGGTCAGGTAGAAGGCGCCGAACACATTGGTCTCGAAGGTACGCTTCAAATCCGCCGCCTTGATCTTGGCGGGATCGTCTTGGGGAAACTGCACCGCCGCGTTGTTGATCAACACGTCGAGCGCGCCGAACGCCGCGACCGTCCGCTCAACCGCCCGCCTGCAGAAGGCCTCGCTCCGTACATCGCCGCGCATGCTCAGGCATTCGCGACCGGCCTCTTCCACCAGGGATCGCGTCTTTCGCGCATCCGCGCCTTCCTCCAGATAGAGAATCGCCACGTCCGCACCCTCCTTGGCGCAGGCCACCGCGACGGCGCGCCCGATACCGCTGTCGCCGCCAGAGATCAGCACGGTCTTGCCGCGTAGGCGATTCGCGCCGACATAACCCGCCGCGTCGCCTTCGGGCCGAGGCTGCATCAAGCGTTGCCGTCCGGGCTGACGCCGTTGGTGCTGGGCGGGCCTGGTGTTTTTCGGCGCAGCCACGGCCGATTAGCTCCGTTTCCTGCGTTTGGCGGGCGCTTTGGCGGCGACGCGGCGCTTTGGCGCGGTCTTCTTGCGCGTGGGCAAATGATGGATCGTGGCCGAGTGCTTGTTGCCGTCCGCTGCTTTCCCCTTTCCTTTACCCGCGAGGCTCTGTTTGAGCGCGGTCATCAGGTCGACCACGTTGGAACGGTCTTCCTCGTCCGGCTCCTCGGGCAGCTTCTCGCCCGCGAGCTTGGCATCAATTAGTTCGCGCAAGCGGTCCTCATAACGATTCTTGAAGTCGGCGGGATCGAAGTCGCCGGACTTCTGTTCCACCAGCTTGGCCGCGATGGCGACCATGTCCGCCTCCGGCTTGCCGCCCGCGCCGCGCAGAACATCGGACATATCGCTTATATCCTCGGCCTCATGCAGGCTGTAGCCGACCATGCCCTTGCCCTGCGATTCGATGGCGACGACACGCTCACGGCGTGAGATCACCACGCGGGCCAGTGCCATCTTGCCGGCCTTCTTCATGGCTTCGCGAATGACGCCAAACGCCTCGTCATCGGCCTTTCCGGCGGGCACCACGTAATAGGATTGGTCATAGAAGATGGGCGCGATATCCGCCGCGGGCACGAACTTCTCGATCGCCATCACGTCGGACGTTTCGATCTTCAACTCGTTCAGCTCCTCGTCGGTCACAACGACATAGCGGTCCTTGGAGTACTGGTAACCTTTCACCAGATCGGCGCGCTCCAGCTCCTCGCCCGTTTCGGCGTCGGTCGGCTGCATGCGGACGCGGTTGCCGGTCTCCGGATTCAGCAGGTTGAAGTGGATTTCCTCGCGGTGGGTCAGCACCGGGAAAAGTTTCACCTCGCATGAGACCAGCGAGAGCTTGAGCTGGCCCTGCCAAAGCGGGCGTCGTTCGGCCATGGTCGCCTCCTAACGAAGCTTGAGGGTCTTGCGCGCGGCCGCGGAAATCGTTTGCGGGCTGTCGAAGAAGCCGGCCCAAGGATCGCGCTTCTGGCGCGCGATGCGCGTGGGCGCGGTCTTCATGGTCAAGCGGCGCGGATCGAGCGAGGCCGTGACCTCGGACCAAGCCAAGGGCATGGCAACGGTGGCCTCCGGCCGCGCGCGCGGCGAGAACGGCGCCACGGCGGGGGCGCCGCGGCCGTTGCGCAGATAATCGATAAAAACCCTTCCCTTGCGCGCGCGCTTGGACGCGACCGCGACGTAGGTTTCGGGATCGCTTTGTTCCAATTGGCCTGCGACGGCCTTGGCGAAGGATTTTACCTCGGGCCACACGGCGGCCGGCTTTAAGGGAGCAACGACGTGCAGCCCCTTCCCACCGGTGGTCTTGCAGAAACTTTCCAAGCCCAACTCGCCCAGAAGCTTTCGGACCGCATGCGCACCCTCGACCACGCGCGCAAATTTCAGCCCCTCGTCCGGGTCCAGATCGAAGACGATCTGGTCCGGCTTTTCGATCGTCTTGAGATGGGAGCCCCACGGATGGATCTCCAGCACGCTCATCTGCGCCAGCGCGGCAAGCCCGTCCGCATCTTCGATGACCAGTACCTCTTCCTTTCCCACGCGCATGGTCTTGATCGGTTTGGGAAAGCCCGGTGACGCATGCTTCTGGAAAAAGCACTGTGCCTCCGTGCCGTCCGGACAACGCACCAAGGCCAAGGGCCGGTCAGCGATATGCGGCAGCGCCACATCGGCCATGGTCCGCCAATAGGCGGCCAGATCGGCCTTGGTGATCTTGGCGTCGGGCCACAGGACGCGATCCGGATGAGTCAGGCGCACGTTACCCTCGTCTGCCTGGCGCGCGTCGATGATGGTCGGTGCGCGGCGCTTGGACTTCGCCGCCTTGCCACGGGCGGCCGGCCGTTTCGGCGGTTTCTTGGCCACGACGATACGCGCTCCCGGACGCCGGACGACGGCGAGCGCGCCCACATCGGCATCGCTTTCAGGCACTTCGCGCACCACCTCGTTGGCCGCCTTGTCGTCGCGCAGGCCAAGGAAGGTGGAATGACGCAGGATCTTATCCGGTGTCCAGCTTCCATACTGAATCTCGACGACCAACTTGGGCTTCGCCCAGCGGATACCCTTGGGCACCTCGCCCGCGTGAAAAACGATAGAGGGGCCGGTCTTCACCTCCAGCCCATCCAATACGCGGCGCAAGGCGGCTAGCGTCTTGCGGTCGAAGCCGGTGCCGACGCCGCCCGCGTAGTGTAGCGCGCCTTCACTGTCGTAATAGCCGAGATGCAGCGAGCCCAGCCCTTCCCGGCTGCCTGACGGCTCGGTAAAGCCCAGGACCACGAATTCCTCGCGGCCGAAGCATTTCACTTTGAGCCAACTTCTGCTTCGACCCGATTCATATTGAGCGTCCGTGCGCTTGCAGATGATGCCTTCCAGATGCATGGCGCAGGCCTTGGCGCGCATGGGCTCCGCAGAACCTTCGACATGGTCGCTGAAGCGCAACGCGCCGCCATCGTGGCCATGCAGTAGCGTCTTGAGTGCCGTTTTGCGGTCGATCAGGTGGCAGCGCTGCAGATCGTGACCATCGAGATAGGGCAGATCGAACAGGTAATAAAACAGGCGGTCGCTGCGCCCATCGGACAGATCGCTTTTCAGTTGGCCGAAATTGGAGCGGCCTTCCGCATCCAGCGAGACGACCTCACCATCCAGATAGGCCTCGTGTAGCCCCAAGTTTTCCAGCGGCGGCACGAGGTGCGGCAACTTGCGGGTCCAGTCGAGTCCGTTGCGGCTCCAGATGGTCGCCTTGCCGCGCTCGATCCGTGCCAACATGCGATAGCCGTCGAATTTGATCTCACTGAGCCAGCCCTTTCCCTCCGGTACCTCGTCCGTAAGCGTGGCGAGCTGCGGCGCCAGCTTACGTGGCAGCTTTGCGCGCCGGCTGCCAGCGATAGCGCGGGGATCGAGCCGGAGGGCCGCGGCGGCGGGCTTTCGCTTCGCCTTGACAGGCGCCTTCATCTTGAGAGTTTCTATCTTCTCATCCCGCGCCTCCGCCTTCCTGGCCTTGCGCCGGGGTGCATCGCCGCCGGCGATCGCATCCATTTCGCGGCCGGTGGCGACAGAGATCATGTTCTCGCACACGACCTTGTCGTTGCTGCCCTCTTCAGCCCGGTCGTCGTGCCGTTTGATGAGCAGCCAGTTGTTGCGCTTCTCCTTGGGACGGCGCTTCAGGCGTGTGAGGAGGAATTCGCCCTTCAACCGCTCGCCGTCCAGGCGGAAGTGAAGCGTGCCTTTGCGCAGCGCTTTCAACGGCTCTTCGTCGGGAATCCAGGTGCCCTGATCCCACAGCATGACGGTGCCGCCGCCATACTGGCCTTGCGGGATAGTGCCTTCGAAGCCGCCATAGTCGAGTGGATGGTCCTCAACCTCGACTGCCAGGCGTCGCTGCCTGGGATCGAGCGATGGGCCCTTGGGAACGGCCCAGCTTTTCAAGACGCCGCCGACCTCCAGGCGGAAGTCGTAATGCAGATGGCTGGCGTCGTGCTTTTGGATCACAAACCGGAGCGCTGCTTTCTTCGCGCGGCCCGTCTTTCCGCGGGGTTCGGGCGTGCGGGCGAAGTCGCGCTTGGCGTGATAGGTGCGGAGCTCGGGCGTGGCCATGGGGGCCTTTATGGGGTTCTTCGGTTTAACGCCTTGGCCCCGCGGGGGGTTCCGGTTGCCC
>JBFXED010000069.1:0-8958 GCA_050180485.1 Alphaproteobacteria bacterium | reverse complement strand
GCGCCGTCTCGCTGCCGAACCGGATCATGGCGCAACGCAAACCCGTCGTCGTCGTTACCCGCAAGCTTCCCGAGGTCATCGAGACCCGGATGATGGAGCTGTTCGACACCCGTCTCAACCGCGACGACAAGCCCATGACGCGAGCCGAACTGATCGAGGCGGTGAAGCACGCGGACGTTCTGGTGCCCACGGTTACCGACCGCATCGACCGCGAGGTGATCACCCAGGGCAGCCCCCAATTCAAGCTGATCGCCTCCTTCGGCACGGGCGTCGACCATATCGACTTGGCGGCCGCGCGCGAACGCGGCGTCACTGTCACCAACACGCCTGGCGTTCTGACCGAAGACACGGCCGACATGACGATGGCGCTGATCCTGGCCGTGGTGCGGCGCGTGACCGAGGGCGAACATCTGGCGCGCGCCGGCAAATGGACCGGCTGGAGCCCCATGGCCATGCTGGGCCATCGTCTGTGGGGCAAGCGCCTCGGCATCATCGGCATGGGCCGCATCGGAACCGCCGTCGCCCGCCGGGCGCGCGGCTTCGGCCTTTCGATCCACTATCACAACCGCCGCCGCGTACACGCAGCGCTCGAGACCCAGCTCGAGGCCACCTATTGGGAAAGCCTCGACCAGATGTTGGCCCACATGGACATCGTCTCGGTGAATTGTCCGCATACGCCAGCGACCTATCACCTTCTCTCGGCGCGACGGATGAAGCTTCTGCGCACCCATGCCTATATCGTCAACACCTCGCGCGGCGAGGTAATCGACGAAGCCGCGCTGGCGCAGATGCTGGCGGCGGGCGAGCTGGCAGGGGCGGGGCTCGACGTCTTCGAGCACGAGCCCGCGATCAACCCGAAACTGTTGGAGCTGCCCAGCGCCGTCGTCTTGCCCCACATGGGTTCGGCCACGATCGAAGGTCGCGTCGACATGGGCGAGAAGGTGCTGATTAACATCCGCACTTTCTGCGACGGCCATACGCCGCCCGACCGGGTGCTGGAAACCGAGTTCTAGCGGGCGGTCATGCCGCAGACCGGGCAGTCCGGATTTTTCCGGACCGTGATGCGCTGGAACGACGCCGCCAGCGCATCATAGAACAGCAGTGTCCCGTCCAGGCTTTCGCCCAAGGCCAGAATCTCCTTGATCACTTCGGTCGCTTGCAGCGTGCCAAGTACGCCTGCGACCGCGCCCAGGATGCCGGCCTCCTCGCAGCGCGGGATCAGATCCTCGGGTGGCGGTTCGGGAAACAGGCAGCGATAGCAGGGCCCGCCGAGCCAGGGACGGAAGGTAGTGATCTGTCCTTCGAAGCGCTGGAGCGCTGCGGACACCAGCGGCACGCGTGCACGGGCGCATGCGTCGGATAGGATGAAGCGCGCGGCGAAATTGTCGGTCCCGTCGGCCACCACGTCGCAGCCGGCGACGAGAGAGGCGATGTTCTCTTCCGTCAGGTGCACGGCATGGGCCTCGACGCGCACTTCGGGGTTCAGGGCCAAGATGGATTCGCGCGCGCTGTCGGCTTTCCGCGCGCCGATCCGAGAGGTGGTGTGAATGATCTGGCGCTGAAGGTTGGTCAGGTCGACCGTGTCATCGTCGACGACGCGCAAGCTGCCCACACCCGCTGCGGCCAGATAGAGGAGAAGGGGCGAGCCCAGCCCGCCCGCACCGACCACGAGCACCCGAGCGGACAAGAGCCGCGCTTGGCCTTCCTCGCCGATCTCGTCGAGCACGACATGGCGGGCATAGCGAAGAAGCTGCGCGTCGCTGATCTCATCCGGCGCGGGCTTGGCGCGTGGCGCCATCTCAGCGCTTGCCGGTTCCGGTCGAGCCGAAGCCGCCTGCCCCGCGCGCGGTCTCGCCAAGCGTCTCGACCTCGCGCCACGCCACGCGGGTCACTGGTGCCACCACCATCTGGGCGATGCGCATGCCGCGCGTGACGGTGAAGGCCTCGCGTCCGGCATTCAGCACGATCACGGCCACCTCGCCGCGATAGTCGGCATCGATCGTGCCCGGGCTGTTGGGCAGGGTGATGCCGTGCTTCAAGGCCAGGCCCGAGCGGGGGCGCACCTGCGCCTCGTATCCTTCGGGTAGCGCGATCATATAGCCGGTCGGCACCGCCACGCGGTCGCCCGGTGCGATCACCACGTCCTTGTCGACCGCCGCGCACAAATCCATGCCCGCCGCCAGAGCCGTGGCGTAGGAGGGAAGAGGCAGGTCCGCCGCATGGGACAGACGCCGGATCTCGACGTGCAAATTGCTCACGCGCCGGCCGCCAGTGCCATGCCAATGCGCTCGATCAGGCGCGCGGCCACGTCGGTCTTGCTCATGGGCGGCCAATCCTCGACACCCTTGCCAGTCACGAGATGTACCGTGTTGTCGCTGCCGCCGAAGGTGCCCGTTTCGGGTGAAACGTCATTGGCCACGATCCAATCGCAGCCCTTCTTCTTTAGCTTGGCCCTGGCGTTCTCAACCACCTTCTCCGTCTCGGCAGCGAAGCCGATGACCAGCCGCGGCCGCAGATTTCCGGGCGCGGCCAGTGTCGCCAGGATATCGGGATTTTCGGCAAGCTCGAGCTTGGGTGGCGTGCCAGCGCTCTTTTTGATCTTCTGTCCGGCCTGCGCGGCGACGCGCCAGTCCGACACGGCGGCAGCAAACACGGCGACATCGGCGGGCAGCGCGGCTTTGCACGCGGCCAGCATCTCGGCCGCCGATTCGATACGCACGACGGCGACACCCGCAGGATCGGGCTCGTGGGTGGGGCCCGTGACCAGCGTGGTCGCCGCACCCGCGCGCGCCAGCGCCGCGGCGATGGCGTGGCCCTGCTTGCCCGAGGCGCGGTTCGCGATAAAGCGCACGGGATCGATCGGCTCGTGGGTCGGGCCGCTGGTCACCAGCGCGCGCTTGCCCGCGAGCGGCGAGCGGTCGGCGAAGAAGGTTTCGATCGCGGCCACGATCTCCATCACCTCGGACATGCGGCCGGGCCCGTATTCGCCGCAGGCCATCTCGCCTTCCACAGGGCCCACGCGCAGGACGCCACGGGATTCGAGCGTGCGCAGATTGTCCTGTGTCGCGGCGTGGTTCCACATGCGCACGTTCATCGCGGGCGCGATCAAGACTGGCTTGTCGGTGGCGAGGAGAGCGGTGGTGGCCAGGTCGTCGGCGCGGCCATGGGCCATCTTGGCCAGGATGTCAGCGGTTGCGGGCGCCACCACCAAAAGATCGGCCTCACGCGAGAGGCGGATGTGGCCCATCTCGCTTTCGGTCGTGAGGGAGAACAGGTCGGTAAAGACGGTATCTTCCGAAAGTGCGGCCAGGGACAGGGGCGTCACGAAATGCGCACCGCCCGCCGTCAGGATACATCGCACGCCCGCGCCCCGTTCGCGCAAGCGCCGGATCAGGTCGAGGCTTTTATAGGCCGCGATCCCGCCCGAGACGATCAGAAGCACGCGTTTGCCGTGGAGCATCGCCCGCGCAAGCCTCGGAAATTCAAAGAAGAATGGCTGGACGGAAGCTAGTGCCGCCGATCCCGCTTGGCAAGGCTAGACCTGGGTGAAGGCGATCAGCGCGATCAGCGCGACCGCGATCCACAAGGCCCACAGATAGGCCTTGTTGTCCCGTCCGCTGGCCTCGGTGAGCGCGCGTACCGTGTTGGGGTGAAGCTGCAGCCCCCCGCTCGATAGCATGCCAAGCGTGTTTTCGAGCCCGGCGAGCACGGTCGGCAGGCGCTCCAGCGTGCCCAGCGTCTCGGTCGCCATCTCGCGCAGCCGCGCCTGGGGTCCGCGATTCTCGCGCATCCAGGTCTCGATCAGTGGTCGCGCCAACTCCCACATATTCACCGAAGGCTCCAGCTTCCGGCCCACGCCCTCTGCGATCAGCATGGATTTCTGCAGCAGAAGAAGTTGCGGCTGCGTTTCCATTTCGAACGTTTCGGCGACGTGGAACAGCTGGCCCAAGAGACGCGCGACGGAAATCTCGTGAAGCGGCAGGCCCAGGATCGGCTCGGCGATCGAACGGCAGGCCTGGGTGAAGGCCGTCACCGATTTATGCGCGGGCACATAGCCGGCCTTGAAATGCGCTTCGGCCGCCGCGCGGTAATCGCCGGTCATGAAGCCCAGCAACATGTCGGCCAGATAGTTGCGCGTGTGCTTGTCCAGCCGCCCCATGATGCCGAAATCGACCGCGACCACGTTTCCCTGTTCGTCCACGAACAGGTTCCCGGGGTGCAGGTCGGCATGGAAGAAGCCGTCGCGGAAGGCCTGGTGGAACAGGGCCGCGCCGGCCTTGGCCAGGATGTCGCGCGGATCGTGGCCGGCCGCGATGATGCGTTCGCGCTCGTCGATCGGAATGCCGACCACGCGCTCGAGCGTCAGCACGCGCTTGGAGGTGCGCACCCAGTCCACCTTGGGCACGCGAAAGGTCGGATCGTCCTTGAAGTTCTCGGCCAGCTCCGACGCCGCGGCGGCCTCGAAGCGCAAATCCATCTCCATGGCCACCGTGTCGGCCATGGTCTGCACCACCTCGATCGGACGCAGGCGCCGCATGCGTGGACCCGTGCCCTCGGCGATGGTGGCCAGCCAGAAGAAGAGGCCCAAATCGCGCGTGAAGGCTTCCTCGATGCCGGGCCGCAGGACCTTGACCGCGACCTCGCGCCCATCGGCCGTCACCGCCATATGCACTTGCGCGATCGAGGCGGCGGCCACGGGCACGTCGTCAAATTGTGCGAATAGGGCTTCCAGTGGCCGGCCGAACTCGCGCGCGATGATGGCGCGCGCCTCGGCGCCGGAGAATGGCGGCAGGCTGTCCTGCAGCTCCGAAAGGTCGGTCGCGATGTCTTCGCCCAACAGGTCCGAGCGGGTGGAAAGGATCTGGCCGAACTTGATGAAGCTGGGTCCCAGCCCCTGGATCGCCAGCGCCAGACGCTGGCCGGGGCGCAGGCCGGCGATGCTCTTCGGCCGCCGCGCGAACAGGCGTGCCGCCGCGGTCACGGTCGGTGCGATTCCGAACCGCTCCAAGAGGAACAGCGCGTCGTGTTGCGCCAGCCGATGGGCGATACCGAACAGGCGAACGACGTGGCGCACGGCACGGATCATCGGATCGTCCGCGCGCTCCTAAAGCCGCCAGGCGCCGTGCAACGCCGCGACGCCCGCCGACAGGTTACGGTAGCGCACGCGGTCGAAACCGGCCTTCGCGATCATGCCGGCGAATTCCTCCTGGGGCGGAAAGCGCCGGATGCTTTCGGCCAGATAGCGATAGGCGTCCTCGTTTCCGGCCACCATCCGCCCGAGCGCGGGCAGAACCGAGAAGGAATAGCGGTCGTAGAGCCGGTCGATGAAGGGCAGCGAGACGCGACTGAACTCCAGGCATAGGAACCGCCCGCCCGGGCGCAGCACGCGGCGCGCCTCAGAGAGCGCGCGGTCCAGATGGGTAACGTTGCGGATGCCGAAGGCGATGGTCACGGCATCTACCGCCATGTCGCCGAGCGGCAGCGCTTCGGCATCGCCGCACAGCCAGACGATGCCGTCGACGATGCCCTTGTCCAACGCCCGGTCGCGGCCATGGGCCAGCATCTCCGGGTTGATGTCGGAGACGTAGACGATGCCGTCCTGGACTGGCTGGCCCGCGTCAGAGGCGTGTTCGGGCCGGCGCGTCACAAGCGGGCGCATCCGCAAGGCGATGTCGCCCGTCCCACCGGCCACGTCCAGCACCCGCATGCCGGGTTGGAGCGCCAGTTCGGCCACCATGGCATCCTTCCACAGGCGGTGGACGCCCAGCGACATTAAATCGTTCATCAGGTCGTAGCGCGGCGCCACGTGGTCGAAGACCTCGCGCACGAGGCCGGCCTTCTCGCGCTCGGACACGCGCTGGAAGCCGAAATCGACTTCCTCCGCGCCGCTCGGATGTTCGTTTTCTCGCGCTCTCGTCATGGCGGGGACCATAGCGCGGGCGTAGCCCCCCGCGCTAGGTTAGCCGTCCCATGCCCGAACTTCCCGAGGTCGAAACCGTCCGTCGCGGGCTTATCGCCCGCATTGAGGGCCGCCGTTTCGCGCGAGTCGAGGCGCGGCGTTTCGATCTGCGCGTGCCCCTGCCGCCCGATTTCGCCGCCCGTGTCCAAGGCCGCCGTCTATCTCGCATCGACCGTCGCGCGAAATATCTCCTGCTCCATCTCGACGACGGCCAAGTCCTTTTCATCCATCTCGGCATGTCGGGACGGTTGGTGCTCCATGCTCGCGGCCACAACGAGCCGCCCGGCAAGCATGAGCATGTCGTCTTCGTCATGGACGACGGCACCGAGGTACGCTTCGACGATCACCGGCGCTTCGGTCTGATGGCATTGACCACCGAGGCCGAGCTTCCGTCCCATCCGTTCCTGCGCGCGCTCGGGCCCGAGCCGCTGGACAAAGCATTCGATGGCGTGGCGCTGGCGGCCGCTCTCAAGGGCAAGCGCACGCCGCTCAAGGCCGCGCTCCTCGATCAGGGCGTCGTGGCGGGTCTCGGCAACATATATGTCAGCGAGGCGCTGTTCCGCGCCGGCCTGTCGCCGCGCCGCCTGGCTGGCACTGTGAAGGGGCCGCGGGCGGAAAAGCTGGTCCAGGCGATCCGCGCCGTTCTGACGGATGCCATCGCGGCTGGCGGCTCGTCGCTGCGCGATTACGTCCAGGCCTCGGGCGAGTTGGGCTATTTCCAGCATCGCTGGGCGGTCTATGACCGCGAAGGCAAGGGATGCCCGACCAAGGGCTGCGAAGGGCGCATCCGCCGCATTGTCCAGTCGAATCGTTCGACGTTCTATTGTCCGCGTTGCCAGCGCTAGGATAAAAGCCCGCTGCATGTCCCGCATCGTCGGTCGAATTTTCTTCGCGGTCTGGATCGTCTCGGCGTCTTTCGCCGCGTGGGCGCAGGGCGCGCCTTCCTTCCTGTCGACCATGGGCGACGTGCCACTGGCGCCGGGACTCAGCGAGTTGTCCGACACGGGCGTCACGTTCGATGATCCCGCCGGCCGGATCGTCGAGGCCTTCGCCGCGGGCCAGACAACGCGCGACGCGGTGACGGCCTTCTACCGCGCCGCGTTGCCCGGCCTGGGCTGGGCCGAACTTGGCCCCGGCCGCTATCGCCGCGATAAGGAAATGCTGCTGATCGAATTCGTCAGCGCCGATTCGGGGGTCGCGGTGCGGTACCTGCTTTCCCCGGTTAGCTGATTTCAGGGAGAACCATCCATGGCTTACGAAAACATTATCGTCGAGACCCACGGCGCGGTCGGATTGATCCGGCTCAACCGCCCCAAGGCGCTGAATGCGCTGTGCGCGGCGCTGATCGTCGATCTTGGCCATGCGCTCGACGCCTTCGAGGCGGATGATGGCATCGGCGCCGTCGTGCTGACCGGCAGCGACAAGGCCTTCGCCGCGGGTGCCGACATCAAGGAGATGCGCGACAAGACCTACATGGACGTATACCTATCCGATTTCATCACAAGGGGTTGGGAGCGTGTCACGACCTGCCGCAAACCGATCATCGCGGCGGTGGCCGGCTATGCGCTCGGTGGCGGCTGCGAGGTCGCGATGATGTGCGATTTTATTCTCGCGGCGGACACGGCGCGCTTCGGCCAGCCCGAGATCACCATCGGCACCATTCCCGGCGCGGGCGGCACCCAGCGCCTGCCGCGCTTTGTCGGAAAGTCGAAGGCGATGGAAATGTGCCTGACCGGACGGATGATGGACGCGGCCGAGGCCGAGCGCTGCGGATTGGTCAGCCGCGTCGTGCCCGCCGTCGAATTGGTCGACGAAGCGCTCAAGACCGCGGCCAAGATCGCCGCGTTGTCGCGGCCCGTAACCATGATGGCCAAGGAATCCGTCAACCGCGCCTTCGAGACCACGCTGGCCGAGGGGCTCAAGTTCGAGCGCCGCGTATTCCATTCCACTTTTGCGCTCGAAGACCAAAAAGAAGGCATGGCAGCGTTTTCCGAGAAACGCCCGCCAAAGTTCCGCAACCGGTAGCGGTTTCGCGGCGCGGCGCACGCTAGGACGGCTGCCTTGACCCGTATCGCACGCGGGCGATATAAGCCCGCGCAAGGGCGATCCGTGGATTCATCGGATTTGCCGGCAAATATTCCCGAAAAGCGAGAGACTCATGGCTCAACATAAATCGGCCGAGAAGCGGATTCGTCGCAACGCGCGGCGCCAGACCGTCAATATTGCGCGCAAGGGACGTGTCCGCACGGCCATGCGCAAAGTCGAAGAGGCAATCGCCTCTGGCGATGCCAACGCGGCCCGCGTGGCGCTCCGTTCGGCGCAGCCCGAGCTTCAGCGTGGCGCGCGCAAGGGCGTCACGTCGAAGCGCACGGTCGCGCGCAAGGTTTCGCGTCTTGCGAAGCGCATCAAGACCTTGAAGACCTAAACATCGGAACGGTCCTTGCAAGTCTCGACGGCCGCGTTGCGAGAGCGACGCGGCCGTTTCAATTTTCGGGATTCCCTGCGCGAAGTTTTTTCAAGACGATTCTTAATCGTGACATAAAAACTTTTTTGACGCGTTCGGCGTTCGATCCCGTTGTCAGTCGAGACGTGCGTCGATACATTCGCCGATGTCGACGCGGGGGGCAGTCGCACCTTTCGACGGTGCATTCCGAAATCAGGTTGCATCGTCTCCCATAGAACGAGTTTAAGAGACGAAAAAAAAGAACGGATCGCGCTTTCGGATCCTGTTCATTGGGTGGTAGGCGTTTGGGCGGTGCACGGTGATCTCGCCGAGAGATCGCCGGCACGAAACGAAGACGAAGTCCGCGACGACGGACGTGCTTACTTTAGGGGCGCGGCGTGCAAGGCGAATCCTATGCCGGCGATTTGACGGTGCGAGAGAGCTGGGAAATGCTCGCACGCGATCCGAATTCCGTCCTGGTCGACGTCCGCAGTCAGGCGGAATGGTCGTTCGTGGGCGTCCCCGACCTTTCATCCTTGGGAAAGAAAGTGGCGCT
>JBFXED010000068.1:0-9489 GCA_050180485.1 Alphaproteobacteria bacterium | reverse complement strand
GCACCTGGGTCGACTTCGGCGGAGGCCGGCTTGCTGTCCAACCAAAGACCGGTGGCCAGAACAGTGCACGCAAAACCGATACCCGCCATTCTCACGATGAACGACATCAAGAAACTCCCCTGTTGCATGGGACGGCATAGCTTTTATATCGGCCGGGTCAATCGCCCGATTCCTGATACAGTATAGGAGCGGTGACAAACGAAAGAGAAGCGTCCTTCGAGCGCCCCCGATGATGGGTGCGCGATGCATCTTGCCGTCCTGTCACAAAGAAGGGCAGGACATCACGCGATGTCGCTGGCGGACAACGGTGCGCTCGGTCACGTGACGTGTCGCGGGGCCGCCGTTTCGGAGATCCGTGGGAGTTTCCTCGGCGGCTCCCTTGCATGGTCCGCCGGCCGTCAATGGTCAGGCGTTTCAGTCTTTCGCGACGAGATTCTCGGCGGCCGTGCGGCCGTCGCGACCCGGCGTTAGATCGTACTGAACGCGTTGTCCTTCCCGAAGAGTCTGCAGCCCCGCGCGCTGAACGGCTGAGATATGGACGAACACGTCCTTCGAACCGTCTTCGGGGCTGATAAAGCCGAACCCCTTCGTCGCATTGAACCACTTCACCGTGCCAACAGACATGACGCCGTCCTTCCCCAAGTGTTGAGGTCCATAATTTTATGGACCGGATCTAAACCCGAAAAGCCCCCGTGCCGAATACTCCCTCTCCCCCTTGTGTAAATCAACGTTAGGACTTCAATCTTTGACGTTAAACTGGGCGGTCGCCCTCGATCGTGATCCGGTGCATCACGCGAAGGAAGCCGTGATAGTCGTTGTTGGCATAGTGCTGGGCGACACGGTTGTCCCAGAAGGCGACGGAGTTCTTGCGCCAGCGGAAGCGGCAAGTGAACTCCGGCCGCGTGATGTGCTCGTAGAGGTAGTTCAATAAGGGCTTGCTCTCTGCTTCCGTCATCCCTTCGATCCGCTTGGTATAAGACGCATTCACGAACAAGCATTTACGGCCCGTCTCCGGATGGGTGCGCACGACGGGATGGGCCATCTCGGCCTGGGCCTCGTGTTCCCGGTCCTGGCGGATCTTGATGGTGCGTTCCTCGGTGAACTTCCGCGCCTGGGCGGCCAGATCGTAGGCGCCGACCGCAGTATGAACGGCGCGCAAGCCATCGATCGTCGCCCGCATGCCCGACGACAAGGTCTCGTAGGCCAGGTAGGTGTTCGAGAACAACGTATCGCCGCCATAGGGCGGCACTTCGAGCGCATATAGGACCGATCCCAATGGCGGCTTTTCGTAGAACGTCACGTCGGAGTGCCAGGCATTGCCGAAGGCGAATTTTTCGCCCTCTTTCTTGATGACAACGATCAGTTCGGGATGCTCGGGGATCGCCGGGACGACGAAGCGGTCGACGTCCAGCGTGCCGAAGCGCAGGCAGAAGGCCTTGTGCTGGTCGATCGTCATGGTTTGATCGCGGAAGAAGATCACCAGATGCTCGCGGAAGGCCCTGCGGACCTCCGCGAAGGTTTGGTCGTCCAACGTTTTCGAGAGATCGGCCCCGTGAATCTCTGCGCCGATGGCGCCTGAGATCGGCCGCACTTGGATACGCTCGTAACCCATGGGCGTTGCTCCGCCAATTAGTCCCTTCGGCCAAAATGATCGGCACCGGAGCCGGGTGGGTCAAGCCTTGAGCGGCTGGATCGCGGCGGCGCGCGGCGGCATAATTCGCGAACGGAGGCTTCGTCATGATGATCGAGATCAAACCGACCGGCGCGGCGCTTGGCGCCGAAGTGAGCGGTATCGACCTTTCACGCGAGCTGGACGCGCTCTCCTGGACGACGATCCGCGACGCGTGGCATCGCCACCTGGTACTTCTGTTCCGCGGCCAGAGCCTAGCGCCCAGGAGGCTGGCGGCTTTCAGCCAGCATTTCGGTGTGCTGGACGTGGTGCCGGCCTGGCGCGATTTCCATCCCGACGGAACGCCCGAGGTCCTCGTCATCTCCAATGTCAAGGAGAGCGGCAAGGCAATCGGCGTTCTCGGCTATGGCGAGGCCGAATGGCATACGGACATGTCCTATCTGTCCGAGCCGCCGCGGGCGAGTGTGCTGCACGCGCTCGAGGTACCGCCGAGCGGCGGCAACACGTCGTTCCTCAACATGTACCAGGCCTACGAAGATTTGTCGGCGGACCTAAAACGCGCGGTCGAGGGGCGCGAGGTCAACCACGATTCGTCCTATGACAGCACGGGTTCGCTGCGGCCTGGCGCGCCCCAGGTGACGGATGTCCGCCAGGCGCCGGGCGCACGTCATCCGCTGGTGCGCCGCCATCCCGACAGTGGGCGCGCCGCCCTTTATCTCGGACGCCGGCTCAACGCCTATGTGCTAGGGCTTCCGGTCGGGGAGAGCGAGGCATTGCTCGACCGGCTTTGGGCGCACGTGCTGCAGTCGAAATACGTCTGGGAGCATCGCTGGCGCGTCGGCGATGTCCTGATCTGGGACAACCGTTGCACCATGCACCGGCGCGCGCCGTTCGACGCCGCGACGCGGCGCGTGATGCACAGGACACAGATCAAGGGTGAACGGCCGATCGCGGCCTGAGCTATTTCCGCTTCCGGCTTCTTTTGATCGGGCCGGGCGCGTCGATTTCCGCAACGTGGCGCGCTAGCCAGCGTGCCGTGCGCAGAAGGCGCGCATCGTCGCCTTTCCGGCCGACGAGCTGGACGCCGATGGGCAGGCCGTTCTTCCCCTGCAGCAGCGGCAGGCTGATGGAGGGCAGGCCGCACAGCGTCCACAGCGTGGCGAAGGCCGGATTGCCGGTCGAGTCCACCCCCTTCGGCGCCTCGCCCGGCGCGGCAGGCGTCAGGATGGCCGAGCATTCGTCGAAAATCTCGTCGAGAAGCGAGGAGAGATGTGGCGCGGCCGCGCAGGCCCGCAGGTATTCCTGCGCGGTCAACCGCCGTCCGTGGGCGATTACGTTGCGCAGGCGGGGGCTCATGCGCGTGGCCCCCGCGCGATAATCGCGGGACAGGTTCATGGCTACCTCGACCGCCATCACCGTGCGGTGCGCGTCGAGCGCGTGATCGAAGATGGAAGGCAGCTCCACCTCGTGAATGTTCGAGCCAAGGGAATCCCGTAGCTCCGCAAAGGCTTCCACCATGTCCGGCTCGGCGAATGGCCACGCCGGTGTTTTCAGGAAGACAAAGTTGGGCGGAACAGGAGGTTCCTCTCGGGCGGTGGAAAGCAGATTCGGGCGGCCGGCCGGACGCATGTCCTCGTCGGCCGCGTCGTATGCCGTCAACACGTCGGCCACCAGCGCCGCGTCGTCCACGGAGCGCGCGAAAACGCCGACATGATCCAGTCGCCGCGAAAGCGTCAAGACGCCGGTACGCGAGATTAGCCCATGGCTCGGCTTGAAGCCGACCACGCCGCAGAACGAGGCCGGGCGAATGATCGAGCCGTTGGTCTGGCTTCCCAATGCGACCGGAATCATCCCGGCGGCGACCGCCGCGGCCGAGCCGCTGGACGAACCGCCGGGCGTGTGGGCCGGATTGTGTGGATTGCGTGTCTTGCCGGGGCTGTAGAGCGCGAATTCGGTCGTTACGGTCTTGCCGAGGATGATGGCGCCGGCTTGCCGAAGCAGCGCCACCGCCATCGCGTCGTGGTGCGGCCGGCGACCGGCATGAAGCGGGGAACCGTCTTCGGTCGGCATATCCTCGGTGTCGAAGATGTCCTTGATACCCACGGGAACGCCGTGAAGGGGGCCTGTGGACCGCCCGTCAGCGCGGCTTTGGTCGGCGGCATCGGCCTGGCGCAGCGCGTGGGCAGGGTCCAGATATGTCCAGGCGCCGATTTCTCCTTCACGGGACTTAATCGTCTGGAGGCATGTCTCCACCAGATGCCGGGAAGAAAGGTTGCCTTGACGGATATCCTGCGCCGCTTGGGTCGCAGTGGACTTGGAAGTGTTCATGGACCATCGCTGCGATCGCTGTGAAAGAGACTGAGACATATCATTAAGCGACCCCGGCCAGTTTGGGATTTTGAACCCATTCATGATTCGAATGGGAATTGGAACTGCTCTGGGATGCCGCAGAAATCATTGGGTGAAACGACTCCTGCGGAATAATTTTCCGTGCTAGGGTTTTAAAAACGGCCGCATCCAAGCGGCCAAAATCACAAAGAAAGGCTGGGGAGAAATCATGGAAAGCAAGAGGCAGTTGAAGAAGGCGAATACGGTGGCCCGCACAAGCGCCGTGCCGTCGCGCCGAAAATTTATGTTCGGGGCGGCTGCCGCTACGGCAGCTGGCGCGGCCACGTTGGCGTTCCCGAACGTCTCGCGCGCCCAGACGGTGACTCTGAAGTTCCAGAGCACCTGGCCTGCGAAGGATATATTTCACGAGTTCGCGCAAGACTACGTCAAGCGCGTCAACGACATGTCGGGCGGGCGGCTTAAGCTCGACTTGCTGACCGCGGGCGCCGTCGTTCCCGCCTTCCAGGTGCAGGACGCTGTCAACACCGGCGCATTGGATGGTGGACACGGCGTGACCGCGTATTGGTACGGCAAGAACAAAGCGTTCTCGCTGTTCGGCACCGGCCCCACTATGGGCATCGATGCGAA
This sequence comes from Alphaproteobacteria bacterium, assembly GCA_050180485.1. Lineage (GTDB taxonomy): Bacteria > Pseudomonadota > Alphaproteobacteria > CADEGL01 > CADEGL01 > CADEGL01. The sequence continues at coordinate 4,883 of JBFXED010000068.1, read as the reverse complement.
CAAGTTTCTCGGTTGGTTCTATTACGGCGGTGGCATGGAGTTCTATAACGAGCTCGTGCAGGGCACCTTGAAGCTGAACGTCGTCGGCTTCCTAACCGGCCCTATGCCGACCCAGCCGCTGGGTTGGTTCAAGAAGGAGATCAAGAGCCCCGACGACTTCAAGGGCCTTAAATACCGTACCGTCGGACTGTCCGCCGATCTGTTCAAGGAAATGGGTGCTGCCGTCACGATCCTGCCGGGCGGCGAAATCGTGCCAGCCATGGAGCGCGGCGTGCTCGACGCGGCCGAGTTCAACAACCCTTCGTCCGACCGAGGCCTCGGCTTCCCCGATGTCAGCAAGGTGTACATGCTGCGCAGCTTCCACCAGCCGGCGGAGTGCTTCGAGATCATCTTCAACAAGGGCAAGTACGACGCGCTCTCTGCCGACCTGAAGGCGGTAATCAAGTATGCCTCCGAGGCGGCATCGGCTGATATGTCCTGGAAGGCGCAGGACCGCTACTCGAAGGACTTCGACGAAATGCAGACCAAACAAGGCGTCAAGGCCTACGAGACGCCCAAGTCGGTCCTCGAAGCTCAGCTCAAGGCCTGGGACAAGCTGACGGCGCAGTTGTCGTCGGCCGATCCCTTCTTCGCGAAGATCGTGGCATCGCAGAAGGCCTGGGCGAAGCGAGTCGAGGGCTTCTATCGGAAGAACGAGGTGAACAACGACTTGGCCTACGAACACCTGTTCGGCAAGGGCTGACGTAATCCAGATGACGGGTTGAAGCGCGGCGGAGCGGCGTACGAGAGCGCCGCTCCGCTTTGCGTTTCGCGGAGATCGCGCGCCATGGCGGCGCCGGGGAGGGGCGATTGCAACGATTTCTGCTGACGATCGATCGTATCAGCAGTTGGGTGGGAAAAGCCTTCGCATGGTGCATCCTGATCCTGACCTTTGCGGTGTCGTACGAAGTCTTCTCCCGCTATGTGTTGGGAGCCCCCACCGAGTGGGCCTTCGATGCCAGCTATATCCTCTATGGCAGCCTGTTTCTGATGGCGGGTGCCTACGCGCTGTGCCGCAATGGCCATGTGCGCGGTGATTTTCTCTATCGGCAATGGCGCCCGCGTGTGCAGGCTGCCATGGACTTGGTTCTATATTTTCTGTTTTTTTTCCCTGGCATCCTGGCCCTGATTTATTCGGGTTACGGCTTCGCCAAGCTTTCGCTGATGATAAACGAGCACTCGCCGTTCAGTCCGGCGGGACCACCGATCTATCCGTTCAAGATGTTGATTCCGGTTACCGGTGCGTTCCTGCTTCTTCAGGGTGTGGCCGAGGTTTTTCGCTGCCTAATCTGCCTGCGCACCGGCGCATGGCCCCAACGCCTGCATGACGTCGAGGAGCTCGAGAAAGTCATCATCGAGCAGCACCAGCAAGAGCCGAAACAGGGAGCCGCACCGTGAGCAATCCGGAACTCGGCGTCTTCATGCTGGGCCTGTTCATTGTCTTCATCATGCTCGGCTTTCCGATCGCCTTCACGCTCATGGCCATGGGTGTGGGCTTCGGCTACCTGGCCATGGGCGACAACATTTTTCAGCTGTTGGTGCAGCGGACGTTCTCGGTGATGGCGAACGACGTGCTGATCTCCGTACCGCTTTTCATTTTCATGGGCTACATCATCGAGCGCGCGAATATCCTGGATAAATTGTTCCGGAGTATTTTGTTGGCGGCCGGAAATCTGCCGGCGGCGTTGGCCGTGGCCACGCTTCTCACTTGCGCGCTGTTCGCTACGGCAACGGGAATCGTCGGCGCGGTGGTTACGCTGATGGGGCTGTTGGCCTTTCCCGCCATGCTTCGCTTTGGCTACGACACGAAGCTGGCCGCCGGCGTGGTTTGCGCGGGCGGGTGCCTCGGCATCCTGATCCCGCCGAGCGTGATGTTGATCCTCTATGGCGCGACGACAGGGACGTCCGTGGTGAAGCTGTATGCCGGCGCATTCTTCCCGGGCCTTATGCTGGCGGGTCTTTACATCGGTTACGTCATGATACGCGGGATGCTGAACCCGGCTTTGGCACCCAAGATGCCGAAGGAGGAGCGCAACGTTCCGTTCGTCAAAGTGGTGGTTGCGCTTGTGACGTCGTTCCTCCCATTGGCCGCGCTGATCATTTCGGTTCTGGGCGCAATCCTGTTCGGGCTGGCGACGCCGTCGGAGGCTGCGGCCATCGGCGCACTCGGCAGCCTTGTGCTCGCCGCCGCGTATCGCGCGCTTACGTTCCAGAAGCTCAAGGAGTCGGTGTTTCTCACCGCGCGCACGTCCGCGATGGTCTGTTGGCTCTTCGTCGGTTCTTTCATTTTCTCGTCGATTTTCGCGTATCTTGGCGGGCAAGAGGTGATCGAGAAATTCGTCATCGACATGCAGCTCACGCCGCTGCAGTTTATGATCGTCTGCCAGTTGATCATTTTTATCCTGGGCTGGCCGCTGGAGTGGACCGAGATCATCGTGATCTTCGTTCCGATTTTCCTGCCGCTGCTGAAGGCATTCGGGATCGACCCGTTGTTCTTCGGGCTGTTGATCGCTCTCAACATCCAGACCTCGTTCCTATCGCCGCCCGTGGCCATGGCGCCGTTCTATCTGAAGGGTGTCGCGCCTCCCCATGTGACGATCAACCAGATCTTCTCAGGCGTCATGCCGTTTTTGTTCATCGTGCTGTTCGCCATGGTTCTTCTCTACCTGTTCCCGGGTATCGGTCTCTGGCTGCCCAGTGTTCTGTACAATTAGGCATGTAGTCTTGGGGTCGGGCGCCCGCGTCTGCTAAAGTCCGCCGGGAACCGGCAGAGGTAGGGACGATGGCGCTTGCCGCGGTTACGCTCGACGATAAATACGAACTCGAATCCGGCCGGATCTACCTGACTGGTGCCCAGGCGCTGGTGCGCCTGCCGATGCTCCAGCGCCTGCGGGATCAGGCTGCGGGGCTCAACACAGCCTGCTTCATCTCCGGGTATCGCGGCTCGCCCGTCCATAACGTGGACCGTGAGTTGTGGCGCGCGCGCAAGTTCCTCTCCAAGCATCACATCCAGTTCCAGCCCGCGGTCAACGAGGATCTGGCCGTCAGCTCCATCTGGGGCAGCCAGCAGGCGGGCGTGCAGCCGGATGCCAAGTTCGATGGCGTCTACGGCATGTGGTACGGCAAGGGGCCGGGTCTGGATCGCTCCATCGATGCCTTGCGCCACGCCAACCTGATTGGAACCTCCAAGCACGGCGGCGTCCTGGCGGTCGTGGGCGACGATCACGGCATGAAGTCGTCGGACGTGCCGGCGACCTGCGAACCGACCTTCATCGATCTGCAGATGCCGATCCTCTATCCGGCCAATGTGCAGGAGGTCCTGGACCTTGGCCTCTACGGCTGGGCGATGTCGCGTTTCTGCGGCGCCTGGGTCGGCTTCAAGATCGTGGCCGATGCGGTCGATGCCTCGGCTTCCGTCCATGTCGATCCGCACCGGATCGATATCGTTATTCCGCAAGATTTCCGCTTTCCGCCCGATGGCGTCAATCTGCGCATCCCGGACCTTTGGACCGACCAGGAGCCGCGCCTTGTGCAGCACAAGATTCGTGCGGCCCTGGCGTTCGGGCAGGCCAACCGGATCAACCGCGTGGTGCTGGAAAGCCCGCGCCCGCGCCTCGGTATCGTGGCCAGCGGCAAGGCCTATCTCGACCTGCGCCAGGCGCTACACGAATTCGGACTGGACGAGAAGCGCGCGGCCGAGGCCGGCATCACGATCTACAAGGTTTCGATGCCGTTCCCGATGGACGGCGAGGACATCCGCCGCTTCGCGACGGGGCTGGAAGAGGTTCTGGTCGTCGAAGAGAAGCGCCGTATCATCGAGACGCAGGTGAAGGACGCGCTCTATGCGCTGCCCGACAGCAAGAGGCCGCGCGTGGTGGGGCGCACGGACGAATCCGGTACACTTCTGGTACCGGAGATCGGCGAGCTGACGCCGGACGATGTGACGCGCGCCCTGGGGCGCCGCCTGCAGCCGTTCCACGCCAGCGAGCGGGTGACCGCGCGCATGGCGTTCCTGGACGCGAAGATCAAGGCGGCGCAGGCGCGCGAGAAGCTGAAGCTGGCCCGGCTGCCATATTTCTGCTCTGGCTGCCCGCACAACACCTCGACCAAGGTGCCGGAAGGAAGCCGGGGCCTGGGCGGCGTCGGCTGCCACTTCATGTCGACCTACATGGACCGTAATGTCTCGACCCACACGCATATGGGCGGTGAGGGAGCGACGTGGATCGGCCAGTCGCCGTTTGTCGAAACCAAGCACGTCTTCCAGAATCTCGGCGACGGCACGTATTACCATTCGGGCCTATTGGCCATCCGCGCCTGCGCGGCGGCCAACGTTAACATCACCTACAAGATCCTGTTCAACGATGCGGTCGCCATGACGGGCGGCCAGCCGGTGGACGGCCCGCTGACCGTGCCCATGATCTCGCACCAGGTTCATGCGGAAGGGGTGAGGCGCATCGCCGTCGTCAGCGACGAGCCCGATAAGTATCCGCTCGGCACCAGTTTCGCGCCCGGCACGACCGTGCATCACCGCAGCGAGCTGGATGCGGTCCAGCGCGATCTGCGCGAATGGCCGGGTGTGTCCGTCCTGATCTATGACCAGGTTTGCGCCGCCGAGAAGCGCCGCCGCCGCAAGCGCGGCCTGATGGACGATCCCGCGCGCCGCATTTTCATCAACGAAAGCGTTTGCGAAGGCTGCGGCGATTGCAGCGTGAAGTCGAACTGCCTCTCGGTGGTTCCGATCGAGACGGAATTCGGCCGCAAGCGCGCCATCGACCAGGCCAATTGCAACAAAGATTATTCCTGCGTCGAAGGCTTCTGCCCCAGCTTCGTGTCGGTCATGGGCG
>JBFXED010000067.1:0-9944 GCA_050180485.1 Alphaproteobacteria bacterium | reverse complement strand
TCGTCGCGGTTGAGACGGGTGTCGAACAGCTCCATCATCCGGGTCTCGATGACCTCGGGAAGCTTGCGGGTAACGACGACGACGGGTTTGCGTTGCGCCATGATCCGGTTCGGCAGCGAGACGGCGCATGTGCCATAGCAGGGCGCCGGCCCCCTTGTCCAGGAAGCGGAGGCGCTTGACCGGCCGGAACGACGCGGTCCAAATAGCGAGACGAACGGGACGGGGCGTGGCCGCGACGATGCGCAGTCTGAAATTCCTACCGGTACTGTGTTTGGCCATCTCCTTGCTGGCCATTCCCGCCGCGTTCGCGGTTGCGCCGTCGGAAACCGAAAACACGGACAAGGGCGAAAGCGGCCTGCCGATTCCGCGTTTCGTCTCCTTGCGCGCGGACGAGGTCAATCTGCGCACGGGCCCCGGCGTCCGCTATCCGGTCGATTGGGTCGTCCAGCGCCGCGGCCTACCCGTCGAGGTGGTGGCCGAGTTCGAAGCCTGGCGGAAGATCCGCGATCAGGAAGGCGTCGAAGGCTGGGTCAACAAGGCCATGCTGTCGGGTCGCCGTACGATCCTGGTTACGGGCGATATCCGCACCATCCGCCGCAATCGCTCCGCCGACGCGCCCGCCGTGGCGCGCGTCGAGCCTGGCGTCGTCGCGCGTCTGGTCAAATGCGACGAAAGCTGGTGCAAGGTGGAAGTGGACAGCTACGAGGGCTGGTTGCAACGCGACGAGCTGTGGGGCCTCTACCCCAACGAAAAGGTCGAATAGACCTTCAGACAAAATCTCCCGCCAGTGCCTGGCGGGTGGTCTCCGGCATCACAGACATGTGGCCGTAGTTGGGATGGGTGAAGCCCAGCACGACGCGCGCGCCGTCCTTGCGGAACGACGCGGCCTGCTCTGCCGTGAACGGGAAGTGGATGAATTGGACCGAGGAGGCCTTGCCTTCTTCGTTGGTGCGGTCGGTATCGGCCTCGGCCACGCCCTGGATGCGCGCGCCATCGACCTCGATGAAGGCCGTGTTCTCGACCCCGCCGAGGCGCGCCAGCATGCGCGCACGCCGCGCGGGATCGTCGATCTCGAACATGACCGTCGCCACCAGTTCACGTCCGTTGGGAATCAGCGGATTGTAGGCCGCCAACTCGTCGGGAACCTGGGCCTCGCCGCCCTTCTCGATGAAGAGCATCTCCTGCACCTGGTGCAGCATGGTTTCAAACGATTCGAAATAGAACGTCGCGACAGGACCGACTTCCATCCGCCGCGCGCGTTTATAGGCCGACATCTCGCGCCGCCGCTCGCCGCGGATCTTGCCATAGTCCGCGATCGGCATGATGTCGGCGCGCGTGATTTCCCGTTTGGCCATTAGCCGCACTCCGCCAGCAAGAGCCCATAAGCCTTGGCCAACAACTCGATCGGGTGGAGCGTACGCTCCGGAGGCGTTACCTTGACGTCGCCGCCCAGTTTCTCCACGCCTTGACGGATATGGTGCGCAGCCAACGGGCATTCGGATGCCAGGTACGCCTTGTCCGCGCCTGCGGCCTGACGCGCCACGGGCTTGCCGACCTTAAGCGCCACCGGGAAATTTTCCTTCCGCACGCCCCAAGCGCCGCCATGGCCCGAACAGCGTTCGATCACGGCCAGATCGGCGTTGGGAATGAGGGACAGCATCTCGGCTGCCTTGCGGCCGACATTCTGTGCGCGTGCGTGGCACGCGATATGGAGCGCCACGCCGCCATCGAGCGCGTTGAGGCCGGGCGCCAGCCCTTCCTTGCCCGCGATCTCGACGATGTATTCGGACGCGTCGTAGGTCGCATCCGACAGGCGCTTCACCGCCGCGTTCTCCGGCACGATCAGCGGCCATTCGAACTTCAGCATCAGGGCGCAAGACGGCACCAACGCAATGACGTCGTAGCCTTTCTCGATATAGGGCACGAGCGCGGATGCCACCTCCGCCGCACCGTCGGCCACGCGGGCGATATCGCCCTGCTCCAATTGCGGCATGCCGCAGCAATGCGGATAGACCACTTCCGTCTCGACGCCGTTGTGGGCCAGCACAGCGCGTGCAGCCAAGCCGATCGACGTCTCGTTGAAATTGGCGAAGCAGGTGGCGTAGAGCACGGCCTTGCGGCCAAAGGCGGGCGCGTCGCGGTTCACCGGCGGCGCGTTCTTGGCCTCACTCATCAGTGTCTTGGGCGCATATTCAGGAAGCTCGGCATCCCGGTGAACGCCCGCGACCTTCTCCAGCAACGGACGAGTCAGGCTGTTCTTCAGATCCGACGCCCAATTGGCCAAGCCCGAGGTGTGGCAACCGATATGGCCGTTGCGGTCAGTCTCGGTCAGCTGCTTCTCGAAGAAACCGACCTTGCCCTTCTTCTGCTCGACCGCGCGATAGCGCAGCATGAGATGGGGAAAGTCGAGATTGAATTCGTGGGGCGGGACGTAAGGGCACTTGGTCAGGAAGCACATGTCGCACAACGTGCATGCATCGACGACCGGCTTGAAATCCTCGCTCTTCACCGTATCGAGTTCGCCCGATTCGGAATTGTCGACGAGATCGAACAGACGCGGGAAGGAATCGCACAAATTGAAGCAGCGGCGGCAGCCGTGGCAGATATCGAAGACGCGGCGCAGTTCCGCGTCCAATTTCGCTTCGTCGTAGAAGTCGGGATCCTGCCACGCGATCGGATGGCGGGTCGGAGCCTCGAGGCTGCCTTCGCGCATGCTCGCACCTTGCTCAAGCGACGGACGCCCGCGGACGGGCGCGGAAAAGAGGCCGGCGCGGATGCCCGAAGGCGATCCGCGCCGCGAACCCGTAAAGGGCGTAAAGCCTACTTCAGCTCGTTGAGAGCCTTCTGGAAGCGGCCGGCGTGCGACTTCTCGGCCTTCGCCAGCGTCTCGAACCAGTCGGCGATTTCCTCGAAGCCTTCCTCACGCGCGGTGCGTGCCATGCCCGGGTACATGTCAGTGTACTCGTGCGTCTCGCCCGCGACGGCGGCGGCCAGATTGTTCGAGGTCGAGCCGATCGGCTTGCCCGTCGCCGGATCACCCACGCTCTCGAGGAATTCGAGATGGCCGTGCGCGTGGCCGGTCTCGCCTTCCGCCGTGGAGCGGAACACCGCAGCCACGTCGTTGTAGCCTTCGACGTCGGCCTTCTGAGCGAAATAGAGATAGCGACGATTGGCCTGGGACTCGCCCGCGAAGGCGGCCTTCAGATTGCCTTCCGTCTGACTGCCTTTCAGTTGCTTTGCCATGTCATCCTCCCTTTGCAAAGCGGTGGAACACTCACGCCGTGGTCCAGGCCCCCTGCTAGGCCCAAGAGTCGCGGACGCGACTCCAGCGTCCCTTAAATAGTGACGTTAACCAAAGTCTTTGTCAATATTTTATAATAATTCTAATAAATCTTAGGCACCGTCGCCCGGGGTCAGCTTGCGCACGCGCACGACCACGTCGACGCGGTCGACGACGGTGCCGGGCGGCGTTTCGGGCAGGCCCGACAGCGCGACCTGATGGCCCGGGATATCCAGCAGTTCGCCGTCCGCTTCGACGAAGAAGTGATGGTGGCCGCTGACGTTGGTGTCGAAGTAACGGCGCACCGGATCGACCACGACCTCGCGCAGAAGGCCGGCGTCGGTGAACTGATGCAGGCTGTTATAGACGGTGGCTAGCGAAACGCGGATGCCTTCGCCAGTGGCTTCGGCATGGAGTTGTTCGGCCGTGACGTGGCGATCGCCCTTGCCGAATAGAAGCCGCGCCAAAGCCAGACGCTGGCGTGTGGGCCTCAAACCCGCTGCGCGTAGGCGGCCGATGCTCTCGGTGTAGGGGCGCGTCCGGCTCATAAATGTTGATATAGCGATCTTTGGCGCCAATTTCCAGATTGGCTCCAAGCTCTTTAATAAGAGATTGCAATCAATTGATATTTTTCTATCAACTCGCGGCCAAGCCAGCACCGCGCGGGTCTGGCATGCCGGTGACGTGATAGCCACAATCGACCCGCAGCACCTCACCCGTGACGCCCGCGGACAGATTGGAGGCCAGATACAATGCGGCCGCTCCGACCTCGTCGAGCTTCAGATCGCGGCGCAGCGGGGCGTGATCGCGATGCCAGTTGAGGATGCGCCGCGCGTCGCTGATGGCGGCGCCCGCGAGCGTGCGCATGGGGCCGGCCGAGAGCGCATTGACGCGGACGCCGCGCGGCCCGAGATCGACGGCCAGATAACGCACGCTCGTCTCGAGCGCCGCCTTAGCAACGCCCATGACGTTGTAACTAGGGACGACGCGCTGCGAGCCTTCGAAGGTCAACGTGATCAGGCTGCCCCCGGCCGACATGAGCGGCGCCGCGCGCCGCGCGACCTCGGTGAAGGAAAAGCACGAGATCAGCAGCGTTCGGCGGAAATTCTCGCGCGTGGTGTCGCTATAGCGGCCCTTCAGCTCGTTCTTGTCGGAAAAGGCGATGGCGTGGACGACGAAATCGAGTGTACCCCATTCCTTGGCCAGCGTGTCGAAGGCCCGATCCATACTCGTCGCCTCCTCGACATCGCATGGCAGGACGACGCGCGCGCCCAGGCTTTCCGCCAGTGGCTGCACGCGCTTGCCCAGCGCATCGCCCTGGTAGGTGAAGGCCATCTCGGCCCCCGCTGCATGCAGCGCGGTCGCGATGCCCCAGGCGATCGAATGGTCGTTGGCAACGCCCATAATCAGGCCGCGCTTACCCGCCATGATGCCGTCGATGCCGGTCATGGACGGAACGCCGGGCGCGGGCACGCCGAAAGATGGGGAACATTCACGTCGATTGCTCGGCGGTCAGCCGTCGTAACGCTGAAAGGCCAGGGTCGCGTTGGTGCCGCCGAAGCCAAAGCTGTTGGATAGGACACAGTTGATATCCACGTTGTCCTGCCGTTCGCGGACCAATGGCATGCCTTCCGCCGCGGGTTCCAGATTGTCGACATTCGCCGACGCGCAGATGAAGCGATGCTCCATCATCAGCAGCGCGTAGATGACTTCATGCACGCCTGCGGCACCCAGAGAATGGCCGGTCAGCGCCTTGGTCGAATTGAAGGCCGGGATGCGGTTGCGCTTGGCGAAGGCGGCCTTGATGGCCTCCAGCTCCTTCACGTCGCCGACCGGCGTGCCTGTGCCGTGGGTGTTGATGTAGTCGACCGGCGCGTTGAGATCGCGCATGGCCATTTCCATGCAGCGGCGCGCGCCGTCGCCCGAAGGCTGGACCATATCGAAACCGTCGGAGGTCGCGCCGTAGCCCACCAGCTCGCCATAAATCTTGGCGCCGCGCGCCTTGGCGTGCTCCAGCTCTTCCAGCACCACCGCACCGCCGCCGCCCGCGATGACGAACCCGTCGCGGTCGCGGTCGAAGGGGCGCGAAGCCGCCTCGGGCCGGTCGTTGTACTTGGACGACAGCGCCGGCATGGCGTCGAACAATACCGACAGGCTCCAGTGCAATTCCTCGCCGCCGCCGGCGAAGACGATGTCCTGCTTACCGAGTTGGATCAACTCCGCGCCATTGCCGATGCAATGCGCGGAGGTGGAGCAGGCCGAGCTGATCGAATAATTGACGCCCTTGATCTTGAAGAAGGTCGAGAGGGTCGCGGAGTTCGTGCTCGACATGGCGCGCGGCACCATGAAGGGCCCGACATGCTTGGGACCCTTGCTGCGCGCCGCATCGGCGGCGGCGACCTGATTCTTGGTCGATGGACCGCCCGAACCCATGATGAGGCCCGCGCGCTCGTTGGAAACCTCGTCCTCGCTCAGCTTTGCATCGGCGATGGCTTCCTTGAGCGCGATGTAATTGTAGGCCGCGCCGTCGCCCATGAAGCGGCGATGGCGGCGGTCGACCTGGGCGTCGATGTCGATGTTGGGCTTTCCGTGCACGTGGCTGCGGAAGCCCATCTCTTTGTATTCCTCGGCGAAGCTCAAGCCCGAGCGGCCTTGGCGCAGCGATTCCAGCACTTCGCCCTTGTTGGCGCCGATGCTGGACACGATGCCCATTCCCGTGACGACGACTCGTCTCATAGCCCTATCTCCCGCGCCGTCATTCCGCCTTCAGCGCCGCCGCGAACAAACCGACCCGCATATCCTTGGCTTCGTACGTCAACTGCCCGTCCGCGGTGACTGTACCATCCGCGATGCCGAGCACGACCTGGCGCGCGACCACGCGCTTGATGTCCAGGTGATAGACCAGTTTCTTGACCGTGGGCAGGATTTGGCCGCTGAAGCGCACTTCGCCCACGCCCAACGCACGGCCGGCGCCTGGCGCACCCGTCCAACCCAGGAAGAAGCCGAGAAGCTGCCACATGGCGTCGAGCCCGAATGCGCCGGGCATGATCGGGTCGGATTCGAAATGATATTTGAAGAACCACAGGTCCGGCTTGATGTCCTGCTCGGCGATCAACTCGCCCTTGCCGTATTTGCCGCCCTTGTCCGTGATCTGAACGATCCGGTCGAGCATGAGGAGCGGCGGCAGCGGCAGCCGCGCGTTGCCAGGACCGAAGAGGCGGCCGTGGGCACATTCCAGCAGGTCCTCGTACCCGTACCTGTTTTTCTTTTTCGCGGAATCCACGTCACATGCCGGCTGGTCGCACTTAAAGGCCCCGGCAGCTCGTGAGAACGAACCGTGACCGCGGGCCCCTGCCCTATGGAGGGATGTATATATGAACGGGTTCGGGAAAAAACCACCCGAAGGTCAGCGCGCGGCCAATAATCGGGCCGGATCATCGGTGAAAATCGCGTCTACCCCCCATTTCCACAAGTTTCGCGCCCGCCTTGCGTCATTCACCGTGTAGACGGCGACGGGCAGCCCCGCCGCCAGCAAGGTCTCGACGCCGGCGCGATCGAGCCCCCGCGCCCCGCAATGGATCGCGGCGGCGCCGATGCGGACGGCCCAGGCGCGCCAATCTGGCTGGCGCGGATTGCGGATCAGAAGCCCGCGCGGCCACGCGGCATCCTCGGCCGCGAGCGTGGCCAACGCGCTCCAATCGAAGGAGGAAAGAAGCGGACGTGGCCGCTCGCGCGGCCAGCTCTTGCGCAGCACGCCGAGCACCGCGCGCGCCATGGCGGCGCCCTGGGCCTCTTCCGGCTTCAGCTCGATATTGGCCGCGAGATCGAGCCTAGCCAGCGCCTTGATCGCCTCGACGAGCGTGGGAACGGGCTCGCTCGCGAAGCGCGGTGCGAACCAGGAACCCGCGTCCAGCCGGCGCACCTGCGCCAAGGTCAACGCGCCAAGCCGCCCTTGTCCGTCGGTGGTGCGCTCGACCGTGTCGTCATGGAAGAGGACGGGCACGCCGTCGCGCGTCAGGCGCACGTCGAACTCGACGCACGTGACGCCCATGCAAGCGGCCGCGCGCAAACCCGCCAGCGTATTCTCCGGCGCATGACGCGCCGCGCCGCGATGACCGATGACAGGGGGAAAGACGAAGCCGGAAACAGAAAAGGACGGTCCCGCAGGACCGCCCTTTCCCGAAGTCTCGGACTTTCGCGCGGAGGCCTTAGCCTTCGGCGCGGCCTTCATCGTCACGCTTCTCGCGCGGCGGCGGAGTGATCTCCTGGCCGGTCTGCTGGTCGACGACCTTCATCGAGAGGCGAACCTTGCCGCGGTCGTCGAGACCGATGCATTTCACTTTCACGATGTCGCCTTCCTTGACCACGTCGGTGACTTTCTTCACGCGCTGGGGAGCCAGCTCGGAGATGTGGACCAAGCCGTCACGGGTGCCCATGAAGTTCACGAACGCCCCGAACTCGGCCACCTTCACGACCTTGCCCGTATAGATGGTTCCAACCTCCGGCTCAGCCACGATGCCTTTGATGCGCGCCATGGCGGCGTCTATCGACTTTGAATCCACGGCCGCGATCTTGATCGTGCCGTCGTCCTCGATATCGATCTTCGCACCCGTGGTCTCCACGATCTCGCGGATGACCTTGCCACCCGTGCCGATCACCTCGCGGATGCGATCCTTGGGGATGTTGATGGTCACGATACGCGGCGCGTGCTGGCTGACGCCCTCGCGGGACGTCGTCAGCGCGCGGGCCATCTCGCCCAGGATGTGCAGGCGGCCATCGCGTGCCTGCTTCAGTGCGATTTCCATGATCTCGCGCGTGATGGACGTGATCTTGATGTCCATCTGCAGCGCGGTGACGCCGGCTTCCGAGCCCGCCACCTTGAAGTCCATGTCGCCGAGATGGTCTTCATCGCCCAGGATGTCGGAGAGAACGGCGAACTTGTCGTTCTCCTTGATCAAGCCCATGGCGATGCCGGCCACCGGACGCACCAGCGGCGCGCCCGCGTCCATCAAGGACAGCGAGGTGCCGCAAACGGTCGCCATCGAGGACGAACCGTTCGATTCGGTGATCTCGGAGACGATGCGCATCGTATAAGGGAATGCTTCCTTGCTCGGCAGGAGCGGGCGGATCGAGCGCCACGCCAGCTTGCCGTGGCCGATTTCGCGGCGGCCCGGAGAGCCCATGCGGCCCGCCTCGCCCACCGAGTACGGCGGGAAGTTGTAGTGCAGCATGAAGTGCTCGCGGTACTCGCCCGCCAGCGCGTCGATGATCTGCTCATCCTGGCCCGTGCCGAGGGTCGCGACCACGAGGGCCTGCGTCTCGCCGCGGGTGAAGAGCGCGCTGCCGTGCGCGCGGGGCAGGATGCCCACCTCGGCCACGATGGGGCGCACCGTCTTGGTGTCGCGGCCATCGATGCGGCGGCCGGTATCCAGGATCTGGCCGCGCACGATGTCGCTCTCCAGGTCCTTGAAGACCTGACCGGCCAACTGGATGTTGGCATCGGCGCCAAGACCTTCGGCCAGCGAAGCCTTGGCCGCGCCGAGCTTCTCGACGCGCTGCTGCTTGACCGTGGTGGAATAGGCGTCGCGCAGCTTGTCGGCGACCAGCCCGCGCACCTTGCTCTTCATCGCGTCGAACTCGGGCGAGGCCTGCGGCATCGGCCACGGTTCCTTCGCGCACTGCTCGGCCAGGTCTATGATCGCCTTGATGACCGCCTGGAACTGCTCGAAGCCGAACATGACGGCGCCGAGCATGACCTCCTCGGACAGCTCATGCGCTTCCGATTCGACCATCAGGACGCCTTCGGCCGTGCCGGCGACGACGAGGTCGAGCTTGGAATTCGCCATATCTTCGAGGCGCGGGTTCAGCACGTACTGGCCGTCGATGTAGCCGACGCGCGCGGCCGCGATCGGGCCGAGGAACGGGATGCCCGAGATGGTGAGGGCTGCCGAGGTGCCGATCATGGCGACGATGTCGGGATCATTCTCGAGATCGTGGCTCAAGGTCGTCGCGACGATCTGCGTCTCGTTGCGGAAGCCTTCCGCGAACAACGGCCGGATCGGCCGGTCGATCAGGCGCGAGGTCAACACTTCCTTTTCCGTCGGGCGGCCTTCACGCTTGAAGAAGCCGCCGGGGATCTTGCCCGCGGCGAACGTCTTTTCCTGGTAGTTGACCGTGAGGGGGAAGAAGTCGATCCCTTCGCGCGGCTTCTTGGCGCCGACCGCGGTGCAGAGAACCGTCGTCTCGCCGTAGGTCACCATGACGGCGCCATCGGCCTGGCGGGCGATCTTGCCGGTTTCTAGAACCAGCGTGCGGCCGCCCCACTGAATTTCCTTACGATGCACTTGAAACATTTCTTTCCATTTCCTTCCGCTGGACGGGTCCGTGTCGGCGGCTCAAGGACGTCCTGCCGTGCGCCTGTTTCCTTCTCCGCGCTCGAGCGTCCCGCCGCCATATGGCGACCCGTCATACATATCCGCCTGCTGCCAGCGCCCACGGCCGGCGCGCGCACAGATGCGTGCGCCGCCGTCGAGGCATCCAGCCGGTCGGGTTATCGGCGCAGTCCGTGCCGTTCGAGAACGGACTCGTAACGCGCCTGGTCTTTTCCCTTGAGATAGTCGAGCAAGCGCCGGCGCTGGCCGACGAGCACGAGCAGGCCGCGCCG
>JBFXED010000066.1:0-10109 GCA_050180485.1 Alphaproteobacteria bacterium | reverse complement strand
GAGGGTTAGTTGAGAACCACGAACCGCTGCATCTCCGCGGCCTGGAAACGTTGGGACTGGACCAAAGTGGCCGTGGGCACATCGGACATCACTCGGCCGCCCGACATATGGACCTGCGAGGCGGGCACGAAGATTTGATTCCCCGCGCCGAAGGTCGGACCGCTCACAACGACGTAACGTGCATCGGCCGTGCCCGGCATGACCGCAACGTAGTTCACGGTGCCGAGCTGGTTGCCGTAGCCATCGACGAAGGCGCGTCCGACCAGGTCGCTGCGCGTGCTGAGATTGACGCTTTCAGGAGCCGGCATGACCGCAACCGGCGCCGGTGCGACGATCATAGGTGCCGCGACCACGGTCCCGCTTGGAACGATCGCGACAGGAGCAGGCGTGATGATCGGCGTAGCCACCGTGGTGATGACGGGCGCCACCAGCGGCGGGCTATTGGCGGCCACCGCATGGCGGGCCTGCAGGCCGGCGAAGGTGTATTTCGGCACGCGGTTCAACTGGGCCACCGGCGTGTCGACCTGGAGGCCGCCGCCCGAGGCACGGATGGCGGACATGGGAACCGCGATGTAGGTGTCGGCCACGCCGTCCGCGGCGACGACCGCATACATGGGCCGCTGCTGCTGATTGGCCTCGACCATCATGAAGGCGACCGTGCCCCATGGCGCGCCGCTGGAGTCCGTGATCCGGCTGCCGATCAAATTGCTCTGCTTGGTCAGCAGAAGATCGGAGGGCGGTGTCATGGTCTGGGTGCCCCAGATGCCGTTGGTGAAGTCCGTCTTCATGTCGCGCGTGAAGGCGACGCTTTGCGTCTGGGTCAGGACCTGCGCTTCTTCACGCTTGGCAGGCGCACAGGCGGCGGCAAACAGCACGACGGCAAGCGCCGTCGTGCGCAAAACATGTTTGCGAAACGTGGGGTTGAACATGCGGCGTCTCCCGATTTGCTGAGGCCACGGCGTGGCCATTCGGTGTTCGAGAAAGAAACGCCGATCAGCGAGATGCGGTTCCTGCCACGTATCGATTCCGGCGGCGGAAACAAAAAAGGCCGAACGGAGGATTCCCCCGCCGGCCTTGCAGACGATGTTCGCCCCCGATCAGGCGTGCTTTTGTGCGCCGGGCTTCTCCTTGCCCTTGCGGCCGTCCGGATTGAACGACAGGGCCTGGCCGATCGCGGCCGTCAGCGTTTCCGGATCAAAGGGCTTGGTGATGACAAAGGCGGGCTCGACTTTCTTGCCGGTCAAGAGCGCCTCCGGAAAGCCCGTGATGAAGATGACCGGCACGGTCATGCCGCGCAGGATCTTCTCTACCGCGTCGATGCCGCTGTCGCCGCCCTTCAGATGGATATCCGCGAGCACCAGGTCCGGCAGGTGCTCCTCGGCCAGGCCGACGGCTTCCTTGAAGGTGGCGCCCACGCCAACCACCGTATGGCCGGCGGAACGCACCGTGACCGCGATGTCCATGGCGATCACCGTCTCGTCCTCGATGATCAGGACCTTGGCACCCGCTTCCTTCTGCAGCTCCAGCCGCGCGGCCAACAGATCCTGGCGCGCCTCCTGCTCGGAGATGCCGAGAATTTCAGCCGCCTTGGTGACCGGGAAACCTTCCAGCGACACCAGCAATAGAACCTGACGGTGTCGCGCGGGCAAAGACGCGATCCGCTGCTCGAGCTTGGCCTTACCGCTCACCTCGGCCGCATCCGCGCCTTCGTCCTCCACCGCGACAGCGTCCCATGTCTCGTGAAACGCCTTGAACATGTTCTGCTTCAGATCGCCGTCTCGGGAAAGCCGCGCCGGCTCCTGCAAAATGACTTCGAGAAACAGCCGGACATACCGATCGCCGCGCTCCTGCGCGCCGGTCAGCGCGCGCGCGTAGCGTCGCAGATACGGCAGCAGGGTGACGAGTTCCTCAGAGTTCGACGACATTCCACGATCCTCTCTCTGTATTTTCCCCCGTGCCGTGGGCACGGCATGATGACGGTGGCTTCGATGCGGAACTCGCGCGACGGACACGGGTTTTGAAAAAGGAGACGCCGTTCCTGAATTTCGGCCGGCCATGACCCCGCCCCCCCCGGTAGTTCGGCTTGATAATCCAGAAAATCAACGGGCGGCCGCGCAGAAGGTTCCCGGTCGTGCGCGCAGACCCACCAACGCGTAACCCTTTGCCCAGCGCGAATAAAAGTGAATGCCGGGAACAAACCGCCCCCCTGACGCGTATTCCTAGACTGATCTCGCCGTTGCGCCGCCCCAGGACGGTCGGCCACCTTGGGATCGGGGGCAGCAACGCTGCCGAATCCGTGCCGCCAAGGCCGCCGCCGACAAAGGGCGGCCGGACGGCGACGAAGGGGGAGCGCACGTAGATGAACTCGTCTGACGACGGCGATGGCACGAAGCCGGCGACGGCTAAGAAAGATACGGCCAACAAAATGAACCAAAGCGATTCAGCAGGCGACCAGCCGACACTGACCGACAAGTGGTGGGATGGGCAGCTGAAAGCCCTCTACCAGTCGGTTCTGGACGAGCCCTTGCCCGACGACATGATGAAATTGGTCCACGCGCCCAAGCGCAAACCCGGGGATGCCAAGGCGAAGGGATCTCGCAAACCGGAGGATGAATGACATCCGATGAGTCCACTTCGCTTCCCCAGCCTCCTTCGTCCGCGTCGGGCAGCGAAGAATTCCGCACCGAGATCATCAAGCTCGTTCCCCAGCTCCGCGCCTTTTCTCGCGGCCTAACCGGTAGCCGCGATCGCGCCGACGATCTGGTGCAGGACACGCTGATGCGCGCCATCGCCGGCGAACACCTGTTCCGCCCCGGCACCAATCTTCGCGCGTGGCTGTTCACCATCCTTCGCAACCGACATCTCAGCGAGTATCGCCGGCGGCGCTATGACGGCGGCGGGATCGAGGACGTGCCGGAAGCGCTTGTCGCCGTGTCGGGCAATCAACAGTCCGCGCTCGAACTGAAGGAAGTCCAGGCGCTGCTGATGACCGTGCCCGTGAAGCTGCGCGAGGCCCTGATCCTGGTCAGCGCGGCAGGCCTCAGCTACGAGGAAGCGGCCGCCGTGTGCAAATGCGCGGTGGGCACTATCAAATCGCGCGTCAACCGCGCGCGCGCCGAAATCACTGCCCTCATGAACAAGCCCGGCCAGGCGGGGCGCCGCGGTCCCGGCGATGATGGCGAGCAGGGCTCAACAATCGGAGCGCGGACGGCTCCGCCCACAAAGACGGGCCACGGTGAGCGCGGCCATAAGGGCCAGGCTAACGGCGGATGGCGGGAGAGAAGCCGTGGCGTCGGCGGTAACTGAGGCCCGCGCCACGGACTGCGGCGCGACAGACCGCCGCTGGTCCTCCCGCACATAGACCACGTAATAGACGACGGCGCACAAAAGGCCGATCAGCACAGCCAGAGTGAGCGCGGCCGCGTAATCCGGCATCATGGTCTGGGCGAAGGCGAAAGCCGCATAAACCAGCAACCCACCCGCGATCGTCAGCATCAACACCAGGAACAGGCCGACGCAGGCGTCCAGCACCATCTGACGCCAAGCCCGCCGTGCGCGGAACGACACGTGCGCCGCCGCCACGCCGATACTCTCGATCACGCTGGACACCCCGGCCTCCATTTTTAAATGAGCCGCGTCAGCGGCGACTGAGCAGAAGCGCCGCCAAGGCACCGCCCACGAAGGCCACCAGCACGCTGGAGAACGGATGGCTTTCCACCGTCTCACGCGCCATGGCGGCGGTCTTCTCGCCCTGGGCCTTGGTGGCTTCGATGACGGGCTCGAGCACGCGCCGCAACTCATCCACCTGGTGATCGACCCAGTTCTCGCCTTCGGCCGACTTGAGCTGCTTTACCAGGGCGTCGAGATTCTCTTGCAGCGCGGCGATATCGGATCGCAACGCCGATGTGTCCGTGCGTCCGTTGATCTTCGACATATTCGTGCCTCCTTCAGAAAGCCCGCCAGGCCTCAAGGCCTGCCGCTGCGCAGCAGATTCGCCACCAGCATCACCAGGAACAGGACAAGGAAGATGAAGAACAGGATCTGCGCGATCCCCATCGACGCGGCGGCCACACCGCCGAAACCCAACAAACCAGCGACCAAAGCAACGACAAGGAAAACCAGGGCCCAATACAACATCCGCGTTCTCCCCTCTTTCGACGAACCACAATCCACGGCGGGCCGTTTCAGGCCCGCCGCACATGGGTTTCAACGTGCATGTCCGGGAAATGGTTCCGGTAGAACCGGCACTTATCGAGGAACCTAAGAAGCTGGTTTGGGTCCAACCCAGGGAACCCCGATCCGCCCGAGGCGTTGGGGAGTCACGACATGCGGTGACCGCATCGGTTGTCCGCGCTCGTTGGAAAACCCGGGAGAAGGACATGGGCCGGAAAGCATCGAGCGACTTCGAAGCGGCGCTTCAGAACCCCGCCAAATGCTTCGAGACGCCGCAACACATATTGGACGACCCCAAACTGACCATAACCCAGAAGCGCAAACTCTTGGAGCAGTGGGAGCAGGATGCGCGCCTCTTGGCGGTCGCCGAAGAAGAGGGCATGGGCGGCGGCGAGGAAAGCATGCTTCACCGCGTGAAGCGCGCGATGGAGGCCATCGGCGCCACGCAGGGCGAACAGGGTACGTCCGGCAGCAAGCTGGGAAATTGAGCCCCGTTTGGTGCGTATAACGGAAGGAGAGCGATCGTGCGTTACCTTTTTCTGTGGCTTCTGGGCGTTCCGATCCCCGTTCTGATCCTGATCTACTTCCTGTTCCGCTGATCCGGCGTCGGGGCGCCGACTGGAGTTATGCGATGGCTTTCAAACTTCCCAAGCTGCCCTACGCCTATGACGCGCTAGCGCCGCGCATGTCGGAGGACACGCTGCGCACGCACCACGGCAAGCACCACAAGACTTACATCGATACGCTCAACAAGCTGATCGAGGGTACGCCGTTCGCGACAATGGACATCGAATCCATCGTCAAGAAAACGGCGGGCTCGAAGGAGCATCAGAAGATCTTCAACAATGCCGGCCAGGCCTGGAATCACACCATTTTCTGGCGCTCGATGGCGCCCAACGGCGCGCGCAAGCCGCGCGAGGAACTGGCGCCCTTGGTCGAGAAGAGCTTCGGCGGCCTGGACAAATTCAAGGAAAAGTTCGCCGCGGATGCCGCCGCGCAGTTCGGCAGCGGCTGGGCCTGGCTGATCGAGGATGGCGGCAAGCTCGAGATCGTCACCACCTCGAATGCCGAGACGCCAATGGCCGAGGGTAAGCATGTCCTGCTGACCTGCGACGTGTGGGAACACGCTTATTATCTCGACCACAAGAACAAGCGGCCGGACTTCCTGAAAGCGTTTCTGGGTCAGTTGATCGATTGGGACTTCGCCCTGGCGCGGCTGCGCCGGCTCGAGACGTCGAAAATCCGCCTGGAGCGGGAATAGGCTTTCGTGAACTTGGCCCGACGGAAGCGGGCTGTCCTTTGATAGGAAGCCGGCTTTCGGCTTCGATCGGGAAGGAGAAGCGAGATGAATGACCCACGCACCAAGACGGACGAGAACGCCAAGCAGCACAAACCGCGCAACCCCGGCAATCCGACCGGCGGTCATCGCCAGGAGTTGGATCCCAAGCGCGGTTCGCAAAGCGAAGGTGACGACAAACGCGACAGTTTCTCCGGCGAGAAGATGCCGAAGCACTGAAGCGTGGATAAAGGGGAGAGAAGGATGCGGGAAAAATTGACCACGACCGAGGCCCGGTCGGGCCAGACCACGGGGCGTATGCGCTACGTGCTGGGCCTGTCGCTGCTCGGCTCCGTCGTGGCCTTAGGTGTCGTATACCTCGTGTTCTTCGCCTAGGCGTTCATCCGCCGTCCGCAAACAAATACCGCGGGCCATGGCCCGCGGTTGAGAAGAACGGGGCCCCGGCTGCCAAGCCTTGAAAGGCGCAGCCGGGGCCACCGAAGGAAAGCTTAGACGGCTTCCTTGAGATCCTTCGCGGCGCGGAACGCCACCTTCTTGCTGGCCTTGATCTTAATGGCCTCGCCGGTCGCCGGGTTGCGGCCCATGCGGGCGGCGCGATGACGGACCTGCAGGATGCCCAGACCGCCGATGCGGATCCGGTCGCCCTTTTTGAGGTGCTTCACGATCAGGTCGACGAGACCACCGAGCACGCTCTCCGTCTGCTTCTTCGACAGACCTTCCGCGTCCGCGATCGTCGCGGCGAGGTGCCGCAGCGTGACCGTCGCCTGCGCTTTTTCTTTCTTTGCAGCCATTGCGATTCCTTCCCTTGGTTAACGGCGCGAATCCGGCCGTCGTACAAGGTGAAAGCCAACACAGGTGCGCAAGAAATACAAGAGTCTCTAGCGGAAATCGTAATTTTTTCGACGTCAACACGCGCCGAAAAGCAAGCAGAACCTTCCAACGGGTGTTTTCAGCCCGTGGAAGTGTCCCGCGACGGACGCGCGGCGATGCGCGCCCGCGCCTCGGATCCGGCGGTACCTTCGCGCTCGGAGTCCTTGGCGACTCGGTTTCGATTCCTATTGGCGACGGAAACCGACGAACAGAATCACCACGCCCGCGCCTACCGCGGCGAGACCGGCGATCTGGGGTAACGGAATCGATTTCGTGGTTTCGGCTTCGATCTTGGTGTCGCCGACCTTCACGATCGTCTCGCGGTCGGGCACGTTGATCTGGCCGATGATGAGCGCCGCGAGGCCAGCGACGATCAGCAAAATTCCGAATATCGACAATGGTTTCACGGCTTTTTCTCCCCTGTTGAGATGGCCTTAGGTTCCAGCCCCGAATAACGCGCGCGCGCGTAACGGGTTCCTAAGCGCTCTAGGGGTTTTCCATCTCGAAGGCGGCGATCGCCTCTTCCGCCTGCGACTCGGAAAGCTTGTAACGCTCCTGCAGACAGCCCACGAGCTGCTGCCGCTTGCCGGCGATCCGGGTCAGATCGTCGTCGGTCAGATCGCCCCACTGTTCCTTCAACAGGCCCTTGAACTGCGTCCAGTCTCCGGCCGCCTGGTCCCAATCCATGCTCCGCTCCGTCTCGAATAGCGCGGACGGCCGCTCGCCGCCCCGCGCTTGAATAACGCTGGCGGGCGGAAGCGGGTTCCTGGTGGTGGATCGGTACTAGGCCCAACGGCCGACTCTGCTGAATCATGTAGCAGGTCTGGCCAAGGCCATGGATGTTTCACAGCGCTTTCGCAGCGGTGTGGACGAAAAATGGATGTACTTAACGCCAGACGCCGTCGACCCTGTCGTGCGCGCCGACGCGCAGATCGGGTTTCGCCGCGATCAGGGAAGACTTCTTGATCTTGAGGCTGGGCGTGCGCGGGAACTCGGTGACGTATTCCAGGTAGCGCGGAATCTTGAAGCGGGCGAGGTTTTTCTCGCAATGGGCCAGCACTGCCTCGGGCGGCACGTCCTTTTGCGTCTTGCCGGGCCGTAGCAGAAGATAGGCTTTCACCTCCTCGCCGCGCGTCTCATCGGGCACGGGTAATACCGCCGCCTCCAGCACGTCGGGCAGGCCGCGCAAGACCCCCTCGACCTCGACCGCCGAGATGTTCTCGCCCGCGCGCTTCACCATGTCCTTGCGCCGGCCGAGATAGTAGAACCAGCCGGCTTCATCCTTGCGCGCCGCATCGCCGGTGCGGAACCAGCCGCCGGGATGGAACGCCTTCGCGTTGGCTTCGGGCTTGTTGTAGTAGCCCAACAGAATGCCGGGCCCGCGGACGCACAGCTCGCCCTCCTGCCCCGGCGGGACTTCCTTGCCGTTCTCGTCCGCCACCATCACCTCGCGAAAGGCGGCCGGGATACCGACCGATGCCTTGCCGGTCATGTGGTCGGCCTCCATCGGCCAATAGGTGGCCCAGCCCGTTTCGGTCATGGCGAAGCCCTGCCGCGCCTTGCAGCCATAGCGCTTCTCGTACCAGGCGTAATTCTGGGGCCGGTGGCCCCAACTGTAGATGACCCTTAGAGCGTTGTCCTTGTCCGCCGGACTTTCAGGCTGCTTCGAGACCACCTCTGGGAAGTTGCAGACGCTGATCTTGTATTTCTTCACCCAGTTGAAGAAGCGCGTGGCGCTCATCTTCTTCGCCACATAGGCGGTGGCGCCCTGATAGATCGACATGAGCAGGAGCCACTGGGCGTCCAGGTAATAGAAAGGCTGGGCGATCAGGACGGCCTTGGCCTGGTCATGGCTGACCGCCGCCGCGACGCGACCGACCATCAACCAATAGCGTTGGATCAGCATGGCACCCTTGGGCAGGCCGGTGGTGCCCGAGGTGAACTGGATGTTCATCAGGTCGTCCTGGCTCGGCTGCTTGACCGGAACGAAATCCACGTTGCCGGAAGCCAGCAGCGTCTCCCACCGGTGGGCATAGCCGGGCATATCGGCGCCCACCACCACGATGCGGTCCTTGGGCAAGGGCTGGGATTCCATGCCGTCGAGTGTGGGCAGCAGCGCGTGATCGATGACCAGGAACCGCGCCTCGGAGTCCGTCAGCATGTGGTGCAGTTCGCGCGGTGTGTAGTTGTAGTTGATGGGCACGGCAACGGCGCCCAGCCGCGCGACGGCCAACCAGGTGATCGGGTAATAGGCCTGGGTGTGGACCATGATGCCCACATGACTGCCATGCCCCACGCCCAGCCGCGCCAAGCCGTCGGCCAGGCGGCTGACGCGCGCGCCCAGCTCGCGGTAAGTGACGGTTTCATCGTCGTCGAAGAGGACCAGCGCCGGACGGTCACCGTAACGGCGGGCAGCGTCGGCGATCAACGTGCCGATATTCGTGGGCAACGGCTCGCGCTCGATCCGCCGCATGAGTTGTTCGGAGGGATAGTCCTGGAACGGGCGGACTTCGGTCATGGGCGGCTCCTATGGACGCCAGCGGATTTGGCGTTCCGAGTCCGCCTGTGTCCATCCGCGGGCATCGGATGGTAATCGCCAACGAAACCGCCCGCACCTCGCGGTGCGGGCGGCCGGAACGTCGGTCGGCCAAGGCCGGCGGTCTTAGGTCTTCTTTTCGAGCGAGATATTCACGCCGTTGGGCGCCAGGGAGAACTGGAGACCGCTGCGCGTGGCGGTCATCTTGATGACGACGCCCTTGTCGTTCTTCATCACCGTCGCGCTGACGCCGCCCGCGATCGTGGCGCCGGCCTCGGCGGCCGTGTAGGTGCCTTCGATGTCCGACAGCTTCTTGAGGTTATAGACGCTGCCCGACGCCGTGTAGTTGCTGATACCAACGTCGATGATAGAAAGACCGTTCACTTTCAAGGCGTGACGGGTGCCGAGATACGTCACCGAGCCCTTGCCCCAGCTATAGCCGATGCCGACCGCGACCGCGCCGCCGGACAATTCGATGGTGGCGGAGGGGGGATCATCCGCGGCGATCGTGTGGAGCGGCGCCAAGCCGACCACGAGCGCGAACAATGCGGCGAAGGCACCGCGCCATCGGCCGGTTCCTGCCATGCGTTTCAACGCTTCCATTCCATTTCTCCGTTCATGGGGCGGCCGATCCGAAGCGGCCTGTTTCCGATTCGACAATACCAGAACGCGGCGGGATGCTTCCTGTTCCTAGTGAAAATCGCGGGAGCGGGGAATTCGCCGGCGACGGCCGGATGGCTGGTCCTCGTTCGGCGGCCGGTACAACGTGGCATGGCGGGACGCCTGGACCAGGTCATCGGACCGGTCGGCCAGCCGCTCCGCCACCACATGGATCACCAGCCCGCTGTCGTCGCGCTGAACCCGCCCGGTCGCTTCCATCACCTGGCTGTCCATGATCACCCGCTCGAACCGCTCGATCACGTCCGGCCAAAGCACCAGGTTCGCGATACCGCTCTCGTCCTCGAGGGTGACAAAGATGACGCCTTTGGCGGTACCAGGCCGCTGACGGATCAAGACCACGCCGGCCAAGGTGACTTGGCTGCCGTTCGGCATCTGGTTCAAAAGCTTGTTGCGCATGACACCCCGTGCCTCCAGGGCCGGACGCAACAACGCCATGGGGTGGCCCTTCAGGGATAGGCCGAGATGGGCGTAATCCTCGGTCACCTCTTCGCCCAACAGCATGGGGCGCAAATCAGCCGCCTCTTCACGCGGAGCAAACAAGGGAAGCGGCCG
>JBFXED010000065.1:0-11062 GCA_050180485.1 Alphaproteobacteria bacterium | reverse complement strand
CCCCCCCCACACCCCCCCCCCCCCCCCCCCCCCCCCCCCCCCCCCACCCCCCCCCCCCCCCCCCCCCCCCCCCCACACCCCCCCCCCCCCCCCCCCCCCCCCCCCCCCCCCCCCCCCCACACGCAAGATGGGACGAAGGTCGGTGGAATGGTCCGCCTCAGGTAGTAGTTGAGATGGATAGTGGCGAACTTCGCGTGGTGGAGACCGTCCTTGAGCGTGCACTTGAGTTTTTGGAGGGTGAAATGAATCGCCTTAAGATTCCATGACTCAGTGTGAAACTCGCTTTTTACACTGAGTTGGGTTGTGAGATTTGGGGCTGATAGAACCCAGCGAAGCGAACGCATACATTAGCCATGCGTGCTACATAAGGCGAGGTCGCACAGCAAGATGCTTGTACGCTGCATTGATTTTGAAACGACTGGCATGCCCGAGTCTGAGGGGGCCGCCATCTGCGAGGTCGGCTGGTGCGATATCGAAGTGGGCGAACCGGGAGAGGGTGGACGCGTCAATCTAACTTCGATCGGCAAGCCCATATCGATGTACTGCAATCCCGGGCGACCGATGCCCCCAGAGGCCCGAGCAGTCCATCACATCAGCGACAGGGACGTCCAAGCTGCGGTGCAACCCTCTGAGGGATTGCGGCGGCTTGGGGAGGGGACGCCAGATTATTTTATCGCTCACAATGCGAAGTTCGAGCAAGCATTCTTCCCTTTCGCCGCAGCGCCGTGGATCTGCACCTACAAGTCAGCTTTGCGCCTTTGGCCGGACGCCCCGGGCCACAGTAACCAAGTTCTACGTTATTGGCTGGAGCTGGTGCTTGGCGATGAAGCAATTGCGATGCCGCCCCATCGGGCTGGCCCCGACGCCTATGTGACGGCGCATTTGTTCGCGCGGATGCTGGCGGATGGTGGGGTGACAATAGACGAGATGACCCGCTGGTCGAGCGGGCCGCCGCTATTGCCGAGAGTCACCTTTGGCAAGCATCGAGGCGCTCGGTGGGGAGACGTGCCGGCCGATTATCTGGAATGGATCGTCAACAAGAGCGACATGGACGGCGACATTAAGGCCAACGCGCGTCACCACCTGAAGGCTCGAATGGCGAGTAGTGGTTGACGTGTCGGCGGCTCGTGTTCGAAAATTCTCCGCATGTGGACTAGAGAATTTTCTCAGACTGCGCGGGGGCCGTTTCGGATTCGAACCAGTCCACAAAGATGTGGACTACAAAACAGGCTCCCAGAGAAAAGTGCGCCTATCGAGCGCACACGCCCGCTCAAAGGTGCTTATCTCGCCGACAGAGAATGATTTGGTCACTGCTAACGTCCGGAAGTAGCGCGAGATTTCCTCCTACTCGCCCAGAGAGCCGGAAACCTCGGGACTGGTTGGTTGGGGGACTAGGATTCGAACCTAGACTGGCGGAGTCAGAGTCCGCTGTCCTACCATTAGACGATCCCCCACCAGGGCGGTGGTCTGCGGCGCTGGGGCGCTAAGGCCGAAATCGCAAGCAGGGCTTGGACATAGACCGGGCGATCCGGCCCGTCAAGCCGCCCGGCAAGGGAGCGGGCGGGGGAGCCAACGGTTCCGCCAACCCTGCCCTTAAGCCTTTCTACGCCCTTCCTGTCTTGCCCGAATTTGGGTAGACCGTTTGCCAAGCGCAAAATGGCGGCTGGCCTTCCCGGAGGCTGGCCGGCCGGCGGAGTTGGCATGGGTCCACGCGGCGGAATGGCGGGGGAGGACAGGGCGGCTGACGGCGATGTTTATGCCGCGCTCGACCTTGGCACCAATAACTGCCGTCTTTTGATCGCGCGGCCGACGCGCGCGGGCTTCCGCGTCATCGATTCCTTTTCGCGGATCGTCCGCCTGGGCGAGGGGTTGGGCGCGAATGGGCGCCTGGGTGAGCCCGCGGTCGAACGCGCCATCGCCGCCCTCAAGGTCTGCGCCGGAAAGATCAAGCGGCGGGGCGTTACGCGGTCCCGTCATGTGGCCACCGAAGCCTGCCGCCGCGCCGCCAATTGCGACGATTTCCTGGCCAAGGTTTCGGCGGAAACCGGCATCGCGTTCGAGATCATCTCGGCCGAGGAGGAGGCCGCCCTGGCCTTGGCCGGCTGCGCGCCGCTGATCGAGGACGGTGCTTCCCACGCGCTGGTGTTCGACATCGGCGGCGGCTCGACCGAGGTGGCGTGGGTGGAGGTGGGCGCGGAGCCGCGCATCGTCGATTCCCTGTCTTTGCCGTGCGGCGTCGTCGACATGAGCGAACGCTACGACGGCCGCGATGTCTTGCCGGACACCTACCGGGCGATGGTCGACGAGGTGGCCGCGCGCCTCGCGCCGTTCGAGGCCCGCAACGGCATCCGCGCGCGCGTGGCCGGCGGCGGCGTGCAGATGATCGGCACGTCGGGCACGGTCACCACGCTGATGGGCATGCTCCTCGACCTGCCGCGCTACGACCGCGCGCGGGTGGATGGCACGCAGCTCGAATTCGACGCCATGTGGATGATCGCCGACCGGCTCCTGGGCATGGACTACGACACGCGCGCGGCGCATCCCTGCATCCTGGGCGCGCGCGCCGAGTTCGTCATTCCCGGCACCGCGATCCTGGCCGCCATCTGCGAGACCTGGCCGGTCGGCCGCGTGACGGTCGCCGACCGCGGCCTGCGCGAGGGCATCCTTCTCCACCTCATGGCGGACCGGCGATGAAGACGCTGAAAGACGGCAAGCGGCGGACGACTTCGTCGCGCCGCTGGTTGGAGCGCCAGCTCTCCGACCCCTTCGTCGCCGAAGCCAAGCGTCAGGGCTATCGCAGCCGCGCGGCGCTCAAGCTCGTGGAGATGGAGGCCAAGGCCAAGCTTCTGCGCCCCGGAAGGCGCGTCGTCGATTTGGGCGCGGCGCCCGGCGGCTGGACCCAGGTCGCGGTCGAGCGGGTGAACCCGGCGTCCGGGAAGGGCGTGGTCGTCGCCATCGACATCACGCCCATGGCGGCCATTGAGGGCGCCACTTTGCTCGAACTCGATGCCTTCACCCCCGACGCGCCCCAACGAATCTTGGCGGCGCTGGGCGGGCGGGCCGACGTGCTGCTGAGCGACATGGCCCCGCCCGCGACCGGCCATGGTTCCACCGACCATCTGCGCAGCATGGCGCTGGCGGAGGCGGCACTGGCGCTGGCGGACGATCTCTTGCGTCCGGGCGGGGGCTTCCTCGTGAAGATCCTGCAAGGCGGCGGCGAGGTGGAGTACGAACGCCTGATGCGCCGGAAGTTCGAGGTGGTGCGCCGCCTGAAGCCCGCTTCCAGCCGTGCGGATTCGCGTGAAATCTACATGCTGGGCACGGGCTTCCGGGGGCCCGGTATCGGCTAGGCCCGGCCTTGCCCGCCGCCCAATTGAGGCGCATCTGACCCCGAAACCGCTGCAAATCCGGGGTGATTGCGCCGGCTGCTCCGATGATTTGACCGCGGAAAAACGCGGTGTATAGTGCGCCCCACCGGCCTCGGAGCGGACATGAGTTTCCCGGAAGCCCTGACTTTCGACGACGTTCTCATCAAGCCGGCCCACTCTGCCACCCTGCCCACCGACGCCGAGACCAAGACCCGCCTGACGCGGCAGATCGAGCTCGGCATTCCGCTGCTCTCGGCCGCCATGGACACGGTCACCGAGGCGCCGCTCGCCATCGCCATGGCCCAGAACGGCGGCATGGGCGTGATTCATAAGAATCTCGATATCGCCGCGCAGGCCACCGAGGTCCGCAAGGTCAAGAAATTCGAATCGGGCATGGTGGTCAATCCGCTGACCATCGGCCCGGAACGGCCCTTGGCCGACGCGCTGGCGGTGATGCAGCAGAACCGCATCTCCGGCATCCCCGTGGTTGAGAAGTCGGGCGGCAAGCTGGTCGGCATCCTGACCCACCGCGACGTGCGCTTCGCCACCGATCTGCGCCAGCCGGTTCAGGAGCTGATGACCCGCAACGTGGTCACCGTGCGCGAAGGCGTCGACATGGAGGAGGCGCGCCGCCTGCTCCACAAGCATCGCATCGAAAAGCTGGTGGTGGTCGACAAGGATCACCGCTGTATCGGCCTGATCACCGTCAAGGACATGGATAAGGCCGCCCAATATCCGCATGCCTGCAAGGACAGCCAGGGCCGCCTGCGCGTGGGGGCCGCGACGGGCGTGGGCGAGGAGGGCGTGCGCCGCGCCGAGGCGTTGTTCGACGCGGGCGCCGACGTGATCTTCGTCGACACCGCGCACGGCCATTCCGAAGGCGTGATCGGCACCGTAGGGCGCATCCGCAAGCTGTCCAACTACGGTCAGGTCGTGGCCGGCAATGTCGCGACCAAGGACGGCGCCAAGGCGCTGATCGACGCGGGCGCCGACGCCGTCAAGATCGGCATCGGGCCGGGCTCGATCTGCACCACCCGCGTCGTGGCCGGGGTGGGCATGCCCCAGTTCACGGCGATCCTGGAAACGGCCGAGGAATGCCGCAAGCACAACGTGCCCGCCATCGCCGACGGCGGCATCAAGTTCTCGGGCGATCTGGCCAAGGCCATCGCCGCCGGTGCTTCCTGCGCCATGCTGGGGGGCCTGTTCGCGGGCACCGACGAAAGCCCCGGCGAGGTGATCCTCTACCAGGGCCGCTCTTATAAGACCTATCGCGGCATGGGTTCGCTCGGCGCCATGGCGCGCGGCTCGGCCGACCGCTACTTCCAGCAGGAAGTGCGCGACAGCCTGAAACTGGTGCCCGAGGGCATCGAAGGCCGCGTGCCCTACAAGGGCCCCGTGTCGAACATCATCCACCAGCTCGTCGGCGGCCTGCGCGCGGCCATGGGCTATACCGGCAGCCGCTCCCTCGCGGAGTTCCAGCAGCGTTGCGAGTTCGTCCGCATCACCTCGTCCGGTTTGCGAGAGAGCCACGTGCACGACGTGACCATCACCCGCGAAGCGCCCAACTACCGGCACGACGGGTGACGCGGAGAGCCAAGCTCCCGCGCGCCGACCTTCCCCAGCAAAGTGCGTCCGAAGCAGGTGCGGCATGACGCCGGGCGCGCGCCTTCAAGCCGCCATCGAATTGCTCGACGCGATCGACGCGGATGGCCGCCCGCCGGACCGGCTGATGGCGGCTTATACCCGTTCGCGCCGCTACATGGGCGGCGGCGACCGGGCGGCCGTGCGCGAGCGCGTCTACGGCGTCATGCGCCGGCGCGCGCGGCTGGATTGGTGGCTGCGACGAACCGCGCCGGGCCTGCCGCTCGACGGGCGCCAGCGCGTGATCGCCGACCTGGCGTTGACGGATCACGCCGAGGCGCCCGCGCTGGCCGCGCTGTTCGATGGCGGCCAGTACCGTGCGGCGCCGCTGACCTCGGACGAGACCGCGCTGTTCGCGGCGCTCGGCGGAAAATCGCTCGATGACATGGCGCAGCCGGAATCCGTGCGCGCCGAGGCGCCCGAGGCGCTGTGGCCCGAATTGTCGGCGTTGGGCGTGGCAGAGCTTCAGGCGCTCAACCGTCCCGCCACCGTCGATCTGCGCGTCAACGCGCTGAAAGCCACGCGGGACAAAGCCATCGCCGCGTTGGCGGCGGATGGGATCGCGGCGAAGCCGACCGGCCTGTCGCCCTGGGGGCTGCGGCTGAACAGGCCCGCCGCGCTGGACCAGGTGAAAGCGTTTCGTGCTGGTTTGGTCGAGGTGCAGGACGAGGCCTCGCAAGTTGCGGCGCTTCTGACCGATGCCAAGCCGGGTATGACGGTGGTGGATTTCTGCGCGGGCGCGGGCGGCAAGACACTGGCACTGGCCGCGTCGATGGAAAACCGCGGCCGTATCCTGGCCTGCGACATCGCGCCCGAACGCCTGGAACGCATGACGCCGCGGCTTGCGCGCGCGGGCGTCACCATCGTTGAATCATGCGCCTCGGGCAGCGTCTCCGAGGCGGCCGATCGCGTGCTGGTCGACGCGCCCTGCAGCGGCAGCGGCACCTGGCGGCGCGACCCCGCCGCCAAATGGCGGCTGACGCGCGAACGGCTCGCGGAACTCGTGGGTTTGCAGGCCGTCCTCCTGGCCCAGGCCGCGCCGTTGGTGCGGCAAGGCGGGCGGCTGGTCTATGCGGTATGCTCGCTGATCGAAGCGGAGGGCAGCGCGCAGGTGCGGCGTTTTCTCGAAACCCATCCTTCTTTCGCGCTTCTATCCGCGCGCGATCTGTGGCCCACGACGATCGGCGGCGCCGCGCCCGAAGGCTGCGGCGATTTCCTGCGTCTCACGCCCGGCTGCCACGGCACCGACGGATTCTTCGCCGCAATCCTGGAGCGGCGATCGTGACCGGCTTCCTCTCGCGCGCGGAAGCCCGCATCCGGCCCGCCGACGGCCAGGATGCCGAGGCCGTGGCGCGCATCTTCGTCGAGACCTGGCAGGCCGCCTATCCCGGCATCCTGGCCGAGCGGGTGCTGACCGGCCTGTCGGTCGAGCGGCAATTCGCCTATTGGCGCGGTGTGATCGGCGGGCGCGAGCAGACCGTCTTCGTGGCCGATTCCCAGGGCGTCGTCGGCTTCGCGGCCTGCGGCGCCGCGCGTCCGCGCCTGGGCGGCTATAAGGGCGAGATCTTCACTCTTTATGTATTGCCCGACCGCCAGGGCGAGGGGATCGGCCGCGCGCTGCTCTCCGTCGCCCTGTCCCGGCTGGCCAAGCGCGACCTCATGCCCGCGCTCCTCTGGGTGCTGGCCGACAACCCGGCGCGCTTTTTCTACGAGCGTCTCGGCGGCAAGCGCGCGGGCGAGCGCGACGACAAACTGGGCGACAAGCCGCACCGCGAGATCGCCTATGGCTGGTCCGCCGTTCCCACTCTCACCGATCCTTGTTAGGGCTCCGATTATGACCGACCGCGTCCTCATCCTCGATTTCGGCTCGCAAGTCACCCAGCTCATCGCACGCCGCGTGCGCGAAAGCGGCGTCTATTGCGAGATCCTGCCCTACAACGTGGGCGACGAGCGCGTACGCGCCTTCGCGCCCAAGGCCGTCATCCTATCCGGCGGCCCGGCCTCGGTGACCGAGGCGCACACCCCACGCGCGCCGAATGCCGTGTTCGAACTGGGCGTGCCCGTGTTCGGCATCTGCTATGGCCAGCAGACCATGTGCCATCAGCTCGGCGGCGAGGTCCAAGGCTCGGACCATCGCGAGTTCGGCCGCGCCGTGGTCGAACTGATCTCCGACAGCCCGTTGTTCGGCCAGGTGTGGAAAAAGGGTGGGCGCGAGACCGTGTGGATGAGCCACGGCGACCGCGTGACGCGCATGCCCGAGGGGTTCCATGTGCTGGGCACGAGTGAGGGCGCGCCCTTCGCGCTGATCGGCGACGACAGGCGACGCTATTACGGCTCCATGTTCCATCCGGAGGTCGTCCACACCGCCCATGGCGGCGCCCTTCTCAAGGCCTTCACCCACGGCGTCGCGGGCTGCAAGGCCGAATGGTCCATGGCGGCCTTCCGCGCCCAGGCCATCGAACGCATCAGAAAGCAGGTCGGCACGGGCCGCGTTGTCTGCGGCCTGTCGGGCGGTGTCGATTCCTCGGTCGCCGCCGTGTTGATCCACGAAGCCATCGGCGACCAGCTCACCTGCATCTTCGTCGACCACGGGCTCTTGCGCGCGGGCGAGGCGGAGGAGGTGGTGACGCTGTTCCGCGGCCACTACAACATCCCGCTGGTCCACCGCGATGCGAGCGAGCTGTTCCTCTCGCGCCTGGCCGGCGTGTCGGACCCCGAGCAGAAGCGCAAGATCATCGGCGCCACCTTCATCGACGTGTTCGACGAGGAGGCCAAGAGGATCGGCGGCGCCGATTTCTTGGCCCAAGGCACGCTCTATCCCGACGTGATCGAATCGATCGCGCCCTCGGGCGGGCCCAGCGTGACGATCAAGAGCCACCACAACGTGGGCGGCCTGCCCGCGCGCATGAAGATGAAGCTGGTCGAGCCCTTGCGCGAATTGTTCAAGGACGAGGTGCGGGCGCTGGGCCGCGAGCTGGGCCTGCCGGAAACCCTCGTGGGCCGCCACCCGTTCCCGGGGCCGGGCCTTGCCATCCGCGTGCTGGACGCGGTCACGCCGGAAGCGTTGGATGTGCTGCGCAAGGCCGATGCGATCTACCTGGAGGAGATTCGCGCGGCCGGCCTCTATGACGCGATCTGGCAGGCCTTCGCCGTTCTCCTGCCCGTGCGCACCGTGGGCGTCATGGGCGACGCGCGCTCCTACGAGAATGTCTGCGCGCTGCGCGCCGTCACCTCGACCGACGGCATGACCGCCGATTCCTACCCCTTCGAGCACGCCTTCCTGTCGCGCGTGGCCACCCGCATCGTCAACGAGGTACGCGGCATCAACCGCGTGACCTATGACTGCACGTCGAAGCCGCCGGGGACGATCGAGTGGGAGTGAGAAAGAATATGCATTAAATTAAAGATTCTTATGCGGTTGGGTTTTTACAAATGGTTCATAAGAGGGTGCGGTTTTCCTGTAATTAAGCGTAATAAGGTTGAAGTAGAACGAGCGTCAAGGGCCTATGGACCGATATCTCATAGCCTCAGAGTTCGTAACTCTGCCTAACGGTCCTGCGCCGCTCATTCATGATCGTCTGCCGTGTGGGCGAATAGATTGGACTGGCGCCTGGGTACCATTATCAGGCGGCCGAGCCTTCTTTGTAATCATCGCTCATGAAATATCAGAAGCGGTGCTTCGTGAGGCCCTCGGAAATACTGCTGAAGTGATAGCTCGAAGTTACGACGAGCTATATGTCTCAGATTACCCATTCAAAAATGAAATATTCATGCTTGAAGGCAGGCGCCGAAAGTTGGATGGCGCGATGCGGCATATTCACTTACCGATTTCGGCATTTGTACCTGGTGATGAGTTAGAGCCCCACAAGGTGTATCCACCTGTGGCTTTTGCAGGTGACGTGATCGAGGAGCGGCATTTGTGGGACGGTGTCGCTAATAGTTTGACCATTTCAGATGGCCCGATTTTGCAGTCTGAAGTCTCGAACCGGGTGATTTTCCCGTGTGATGGCTTGGGTGTGTTTAATGTGCCAACCGGGGCTCTTTCTGTAGGTGACATAACCTGGCGGCCTGCACGCCTTTTTGGGGTAGATCATCAAGCGTTCCAGGTATGGCCTAAGAGAGACGACGCGCCGATGTTCACTGGCGCTTTCGAATTCGCCATGCCGGACAAATTGGGGGCATCAAGATTCAACTTAATAAGAGATTCACGAGCAAAGCTTTTCAGAATTCTGACCGCGCTTTCATTAACTAGCGAAGCCAGTCCGATCGCCTTGAGCGAGATAGTCATCGAAGGAAGGTCTCTTGGTTTCGACAGAGTGCCTCGGCTTGGGAACCTTGGATGGATTGAGACTTCCCTTCCTAACAAACCAAATGTGAACGTCTCTGTAGTTACGGCTGCGATAAAAATTGCGACCAATGCTAAAGGTGGGCGTCTCAGTCGGGGAATTAAGAGTGCTTTGGATGCACTGGCGCACGCCCGCTTCAGTTGGGATTCACGTATCGGCTATATCCTATTGTGGGCAGCGATAGAATCGCTTGTAACGCTCGATAATCGCGAAGGGCTCTCCACCAATGTTGCATTGGCACTGCTTGGCGCGGGCGGTCCGAGCGCAGACGCGTTGGATCGATTCAACTCAATAAAAGCAGCATATGGTGTTCGAAGCACCCTTGTTCATAACTTTAACGCTCCTACTGATGAACGCCTTGAAGCGTGCGGGCGACTAAGCCTTGATTGCTTTAAGCTTCTCTTTGCTGCGGCGACAGAAGAAGTAGATGCCGGCAATGAAGATGCTACACATTTCACCAGATCTCTAATCGCTCGAGCTTTGGCGAAATAGTGAGGCCTCTTACATTCGTGCTTTTCATGCAACTCGTTTTGCATCAACCGCGTGACCTACGACTGCACCTCCAAGCCGCCGGGGACGATCGAGTGGGAGTGATTCACAGCCCGCCGAAGATATCCCGCAGTATCCCTTTCTCTCCTTCGGTAACTGAAATTGGTAACAAAATAGTGGATGCCATTCGGCAGCGATCGGCCTGTATGGATCGCGGTCGACGGACCGGCTGACGGTGTTTTTCTATCTAAAGCAGTGCCGCATTATTTGAACTTCAATTCCATGCGTGCATGACCTTCATTGGCTGTTACCGCCATGTCGGTGGCCATGAAGACGCGGGCGGGGTCGACCGAGCCGTCCGCCAGGAACGCGTTGCGCACCGCGGTCGCGCGCGCCGTGCCCAGCGCGGCGAGTTCGGCTCCGCCTGGCATGAAGCTCTTGCGCAGTTCGCCGCGCAGCCATTGCGTTTCCAGCAGGGTGCGGCGGTCGTCGTCGTCGGCATCCGGCTTGGCGCCGGGCGCGGCCTTGAGAGCATCGGCGGAGAACTCGGGGAACACCGGCTTCTTGCCCAGCTTGGCGCGGTAGAGATCCTCCAGCCCGTCATGCTGATCGTCGGCATCTAGGGCGGCAACGCTCGTCGCCTTGCCGCCCTCCATGGCCAGAACCGCCTTGTCGATCGCGGCGTCGGCCATCGCGGTTGCATCCTCGCGTATGCCGGGGCCCGCGGGGATATCGAGCTTCAGTTCGGGCCGCTGTACCAGGGCCTTGGCCAGCGCTCCCAGCGCCTCGGCCGAGCCCTGGGACAGGCTGGCGGAACCCGGCGCGAAATCGATGTATTGCGCCTTGTCCGCCCCC
Source organism: Alphaproteobacteria bacterium (assembly GCA_050180485.1). GTDB lineage: Bacteria > Pseudomonadota > Alphaproteobacteria > CADEGL01 > CADEGL01 > CADEGL01. The sequence goes on along the minus strand of JBFXED010000065.1, from coordinate 363 downwards.
GCGAACAGCGAGCCGATCAGCCGGAACGGCGCGGTCACCACCTTTTCGACGACATTGCCGACGACCTGCCAAATGACGGGCCAGACGCGGAATTCGGGATCATCCAGCGATCCCTCTATGGGTAGGTTCAGGTCGATCACGCCCTTGCTGTCCTTGAGCAAGGCGGTTGCCAGTCGCACGGGCAGCGACACGGCGTCCTTGCTGTCGGTGGCCTGGCCCCATTCCAGTTGATCGACGATCACATGATGATCGGCCTTCAACGCGCGGTTGTCGATTTTGTACGACAGTTCGGTGGTCAGCTTGCCCTTGGCGATGGCGTAGCCGGTGTAGCGCCCGGAATAAGGATTGAACACCGGCAGCTCG
>JBFXED010000064.1:0-11678 GCA_050180485.1 Alphaproteobacteria bacterium | reverse complement strand
TGGACCTGGGGGGCGGCCAGGCCGGCGCCATTGGCGTCTTCCATGGTTTCGACCATGTCGGCCACCAGCGCTCGGATTTCGGGGGATGTGGGGTCGGAAACCGGCCTGGCGGGCCGTTTCAGCACCGGATTCCCCATTTTCGCGATATTTCGGATGGCCATGGGGCTAATATGGGGGCGGCGCCTAGAGGGGTAAAGCGGGCTTTCCGCAAACCCTTCACAAATAGGGCCTTTTATGGTACTAGGCGCGCCCTTAATCCGTTCGTAGCGGACTATGCGTGTCTTGGCGCCGCCCAAGGGGGGCGCGCGCGAGCAGAGGAGTGATTGTCATCGTCCAGGTTATCGTGCGCGACAATAACGTCGATCAGGCCCTGCGCGCCCTGAAGAAGAAGATGCAGCGCGAGGGCGTCTTCCGTGAGATGAAGCTCCGTCGTCATTTCGAGAAGCCCTCCGAGAAGAAGGCGCGCGAGCGCGCCGAAGCGATCCGCCGCGCGCGCAAGTTGCTGCGCAAGCGCATGGAACGCGAAGGCTACTAACAGCCTTCACCCGCTCTCCTTCGGAGAGCGATCGGTTTTCAAACGGCACCACGCGAAAGCGGCAGGCGCCGTTTGCATGTCCAGGTTTTAGCCGCGATAGACGCCGGTGACGGGATCGAAGCCCGTGGGCAGGCGGCCCAAGGGGGTCGTCATCGGCGACAATTCGCGCGGCAGATAGCGGCCGCGCCCTTCCTTGCCCTTGAACTCGAAATCCGCGCAGACGGATTCGCCGCGCGAGAACGTCATCACCGGCCAGCCTTTCACCTTGAAGCCCTCGTAGGGTGTCGCGTCCATCGCGTCGTGAAGGAGGGACTGCGAGATGGTGACCTCTTTCTCGGGGTCCCATATCGCGATGTCGGCGTCGCCGCCCACGACGATCGAGCCCTTCTTGGGCGCGAGGCCGTAGATGCGCGCGGGGTTCGTCGCGGTCAGCGCCACGAACGTCTGCAGGTCGATGCGCCCCTTCGTGACCCCTTCGCTGAACAGGATGGGCATGCGCACCTCCAGGCCCGGGATGCCGTTGGCGATGTGCTTGAAGTCCGGCTTGTGCGAGTGGAAGAACTTGCCCGTCTTGTCGAACTTGAACGGCGCGTGGTCGGACGAGAGCACCTGGAACACGCCCGTCTGCACGCCGTTCCAGACCAGCGCCTGGTTCGAGCGTTCGCGCGGCGGCGGGCTGCACATATAGCGCGCGCCCTCCAGGTCCGGCTTCTCCAGATCCTCCGCCGCCAAGGTCAGATACTGGGTGCAGGTCTCGCCGAAAATGCGCAAGCCCCGCGTCTGGGCCCGGCGGATTTCCTCCATGGCCTCGGCGCCCGAGACGTGAACGATCAGGATCGGCACGTCGACCAGTTCGGACAGCGCGATGGCGCGATGCGTGGCCTCGCGTTCGACCGGCATGGGGCGCGAGACGGGATGGAACTTGGGTGCCGTGTGGCCGTGGCCGATCAGCCTGTCGGACAGCCACTTGATGGCCTCGTGGTTCTCGGCATGGACCATGACGAAGGCGCCCTCGCGGCGCGCCACGGCCATGATGTCCAGGATCTCGCGGTCGTCGAGCTTCAGAAGATCGTAGGTCATGTAGATCTTGAAGCTGGTGATGCCGTCGCGGATGAGCGCGGGCAGCTCCTGCCCCAGCACCTGCTCGGTCGGGTCCGAGACGATCATGTGGAAGCCGTAGTCGATCACGCATTGCTTCTCGGCGCGCGCCAGCGCGTCGTTCACCACCGCGCGCAGCGACATGCCGCGATGCTGGGCCGCGAAGGGAATGACCGTGGTGGTGCCACCGCATGCGGCCGAGCGCGTGCCGCTCAGGAACGTGTCCGCGTTCAGGATGCCGACCGAGGATTTCTGCTCGATATGGCAATGGGCATCGACGCCGCCCGGCAGCACCAGCTTGCCCTTGGCGCTGACCTCTTCCTCGCCCTTGGCCAGATCGGTGCCCAGCGCCGCGATCTTGCCGTCCTTCACGCCGATATCGGCCTTGTAGACGTCCGACGCGGTGGCGATGGTGCCGCCGCGGATCACCAGGTCGAATGCAGCCATCGGAACGTCCTCCGTCTTATGGGCTGGGCTTAAGGGCTCGATTTCTGGGCGTAGCGCTCGACGTGATAGTGCTGATGCGCGATCGCGGGGCAGAAGCTGTTGACGATCGGCAGCGCCTTGTCGAACAGCTCACGCCGGTCCTTCGTGTGCGCCATCAGATTGTCCTTCGCGGCCTCGGCCTTGCGCTTCAGGTCGGCGATATCGACATGGACCAGCTTGCCGTTCCGCACGGCGAACTTGCCGCCGACCATCACGCTGTCGACGCTGGTGCCATCCTCAGTCAGCACGATCTGGTTGATCGGGTTGACCAAGGGGATCCAGTTGATCGCGCCGAGATCGAGGAAAACGATGTCGGCCTTGTAGCCTTTCGCGATACGGCCGATTTTCTCGAAGCCGAGCGCCTTGGCCGACGCGATGGTCGCGCCCTCGAAGCAATCGATCGCCGACAGCCAGCGGTCCGTGTCCGGGCTTTGCGCGCGCGACGACAGGGCCGCGAGCCGCATGCCCTCATACATGTTCAGATTGTCGGAACAGGTCACCGAATCGGTGCCGATGCCGACATTCACGCCCAGATCGCGCATCTCCTTGACCCGCGCAATGCCGTTGCCGAGCCGCATATTGCTGCTGGGGTTGTGGGCGATATGGGCGCCGTTGTCGGCCAGCCGCCGCATGTCGTCCGTGTCCACCCAAACGCCGTGGGCGCCGGTGAAGTTGGGACCGAGCGCGCCCAGCTCGTCGAGATGCGCGGTGACCGTGGCGCCGTAGCGCTTCTTGCCCACCACGGCTTGGATCTTCGATTCTAGCAGGTGGGTGTGGATGCCGACGCCGTACTCGCGCGCCATGTCGCGGCACGCGATCACGAACGCGTCCGAGCAGAGGATCGGAATGGACGGCGCGAGCGCGGGACGCACCCGCTCGCGGTCGAAGCTCCAGCCGTGCAGCAGCGGCCGCAACGGCGCCAGCGAATCCTCGGTGGGCGCGCCGCGGATCGTCTCCACCTGGCGCCGCAGGTCGGCGGGGAACGCGTCGAGAAATCCCGGCACCGCGTAATAGAGCGTCATGTCCGTGACCGCCGGGGCGATCACCGCGCGCATGCCCGCGTCCATATAGGCGCGCGCCGCGGCCTGGATGCCGTCCACCGTCGCGATGGGAATTTCGATCACCAGGTCGTAGGCCGCGGTGCAGCCCTTGAGCAGCATCTCGCAGGCGCCGACCAGCGTGCTGATGTAATTGTCCTCGGCCCCGCGCCGGCCGGTGATCCACGATCCCGCGGCCAGCAAAAGCTCCAGGGTCCACAGATCGCCCGCCGATTTGGACAAATTGCTGTGGCTGTGGGTGTGCGCGTTGACCAGACCAGGATGGAGCAGGAAGCCCTCCGCCGACACCACGCGCGCGTCGGCGGGCGCGGCCAGGCCCGGTGGTCCCAGTTCGGCGATCTCGTCGCCCTTGATCAGGATATCGGTGGGGTCGGCGCTCTGGCGCCGCGCGTCCAAGAGCCGGCCGCCGCGGATGATCTGCCAGTCGGCCATGCTCACTTTCCCCCGTGTTCGGCCAGCCAGGATGCCAGCACCGCCGTGCCATCCATGAAATCCGACAGCTCCATATGCTCATCGGGATTGTGGCTGCCGTGCTCGTTGCGCACGAAGATCATGGCCGTCGGCACGCCGGCCGCCGAGAAGGCCGCCGCGTCGTGGCTCGCCGGGCTCGCGATTTCCTTGTGCGGCAGGCCAAGCGCCTTGGCCGCACTCAAGAGCTGGCCGCGGATGCCGTTGTCCATCACGCCCACGGCGGCCGTCGTGCGGCGGCCGAGATCGAGCCCGACGCGGTAGCGCTTGGCGACATCCTGGGCGATGGACTGGAAGCGCGCTTCGAGCGCCTTCAGCAATTCGGGATCGGTCGAGCGCATGTCGAGCGACAGCTCGACCTTGCCCGCGACCTTGGTCAGCGCGTGGTTGGCGGGATCGGTGAACAGGCGTCCCACGGTCATGGTCATGTTCTGGCCGGTGGCGAGCGTCTCTTCCCACAGCCGGTCGAGGCCGGAGATCAACGCGGCCGCCGCCAGGGCCGCATCGCGCCGGTATTCGCGCGAGTAACCCACATGGCCGTATTCGCCGGTAAAGACGATCTGGGGATGTCGGAAATTGCCTGGGATGCCCGTGGCGATGCCGATGGGGAACCCTTCCGCCTGCAGGACCGGTCCCTGCTCGATATGCAGCTCCAGGAACGCATGCAGCCGCTTGGGATCGAGATGGGGCGCGCCGCCGCGCCGCAGCTTCTCCGGGTCACCGCCGCATTCGACCATGTGCTCGGCCAGGGTGCGGCCCGTGTCGGTGCGCCGCGCGGTTTCGTAGACATCGGGCGCGAGCACGCCCAAGGCCGAGCGGCTGCCGATATAGGAGACCTGGAACCACGCGCTCTCTTCCGCGCGCACGCCCATGACGGTCAGGTCGCGCGCGGGCGTCCAGCCCGCGTCCTTGAAGCCGGCCAGCGCCACCAGGCCCGCCACCACGCCGGCCGCGCCGTCGTAATTGCCGCCGTCCGCAACCGAGTCCAGATGCGAGCCCATCAGCACGGACGGCGCCTTGCGGTCCTTGCCCGGCAACGTGACATAGGTGTTGGCCGCGGCGTCGCGCGACACTTCGAGGCCTGCGCGCTTGCCTTCCTCGGCAATCAGATCGTGGGCGTAGTTCTCTTCCGGGCTGTAGGAGGCGCGGCAGATGCCGGCGCCGCGCCGCGTCTTCGCGGCCAGCGCGTCGAACACCGCACCCGCGAGGTTTTCGCGGCCGCGCACGGCCTTCGTCAATTGGGCGGCATCGCTCATCAGTCCCGCCTCCTTGGTGGGCCGAGAGTGTCGCGAGGGCCTGCGACGGGGTCAAGCATTCCTAGGCCGATCAGCCTAACGCGTGCCTAACCGGAAAATCATTTCGGAATATGCGGAGCGACCGCGCGGTCGGACGCGCTGTCGCTGGCGGCCAAGCCGGCCTTCACGCCGGCACGGTCGGCCTCGTTGCGGTTCTGGCTCATCTTCCGCTTGCCCTCCAGCCGCGCGATAGGCATGCGCACGCCAACGATGCCGCGGAGCTGCGAACGGATGAAGCTGTCCGGCGCATCGGTCACCGCCCACGGCGCCGCGCGCGACTCCTCATGCATATTGGTCAGCCGCGTGACGACACCCAGCAGCCGATCGGCATCCTCGAAGAACTCGGCCGTGCCGTAGGCATGCACAGCGACGTAGTTCCACGTCGGCACGACCATGCCCGTCTCTCGCTTGGTCTGGTACCAGGACGGCGTCACATAGGCGTTGACGCCCATGAACAGCGCCACGGCCTCGCCGATGGGCGCGGTCTTCCATTGCGCGTTCGCGCGCGCCACATGCCCGTAAAGCGTGCCATACGGCCCTTCCGACGGCTCGACGAACATTGGAATGGGCGACGCGATCATCCCCTCCGCCGTCGCCGTCACGAAATGCGCCACGCGCGCGGCCCGCATCTCGGCATGCAGAACGGCGGTGTCGTCCTCGCGGAAGGCGGGCGGGATGTACATGGGCCTCTCCTAGCGGGTCCGGCGTCTGGCCGGTCCGTGGGAGAATTTAATATCGATGACCGCGCGCGGCCAGAGAGGCGGAGATCAGCCCAGCGCCTTGACGACGTCCTCGCACATCTTCTTCGCGTCGCCGAACAGCATCATCGTGTTGTCGCGATAGAAGAGCGGGTTGTCGACGCCCGCGTAGCCCGAGGCCAGCGAGCGCTTGCAGAACAGCACGGTGCCAGCATTCTCGGCATCGAGCACCGGCATGCCGTAGATCGGGCTGGTGGAATCGGTCTTGGCCGCAGGATTGACCACGTCGTTCGCGCCGATGACGAAGGCCACGTCCGTCGAGGCGAAGTCGCGGTTGATGTCTTCGAGCTCGAAGACCTCGTCGTAGGGCTCCTTGGCCTCGGCCAAGAGAACGTTCATGTGGCCGGGCATGCGGCCCGCGACCGGATGGATCGCATAGCGCACCTTGACGCCCTGCTCCTTGAGCATGTCGGCCATCTCGCGCAACGCATGCTGGGCCTGGGCCACGGCGAAACCGTAGCCCGGCACGATGATGACCGAGCCCGCGTTCTTGAGGATAAAGGCCGCATCCTCGGCGCTGCCCGACTTGGCCGAGCGGTCGCCACCCGCGCCCGCCGCGGGGCCCGCCGTCTCGCCGCCGAAGCCGCCCAGGATGACGCTGAAGAACGAGCGGTTCATCCCCTTGCACATGATGTAGGAGAGGATGGCGCCCGATGAGCCCACGAGAGCGCCCGTGATGATCAGCATGTTGTTCGACAGCGTGAAGCCGATGCCGCAGGCCGCCCAGCCCGAATAGGAGTTGAGCATCGAGATCACGACCGGCATGTCCGCGCCGCCGATGGGCACGATGACCAGGATGCCGATGGCGAGCGACAAGCCGACAATGATCCAGAAGATCATCGGCGACTGGTCGAAGCAGAAGTAGCCGATCGCCGCGATCAGGAGCGCGAGCAGCAACGCGTTCAGCAGATGCTGGCCCGGGAACACCAGGGGGTTCGAGGTGATCAGCCCCTGCAGCTTGCCGAAGGCGATGATCGAGCCGGTGAAAGTGATGGCGCCGATGGCCGTGCCCAGCCCCATCTCGATCAGGCTTTCGAAATGGATGTCGCCCGCCTGACCGATGCCGTAGGCCTCGGGCGCATAGAACGCGGCGGCCGCCACGAAGACGGCGGCCAGGCCGACCAGGCTGTGGAACGCGGCGACAAGCTGGGGCAGCGCGGTCATCTGGATGCGCAGCGCGATGAAGGTGCCGATGGCGCCGCCGATGACGACGCCGGCCGCAATCCACTCGTAGCTGACCACGTGCGGCGAGGCCAAGGTGGTCAGAATCGCGATCACCATGCCGGCGATGGCCAGGAAGTTGCCGCGCCGCGCGGTCACGGGCGAGGACAGCCCGCGCAGCGCCATGATGAAGAAGACGCCCGCGATCAGATAGGCGATTGCCGTTTGGTTCTCGGTCATCGCTATTTCTTCTTCCGGAACATTTGGAGCATCCGGCGTGTGACGATGAAGCCGCCGAAGATGTTGATGGCGGCCAAGGTCACCGCGATGAAGCCGAACACCTTGGACAGGTTGAGATCCATGGGACCGGCGGCGATCAAGGCACCGACGATGATCACGCTGGAGATGGCGTTGGTAACGCTCATCAGCGGGGAATGGAGCGCGGGCGTCACGTTCCACACCACGTAATAGCCGACGAAGACGGCCAGCACGAAGACGGTGAAGCCGATGACGAACGGATCGAGGCCGACATGTTCCATGTCTACTTCCCTCCCCCGCCCAACGTCGGATGAACCACGATGCCGTCGCGGGCGATCAGCATGCCCTTCACGATCTCGTCCTCCCAATCGATCTTGAGCGCCTTTTCCTTGGCGTCGATCAGGAGCGACAGGAAGCTCCAAAGGTTGCGCGAATAGAGCGCGCTGGCGTCGGTCGCCACGCGGCTCGGCACATTGGCGTGGCCGACGATGGTGACGCCGTGCTTCACCACGATCTTGCCGAACTCGGACAGCTCGCAATTGCCGCCCGCCTCGACCGCCAGATCGACGATGACGGCGCCGGGCTTCATCTCGGCCACCATCGACGCGTCGATCAGGCGCGGCGCGGGCTTGCCTGGGATCAGCGCCGTGGTGATGACCACGTCCTGCTTCTTCAGATGGTCGCGCAACACCTGGGCCTGCTTGCGCTTGTAGTCCTCGCTCATTTCCTTGGCGTAGCCGCCCGCCGTCTCGGCCGCCTTGGCGTCCTCGGCGGAGACCTCGACGAAGCTGGCGCCCAAACTCTCGACCTGTTCCTTGGCCGCCGCGCGCACGTCGAAGGCCGAGACCACGGCACCCAGGCGGCGCGCGGTGGCGATGGCCTGCAGGCCCGCGACACCCGCGCCCAGGATCACGACGCGCGCGGGCGCGATGGTGCCCGCCGCCGTCATCATCATCGGGAAGGCGCGGCCGAACTCGGCCGCCGCGTCGATCACGGCCTTGTAGCCGGCCAGGTTGGATTGGGACGACAAGGCGTCCATGGCCTGGGCGCGCGTGATGCGCGGCGTGAATTCCATCGAGAAGGCCACGATCCCGGCCTTGGCATAGGCGTCGAGCAACGCGCGGTCCGCATGCGGCGACAGCAGGCCGACCAGGATCGCACCCTTTTTCAGCAGCGCCACCTCGTCCGGCCCGCCTTCGGCGGCGGTCAGCGGACGCTGGACCTTGAGGACGATATCGGCATCGCGCAAAGCCGCGGCTTCATCCGGCGCGATCTTGGCGCCGGCTGCAACAAAAGCGTCATCCGGGATGTTGGAACCCGCCCCGGCGCCAGTCTCGACCAGCACCTCGGCACCCATTCCCACCAGCCGTTTCACGCTGTCCGGCGTGGCGGCGACGCGGCGCTCGTGTGGGCGCCGTTCCTTCGGTACTCCGATCTTCATTGTCCTGCTGGAGTCCCCTGAAGCCGGGCGTGAGGAACAATACGCTACGCAGCCACCCAAGCTGCGCGGCGGCCCTCACAATGCCGAGTCGGAATCCCTTTGCCAAGGGCCGGAGCACGGCATGTCGGAACACGACGATGCCCCTCTCCGCCGTCTGCGGGGAGAGGGAGGGGCCCAATCGCGACTGGGAGGGACGCCGCGGACACCCACCTCACCCGCTCGCCTTCGCTCGCATCTTCAACTCGCGAAGCGAGTTGCCCCCCAAATGGGCGGAGAGGGTTTCATTACTGCTTCGCCGGCGTATCGAGCCCAGCCTGCTTCAGCGCCTTGGCCTGACGCTTGGCGAGCGTCGCGCAGTCGAAGTCGCCGATCAGGTCGTGGAACAGGCGATACCAATTGATCTCGGCCTTGAGGCGCAGGAAGACCGAGCCCAGCCCCACGGCGGCGCGGTCCATCAGCACGAATTCGCGCGGCGGCTCGACGCCGCCGACGCGGCGCAGTTCGCGATGCACCTTGGCCGCGACCTCGGCGCCGTAAAGACCGCCGTCCTTGTCCTGGATGCGGCGCGTCTTGTCCTCCAACAGCGGCGCATAGACGAAGCGCGCCCAGATGTTCAGCACGTCGATCATCTCGCGGCGCAGATCCTTGAAGCCCCAGATGCGATAGGCCTCCAGCGCCTGTTCCTCGTCGCCGTCGCGCAGCGCCTTGTAGAGATCGATCACGCCCTTCACGAAGCTGGGCGGAAAGACACGGATGCAGCCGAAGTCGAGCAGGTTGATCGAACCGTCTTGCCGCACGCTGTAATTGCCGAGATGCGGATCGCCGTGGATGACGCCGTACTCGTAGAACGGCACGTACCAGGCGCGGAACAGATTGTGGGCGACGCGGTTGCGCTTTTGCGCCGGAGCCTTCTCCAGCTCCGCCAACGGCTGGCCTTCCAGCCAGGTCATGGTCAGAAGCCGATCGGTCGACAGCGCGGCGATGGAATCGGGCACATGCACGCCCTCCTCCTTCGCCAGCATCAAACGATAGAGCGCCATGTGCTTGGCCTCGCGCCGGTAGTCCAATTCCTCGCGCAGACGTTCGGACAATTCGGCGTGGATCTGCTTGGTCGAGACGGCGCGGTCATAGCGCTCGAACAGGCCCAGCACGATGCGAAGCTGCGCCAGATCGGCTTCGACGACCGAGCGCATGTCGGGGTACTGCAGCTTGCAGGCCAGCGAAGCGCCGTCGCGCGCGACCGCGCGGTGCACCTGGCCGAGAGAGGCGGCCTTGGCGGCCTCGTGCTCGAAGGATTTGAAGCGCTTTTCCCAATCGTCGCCCAGCTCGGCCGCCATGCGGCGGCGCACGAAATTCCAGCCCATGCTGGGTGCGTTCGACTGCAGCTGGGCCAATTCGCGCGCGTAGGATTCGGGCAAGGCGTCGGGAATGGTGGACAGAAGCTGGGCCACCTTCATCAGCGGCCCCTTGAGGCCGCCGAGCGCGTTCTTCAGATCGACGGCGTGGCGTTCCTTGTCGATGCCGACGCCGAGATAGCGCGCACCGGCCAGCCGCGCGGCCAGACCGCCGACGGCGCCCGTCACCTGGGCATAGCGGCGGACCCGTTTGCCGACGCGGTTGCGGTCGTCGGCCGAAGCCTTCTTGCGCTTCGGTGCGCTCACTTCATCGTCTCGAGCTCGTCCACGAACTTCGAGATCACCGACAGGCCGCGGCCCCAGAATTTCGGATCGGTGGCATCGAGGCCGAAAGGCGCCAGAAGCTCCTTATGCCCCTTGGTGCCGCCCGCGCGCAGCATGTCGAGATACTTGGCCGCGAAGCCCGGATGGCCGGACTCGAACACCGAGTAGAGCGAGTTCACCAGGCAGTCGCCGAAGGCGTAGGCGTAGACATAGAACGGCGTGTGGATGAAGTGCGGGATATAGGCCCAATAATTCTCGTAGCCGGGGCCGAGACGGATCGCCGGCCCCAGGCACTCGCGCTGGACATCCATCCAGATCTCGCCGAGCCGCGCGGGCAGCAGTTCGCCGCTCTGGCGTTCGTCATGCACGCGACGCTCGAACTCGAACATGGCGATCTGGCGCACCACCGTGTTCAGCATGTCCTCGACCTTGCCGGCCAACAGCGTCTTGCGCCGTTCCGGCGGCGCGGATTCCAAGAGCGCACGGAAGGTCAGCATCTCGCCGAACACGCTGGCCGTCTCGGCGAGCGTCAGCGGCGTGTCGGCCATCAGATGGCCCTGCGGTCCGGCCAGCACCTGGTGGCAGCCATGGCCCAACTCGTGGGCCAAGGTCATCACATCGCGCGCCTTGCCCTGGTAGTTCAGCAAAAGATAAGGATGCGCGCTCGGCACCGTCGGATGCGCGAAGGCGCCGGACGCCTTGCCGGGCCGCGCGGGTGCGTCGATCCACGGTTTCTCGAAGAAGCGCTTGCCGACCTTTGCCAGGTCCGGCGAGAAGCGGCCATAGGCGTCCAGCACCAGCGTGCGCGCGCTGTCCCAGGTGAAGAACCGGTCGTCGTCGTCGGGCAGCGGCGCGTTGCGGTCCCAATGGTCCAGCACGTCCTTGCCGAACCAGCGCGCCTTCAGTCTGTAGTAACGGTGCGACAGCGACGGATAGGACGCCTTCACGGCGGCAACAAGCGCATCGACCACCGCGTCCTCGACGCGGTTGGACAGGTTGCGCGCCGAGACCGGGCGCGGGAAATGCCGCCAGCGGTCCTCGACGGATTTGTCCTTGGCCAGCGTGTTGGTGATGAGGGCGACCAGGCGCGAATTCTCGCCCAGCACTTTGCCCAGTGACTCGGACGCTTTCTTCCGCACCGCGCCGTCCTTGTCGGACATGAGGTGCAGCACCTCGGCCTCGGTCAGTTCCTTGCCGTCCACGGGAAAGCGCAGATGCGCCATGGTCTCGTCGAACAGACGCACCCAGGCGCCGCGCCCGGCGACCGACTTCTCGTGCAGCAGCCGCTCGATATCGTCGGACAATTGGTGCGGGCGGAAGGTGCGCACGTCGCGCAGCCACGGGCGGTAATGGGCCAGCGCCGGATCGGCCAGCTTGGCCTCCAACTCCGCGTCCTCGATGCGGTTCAGCTCCAGCGCGAAGAACAGCGTCTCGGACGAGA
>JBFXED010000063.1:0-11909 GCA_050180485.1 Alphaproteobacteria bacterium | reverse complement strand
TGCTCGAGGACGAGCGGGTGGCCTTCGAGGGCGTCAGCGCCACCAGCGCGGGCGCCATGAACGCGAGCGTACTGGCCTACGGTTTGACCGAAGGCGGGCGCGAGGGCGCGAAGCGCGCGCTGGAGAATTTCTGGCGCCGGGTGAGCCTGTCGGCGGCCTTCAGCCCGCTGCAGCCCAGCTTCCTGGACCGGCTGACGCACAACCATGCGCTCGAAACCTCGCCGACGTTCATCGCGTTCGATCTTCTGACGCGCCTGTTCTCGCCCTACGAGCTGAACCCGTTCAACCACAACCCTCTGCGACGGGTGGTCGAAGAAAGCATCGACTTCGAACGAATCCGTAAAGACTGCGCGATCGAACTGTTCGTCTGCGCGACCAACGTGCGCAGCGGCAAGGTGAAGATCTTCCGCAACGAAGAGATGACGGCCGACGCCGTGCTGGCCTCGGGTTGCCTGCCCTTCCTGTTCCAGGCCGTGGAAATCGACGGCCAGCATTATTGGGACGGCGGCTACATGGGCAATCCGGTGATCTATCCGATCATCTACAACTGCCGTTCCAGCGATGTCGTGGTCGTCCACATCAATCCGATTGAGCGCGAAGAAGTGCCCAAGACCGCGCGCGAGATCGTCAGCCGCATGAACGAAATCAGCTTCAATTCCTCGCTCATGCGCGAAATGCGCGCCATCGCCTTCGTCACTAAACTGATCGACGACGGCGCGGTGGGCGAAGGTTCCATGAAGCGCATGCTGGTCCATGCCATCGAAGCCGATGATTTCATGCGCGGTCTGGGCGTGGCCAGCAAGCTCAACGCCGACTGGGAGTTCCTGACTCATCTGCGCGACGCCGGACGCTCGCGCGCCGAAGCATGGCTCGACGCGAGCTTCGAGCGCCTGGGCCGCGAATCGACCATCGATATCCGCGCCACATATCTCTGAACAGGACCCGCGCCATGACAGCCCTGCCCCTCGACCACCTTTTGCCGGCCCGCGTCGACGACGCGGCCCTGCCGGCGCGTGTGCGCGAGGAGATCCGCCGCGAGCAGCAGCGCGGCGACATCCTGGCCAGCGGAGTGCAGATGGCGCTTTGCGGAGTTTTCACGCTGCTCTATCTGTTCGCCCGCAAGACCTATCCGGCCCATGCGCCCTTCATGCCCGTGCCCTGGGCGCTCGGCGCCTACAGCCTGTTCACCGCCCTGCGCCTGGCCATGGCGTGGCGCGCGCGCTTGCCGGGCTGGATGCAGCTCCTGTCCATCGCGGTCGATATGACGCTGTTGCTCGGGCTGATCTGGAGCTTCCATCTGCAATACCGCCAAGTGCCGGCTTTTTACCTGAAAGCCCCCACGCTGCTGTATGTCTTCATTTTCATCGCCCTGCGCGCACTGCGCTTCGATGCGCGCTACGTGTTGTGCGCCGGTGCCGCGGCATCGCTGGGCTGGCTGGCACTCGTGGCCTATGCGGCGTTCTTCGGCCCGGATGCGATGCCTGTGACACGCGACTATGTGGCTTACATGATGTCTTCGGTGGTTCTATGGGGCGCCGAGGTCGACAAGATAGTCTCGATCATTCTCGTCTCCACCCTTTTGGCCGTGGCCATCACCCGTGCGCGTCGCCTTCTCCTGCGCGCGGTCGCCGAAGGCGAGGCCGCGCATGACCTGCGGCGGTTCTTCGCCACCGACGTCGCGGCCCGCATTACGGGTGCCGAGACCGCACTGGGGCCGGGACAAGGCGAGATGCGCGAGGCGGCCGCCATGTTCGTGGATTTGCGCGGCTTCACGCGCCTGTCGGCGCATATGAACGCCGACGACCTCATCGCGCTCTTGACCGAATATCAGGCACGGATGGTGCCGGTGATCCAACGTCACGGCGGCAGCATCGACAAGTTCCTGGGCGACGGCATCATGGCCAGCTTCGGCGCGGTGCGCCCCAGCGGCCGCTATGCCGCCGACGCCTGCCGGGCGGCCATGGCGCTGGCCGAGGAAATCGCGCGCTGGAACGACAGCCGCGCGGCCCAAGGGTTACCGCCCGTGCGGATCGGCGTGGGACTGGCCAGCGGCCCCGTCCTGTTCGGGGTGGTCGGCGATTCGACGCGGCTCGAATACACCGTGATCGGCGAGGCCGTGAACCTGGCCGCCAAGCTGGAGAAACACACCAAGGAGGAAAGAGTCACGGCGCTGGCGCCGGCCGAGACGTTCACGCTGGCCCGCCAACAAGGCCATTGGCACGATTGCGCCCTGCTTCCGGCGCGTACCGTGGCGGGGGTGGAGCAGCCGTTGTCCCTTGCTGTCCTGGCCGCTTAGGCGGCGTCAGCCCTTGCCGCGCAGGAGGCGCTGGCGGTTCCTTTGCCAGTCGCGCTCCTTGATGGTCGTACGCTTGTCGTGCTGGCGCTTGCCGGTGGCCAGCGCCAATTCAACCTTGGCACGGCCCTTGTCGTTGAAATAGATCGACAGCGGCACGAGCGTCACGCCCTTGCGCTGGACGGCGCCCATCAGCTTCAACATCTCGCGCTTCTTCAGCAGCAGCTTGCGCGGCCGCCGCGGCTCGTGGTTGAAGCGCGCGGCCGGCCCGTATTCCGGAATGTAGGAGTTGAGAAGGTACAGCTCGCCCTTCTTCTCCCCGGCATACGATTCCTGGATGTTGCCGCGGCCTTCGCGCAGCGCCTTCACTTCGGTGCCGACGAGCACGATGCCCGCCTCCACCCTGTCGTCGACGAAGTATTCGTGCCGGGCCTTGCGGTTCTGGGCGACGACCTTCATCACTCGGCGGCTTGCGACTGCCCTCCGCCGAGTAGGCCGGCGGCGACCATGGCCTGGCGCATGCGCGCCTGGGTGGCCTCGCCGGGCTCCACCAGCGGCAGCCGGACCTCGGCCGTGCAATGACCCTGCAGGCTGGCCGCATATTTGACCGGGCCGGGGCTGGTTTCGGCGAACAGCGCCATCGAGACGGGCATCAGGCGGTCGCGGATTTCGCCCACCGTCTTCAAATCGCCCTTCTGCCAGGCCTCCTGCATGCGCGCGTTCAGGCGCGGCGCGATGTTCGAACAGACCGAGATGATGCCGTGGCCGCCCTGGGCCAGGAACGCCACCACGGTCGGATCCTCGCCCGACAGCATGGCGAATTTCGGCCCGCAGGCCAGGCGCGTGAGCAGCGCGCGGCCCAGATCGTTGGTCGCGTCCTTCACGCCCGCGATACGCGGCAGCTTGGCCAGGCGCGCCATGGTGTCGATCGTCATGTCCACGACCGAGCGGCCGGGGATGTTGTAGATGATGATCGGCAGGTCCGAGGCGTCGTGCACGGCCTTGTAGTGCTGGTACAGGCCTTCCTGGGTCGGCTTGTTGTAATAGGGCGTCACGATCAGCGCGGCGTCCGCGCCCGCCTTCTGGGCATGCTGGGTCAGGCGGATGCATTCGTCGGTGGAGTTCGAACCCGTGCCGGCCACGACAGGCACCCGGCCCTTGGCCACCTCGACGCACAGCTCGATGACCCGGTCATGCTCCGGGTGCGAAAGGGTCGGCGACTCGCCCGTGGTGCCGCAGGGCACCAGGCCGTGGATGCCCTCGGTAATCTGCCACTCGACGAATTTCTGGAACGCTTTCTCGTCCACCTTGCCGTCGCGAAACGGGGTGATGAGAGCGGTCAAGCATCCCTTTAACATCGGTGGCTCCATGCCGTTTGGGGCGCGTCCCTGCGCCGATTGCCCACGATAAACCCGGTCCCACACCGTCGCAAGTAAATGAGGTACCTGCCGCCGCGGAATGCGGCGCGGCGGTGGGGAATGGCCGAGGTATTTCCGCCCGCGCGATCGGCGAAGGAGCGCGGAGATTGCCAAAGATAAACCGCGCCCCGCGCCCGTATTTCAGTGACGCCCCCGTGCGAACGTGGAACGATGATCGCACCCGGGGAGCAAGGAGACCGAACGTGAACCTGTTGCTCCATCTCGACGAGCCCAACCAGTTCAGCGTCTATCGCAACGGCAAGGTGCTGGCGCGCATCCGCCGCCGCGATGGGGCTTGGCGGCTTTTTCGCAAGGACCGTGAACGGCAGGCCGGCTATGCCGGCGTGGACGTGACGTCCTTGATCTTTCAGCCCGGCGATCTGGAGCCGGCCATCGAGCGCCATTTATCGGAAGCGTGACCGCGCCGAGCACACCTCGATCCTTTCCGTTCGGCCGCCATGCCCGACACGCACGCTACTCCACGCGCCTTTTCGTCCGCGCCCAAACGGAACCGGATCGCCGCCGCGCGGTTTCCCTCGTCATCACCCGCCAATGGAGAGCGATGATGGCGAGAACCCAGTCCAGTACCACCCACCGGAAATCCAAAACGAAGACGAAGCGGCGCAGCAGCCGCGAACCCGCCGCGATCGTCCTGCTGAAGAAGCAGCACGCCGAGGTGGACAAGCTGTTCAAGCGCTTCGAGAAGGCCAAGGACGGCGACAAGGCCGAGATCGTGCAGACGGCCTGCCGCAAGCTCACCGTCCACGCAAAGCTCGAAGAAGAGCTGTTCTACCCCGCCTTGCGCGACGCGGGCGTGGAGAACGACCTGCTGGACGAAGCGGAGGTGGAGCACGAGGGCGTTAAGCGCCTGGTCGGCGAACTGGAAACCATGGAGCCGGGCGACGAGCTGTACGACGCCAAGGTCACCGTGCTGGCGGAATACGTGAAGCACCACGTGAAGGAAGAAGAGACCGAGATGTTCCCGGACGCCAAGAAGGCCGATGTGGACCTGGACGAACTGGGTGAGCGGATGGAAGTCCGCACCGTCGAATTGGAAGGCCAGACCGACGCCTGAGCCTGTCACAGAATGGATACAGGCGGCGACGGAACTGGTGCTCCCCGCCGCGCGTATCTTCCCTGCGGATAACGGCTTCGGTTCCCCGGTCGGAGCCATTCGCAAAAGGAACGGCGGCGCATTCCCCCCGGTAGGCGCCGCCGTTTTCTTTCAAGCCGTGGATGCGCGCGAGATCTAGGGCCGGTCGACCGCCCGAGGCGGCGGTTCGCGGCGGGTACTGAGGTACTGAACCGCGCGCGCCAGGATCAAGATGACGAACAAGAAGAAGAACACCGCGAACATCCCCCGGACCAGGCTGCTCGGCTCCTGAACCACCCCGCCATAGCCGATGATGCCCAACACCAGGGCGATGAAGAGCGCGACATAAGCCAGGAACACCATGGGGTTTTCCCTCGGTTGTGACACGTCCTAAGAACGGCCGAACCGGTCGCGAAGTTCCTCCTTCTCACCTGCCATTCAGCGCAGCATGGCGTTGTTCCATCTCCCTGGCATCAAATCGCATGGTCACAGAACGCGCCGCGCCGCGAAGCAACCGCGCAACACGGCGAACAGAGCCGTGAAGGATAGAAACGCCGACACGGCATGGCCGGTTTCCCATTGCCACCGGTATGCCTCCCAATCCGCGGGAAGCGTGCCGGCAGTCCAGCCGGCGACCGCCGCGTTGACGGGCGCGTTGAAGACGAAGAACACGCCGATCATCGCGGCATAAGCGGCACCCGCGCATAGCCAGGGCCATCTCCGGCGCGTGCGCGGCCAGGCCGCCAGGATCAGCGACAATGCCAAGCCCGCGATCTGCGTGGGCGCGCCGATGAACGGCCCCCAACCGCGATACAGAGTCTGCTGCACCGCGAGCCACAGCTTCCCGTCGAGCGCCAGCTTGTTCGGCAGCTCCAACAGATGCGCGCCCGGCGCCAGAACCGCAGCTACCGCGACCGCCAGCAGGATCCAGCGCAGAATGCCCATAATGAAAATATGGATGCGTCCCGCCCCGCGCCAACCCGATTGCGTAGCATTGCCTAGAACGAAGCCGGGGCGATTCAAATGCGTTATACTTTTGCATGGTTGCTGGGTCGTCGCGCGAGCGACTATCCAGATCGCCGTTTCCATACGATTCTCGGGGGAAAATCGACATGATGAACGTGACGTGGAAGATCGCGCTGTTGTGCGCCGCCGCCGCGCTGAGCGCGGGCTGTACCGCCGCCGTGGGCGAGGCCGTGCATGGCGCCAAGGCCAAGAGCCAGTACGACGACAATATCGACGCCGCGAACAAGGGCGACAAGGCGGCCCAGTACAAGGTCGGCGTTGCGCTCTGCTGCGAGGTCGACGGCCAGACCGGCGCCTACGACACGCGCCGTTCGGTCGAATTCCTGTGCCGATCGGCCGCGCAAGGTTATGCCCCCGCCATGTACAAGCTGGGCCGCATCTATTCGGGCGATACCGTGGAAGGCGTGCGACTCCTCAAGCGCGCCGCGGTCGCCGCCGCCGCGCCGACCAACCCGCCGATCGCCTATGCCTGGTTCGCGAATGCCAAGGCCTATGGCGACAAGGACGCGGACGACGCGGTCAAGGACACCTGGAAAGACATGACGTCCCAGCAGCAGGAAGTGGCCAAGATGCAGACCGCGCGCGGCCTCAACGCCACCTGCCGGTGGGACGAAGCCATGAGGAAGTAGCGCGGACCGGCGCTTTTTTTCGCGACAAACGGGATCTCCGCCCAAGGAGGCGCGATTGCGCAAGCTCGCCCTCTCCCGCGTCTATCGCCTGCTCGAACCCGGCCCCGTGGTGCTTTTGACCACGGCGCGCGCGGGCAAGCCCAACGTCATGACCATGTCCTGGCACATGATGATGGAGTTCGAGCCGCCGCTGGTGGCCTGCATCGTCAGCAGCGCCAACCACAGCTTCGCCGCCTTGCGCGCGACCGGCGAATGCGTGATCGCCGTGCCGTCACGCAAGCTGGCGCCCAAGGTGGTCAAGGTCGGCAACAGCACCGGGCGGCGCATCGACAAGTTCGCCGCCTTCGGCCTGACGCCCTTGCCCGCCGCGCGGGTGAAGGCGCCGCTCGTGGCCGAATGCTTCGCCAATCTGGAATGCCGCGTGCGCGACACGCGCCTGGTGCGCGCCTACAACCTGTTCGTGCTCGAGGTCGTCCAGGCCTGGACCGATCCAGGCCAAAAGAACCCCAGGATGATCCACCACCACGGCTTCGGCCGCTTCACCGCCGACGGTCCCATCTTCGCGCTCAAGTCGCGGATGCGCTGACGTCCCGGTTACGCTTCGGGTTCCGTCTTCGGAAATTCCGGGCAAGCGGACAGAAGATCGAACACGGCCTCCGCCGCCACGCCCAACGGTTGCCGGGCGACGCCTTCGCCCTCGCCGGCCGCGCGTTTGGCGGCGCGTTCGATCTCGGACAGGCTGGCGCCGGTCGCGGCGATCGCCGCCAGCGTGGCGTCGTCCAGCGTGCCGACCACGCGCACGATCTCGGCGCGCGCGGGCGGCTTACGGCGTGGCTTGGCCATGGTTCTCTCCCTTTATGCCGGCGCGAGCGCCGCGGAAGCGGTTGGCGAAGCCCCTCACCGCGGGACCCGCACCGTCAAAAGACACTACTTGGCCTTGATCGGGATCTTGCGCTCCTGCTTTTGGGCTTCGGTCGTCTTCGGCAGGGTGATGGTGAGAACGCCCTTATCGTACTTGGCGTCGATCTTGTCCCGATCCACGCCGTCCGGCAGGCGGAAGGAGCGCTGGAAAGAACCGTAGCTGCGCTCGGACATATAGTAGTCCTTCTTCTTCTCTTCCTTCTCCTCGCGCTTTTCGCCCTTGATCGTCAGCATGTCGCGCGTGATGCCGATTTCGATGTCCTTTTCTTCCATGCCGGGCAGTTCGGCGGAGATTTGGAACTCCTTCTCGCGCTCCACCAGGTCGGTCGCGGGCATGGCCGGGCCGACCGGCAGGCGCAGCTTCCAGCCCGGATCGGTATCGAAGATGCGGCTGGCGAAGGGGTGGAACGACCAGGGCGATTCGAACGCGTCGAACAGATGGTTGATCTGCTCGCGCAAGCTCTGCCCCGCGCGGGCCGGCGCTTTGGCATGGGACTCTGCCTCGGTTTTGACGGGAACCTTCTCGCTTTGATTGGCCATCGGGAACTCCTGTTCAAATGAGTGCCTTGTAACCCCCCACAACGAACCAAATTTCACGCCGTGCCGCGCCGCGGAACATTGACGTGAGTCAAGCCGGAGCGGTTTTTTACTTTGACCTTAGGTTCCGCGGATTTAGATGGGCCACTCGGCCCCGATCCGCGGTATAAATGCCCGTGGGAGGGTGACCCGTGGGGGGCCAGGGCGCTCCGCGAAGTCAATGCCGGCAATCAAGATGATGGATATGCGTACGAACTCCCTCGCGCGAATTGCGCTCCTCCTGTTCACGGCCATCGTCCTATCGGCTGCCGCCGCGCCCGCCTGGGCCGATTCGGCCAATCCTCTCTCCTCCGAGCCCGTCCAGCCCATCGCTCCCAATCCGCCCCCGGGCCCCATCGTCGGGGGCTCCAAGCTTCAGCCGCGCGCCGACGAGATTTCGCCCGGCGCCAGCACGCGCCTGTCCGACGATCCGCAGCTCAAGGCGCTATACGAGGGCGTGATGAAGGACAGCGACCCGTCCACCTACCGCCGCAACCGCGAGCCCACCGCGCGCTGACGAAAAAAGGCCGGAGCGGCAGCCCGCCCCGGCCCTTTCCCGTTCCGTCCGGTATCAGCCGACGACGAGCGTGGGCTTGAGCGCGATGGGGCGCGAGATGTTGAAGAAGTTCGGCGACGTCGCCATCACCGCCGCGTGGATTTCCTCGAACTGCGCCTTGGTGCCGTCGCCCTTGATGCGCACGGTGTAGCGCAATTGCTCGTAACCCGTGGGCACCGAAGGATCGAGGCCCAGGAAACCGCGCAGGTCGATCTCGCCCTCGGTCTCGATCACCAGGCTTTCCAATGCGATGCCGCGCACCGCGCACTGCGCCACGTAACCGACCGTCATGCAGGCGTTGAGCGCCGCCATCAGGTATTCCTGCGGATTGGCGAAACGGTTGCCGCCGCCGAGTTCCAGCGGCTCGTCGATGTCGACGGCGAAGCGGCGCGCCACGTGCTGGCCGGCCATGCCGAAGCCTTCCACCTGGGTGCGGCTGTGCGTCCCGCCCTGCCAGGCCGTGCTGACGCGCCATTCCGTCTTGGCGTTGGCGGGATCGCGCTTCACCCCGTCGATCAGGGCGAACAAATCGTCCACGTTCACGCCGTTCACGACGTTCGGCGCCTTGGTCTTGGTCACGGCATTCATGGCAGTCTCCTTTTGCTGAGGTTCGATGCGTGGGGAAGCGCGCGTCAGCCGAGCGTGGCCAGCGCGGCCTGGATGCGTTGTCCCTGTTCCGCCGTGATCAGGCCGGACAGGACTTGGCCGAAATGCGGGTGCTGGGCGCCCGAGTGGATGTATTGCCAGCGATAGGCCTTGAGGAACGCGGCCGCGATCGTCCGCGTCTCCGCCTCGTCCACCGCGCGGCCGCACGCCGCGGCGAAATACGCCGTATCGGCCTTGGCCTGGTGTTGCAGGATGCCGTCCACCGCGGCGACGAGGTCGATGAACTCGCCCACGGCCGCGTCGCGCTCCTCCTCCGTCATCTCGGCGTCGAGGCGCACCCATTCCAACTCGTCGAGGATCGCGTGCTGGCTCTCTTCCTTCCAATGGAAGAGGAACACGTCCTTGAACAGCACCGACAGCTCCGGATCGGCATCGATGCTCTGGCGGTAATGCGCCTGGGTGAACAGCTCGATGTCGAGGGTGAGCGCCAGCACCGCCCAGGTGGATTTACCCAGCACGGCGTGGGCCACTTCGTTGGGATCGATGTCGAAGCGGTAACCTTCCGGCATGGAATCGGCGATCAGGGCCTCGATGCGCCGGAACAGGGCCTGGTGCTTCAGCTCCTCGTCGCTGAAACGGATCATCGCTTCCAGCGCCACCTGGTCGCCGAACCAATGATCCTGGGTCAGCTCCAAAACCTTGGCGTTGATGAAGCGCTCGACCAATCCGAAGATGTTGGTGTAGGTGCGCCCCTGGATCTGGCTGACGAAGCGCTTCTCCGCCGCCGACAGCGTGGCGAACTCGCCCGCGAGCGACAGCCCATCGGGCAGGAACTTGTGCGCCATGTCGAAGCGGCGGCCGCGGATCACGTCGGCCTCGATATCCCAGCGCACGCGCTTGGAGTTTTCCACACAGCGCGCATAGCGCGCGGCGCCGGAAACCGGAGTCATCACGTTCATCGTCGTTCACCCTGTCCTAACCGGTGCGCCGGGCCGCTTCCGGCGGCGCATCGCGGGGCGGACAATGGCGCGGGAGGCGCCCTAAGACTTTGATCCGGCCTTCACACGGGCTTGATTTACGCTTGATAATGGCTTGAGAACGCGGGCCCGGACGGCCGGTTTGGGGGAGAACGGACGTGCAGTTTTTCTTTTCCGGCCATCGGCTTGACCCGGAACGGCGCGAGTTGTGGCGCGGCGCCGAACCGGTCGCGCTCCAGCCCCAGGTATTCGACCTGCTGCTCTATCTGGTGCGGAACCGCGACCGGGTGGTCAGCAAGGACGATCTGATCGCCCATGTCTGGAACGGCCGCATCGTCTCGGAATCGACGCTGACCAGCCGCATCAACGCCGTGCGCAAGGCCATCGGCGACGATGGCGGGCGGCAGGAGCTGGTGCGCACCGTGGCGCGCAAGGGAATCCGTTTCGTGGGCGAGGTGGAGGAGCGCGCGGGTGGCGCCGGCAGCCCCGCGCCGAAAGCGATCAGCGGCGCGGCCGCCGCCCCGCCCCCGCGCCAGGAGATCCGCTATTGCCGCGCGCCCGACGGGGTGCGCCTGGCCTATGCCGTCAGTGGCGAAGGCCCGCCCTTGGTGAAGACGGCCAATTGGCTGAACCACCTGGCCTATGACTGGGAAAGCCCGGTCTGGGCCCACATGCTGCACGGGCTTTCGCGCGGCCGTACCCTCGTGCGTTACGACGCGCGCGGCAACGGGCTCAGCGATTGGGAAGTGCCCGAGGTGTCGTTGGATGCCTGGGTCGCGGATTTGGAGGCCGTGGTGGACGCGTTGGGGCTGGAGCGTTTCCCGCTGCTCGGCATTTCCCAGGGCTGCGCCATCTCCATCGCCTATGCCACGCGGCATCCGGAGCGCGTGTCGCACCTCATTCTCTATGGCGGCGCGTTGCAGGGCGCGCACAAGCGTTCGCGCGAGGAATCCGAACGGCGCGCGGCGGTGGCCACCCTCGCCCGTCACGAATGGGGCGCCGACAGCCCGGCCTTCCGCCAGATGTTCACGCTGCGCTTCCTGCCCGAGGGCACGCCGGAGCAGATCGATTTCTTCAACGAGTTGATGCGCCGCTGCACCTCGGCGGAATGCGCGGCGCGCTATATGAATGCGTCGGGCAATTTGGACGTGGCCGACGTGGCGCACCGGGTGCAGGCGCCGACCCTCGTGCTCCACGCCCGCGACGACCTGATTTGGCCGCTCGACGCCGCGCGGCAAATGGCCGCCGCCATCCCCAATGCGCGCTTCGTGGCCCTCAACAGCAAGAACCATCTCTTGCTCGAACACGAACCGGCGGCGGAGCGGTTTCTGGAAGAGGTCCGGCTGTTCTTGGGTGGGTGAAGCGGTCCGCGCCTATCGGCGCCGGGCCAGCCAGACCGTGTGGCCGCCGCACGCGGGGTCTTCCGCGACACGGCGGACGACATCGAAGCCATTCTCCGCCAGCAGAGCGCGATACTCGGCCTCATCCAGGCTGGCGTGGTAGAGCGGTTCTCCCTGATAAGTCCCCATCGCCTCGCCATGGTCGATGCCGCTGGTGAACATCAACGCCGCATGTGGTGCCGCATGCGCCGCGAAGACGGGAAACATCCGCCGTTGGTCGTCGTGATTCAGATGAAAGAAACTGTCCCAGGCCAGGATGCCCTCGAACCTCCGTCCAAGCGCGAGGCTCCGCATGTCCGCCACATGCCAGGTCTGCGTTGGGAATAGCTCTTTACACAGCGCGATCATCGACGCTGACGAATCCACACCAGTCAGCGCGTATCCCGCCTCGATCAGATATCGCGCGATCGGCTC
>JBFXED010000062.1:0-12937 GCA_050180485.1 Alphaproteobacteria bacterium | reverse complement strand
CAAGATGTGATGCGTGTCAAGTGGAATGGGGAAATCTCGCGGCGTTGAACGGCGGGCACCCTCGGCGACGAGCCGCGCCGCGTCAAGCGTCGGCGGACAAGGGTATCTTGCTCTTCCGATAAGGAATCAGGGACAGGACCAGCAGCACGACCAGGAAGGCAAACATGATCGCATAGGCCTGGGCGTGCGATAGGCCCGCATTCAGGCTGCGCTCGATGACTTCGCCAGTCGCCACCTGCATGACGGCCGCGCCGATGAAGTTGAAGAAATTGAGCAGCGTGGCGCCCCGCCCCTCCTTTCCCGCCGGAAAGAAGACGCGGCCATGGGCGATCGCCAAGCCGTAGGCCGCGCCGAACAAGCCGACCACAATCATCAGCACGACGGACAGCGTTACCGACGCGGATGGCCAGATCGTCATCACGATCAGCGCCACCGCTGTTACCGCCGACACGATCATGACCAAAGGACGCGGTGAGCCCGCCCAACGCTCGAGCGGCCCGATCGCATAGTTGAGCACGGAAGCCGCCAGCACCATGCCGACCAGGACATTGCCGCGGTCGACCGGCCCCATGCCGAACACATCGGCGAGATAAGGCCCGCCCCACAAGGCGCGCACCGCCATGATGACGCCGCTGCACACAAGCACGAAGGGCAACAGCGGCCAAAGTTCGCGCACGCCCATCACAACCGCAATGCCGCGTACAGCCTGGCTCATGCTTTCCCGTGCCTGCGCCGGAGCATCCTTGCCGACCGCCAAGACAATGTAGAGCGTAAGGAGAAACGTTGCCGCCGCCATGCCCCACATGGCGCCGCGCCAGCCCAACCATTCGGACATGGCGGCCAGCGGCGTCGCAGCCAAGATCGCGCCCATATTACTGGTCGCCAGCACGATCGCCATCACCGATAGGAACCGCTCCCGCGCCCAGTTGCGCGCGATATAGACGACAGTGGCCATAAACAGCGGCGCGCATGCGAGGCCTAAAAGAATTTGCGCGAAAATGGCGGTGGAGATCGACGGCGCGGCGGCGAACAGGCAGGCGCCAACGACACCGATGCTCAGCCCTACGGTGACGGTCAGGCGTGGCCCCCAGCGGTCGAGTGCCACGCCCACCGGCACTTGCGCCAGCGCGAAGGAGAAGAACCAGACCCCGGACAGGGTGCCGAGGTCGGAAGCAGTCGCACGCAGATCGACGGACAACTCGGGCGCCAGCACCGCCAGGTTGCTGCGGAAGAAGACGCTCAGCATCACGCCGAGCGTATACGCCACCAAATCCTTCATGAATCGGGACTCTATGGATAACACCTTCAAATACCTACGTATTTTCCAAAAAAAGAATAACCTTTTATAACATTATAGAAGGTTATACAGTTCGCGAAACATCAGCGGAGCATTTCAGCCATGGCGTCGTGGAATTTGAGCAAGCGTTTCAATTTCGAAGGCAACGACGTCGCTTATGAGGTGATGGGCGACGGCCCGCCCATGGTTCTTGTCCACGGCTTTCCGGGCAATTCCTTTTCGTGGCGTCAGGTGGCGCCGGCGCTCGCGAAAAAGCACCGAGTCCATGTCTACGACATGCTCGGGTTCGGCCAGTCGGCCATGCGCGAAGGGCGCAAGGTGTTTGGCGAGTCGCAGACGCGCCTGCTAGCCGCTCTGCTGAAGCATTGGAAGCTCGACGCGCCATTGATGGTCGCGCACGACATCGGCACGGCGCCCGCGCTCGGCGCCCATCTGTTCGAAGGACGTCAGTACGGGCGGCTCATCCTGCTGAGCGCGGCCGTGCTGAACCCATCGGTCTCGGCCAACTCCATGCACGCACGCGCGCATCTCAAGGCCTATCAGACAATGCCGGCGAAGCTGTATGCGCAGATCATGCGCGCACACATCCCCACCACCATGCACACGGGCATGAGCGAAGAAATCTTCCAAGGCTATTTCGGGCCATGGAGCACGCCGGAAGGGCAGGCCGCCTATTACCGCTTCCTGGGCGACTTTGAAGAACCCTATCTCGACCAGATTGAGGCCAAGCTCGATCAGGTCGTGCCCGAGACGCTCATCCTGTGGGGCGACGACGACACTTGGATTCCGCTGGCCCGCGGCGAAAAGCTGCAGAAGCTTGTCCCGCGCGGGACGCTGCGCCTTGTCCCCAAGTCCGGCCATTTCCTGATGGACGACAATCCGGATGCCGTCATCCGCGAGATCGAAGCCTTTGCGGGTAAATAGACCTAAACCGCAAGCCTAGGCGGGGGTGGGACAGCCCCCGCCTCCCTGGCTACAATCCCGCCAACGCAAAGCCGTTGGGGGATCCCATGCTGAAGAACCGTTTCATCGACTGCATCTACACGCACACCGAGGGCGAGCCGACCTGCATCGTCCACCATGGCATCCCCTACCCCGCGGGCCTGGACATCCTGGGCAAGCGCGCGTTTCTCGAGAAGAACTACGACTGGCTGCGCCAGTCGCTGATGCGCGAGCCGCGCGGCCATCAGGACATGTTCGGCGTCTTCGTCACGCCGCCCTCTTCGTCCGACTATGACGCGGGCATGATCTGGATGGACGGCACCCATTTCCACGACATGTGCGGCCACGGCACGATCGCACTCAGCATGGCGCTGGTCTCACACAATCTGGTTCCCGTGACGGGCAACCGCACCACGATCCGGTACGAGACCACTGCGGGCGACGTGACGGCCGAAGTGGCCTCTAACGACCAGGCCGCCGAATGGACCCGCTTCGAGAACGTGCCCGCCTATGTGGCGGAGCGCGACATCCCGCTCGATGTGCCGGAGGTCGGGCGCGTGAACGTCGATCTCAGCTTCGGCGGCAACTACTTCATCCAGCTCGATTGGGGCAATCGCCAGCCGCGCATCGCGCCGGAGAACGCCTCGTACTTCTCGCGCCTGGGTCTTCTCGTGAAGAAACTGTTCAACGAGAAGGTCAAGGTGGTGCACCCAACCAAGCCGAACATCAAACACGTGGATTTCGTCACGATCTATCACGACGGCACGCTACCGGGTGCCTTCTACCGCAACGTCCACGTCTTCTCGGACGGCAAGATGGATCGTTCGCCCGGGGGCACCGGCACCAGTGCCATGCTGGCCATGTTGGAATCGCGCGGCCGCATCAAGGTGGGCCAGACGATCCAGTCCGAAGGCCTGCTCGGCAGCGGCACGTTCGAAGGCTGCATCATCCGCGAGACGAAGTTGGGCAACCACCGCGCGCTCGTGCCCACGGTGAAGGGCACGGCCAACGTGATCGGCTATGCCAAGTGGCTGATGAGCCCGGATGACCCGGTCAGCAAGGGCTTCGTGATCTCCTAAGCCAGACGGAAGGTTGGCAACGGGTAGCGCGCGGCATCGGGCATCGCCACGAGCCTGACCGCCGCGCCGCTACGCGTCTTCTCGCGGTCGTCGCCGACCACGCGCGTGAGCATCAGCGGCCCTTCCGCCAGTTCAACCTCGACCAGCACAACGGGCACCTCGGGCTGGAAGGATTCGTGGTTGGGCCGCCAGACCACGCCATAGCCCACAACCGTGCCCTTGCCGCTGGCCTGAAACCATTCCAGGTCCGCCGACCAGCAATGCGGGCACATGGGGCGCGGGTAATAGATAGCCTTGCCGCAGCCCTTGCAGCGCTGCAGCGCCAGTACACCCTTGCGCCACGCAGCCAGGAACGGAGCGTTGTCGGCGTCCTCATAGGGCTGCGGATAGTGCGGCTGCGCGCTCATGCCACGTTCTCCAGGACTACGGCACTGGCGCCCAGCCCATGGCCATAGCCGACCATGCCATAGCCCGCGACCAGCCCGCGTGAGACGCCCGGAATCTGCCGTGCGCCAGCCTCGCCGCGCAGCTGGCAGACGGCCTCCCACAAGCCGATCATGCCGCCGCCCGCGCCCGTCTGGCCGCAGGAGAGCTGCCCGCCGCCGGTGTTGACCGGGAAGCTGCCGTTCCATGCCAGGTCATGGCGCGCGAGGAACGGGCCGATCTCGCCCTTAGCGCAGAAGCCCAGGTCTTCGAGCTGGATCGCCACCATGATCGGATAGTCGTCGTAGGACTGAACGAACTGCATGTCCTTCGGACCGTAGCCCGCGTCGGCATAGAGGCGGTCGCGGAACAACGTCCAGCCACCTTCCAACGGTGCGATCTCGCCAGGGGGATGGTTGTGGCGTTCATACCCCGACAGGACACGCACGCGCTTTTCCTTCGGCACGCGGTCCAATGCCGTAACCAGAACGGCCTCGGCGCCGATACAGGGCAGCACGCAGTCATAGAGGCGCAAGGGGTCCGCGATCATGCGCGCGTTGAGATAGTCGTCAATCGTCATGGGTGAGCGCAGCAGCGCATTGTCATTCAGCATGGCCGAGGCGCGCTGGCCGACGCAAATACGCCCCAACTGTTCCCGCGTCGTGCCGTAACGCTCCATGTGCTTGCGCGTGACAATGGCGAACAGCCCGTTGGGCCCACCGAAGCCGTGCGGCACGGCATAGTTGGACAAGGCGTGGTTGAAGTTGCCCATCAGCTTGTAATGGGCATTCACGTCATAGAGATCACCCGCGATGCACAGCACCGCATTGGCCTGCCCCGCCTCGATGGCCTGGATAGCCGCAAGGACCGACGACAGCGAGCCCGCGCCGCCCGCGGTGAAATACCAGGCCCAGGAGACCGATAGGCCGAACTGGTCGCATAGCGTCACCGCGTTGTCGGGCGGAAGCTGAAACGAGCTGATGGCCAGCCCGTCGATATCCTTCTTCTCCATGCCGGCGCTGGCCAGCGCGAGCCTTCCCGCCTCAGCCAGATACCCGATCAAGGTGCCGTTGGGCTTCTTGGAATATTTCGTCTGCCCCAGGCCGACGATGCCGATCTCGCGCGACGCCATCTCAGAGCACTCCGGCCTTGCGCATCCCGTCGATGGCCTGGGCGCTAAGCCCGAGCACTTCGCGGAAGACATGATCGTTGTCCCGGCCCGGCTCGCCGCCGGTCCAGCGTACGGAGCCCGGTGTCTCGCTCAGCTTCGGCACCGGAGCTGGCAGGCGCATGGGGCCGAACTGCGGGTCCATCACGGTCGTCAGCGCCTCGCGCGCGGCAATATGCGGGTCAGCGAAGACGTCCGCCATGTCGTTGATCTTGCCGGCGACGACTTTGTTGACCTCGAACGCCTTCAAGGCCTCAGCCGTAATCCGCTGTGCAAGCCAGTCGCGCACGAGGCCATCGGTCTCATCACGATGTTCCGCGCGCGCATCCTGGCTGGAGAAGCGCGGATCGCCCTTGAGATCGGCACGACCCATGGCATCTAGCAGGTTGTTGAAGATGGCCTGCGAGCCCACGCTGATCGCCACGTAGCCGTCGCGCGTCGCATAGATGTTGCGCGGCACATCCTCTTCCATCTGGTTACCCAGCAGCGGCTTCTTCTTGCCTGTCTGGTCGTAGCGGACGATGGCGGATTCGAGGATGCGCAGGAACGGCTCGAACAGGCTGACGTCAACCACTTGGCCGCGCCCCGTCTGCCGCCGCGCGTTGATGGCCGCCATGGCACCGAACGCCGCATACGTGCCTGCCACATAGTCGCCGAGCGGAAATGCAGAGACCATCGGCCCCCGATCGGGAAAGCCGGTAAAAGACGCCAGGCCCGAATAGGCTTCTGCGATCGTCGCGTAGCCGCCGCGCCCGCTATAGGGACCGGTCTGGCCGTAACCGCTGACACGCACCCAGACGATGTGCGGGAACTTGACCGCCAGGTCGCCAGGACCCAACCCCCACCGCTCCAGCGTGCCGGGGCGGAAATTCTCGATCACGATGTCGCTGCGGCCGATCAAGGCCAGCGTGGCGTCGCGCGCCTCGGGGCGTGAGATGTCGAGCGTGGCCAGCCGCTTGTTGCGCGCCATGGCCTTCCACCAGAGCGGCTGACCGTCCTTGAAGGGCGGCCACTCGCGCAACGCGTCCGGCTTGCCCGGCTTCTCCAGCTTGAT
This sequence comes from Alphaproteobacteria bacterium, assembly GCA_050180485.1. GTDB lineage: Bacteria > Pseudomonadota > Alphaproteobacteria > CADEGL01 > CADEGL01 > CADEGL01. Next base: position 6,974 of record JBFXED010000062.1, on the reverse strand, counting down.
CACCTCGGCGCCGAAGTCGCCGAGCAACGTGCCGCAGAACGGCCCCGCCAGCATCGAGCCGGTTTCCAGCACTTTGATGTCCGAGAGAGCCATCATCGGTTCATCCCGCGCATTGACGGCGCTCTCAATCGCGCCGCGTCGTGGCCTTTTCGATGCCGACCGTGACATCGATCAGCAGCACGGCGACGATGGCCACATAGATGGTGATGGCCGACACGGCTGCGATGATCGGGTCGACGTTGAACTGGATATAGTTGAACATCTTGACCGGAATCGTGATCAGCTCGGGCGTCGAGTTGAAGACCGCGACCTCGACGTCGATCCACGAAATGATGAAGGCGAATAGGGCGCCCGCGATGACGCCCGGCTTGATCTGCGGCAGCGTTACCAGGAAGAAGGTCTGCAGCCGCGTCGCGCCCAGATCCTGCGCGGCCTCTTCCTGCGCAACATCGAACCCTGAGAGTGATGCCAGCGTCGTTCGCATGACGTAGGGCATGACCAGCACCACATGCCCGACGAACAGCGCCCAGAATGTGCGCGCGAAGCCCATGGTGCTGGCATACTGCAGGATGGCCACGCCCAAGACGATGGTCGGCAGCACGAGCGGCGACAGGAACAGGGCACTGATCGCCTGCCGGCCTGGAAACCGCTTGCGCGCCAGCACCAGGCCGGCGGGCACGCCGAGGAGCAAGGCGCCGGCCGTGGCCGACAGGGCCAGCTTGGCGCTGGTCAGGAGGGATTCGACGAAGGACGTGTCGTGGAAGAAGCGCGCGTACCATTTCCACGTCAGACCGACGGGGGGAAAGCGCAGGTATTCCGTCGTCGTGAATGAGATGCCGATCACGACCAGGAGCGGGAACGCCAGGAAGACCAGCGCCAAAATGCTGATACCCGATAGCGAAGCGCGGCCAAGAGAATCGGATAGCCGCATTGCCTATCCCTTCGCGTGACGTTCGATCACCAGCAGATAGCCGGCGATCAGCAACAGGGTCGAAACGAGCAGCGCCACGGCCAGCGTCGCGCCGAAGGGGAAATTCAGCGTCGCGGCGTATTGCTGATAGATCAGCATCGACATAACAGTTTTCTTGCCGCCCGACAGGATGCTGGGCGTGACATAAGCGCTGACGCTCAAAGTGAAGACGATCAGCGAGCCGGCGATGACGCCGGGCAAGCTCAAGGGAAAGGTGACCTTGAGGAACGCCACGATGGGATGCGCGCCCAAATCGCGCGCGGCCTCGAGCAACGAAGTGTTGATGTTCTGCAGGATGCTGGCCACTGTCAGCACCATGAACGGAAGCATGATGTAGGCCATGCCGATCACGATACCGCCCTCGGTGAACAGAATCTGGACCGGCTTGTCCACGAAATCGAGGGCGATCAGCGTCTCGTTGACCATGCCCTTGCGCCCGAGCAGGACAAGCCAACCGAAGGCGCGCACGATGCTGCTGGTGAACAACGGCGTCACGATGACGATATAGATGATGCGGCGAAGCAGCGCGCTGCGCACGTTATAGGTGATCGTATAGGCCAACGGATAACCGACCACGAGGACCAGCAGCGTGACCCATAGCGCAATTTTGAAGGTCAGATAGAGAGCACCCCAGTAGTAACCGTCCGTCGCGATCTTTACGTAGTTGGCGACGCTCCAACCACCGTCAGCGGGCGCGCGGAAGCTGGCGACCGCCACGGTGCCGAACGGCACGATGAAAAAGATGAACAGGAAGGCGACCGGCACGCCCAGAAGGAGCAAGGCGCTCCAGGGGTTGATGCGCATCGTCCGAGCCTCAGCCGGCCGCGACGGCGTGGTCTAGACAGCGCGTCATTGCGCCAGCACCCGGCCCCGCTCGCGGGGCCACCACAGTTCGATCGCCCCGCCCTTCGCGGCACGGTCCACGGCATCGCCCGAGGCGGAATGGGCCGCGATCTCCTGCCCCGAGGACAGCGTCGCATAGACGCGCCACGCGCTGCCCAAAAACACCTTGTCCCGCACCGTGGCCTTGAGCACCACCGGCGTCCCGCCCGAGGGCGGCGCGCCAAGCTGGATATCCTCGGGCCGGATCATCAACGTGGCGCGCGCGCCGGCACCCGCCGCGTCATAGGGCAACGTGACGCCGTCCAACTCGAGGCGGCCACTTTTGACCGCGCATTCGATGAGATTGGCCTCGCCGATGAAGTCGGCGACGTAGCGCGAGTTGGGCGCGCGGTAGATATCCTGCCCCGTGCCGATCTGGGCGACCTTGCCCTGGTTCATCACCGCGATACGGTCGGCCATGGCCAGGGCTTCTTCCTGGTCGTGGGTGACATAGATGAAAGTGATCCCGAGCTGGCCGTGCAGCCGCTTCAGCTCCACCTGCATCCGCTTGCGCAGCTTCAGGTCGAGCGCGCCCAGCGGCTCGTCGAGCAAAAGCACCTGCGGCTGATTCACGATGGCGCGCGCCAGTGCGATGCGCTGCTGCTGACCGCCCGAAAGCTGACGCGGATAGCGTTCGCCATAGCCGTCCATGCCGACCATGGCCAGCACCTCGGCCACCTTCTTTGCGATCTCGGCCTTGGGGGTGCCCTTGCGTCGCGGGCCAAAAGCCACGTTTTCGGCCACGGTCATATGCGGGAACAGGGCGTAGTTCTGGAAAACAGTGTTTACCGGCCGCTCATGGGGCGGTACGTCGTTGATCACCTTGCCGCTGATTCGAATCTGCCCTTCGGTCGGTTCGACAAAGCCGGCAATGGAGCGCAAGAGCGTGGTCTTGCCGCAGCCGCTGGGTCCGAGCAGCGCCAGGAATTCACCCTGGCGAACATTGATCGAAACGCCGTCGAGCGCAGCCACAGCGCCATAGCGTTTCACGAGACCATCGATTTGGATTAGATCGGCTGTCATGGCGTATGCATCCGGCGCCCTGGGAAATCCATCCCAGGGCGCCTCGATGCGATTGGCCGCCGGCCTATTTGCCCGCGACCTGCTTGTTCCAGATCTCCGTCAACCGGTCGCGGTTGGCGTTGACCTCTTCCCAATTCGGCAAGAACAAGCTCTTGACCGTGCCGTTGGGCCCCCACGGCATGCGGCTCTTGGCCTTGTCGGTGAGTGTCACGCCCTTGGTGGCCGGACCGACATAGAGATTTTCACTCAAGCAGGTTGCGGCTTCCTTGCTAATCGCGAAGTTGATCAGCTTCTCGGCCGAGTCCTTCTTCTTCGTACCTTCGACCAGATGGATACGGATGTCGGAGGACGGCGCGCCTTCCTTGGGAACCGCATAGGCGATCGGCAGGCCCTGATCGGCCAAGCCCCAAGCAGCCGTCGCATAGTGCGCACCGATGATGGCTTCGCCGCTCTGGAAGTTGCTGGCGCCCTGGCCGGAGGCGTCGTAGTAGGACGACACCTTGAGCGTCTTCAAGCGGTCCACGCCCGGCTGGACATTCTTCACGTCGCCGCCGGCCGCCTTATTGACGGTAAGGAAGAACGGAATACCAGCCGCATTGACCGGGCTCGGGATGATCACCTTGCCCTCATATTCCTTTTTCCAGAGATCCCACCAGGACGTCGGCACCTCTTTCACTTCCTTGGTGTTGTAAGTGAGTCCCACGGCGTAGAAGCCGGTGCTTGCCGCATAGATCGAGCCGTCCTTGCGCTTATAGACGCCTTCGTCGATCACGTTTGCCAGATTGGGGATTCGCTTCGGGTCCAGCGTGCCGACGGTGCCGTCTGCCATGGCCAGTTCGGAGATGCCGCCGTCGATCCACACCGCATCGAGCGCGGGGCTACCCTTCTGCTGCTGCAGCTTGGAGCGCGTCACCGTGGACACGCTGGGCTCCGATGTCACACCGATACCGGTCGCTGCCGTGAACGGCTGGAAAACGCATTTTTCGATCGCCGTGCCCCAGTTGCCGCCATAGATCGCAACGACCAACTTCTCCTGCGCGAACGATGGCGCGGCGAGCGCGACGCCGGCGACCGTGACGCCCAACATCAAGATGCGACGCATATTCTAGGTCTCCTTCCCTGTTAGGGGGCCCGCTTATGCCTGCAAGACCCCCATCCCCCACAAAATTAGGTGCCGCCTCCCAAGCGACTTTTCCAATCATGCGATGGCATGCCGGGGCGACGCAACGCCCCTTCCCGGCCTGGTCCTAGGTAGACCCGCCTATTAGGCGACCAGGAGCTCCATCAACGGCACGTGCTGCTGGCAGCCGTAGGTGTCGCTTTCGCCGATGTCGCTTTGCCCCACCTGGCGCCGGATCGTGACCTTGAACGCGTGCGCGGATTCCAACTCGAATAGCGAAGTGACTTCGGACGGCTTCAAGGACAGCGCCTTGGCCACGGACTCGCGCCCTAGAACGCCTGACGCCTTCACGCGCTTGAAGGTCGCGGCATCGGGCAGCAGCACGTCGAAAGTCAGCCGGTACGGCCCCGCGTTCTTGCTGCGTATGATGACGGCCAGGTCTGCCAAGCGCGCGGCGGCCATTTCAGACATCCTCGTAGTGGATCGGGAAGACCTCGTAGGGGTCGCGCACCTTCATCAGGTGATAGGCCGAGAAGGCATAAGCGGGTCCCGCGTCCAGTTCCGACGGCGAGTACGGAAAGGCCAGGTTGCCCGACGTGTTGAGCTGGCCCTGGTAGTGGGTGTGCAGCAAGCCGCCGCTGATGTGGTGACAAGCCGCATGGGCCAAATCCATCTCCGAAGCCACCACCTCGATGATCAGGCCAAGCTCATGCGACGCGATCTTCTTCTGCGGCTCGAGCGCGCGCATCACGCCGTCCTTGCCGTAAACGTGGAAGGTGACCTGTATGTCGTGAGGCTTCATGTAACGCACAGCCTCTTCCTTCGCAGCCGCCAGAATTTCGTCGACGCGCGCGATCATGGTCGGACACCGTATGCCCGCGACGCAGATGCTGCGGAACCCCAGCCGCCGCGCGCCCTCCAACTTGATCCAGCATTCGCTCTCGGGAATGAACTTGGCGCCGGAGACGCGCACGCGCCTCTCGCCCGCCTGCTCGAAGCGGCAGTCATTGAGGTCGACCCGGTAGCCGGGCCCGTGCTGGTCGAATGGGTTCTCGCGCTCATAAAGCGTGTGAGCGGCAACCGACGTCAGCGACGCCCGGCGGCCGATACTGCCTGGCTCCAGCTCGAACGAATCGCCTTTCAGGAACCCCATCATCACGTCCATGGCGAAAGGCACAGCGGAAAACGCGCCGCACTCGAGGATCTTGCCCATATGCATGGCCAAGCCCTTATGGCCGCCCTGCATGATCGGATAGGCCGCGATGGCGGCGTCATCGCAGGCGCGGCCGGCGATCACCACGTCGGCACCGGATTGCAGCGCCTTGATGATGGGCTCGAAGCCCATCTGCGCCACGATGTGGGTCGAGGAATCGACCAAATCCGCCGTCAGCGCGAAACCGGCCTCGAAATCCTTCACCTCGCCGTTGGCGATGGCCTGCTTGATGCGCGCCGGTTCGATGTCGGCGTAAATCCAGGCCAGCTTGAACCGGTTGAGGCGTAGGTCGCTCGCCACCTCGCGTACGATATCGACCAGGAAGTCGACATGGGGCCGCGAGCCCGAACCGCCCGCGCTGCCCACCACCAGCGGAATTCCCGCCGCGCGGCTGGCTGCCATCAACGCGGTCAACTCCTTCTTGTAGCTGAAGCGTGAGACCAGCACCTCGCCGGAACCCAGATAATGCGGGCCGGGATCGGTCGAACCGGCATCGACGGCGATCACGCCGGGCTTGAAGTCCATGCCACGCTTGAGCGCGTCGGCGCCGAAGCCGTAGCCGAGGGTCCCCGTGGGAGCCAAAACCGTGATGGATGTCATGGGACGGGCATGATGGAAGCCGCCCCCAGCGCGGTCAACCGGAAGAGGATGGGAACCAGATCGTTACGGAAGCGTTGGTAGGGCGACTATGAGGGGAGATCGCCATGCTCAGCACGATCCTTCTGATCGTACTTATCATTCTTCTGATCGGTGCCGTTCCGGCTTGGCCATACAGCCGCGGCTGGGGCTACTACCCCAGCGGCTTGCTCGGCATCGTCTTGATCGTCGTCCTGATTATGTTGCTGATGGGACGAATCTAGGCCTCGTGGCCGGAACGCGTCTTCCGGGCGCCCTCTTTCGGAGGCCGTCCGGCGATGGGTACGTCAGCAATTTGCGCCACAGCCGGCCCCCATTTCGCCGCGTGACTCCGCCACCGTCTGCCCTGGCATTGCGAAAAAGGCGAGAGCCGCCAGCATCAACATCACGCGCAACATTCCACACTCCTGATTTCGATACATCGTTAATCATAGCCGAAGCGCGGGCGGCGCGCCTTGCTTATCCGAAAGTAGAAGAGTCTGCCTCCTTGGCCAGTCTGGTAGACTGCGCCCGTCCAATTTTTCATCGGGGGCACCGAGATGGCGGCGGGGACGATTTCGACGCGTTGCTGCGTGGTGGGCGGCGGGCCCGCCGGCATGATGTTGGGATTCCTGCTGGCACGCGCGGGCGTAAAAGTCGAGGTGCTGGAGAAGCACGCTGACTTCCTGCGCGACTTCCGCGGCGACACGATCCATCCCTCCACGCTCGAGTTCATGTACGAGCTGCGGCTGCTCGACGAATTCCTGAAGCTGCCGCACGAGAAGGCGCTCCACCTCTATGCGCAGGTGGGCAACGAGACTTTCACCGTCGCCGATTTCACCCATTTGCCGACCCACGCCAAGTTCCTGGCCGTGATGCCGCAGTGGGATTTTCTCAACTTTCTGGCCCGCCAGGGTGCACGCTATCCGAACTTCTCGCTACGCCAGCGCACCGAAGCCACCGACCTGATCGCGGAAGGCGGCCGCATCGTCGGCGTCAGGGCCAAGACGCCGAGCGGTCCGTTCGAAATCCGCGCCGACCTGGTGGTGGGCGCCGACGGCCGTCACTCGCTGGTGCGCGCGAAGACGGGCCTCCAGGTGGAGGATTTGGGCGCCCCGATGGACATATTGTGGTTCCGGATCTCGCGCCGC
>JBFXED010000061.1:0-15184 GCA_050180485.1 Alphaproteobacteria bacterium | reverse complement strand
TGCGAGAAACGGTGGCCGCTGGAACTGCTGCGGGGTGCCACGACATAGTGCGCTTCGGCCTTCACGCCGTGCCGCGCCAGATACAGCGCGATGTCGGCCCCGGGCTGCTGACCGTGGCCTTCCGCCTCTTGCTTCTGGGAAATGACCAAGACGGTCACTTTCTTGGCGTTCTGAAGCAGCGGCAGCGTGTCGTGGACGGCGCGCGTGGCTTCGCGGCTGCCGTTCCATGCCACCATGATGTGCGGCTTGCCAAACTTGAAGTCGCCCGCGAAGGGGACCGTCAGGATCGGCCGTCCGCTGGACAGCGCGACCAGCTCGGCCAGGTCCGGCGGCGTGGACGACGAGGTGTCATCCAAATCCGTCTGCCCCATGACGGTGATGTCGGCGTAGCGCGCGTTCGTGACGACGATCTCGGCATGGTCGCCCTGGCCCTGGCGCCATTCGGACGATAGGCTTTCCTTGGCCAGGCGCTTCTCGAACGCGGCCTTGGCGGCGTTGGCCAATTCCTGCGTCGCGGCCGCTTCCTTTTCGTAGAACTCGACCGGCATGCCGCCCTCGGCATAGAGCACAGCGGTGGGGGCGCGCAGCACGTAGATACCGGTCAGGTGCGCCTTGTGGGCGATGGCCATGTCGACCGCGAAGTCGAGCCGCGCCGCGTTGCGCTTGCTGTCGTCGATATGGACCAGGATGCTCTTGTAGGCCATGGCGCGCGTCTCCCCGTGTCTTCGTGCGTCGAACGTCCAGTGGACGCAGACTAGCCCTCCCGCCTACACCGGCGCAATCGGGGCCGGTGAAAAGGACGCTATAGAAGCGCGTCCTTGCATGCGGCCAAGAGATCGGCCGCACCGGCCTGGAACCCCGATAGATCGTAACGAACCCCCTGCGATTCCGGTCGCGCCGCATAGGTGACCAGGACCGACTTGGCCTGCGAAGCGCCGCGGATGAAAGAGCGCGCCGAGCGGCCGCGGACAACCATGACGGTATCCCTGGTCTGGACCTCGTCGACGATGTTGCGGACCTGCGCTTCGTCGAAGCGGAATTGGAATCGCTGGACGGTCCAATCGGCCGGAGCCTGCAACGTGACGGCCGGCTTGCCACCGACGCAGGCGATGGTGAGCGATGCGGGTTCGCCGCCGATCGCCGCGGCGGCGCTGGCCGCGATCAGCTTCTTCTCTCCATCCTGGGTCGGACGTTCGGAGAACTGCCAGTCGGCATGGCTTTCGGCCGCGGCCAACACCGAAACCGAACCCAAGGCGGCGAATGCCATCGCGCATGCCAGCAATCGCATGCTCATGAACGTTTCGCCTTTCGTCTGTCGCGCGGAAGGTCGTCGTTTCGCCATGCCTTGCCCGCGAGGACCGCGTTGGCGACAGACAAAGCCGCCGCCTCCAGAAGCCGCTCGCCCTTTTCGACCGAGGCCGCCGAGGGCACACCCAGCACACCCGACTTCGTCCAATGGGCGACCGGGCGGTAGCGATAGATGCCGTCCTCCGGGGCCAAACCCTCGATCGGCGCCTTGACCGCACGCGCGGCGGCGCGATCGACCAACTCCGGCTTCAGCACCAAAAGCATCGAGGTCTCGGCCTCGCAGGCATGACGCACGGTCTTCTGCTTCTTCAGGATTTTGGCGAAAGAGGCTTGCGTCTCCGGCATGGTCCAATAGGTCGCGGTGGCGATAGGCGCGCCGAGCTCGCGCGCCAGTTCGCCGACCAGGACGGTCAAGGCCGCGATGTTTCCGCCATGGCCGTTCAAGACCAGGATGCGCTTGAAACCATGGCGAAGGATGGAAGCGCAGACGCAGCGGATGACCGCGTGGAAGGTCGCGAGGTCGAGCGTGATGGTGCCGCCGAGCGACATATGATGCTCGGCCAAGCCCGACCAGATCGTGGGCGCGACCACGACGGGCTGTTTCTTTGACACCTTCACCGCCGCCCGGCGCGCGATCTCGCCCGCCAAGAGCGCGTCGACTTGGACCGGAAGATGAGGGCCGTGCTGTTCGATCGAGCCCACGGGCACGATGGCGAGCGCCCCGCGCGCGGCGAGCGCGCGCAAGGCCGGCGCACGCAGATTGCCCCAAAGAACTTCCGTCATCACTCCCTCCCGAAGCGAACGGACTTAGGCTGGCCGCGGCACCAAGCGCTTGCGCACCTGCATCACCGTCGCAATCGCGAAGGCGAACAGGACGGCCGAGGTCAGGAACACGTATTGCGGCGTGTGGCGGTCGATGAAGCCGCCGAAGAACCAGGGCACCAGCCACGAACCCACGTCCAGGCCCGAGTAGACGAAGCCGAAGACTTTCCCCGTGGCGCCCGGCGGCGTGGCCGCGCGCACCAGCATGTCGCGCGAAGGAGCCGTGATGCCATGCGACAGACCGGCCAGCGCCATCAGCGCGATGGCGACTGGGAGCGAAACGCCGCCGAAGGCCAGGATGAGCATGAAGCTGGCCGCAGCCGACATGCCGCTGACAGCCACGATGTGATGCCGGGTCGTGCGATCGGCGACGATGCCGCCCGCCAGCATGCCCGATGCGCTGGAGACCAGAAACGCGGTCAAGGCATAGCTGGCCAATTTGAGCTTTTCGGCGTCGATCAGGTTGTAGATCTCCGAGAAGGCCGAGACACTGAACGAGGTCAGGCCGATGCTGGCACCCGCGGTGAAGACGAAATAGAAGAACGACGCCACGATCGCGGGTGTCGCGATCAGGCGCGCATAGCTGAACGCGGCGGGATCGCCGCTATCCTTGTGGCCGCGCAGATGGCCGGGCTCGACGACGAGGGTCGGCGAGCGCCAGAGGACGATCGCGATCGCGACGCCACCGAGCCCTGGCACGAGCAGTGCCAAGCGCCAATCGCCCAACGTGGCGGCCAAGGTGAGAATGACGACCGGCGCCATGGCATAGCCGATGGTGCCAAGCAACGCATGGATGCTGTAGGCCCGGCCGATGCGGGTCTTGTCGATCTTGGCGGTCAGGATGGAAAAGTCCGCCGGATGGAAGACGCTGTTGCCGACGCCGGCCAAGACGGCCAATGGCAGCAGCATCCAATACTGTGTCGCGAGGCCGGCCAGCGCGATGGAACCCGCCAGGAGCGACAGGCCCAAAGCCAGCATGGGGCGGGCGCCGAAACGATCGACGAAAATCCCGGCGAAAGCCTGGCAAACGCCGGACGCTATATAGAAGACCGTGATGATGAGACCCATTTCCGCGTAGCTGACGCCGAACTGGACGGTCAGAATCGGAAACAGCGGCGCCAGCGCCAATTGAAAGAAGTGGCTGCTGAAATGCGCCGTGCCAACGAGCCCCATGACCTTGGCGTCGGCACGGAACGTGGTCGTCGCGGCGATGGCTGTCATGGCCGGAAACCTAGGCCGATCAGCCACACCGGGCAAGCCGTGAAGCCTTGACCGCCATGCGTTTCCCGGATGACGCGGTTGCGGTCCTAGTGCTGCTTCTTAAGCCGCAACCTCTGCCGGGTTTCTTCGGGCGTGCAGGCGCGCGCGCCCAATTCCCGTAAAATCCGGATGGCTTTTTCGACCAACTGGGCGTTGGTCGCGAAGACGCCTTTCTCCAGATAGAGATTGTCCTCGAGCCCCACGCGCACATTGCCGCCGAGAAGCGCGGCCTGCGCCACCATGGGCATCTGGGCGCGACTGATGCCGAAACCGGCCCAGACGGCGTTGGGCGGAAGCTGCTGCGCCATGTGGGCCATGGTCTGGCTGTCGGCCGGCGCGCCCCAGGGGATGCCGAGGCAAAGCTGGAACAACGGCGGGTCGTCGAGCAGCCCTTCCTGGTACATCTGCTTGCCGAACCAAAGCTGGCCGGTGTCGAACACCTCGAGCTCCGGCTTCACGCCCAATTCGCGCACGCGCTTGGCCATGGCGCGCAGCATGTTGGGCGTCTGGATGACGATCGTGTTGCCGTCGCCGAAATTCATCGTGCCGCAATCGAGCGTGCAGATCTCCGGCCGCAGCTCGACGACATGCTCGAGCCGCGTCATGGCGTCGACCAGATCGGTGCCGGGGCCCGGCCGCATGGGATCGGTATCGTCGACGGTCAGGTCGCCGCCCATGCCGCAGGTCAGGTTGAGCACCACGTCCACGCCGCTTGCGCGGATGCGCTGGACCACCTCACGGTAGAGCGTCACGTCGCGCGTGCCCTTGCCGGTCTTGGGGTCACGGACATGGCAATGGACGACCGATGCGCCCGCCTTGGCGGCCTCGATCGCCGAATCCGCGATCTGTTGCGGCGTCACGGGAATCGCTGGATGGCGTCCCACCGTGTCGCCCGCGCCCGTGATGGCGCAGGTGACGATCACTTCATAGTTCATGGCGTCCTCCCCCTCGTCCCAATCCCGCCCGATTGTTGCGCGCCGCGTCGGCCCAGGCTAGGGCGCCAATTCGCGGACCTTGCCCGGTGCGCGTTCGATGAATTCGGCCGCATGATCGTCGATGCCGCCATAGGTCGACCAGATCTTGAAGCCCAGCAGACGGCGCAGCAAAGGCGACGCCCCTTGCAGCACGTCGTCGCAGGTGCCGACGGTGAAATTGGTGAGCTGGCGGAACATGGGACCACAATAAGTACAGGTCACGCCAAGCCGCGCCTGGTTTGTGGTGTTGAGGCCGGCGGCATGCCAAGTGCGCCCCTCGAAGATGACCGCGGTGCCAGCCGGACCTTCGGCCGCCACCGTCTCGACCGGATGGGGAATCGCGGCCGATGGCTGTGCGCCGCTCAAGTGACTTCCGGGCACGATGCGCGTGGCGCCGTTGCGCTCGGTGTAATCGGTCAGCATGAACATGCAGTTCACCACGGCCGCGGGCCAGATTACCTTCCCCGCCGGATCGGCGGGCACGGTCGGCACCGTGGAACGGGTGATCGTGCCCACGCGCGCATGGCCGGCATCAGCCCGCGCGGGGAACGGCAGCCACCACTGGTCGCAATGGAGCGACATGGGCGCGCCGCCCGCGCGCACCATATGGGCCTCCAGCACGGAAAGCAGGAAATCGCCGCCGATGACATGATCGACGATCGCCAATGTGGCGGGGTTGGTCGCCAGTTCGGCGAAGATCGGGCCCTTATTGATCAGCATCGTCACCCATTGGTTGATCTCGTCCACATGGGGCGCATTCTGGATGCGGATACCCTGACGGCGCTCGGCCTCGGCCTGCTCCTCCAGCCGTTGCCGGGCGGTTGCGACCTGTGCTGGAGTGAGCGCGTCGGCCACGAGGCAATAACCATGCGTGTCCATGTCGGCCTTCAGGCGGGCAAGATCGGTGGTGGGCACGGGCAGGGTCGAAGCGGGCATGGCGGCCTCTATTATTAGGTCGTACGGCCTAATTAAGGGAGAATAATCCAAGCAAGTCAACCCGTGACTAGCGGGCCTGCGGCGCCTAATTTAACGCAAGGGAACCGGAATACAGGGGATTCAGCACAGTGGCCGCACGACGAACGGAATTGCCGCGCCGCGCGGCGCCGGCCCGTGGCAGCGCCCGCCCGCGCTCACCCAAGGGCCGCCGCACCTCCGACCATATCCTGGCGACCGCGCTCGAGATCATGGGGCGCGAAGGTTATGCCAGCCTGAGCATCGGCAAGATCGCCAGCGCCACCGGCGTGCGCAAAGGCAACCTTCAATATTATTTCCCGACCAAGACGACGCTTTTGCGCGCCGTCCTGTCCTATCAGGTGAATCGGCAGAAGGACCGCTGGGCTAAGCATTTGGCGGCGGCGCCGGCCGAACCGCGCGCGCGGCTTCTGACCATGCTGCGTTACGAAAACTCGTTGAGCCGCGACGAGGTGGTGAAAGCGCAGGCATGGGAGAAATGGGCCTTCGCCGCGCATGACGAGGAAGCCGGCACCATCGTGGGCGACTGGTACGACTGGGTCACCACCCAGTACGCGATGCTGCTGGCGACCTTGCGTCCGGAGTTGGACGAGACGGCGCGGCGCGGCATGGCCGCCTGTATCTACGCCCTGATGGAAGGCGGCGGCCCGTTCTTTGGCAAGTCGGGGCGACGCGCCCGCGCGCCACGCACGATGAGCACACTGATGGAATCCACCGCGCTCGAACTGGCGATCAACTTCAAACCGTCCGTCTGACGAAACCCACCACGGCGAGCACGAGCCAGCCGAGGATGAAGCAGGTGCCGCCGATGGGCGCGGCGCCCGCGAACAATGGCAGGTCCGTGAGCGCCATCCGGTAAAGAGAGCCGCTGAAGAGAATCGTGCCGATCAGGAACAAGGCCAGCGCAATGAAGCGAAGCCAGCGCGCGGCTTCTCCCGCCGGCATCCACAGCGCGACGGCCAGCATGGCCGCCGCGTGCCAGGCGTGATAGCGGAGTGCAATATCGAACCAGCGCTGGGACTGCGGTGCATCACCGAGCCCATGCGCCCCGTAGGCGCCCAACGCAACGAAGGCCGCGCCGTTCAATCCGGCCACAACCAGCCACCAGTTCCGACGCGCCGCCATCTCCGCCCCTCCGTCCGATCGGGACGCCATGCTAACCGAATTGCCGTCGCGCGCCTGGTGTGGTCTTTTTCTCCAGCCAACCAATGGGGGACCTCGTGACGTCTCAGGGGACAAGCGGCCGCGGCCATGCGGTGGTGATCGGCGCGGGCATCGTCGGACTGTGCTGCGGTACTTATCTGCAGCGCGACGGCTGGCAGATCACCTGGATCGATCCGCGCGGGCCGGGCGAAGGCTGCTCCTTCGGCAATGCGGGGATGCGCTCGGACGCGACCTTCCTGCCGCTGGCCACCCCCGGTATCCTCAAGCGCGTCCCCGGCATGCTGATGGACCCGATGGGTCCATTGACCATCCGCTGGGCCTATCTGCCCAGCCTCCTGCCCTGGCTTCTCCGCTTCGTGGCTTCCGCCACGCCGGAGAAGGTCGAGGCATTCATGCGCGACTTCGGCGCGATGATGGCCTACGCGCGTAAATCCTATGAGCCCATCGTGGCCGAAGCTGGCCTGGCCGACCTGATACGGCTGCGCGGCGCGCTGGAAGTATTCGAGACCAAGGCCGCGTTCGACAACATCCAGGCCAGCGTGAAGCTGCGCCAACGCCACGGCGTGCCGCTGAACGTGGTGGGGCCCGAGGAGATCCGCCAGATCGAGCCCGCGCTCGGCGGCGGCTTCGCGGGCGGCATCCACCGCACCGACATGGACACCGTCATCAATCCGCTGAAGCACAGCCAGCGCATCGCGGAGTTGGCGACGAAACGCGGCGGCCGCTTCGTGCGCGGCGAAGCCACACGTATCGAGGCCAAGGGCGGCGGCAAATCGACCGTGCACACCGACGGCGCGCCGCTCGACGCCGACCTGGTCGTGATCGCGGCCGGAGCGCTGTCCAAGAAGTTCGCCAAACAGGCCGGGGCGCGCGTGCCGCTGGACACCGAGCGCGGTTACCACGCCATGCTGCCCAACCCCGGCGTCGAGCTGCGCATTCCGGTGAAGTCCGCCGAAGGTGGCTTCTACATGACGCCGATGGAGTTGGGCCTGCGCCTCGCCGGCACGGACGAGCTGGCCAGCGTGAACGCGCCGCCCGACTATCGCCGCGTGGAGCCGATGATCAAGCGCGCCAAGCGCCTGGTGCCGGGCCTGAACACCGAGGGCGCGGCGCCTTGGATGGGCATGCGTCCGTCGCTGCCGGATTCGAAGCCCGTCATTGGCCCTGCGCCCGGAACACCGGGCGTGATGCTGGCCTTCGGGCACGACCATTTCGGCCTGACGCTCGGCGCCGTCACCGGCAAGGCTATCGCCGACCTGGTGGCTGGCCGCAAAACGGATTTCGATGTCGCGCCGTTCCGCGCCGACCGTTTCTAAACGAAGCCGCCTGCGCGGCGCGGCGCTGGGGCGCACGCTCGGGCTGTCGCGCGCCCACGCGTCTACGTTGGCGAAACTGCGCACGCCCGAGCGCATCCAGGATTTCGTCGCCGCCCTGCCGACCAATTTCGAGCAAAGCGGCGATACCTGCCTGTCGGTGGCATCCACCCTGGACGCAAACCATGCCCATTGCATCGAGGGCGCCTTCGTCGCGGCCTGCGCTCTATGGCTCGCGGGGCAGGAGCCGCTGCTGATGGACTTCCAGGCGCAGGGCGACGACGATCATGTCGTGGCGCTGTTCCGCCACGGCAAGCACTGGGGCGCTATCTCCAAGAGCAACCATATCTGGCTGCGCTGGCGCGATCCCATTTACCGCAGCCCGCGCGAGCTGGCGCTATCCTATTTCCACGAATACGTCATCGGCACGAAGAAGACTTTGCGGCGCTATTCCCAGCCCTTCGACCTGCGCCGCCTCGATCCCGCCCTATGGGTCACCAACACGGACCATTGCTGGGACGCGGCGCTGGCGATCGACGAAACACGTCACTTTCCGCTGCTCAGTACGGCCCAGGCGCGCCGCCTGCGTCCGCGCGACGCCATGGAGGCGCGCGCCGGCAAGATGCTGGAATTCCCAGCGCCCGATAAGGCCGCCGCGACTCGCTACTGAGCCGCATTCGCCAGCGACGGCTCCGCCGCGCCGGCGATCTCGCGCACCATCTTCTGCCGCAGGGCGCGCGCGAAGTCCGCGCGTTCGCGCGCTGCGATGGCGAAAGCGCCCGGGCCGCCGATCACCTCGCGCTCATAGGTTTCAATCAGAAGCGGCTTGCCGGAGGGTCCTTTCATTTCGTTTTGCAGAATCGCCAAGGCGTTGACCGTGATCCCGGCGGCCACCGCCGCATCGCGCGCAAGTGGCGCCGCGGCCACGCTGTTGATATCGCGGTTATCCCCAGAGATGTCGATCACCGCGCGCGTGGGCTTGCAGGGGCAATCCTTGATCATCACCGTGCCGAGAGCGATGGCGTCGCCGATGGCGTTGTAGCTCTGGCGCGTGCGCGGTGCGGCCAGGATGGCGGCGGCGAACGCCTCGGCGGAGGCCTGGTCCTTGACGATCATCCAGCCCACAGGCATCTGGGGTGCGCCCGGCGAGCCCCATTCCACATAGGCCACGGCGATGCGGCGGGTGATGCCGCCTTGGACCGCGGACAAGACATCCTTGCTGGTGATGGCGAGGCCGACGCCCTCCTTCTGCAAGCGGAACTCTTCCTCGTCGATGCTGCCCGAGGCGTCGACCGCGATGACCAGAGCCAGATCGACCGAGGGCGATTGTTGCGCGGCAGCCGATCCGCCGAGGATGGTGGCGAAGGCGATGGGCAGAACGGCACGACGGATCATGCGCTCCTCCTCTTCCACCGCCCGCCATGCGGACGGCCGTCAGGTGCGCGGCTTCACGCACACCAGCGTCGCGCGCGCCACCAGCTCGGGCGGATCGAAGATGGTGCCGCCCGAAAGCCCACCGCCCAGCTCCTTGGTCGCAAGGCAACGCAAGGCCTCCATGGCAAAGCGGCGCGAACGGTTGCCCTGGCTGATCAGCTTCGCGCGGATTTCGAGATAGTCGCCGGCATAGATGGGCTTCAGGAATTCCGACTTCTCATAGGCCGCCATATAGCCGTCGACGCCGTCCATGCGGATCGACACCTCCGATTGGCAATCGGCGAACAGACGCATGATCGTGGCCGCGGGGATAAGGCCGTCCGCGTAGTGCGTGTCGTGCAGGCCAAGCCGCACACGCAGCATCCCTTCGGTCACCGGCTCCTTGTCGGCCATTCCTGCGTCCCCTATCGCCAGATATTGTCGATGCGATCGTAACTGTCGCGCGTGAGGTCGGACACGCCCGCAATCAGCTTCTTCTTCTCGACCCGGTCCGAATCGGTCATCGGAAACGTCTCCGCGAAGGCGATGTAGCGCGGAATCTTGAAGCTGGCGAGGTTCGCCTTGCAGTGCGCGACCACCTGCTCGGGCGAAAGATCGGCATGTTTGAGGCCAGGCTGAAGCTGCAGATACGCCTTGATCTCCTCGCCCACCCGCTCGTCCGGCACCGGCACCACGGCGGCTTCCTTCACCTGAGGTAGACCGCGCAGCACGGCCTCGACCTCGCGCGCGGCCACGTTCTCGGCGTTGCGGCGGATCATGTCCTTCTTCCGGCCCACGATGTAGTAGTAGCCGTTCTCGTCCTGCCGCAGAAGGTCGCCGGTCAGGAACCAAGCATCGCGCAAGGATTCAGCATTGGCCTCGGGCTTCTTGTAATAGCCCAGCATCAGGCCTGGCCCCCGCACCCACAATTCGCCGATCTCGCCGCGCGCCACTGGCGTGCCGTCGTCATGCGCGATCTTCACCTCGCGCCAGGGCGCGGGGATGCCGCACGAGCCCGAGCCCACCATGTGTTTGTCCGCTACCGGCATGTAGGTGATGCAGCCGGCCTCGGTCATGCCATAGGACTCGCGCGCGATGAGCGCGAAGCGGCGTTCGAGATCGGCGTGGTATTTTTTGTTAAAGCCGAAGATGTGGATCATCTTCAACTCGCTTTGCCCATCGAGCGGCGTTTCGGGCTGCTTGTAGAGCACCTCGAAGAAGAACAGGTAGTTGATGCGATGCGTGCGCGCCCATTCGACGAATTTGACCGCGCTGGGTTTGGAGGCGAAGAAGAACGTGGCGCCTAGGAACATGCACATGGTCGCGATGCACGGCCCGTCCAAATAGAAGAAATTCTGGTTATAGAGCGCGCGCTCGATCGGCATCTCGATGATCGCGCTGTGCGACTTGCCCATGGTCAGCCAATAGCGGTGCGTCAGCAGGCAGCCCTTGGGGAAGCCGCTGGTACCGGAGGTGTATTGGATGTTGAGCACGTCGTCGGCATTGACGGGATCCTGCGGCGTAAAGTCGGGTGAGGCCGCATTCACCAGATCGTCCCAGACCTTGTAGCCGGAGCCAGCGCCCTCGATCACGACGATGCGGTCCTTGGAGATCCGCGGCGGCTTGTCGGGGATCGCTTCGTAAATCGAGCGCAGGCTTTCGTGCACGATGAAGAAGTCGGCGTCGCTGTCGCGCAGGACGTAGTCGACCTCGCGCGGCGTATAGCGGGTATTGAGCGCGACCGCCACGGCACCCAGCCGCCCGAGCGCCAGCCAGGTGATGGGAAAGGCACCCACGTTGGGTGTCATGATCCCGACATGGGTGCCCCTGCGCACGCCAAGGGCGCGCAGGGCGTTGGCCGCGCGCGCCACGCGTTCCTGTGCCTGGCGGTAGGTATAGCTCTCGCCCCGCTCGAAGAAGTTCCAGATCGCCCGGTCGGGGTGGTGCGCGGCCGCCTGGTCCAGGAGCGCGGGCAGGGTTTCCGGCAACTTCTCGGCCTCGACGGCCCGCCGGAACGCGGCGGCATCATGGGTGCTTGCGGCCATTTCCCTGCCTTCCGAAATCCCCCAACCAGGCCAATGATATAGGCGCGCTATAAAAATGGCAGCGCCGTTCCAGGCCCGGAACGGCAAAGCTCCCATTCCAGGCCAGCTTAGGCCTTGAGTTCCCCGAGAAGGCCGGTTTAAGTCCCGCTCCATGGCCCAGAGACCGGTCGCGATCCCCCAGACGCCACCCGCCGACGAACAGCCGAGCAAGGCCGCGCGGTTGCGCGCCATGCTGACCGCGCCGGAGCTGTCCTTCATCATGGAGGCCCATAACGGCCTGTCGGCGAAGATCGTCGAGCAGGCCGGCTTCGAGGGCATCTGGGCTTCGGGCCTGTCGATCTCGGCGGCCCTCGGCGTGCGCGATTCCAACGAGGCGTCCTGGACCCAGGTGCTGGAAGTCCTGGAATTCATGTCGGACGCGACGCGCGTGCCCATCCTGGTCGACGGCGACACGGGCTATGGCAACTTCAACAACGTGCGCCGCCTGGTGCGCAAGCTGTGCCAGCGCAACATCGCGGGCGTGTGCATCGAGGACAAGCTGTTCCCCAAGACCAACAGCTTCATCGGCGACGCCCAGCCTTTGGCCGACATCGAGGAGTTCTGCGGCAAGATCAAGGCCGGCAAGGACAGCCAGCTGGACGACGATTTCTGCATGGTCGCGCGCGTCGAGGCGTTGATCTCGGGCTGGGGCTTGGACGAGGCGCTGCGCCGGGCCGAGGCCTATCATGCGGCCGGGGCCGACGCGATCTTGGTCCACTCCAAGCTGAAGACGGCCGACGAGATCCTGCGCTTCATGGCGGAATGGGGCGGCCGCTGCCCGGTCGTCATCGTGCCGACTATGTATCACGCGACGCCGACCGAGGCCTTCGCCAACGCCGGCATCTCGCTGGTGATCTGGGCAAACCACAATCTACGCGCGGCCATCACCGCCATGCGCGAAGTGTCCGAGCGCATCCGGCGCGACGGCAACCTGTCGGGCGTCGAAGGCCGCGTGGCCAGCGTGCAGGACGTTTTCGACCTGTCGGAGAACGCCGAGCTGAACGAAGCCGAACGGCGTTACCTAGGCCCGGCCAAGTCGAAGCCCAAGGCCGTCGTACTGGCCGCCTCGCGCGGCAGCACCTTGGAGACGCTGACCGTCGACCGGCCGAAATGCATGGTCGACGTCCGTGGCCAGCCGCTGCTGCGCCGCTTGGTCGGTTCCTTGCGCGAACAAGGCCTGCGCGACGTGACGGTGGTGCGCGGCTATCGCAAGGAGGCCGTGACCGTCCCCTCCATCCGCACGGTCGACAACGACGCCTACGAGACCACGGGTGAGGTGGCGTCCCTGGCCTGCGCCGAAAAGCAGATCGACGGCGAGTGCCTGATCAGCTACGGCGACATCCTGTTCCGCAACCACATCCTGTCGGCGCTCTTGGATGCGCCGGGCGACATCGTCCTTAGCGTCGATGCACTATGGAAGGCGCGCGAGGGCGTGGGCGGCGGGCGCACGCGCGATCTGGTCAATTGCTCGCGCCCCTCCACGGCCGGCGTGCTGGACGACCAGCCCGCCCACATCACGGGCATCGGCGGCATCCTGAAGCCGAACGCCGTCGACGGCGAATGGGTCGGCCTGGCCAAGCTGAGCACCAAGGGATCGGCGCTGGTGCGCGAGGAGCTCGCTTCCATGAAGGCCGATGGCTCTTGGAAGACGGCGGGCCTGCCCGATCTGTTCGGCCGTCTGGTCGCGCGCGGCGTGCGCCTGGATGTGACCTATGTCGCGGGCCAGTGGCTCGACGTCAACGACGCCTTCGACCTGGCGAATGCCCGCAACTTCCTCTAGCCAGATTTCGGCGGACACCTTCCTCGACGCCGCCCGTGCGCGCGGCGTCGATTTCTATACGGGCGTGCCCTGCTCGTTCCTGACACCGCTGATCAACCGCGTCATCTCCGACAAGCGCATCCGCTATGTCGGTGCGGCCAGCGAGGGCGAAGCGGTCGCCATCGCGGCGGGCGCCTGGCTGGCAGGGCGCGAGACCGCGGTGATGTGCCAGAACTCGGGCTTGGGCAACACGGTCAATCCGCTCACCTCCCTCAACTATCCCTTCCGCATTCCGACCCTTCTGATCGTGACCTGGCGCGGCCAGCCGGGGCTTAAGGACGAGCCCCAGCACGAGCTGATGGGCCAGATCACCCAGCGCCTGCTGGAGACCATGGAGATCCGTCACGCGCCCTTCCCGCGCGCGGATAACCAGGTGGTACCGGCGCTCGACGCGGCGCTGTCGCACATGGCGTCGAGCGCGTTGCCTTTCGCCTTCGTGATGGAAAAGGATTCCGTGCGCGATGACGGGCTGGATCAAGCGGCTCCGGAGCCGCGGCCCGCGGGCGCCTCGGCCGATTTGCGCCGGCATGGCGCGCGACCCGCGCGCGCCGACATCCTGGCGCGCCTCCTCGAAATCATACCCGTCGAAGCCGCCGTGGTCGCCACGACGGGCAAATGCGGCCGCGAACTGTTCACGCTCGCCGACCGCGAACAGCACCTCTACCAGGTCGGCTCCATGGGCGGCGCCAGCGCGATGGGCCTGGGCGTGGCGCTGAACACCGAGCGTCCCGTGGTGGTGCTGGACGGGGATGGAGCCGCGCTGATGAAGATGGGCAATCTGGCGACCATCGGCGCCTATGCGCCGAAGAATTTGATTCACGTCGTGCTGGACAACGGCACCCACGATTCGACCGGCGGCCAAGCCACGGTCTCGCACTCTGTCGATTTCGCCTCCGCCGCACTTGCCTGCGGCTATGCCAGCGCCGCGCGATGCGACGATACTGGCGGTTTCCAGGATGCTTTCCGCGCGGCGATCAAGACACCCGGCCCTTCGATGATTCACGCCCGCATCGCGCCGGGCTCGATGGAGAAACTTGGCCGCCCGACCGTGGCACCCAAGGACGTGGCGCGCCGCTTCCGCGCCTTCGTCACCGGACGCTAGAAACACGAAAGCCCGGCCTCGCTAAAGGCCGGGCTTCCGTTCCATCCGATGACCGCTTAGTGGCGGCTCTCGAACTGCTTCACCTGGCGCTCGGCCTCTTCCTTCTCGATGCCATAACGCTCCTGCACGCGGCCGAGAAGCTGGTCGCGCTTGCCTTCGATGCGTGCCAGATCGTCATCGGTCAGTTTGCCCCACTGCTCCTTGACCTTGCCCTTGAACTGATTCCAGTTGCCTTTCGTCGTGTCCCAATTCATGTCGGCTCCTTCGTTTTTCGGATTCGGCGCTACGGTGACGCCATCGTGCCCGGTCAACCCCCGCGCGCGGAGCGGGTTCCGTGAAAGCGCGGCCTCAAACAGCGGAACCATCCTGTTTTATCCGGGGTTGAATCCCACAGAGCCGCTGCGGCTTCGCGCCGCGGCGCACACAACCATGGAGAGTGACAGATGTTCAAAGCTCTGCTGCTCGGCGTTGCGTTGTCGGCCGCGACGGCCTTGACGGCCAACGCCCAAACGGCGGTGACCGAGCCCTCCGCTCCGGCTGTGTCGGCTCCCGCCGTGGCCGAGGCGCCTTCCGTGGCCGGCCGCTCGTTGGTCGGCATGAAGGTGCAGACGGAAGACAACGCCCATATCGGCCGGATCAACAATGTCGTGGTCAACAAGGACGGCCATGTCGATTACGCCATGGTGAAGGTCGGCGGGTTCCTCGGCCTCGGCAGCAAGAAGGTGACGGTGGCCTGGAACGAACTGCGCGTGGATGACCAACGCGGCGTGGTGCGGATCGGCAAGACGAAAGACCAGTTGATGTCGGAGCCGGAGTTCCGCGAGGCGCCCAAGGCATACACAGGCTAGCGCTTCCACGATCTTAAAATGCCAGCGGCGCGCCGGATAACCGGCGCGCCGCTTTCGTATGGAAATCGAGGGTTAGTTGAGTACCACGAACCGCTGCATCTCCGC
>JBFXED010000060.1:0-16301 GCA_050180485.1 Alphaproteobacteria bacterium | reverse complement strand
GCGCCGCAATCGAAAGACGCTGCGTCCGATCTGGAGAAGGGCTATAAGACGGACGAGCGGCAGGATCTGGACAGGCTGATCCAAACCACGAAATAGAAAGGCGCGATGCTCACAACCCATCCTTACGACGACGATCACCTTCGCGAGGAGTGTGGGCTTTTTGGCATCTACGGCCATCCGGATTCCGCGGCGCTGACGGCGCTTGGTCTGCACGCGCTCCAGCATCGGGGCCAGGAAGCGGCCGGTATCGTCACCTTCGACGGCGAACAGTTCCCCAGCCATCGGGCGCTCGGCCTGGTCGGCGACATCTTCGGCTCCGAAGAGGTCATGCGCCGCCTGAAGGGCGACAGCGCCGTCGGCCATGTGCGCTATTCCACCACGGGCGACACCATCGTCCGCAACATCCAGCCCCTTTTCATCGACTTCGCCTTCGGCGGTCTGGCGCTCGCCCATAACGGCAACCTGACCAACGCCGTCACCATCCGCCGCGACCTGGTCCAGCGCGGTGCCATCTTCCAGTCCACCACCGACACCGAGGTGATCTGCCATCTGATCGCGACCAGCGGCCGCGACAAGCTGATCGACCGTATCGTGGATGCCCTGCGCCAGATCGAGGGTGCTTACTCGCTGGTGGCACTCAGCCGCAAGAAGCTGATCGGCCTGCGCGATCCCTTTGGCGTCCGTCCGCTGGTGCTCGGCCGGCTGGACGATTCCTACATTCTGACCTCGGAAACCTGCGCCCTCGACATCATCGGCGCGCGCTTCGTGCGCGACATCGAGCCGGGCGAGGTCGTCGTCATCGACGAGACCGGGCTGCAGAGCCTCAAGCCCTTTCCGGTCCAGCGCAAACGCTTCTGCATCTTCGAACACATCTATTTCGCGCGGCCCGACAGCGTGGTCGAGGGACACAGCGTCTACGACGCGCGCAAGCGCATCGGCGCCGAGCTAGCCAAGGAATCGCCCGTGCCGGCCGACGTGATCGTGCCGGTGCCCGATTCGGGCGTGCCCGCCGCGCTCGGCTATGCCTCGGAATCCGGAATTCCGTTCGAATACGGCATCATCCGCAACCATTATGTGGGCCGCACCTTCATCGAGCCCGAGGACCGCATCCGCCACCTGGGCGTGCGCCTGAAGCACAACGCCAACCGCGTCCATATCGCGGGGCGTCGCGTGGTCCTGGTCGACGATTCCATCGTGCGCGGCACCACCTCGAAGAAGATCGTCGAGATGGTGCGCGCCGCCGGCGCGCGCGAGGTGCATATGCGCATCTCGAGCCCCCCCACCATGCATTCCTGCTTCTACGGCATCGACACGCCCGAGCGCGACAAGCTGTTGGCCGCCCGCCATTCCGTTGAGGAAATGGCCAAGATCATCGGGGTCGACAGCCTGGCCTACATCTCGATCGACGGGCTCTACCGCGCCATGAAGGAGCCCAAGCGCGACCCCGCCAATCCGGCTTTCTGCGACGCCTGCTTCACCGGCGACTACCCCACCCGCCTGACCGACATGGAAGACGGCGGAAACGTCCAACAGCTTTCGCTTTTGGCCGAAATCGCGTAAACCGCGACTTCGCTCCACCTCCACGGAATATGCCATGACTGGAACCCGCCTCGCCGGCCGCGTCGCGGTCGTGACCGGAGCCTCGCGAGGGCTCGGCGCCGCCGTGGCCAAGCGCTTCGCCGCCGAGGGCGCGCATGTCGTTCTGGTCGCACGCACGACCGCCGGCCTGGAGGAAGTCGACGACGCAATCCGCGCGGGCGGCGGCGCCGCGACCATCGCGGCCTTCGACCTGTTGGATTCGCCCGCCATCGACCGGCTCGGCGCAGCCTTGTTCGAGCGCTACAAGAAACTCGACATTCTGGTCGGCGCGGCGGCCCAACTCGGCACCATAACGCCCGTGGGCCATATCGGCCCGAAGGAATGGGACAGGGTCATGGCCGTCAACGCCACGGCCAACTGGCGGCTAGTGCGCAGCCTCGATCCCCTTCTCCGCGCGTCCGACGCGGGCCGCGCGATTTTCGTCACCGACCGCGTGGCCGGCGACGCCGCCGCCTATTGGGGCACCTATGCGGCCAGCAAGTCGGCGCTGGAGACCATGGCAAAAATCTATGCGCACGAAATGACGACCAGTACGGTGCGGGTGAACCTGATCGATCCCGGTCCCTTGCGCACCAAGTTGCGCGCCGAGGCCTTTCCCGGCGAAGACCCCGCCGACCGCCCCCATCCCGACACGGCGACCGAAGCCTTCGTCGCCCTGGCCGAGCCGAAATGCACACGGCACGGCGAAATCCTACGGCCGGCCGCCTCGTCGAGCGCGGCCGCATGATCCGTCTCTATACCGGCGCGCGTTCGGGCAACAGCCACAAGATCGCGCTGTTCCTTTCGGTCCTGCGCGTGCCCCACGAGACGATAGAGATTCCCTACGGTCCCGAGCTGCGCACGCCGGAGTTCCTGGCCAAGAACCCGCGCGGCCAGGTTCCCGTGCTGGAGGCCGACGGGAAATGCATCTGGGATTCCATGGCCATCCTAGTCTATCTCGCCCGCGCCCATGGCGGCGAGAAGTGGCTGCCGCTCGATCCCGCCGGCATGGCCGAGGTGATGCAGTGGCTGGCGCTGGCCGAGAACGAGCTTCTGTTCGGCATCGCGCAGGCACGGATCATGCTGCGCTACCGAGGACCGGATGACGAGCTGGTGTTCCTCGACATGAAGCGTGCGCGCTTCCTGATCCAGCGCGGCTTGACCGCCATGGAGCGCCGGCTCGCGTCGCATGAATGGCTGGCGCTCGACCGCCCGACCATCGCCGAGATGGCCTGCTACACCTATCCGGCGTTGAACGCCGAAGCCGAGATCGACATGGCGCCCTATCCCGCCATCCGCGCCTGGATGGACCGGGTGCGCGCCCTGCCCGGCTTCATCCCCATGATCGGAACCTGACGCGCGTCAGAAACAGTCCTTGAGCCAGCTCATGTCGAGCAGGATCGCGGGCCCACGCGTAATCCAAAGATAAAGAGCTCCTGCGCCGACCAGCGCGACAGCACCGATGATAGACAGGCGCATCGCATTCATGCGCGCGCCTGCGCCGCGGCCAGGCGGGCGACCGGGCGTTCCACGATCGGCCAGTTCAAGGCGGCGGCCACCAGGCCCATCGCCACGCTGCCCCACCACATCACGTCGTAGGAGCCGGTGAGGTCGTAGGCCACGCCCGCCAGCCACGAGCCCATGAAGCTGCCGACTTGGTGCGACAAGAAAACGATGCCGTAGAGCATCGACATATAGGCCGGCCCGAAGATGTAGGCCACGAGTCCGCTGGTCAGGGGCACGGTGCCAAGCCACAAAAGGCCCAACGTGCCCGCGAAGGCAAGCACGGATGCCTCCGTCAGCGGCATCAGGATGAAAATCAGGAACACGAGCGAGCGCAGCAAATAGAGCAACGCCAGCAGCGTCTTCTTCGGGTAGCGGCCGCCAAGCCAGCCGCAGGCATAAGTGCCGACGATGTTGCCGAGCCCTACCAGCGCCAGCGACCATGCGCCGAGCCAACCGGGCATGGCCTTGTCGGCGAGGTAGGCCGGCAAATGCGTGGCGACGAAGACGACTTGGAAGCCGCACACGAAGAAACCGAGCGTCAGCAGGATGAAGCCCCGATGCGTCATGGCCTCGCGCAGCGCCTCGCCCAGGCTTTGGCGCGGCCCGCCCGCGTCGGCGGGTTTGCCCGCGACGCCCGCCGCCAACGGCACCATCACAAGCGAGGTCAGCGCCAAGCCGAACAAGGCCCAGTGCCAGCCAAGATAGCTCATCAGCTCGTGGCCATACGGCACGATCGCGAATTGGCCGAACGATCCACCTGCCGCCGCGATGCCGAGCGCCATGCTGCGCTTCTCCGGCGGCGCGGCGCGGCCCACCGCGCCCAGCACCGTGGAGAACCCCGCCCCCGCCAGACCGAAACCGACCAGCACCTGGGCCAGGACGATTTGCGGCCCGTCGGTGCCGAACGCCATGCCCGCCAGGCCGAGCGCGTAGAAAAGCGAACCCGCGACGATGACGCGTCCGGTGCCCAACCGATCCGCCCAGGCGCCCGCGAACGGCGACGCCACGCCCCACAGAAGATTCTGAAGTCCGATCGCGAAGGCGAAGATGCCGCGGCTGATCTCGAGATCGACCGTCATCGGCTTCAGGAATAGGCCGAACGATGCGCGCAATCCCGTCGACAGAGTCAGGATCAAGGCACCGCAGGTGATGATGATCCAGAGGGCGCGCGCCATGGGAATCCTCGCTCGATGACGAAGAAGACATTGCGCCCCGCCCCACGCACAAAGCAAGCATAGGACCTTTGCGCGGCGCGCAAACGATCAAGGCTTTACTTCGGCGCGAAGGGATTCTTGCTACGCCGTACCCGGATGCGGATGGGCACCCCGTCCAGGTCGAACGCGTCGCGCAGCCCGTTGGTCAGATAACGAAGATATGAATCGGGTGCCTTGCCCACGCTCAGATTCGTGAACAGGGCGAAGGTCGGCGGCCGCACCGCGGTCTGCGTCATATAGCGGAACTTGACGCGCCGCCCGCTGACCATGGGCGGCGCGTGACCTTCCAACGCGCCCTCCAGCCAACGGTTGAGCGAGCCCGTGGTGATCTCCTTCTGCCAGCGTTCGTGGATGCGGAAGACCATCGCCATCAGCTTGTCCAACCCTTCGCCGGACGCCGCGGAGATCGTCACGGCGGGCAAGCCCCGCACTTGGGGCAGCGAGGTCTCGATCCGCTCCTTCAGATCGCGCATGGCCTGGTTGCGGTCGGCCACCAGATCCCATTTGTTCGCGGCGATAATCAGCGCGCGTCCTTCCTCGATGGCGATCTCGGCTATGCGCAGATCGTGGCGATGCAGCATCTCGCACGCGTCGAGAACCAGAATGACCACGCCGGCCTTGCGGATGGCGCGCTCGCTGTCGTCCACCGCGAGCTGCTCGACCGTCTCGCCAAACTTCGCGCGGCGGCGGATGCCGGCGGTGTCGACCAGCCGCAGCGGACGGCCGTCATAACTCCAATCGATCTCGATGGCGTCGCGTGTCGTGCCGGGCTCCGGCCCCGTGAGTTGGCGGTCCTCGCCCAAGAGCCGGTTGATCAAGGTCGACTTGCCCACGTTGGGCCGGCCCACGATGGCGATCTCGATACGCCCGGACGGCTGGGGCGCGGCCTCTTCGGCGAAGATGCCACTCTTTTCGTGCTCGGCTGCGATAGCGTCATAGAGATCGCCCAAGCCCAAGGCATGTTCGGCCGAGATCGCGACGGGATCGCCCAGGCCCAGCGAATAGGCTTCGTAGAAACCTGCGTCGCCGGCCCGCCCCTCGCTTTTGTTCGCGACCAGGAGCGTCGGTTTCGACACCGCGCGGATCGTGCCGGCAAAATGTTCGTCGAGCGGCGTGATACCGGCACGCGCGTCCACCACCATCAGGATCAGATCGGCCTCGGCCAGCGCGCGGTCGGTCTGTTCCTTGACGCGCGCTTCCAGCCCGTCCTTACGCCCTTCCTCCAGACCGGCCGTGTCGATGATGCGGAAAGTCAGGCCGCCCAGCGAAGCCTCGCCCTCGCGCCAGTCGCGCGTCAGGCCCGGCGTGTCGTGGACCAGCGCCGCGCGCCGGCCGACCAGGCGATTGAACAATGTCGACTTGCCGACATTGGGGCGTCCCACGATGACCACCGTGTAGGGCATCGCCAGCCTATTTGAACGCGATCAGGTTGCCTTCGTCCGTCAGAACATAGAGGACGCCTTCGGCGACGATCGGCGGAATGCGCACAGGCTCGTCCACGTCGACTTGCCCCAGGATCTTTCCATCATAGGGCGAGACGGTCAGGATCTTGCCGTGCGAGCCCGCGACGATCAGGCGGTCCGATGCCAGGACGGGCCCGACCCAGAAGACCTTGCCCTCCTGTTTCTTCTCGTCGGCCCAGGTGGGCAATTGCATCACCCAGCGGATGCGTCCGTCGCGCCGCGAGATGCAGGCGATCTCGTCCTGGGTGGTCAGGACGAACACGAATTCGCCGGCGATCCACGGCGTCTGAACGCTGGGCACCGCGATGTCCCAGATGCGCGAGCCCGAACGGATATCGATGGCGGCCATGCGGCCGCTGTTGCTGATGGCATAGACGCGCCCACGGTCGATCACCGGCAGGCCGCGGATGTCGGCCAACGCGGACACGGCATCGGCGCGGCGCACCGCGGTCAGCGTGTCGGTCCAGCTCTGCCGCCCGTTGTCGATGCGCAGGGCCACCAGTTCGCCCGAGGTGTAGGGCGCCACCACGATCGAACCTTCGACCGCGGGACTGGAGCCGCCGAGAAGCGCGGCCACCTCGGCGATGCCTGCGTTGGACCACAGCTTGGCACCGTCGCGCGCGTCCAATGCGTGGAGCTGGTTGTCGACGCTGACCGCGAAGACGCGACTGGCCGACACGGTGGGGCCCGAGCGCACGGGCGCGGTCACCGACTGCCGCCAGATGATGTCGCCCGTCTGGGCATTGAGCGCCAAGGCCTCGGCCGCGCCGGTGGCGACGTAGACGCGCCCCGCATCGTAGGCCATGCCGCCGCCGAAAGCGTCTTCCTCGGCCTCCTCGGGCACCACGATGATCCGCCACAAGCGCTTGCCCGTCCCCGTTTCATACGCGGTGACGTGGTTTTCGGTGTCCATCGTGAACACCTTGCCCTCGGCCACGATGGGCTGGGCCAGAAGGCGGCGTTCGTCCGAGGACCCTTCGCCGATCTGAATCGACCACGCCTTCTTGGGCACATCCGCGACGGACAGATGGTGCATGGCGTGGTCGGCGTAGCCGCCGGTCTGCGGCCAGGTCGGATTGACCTCTGGCGGCGGCAGGCGGACGGCCAGGTCGGCAATGCGCGGATCGGGCTCGAGCTTCTTCTCGAGCAGCATGACCGGGATACGTTCGCCCGGCAGCGGCTCTTTCTTTTTCTTCTCGAAAAGCCCGCAGCCGCCGAGCGCGAGAGCCAACGCGACAGTCAGAAGGACAGGACGAAAGGCGAAGCCGCGCATGAGCCTCACGGGCCCAGGGAAGCCAGCATCTCGGTGGCGCGGGCGCGAAGCGCGGGCGGCGCGTTCTGGTCGTCGGCGACGGCCTTGTACGCCTCCTTCGCCCCGGCATTGTCGCCCACGCGCAGGGCCAGGAGCGCGGTCAGTTCGCGCGCGGAAAAGCGCCAGGGATTGTCGTCGGCCAGAAGCGGCTTCAAGCGCTGCCGTCCCTCGGCCGGATCGATCTTGTCCAGGTCGTGCATGACCGACAGCAGCACGGCCAAATCGCGCAAGGAACGCTGGGCGCTCGAATCGGCGGCCAGTTCGTCGTACGCGCGCTGGGCTCCCGCCGCGTCGCCGGCTTGGGCGCGCAAGCCGGCCTCTTCCAGCCGCGCCAGCGCGCCATAGTCGCCGCCGGCATCCTTGGCCAGCGCCGCGAACGCATCGGCGGCCTCGGGGATCTTGTTCTCGGCGATCAGCATCATGCCGGCGGCATAGCGCTCGCTTTCGGCCGCGCGCTCCTTCCGCTGATGATCGCGCCAAGCCACCGTCGCGGCCGTGGCCAGCACGACCGCGACCGCGGCGGCGATGACGTACTTGCCGTACTTCGCCCAAAGCTTCGCGTAGCGCTCGTGGCGAATCTCCTCTTCGACTTCGCGGAAGATGTCAGTCACGTGAAAAGCTCCAAGGGAGGGCGGCGCCGAAGGGGCCCCCAACATAGCCCGCCGCCGGGCGCGAGGTAAACACGGGGATGGACCCAAGACGGCCTCAAAATCGCCTAAAACGTCAGTGGGTTACCGCTCCTCCTACCTTCTCCCGCGGACGGCTCCACGCGCTCTCTTCGGCTGGACTCGAATCCGGATTTGGGGAACACTATCGCGGTCGCGAAGATGAGGGAGAAGCGCTTCATGACGACGTTGGTCCGCCTGGCGGATTATCGGCTACGTCGAAGCTGCATCTTCTTCAACCGGACCGAACTCAACCAATTGCTATCCGTCTATAGCCGCCGCGTGGCGCGGGGTGAATGGCGCGATTACGCCATCGACCACCGCAGCGGGGTGGCCGTGTTCTCATTTTTCCGCCATTCCTCGGCCCGCCCGGTCTATACGCTGATGAAGTTCGCCCCGGGTGCCAGGCGGCGCGGCGACTATGTCCTGACCCACGAGGGACGGCGTATCAAGGAAGGCCGAAATCTGGCCGATGTCCTGGCCGTCCTGCGCACCCCGGCCCTGAGCGTGGTGTCGAAATCGCTCTAGCCGTTTTTTCGTCCCGTTTCACCGGCCAAAAACAAAAAACAGGAGCTTCCCATGCCCGACGACATGAGCGCGGATATCCGCGGCATCCAGAATATCATCGGCTCAATCTCGCGCCGTAAATTCGTCGTCACCTCCGCTTTCGCGGCGGGCTTCGCCTTGGCCGTGCGGCCCGCGGTCGGGCAGTCGGTTATTACGACCGACACGACCGGCCTGACCACCGGCGACGTCAAGATCCCAGTTGCCGGCGGCACCGCCAACGGCTACTTCGCGCATCCGGCCAGCGGCGGTCCGTTCGCCACGGTCCTGGTCATCCACGAAATCTTCAGCGTGCACGAACACATCAAGGACGTCGTGCGCCGCTTGGCCAAGGCTGGCTACTACGCGATCGCGCCGGACCTTTTTTCCCGCGTGGGCGACGTGGGCAGCATGAAGACGATCGACGAGATCCGCCCTGTGGTTGCCAAGGTGTACGACAAGGACGCCATGGCCGATCTCGATTCGACCGCCGCTTTCGCGAAGGGCAGCGGCAAGGCCGACACGGCCAAGCTGGGCGTCACGGGCTTTTGCGCCGGCGGCCGCTACACCTGGATGTACGCCGCGCACAACCCGAACTTGAAGGCGGCCGTCGCCTGGTACGGGCCGCTGGTGGGGCAGCCCAACGAGACGCGCCCGACCAACCCGATCGACGTTGTCGCAAATCTGAAATGCCCCGTGCTCGGCCTTTATGGCGGCGCGGACACCGGCATTCCGAACGACACGATCGAGCAGATGAAGGCGGCCATGCAGAAGGCCGGCAAGGTCGGCGAGTTCATGGTCTATCCGGACACGCCGCACGCCTTCAACGCGGATTACCGGCCCTCCTATCGCGAAGCGCCGGCCAAGGATGCGTGGCAAAAGATGCTGAACTGGTTCAAGAAGTACGGCGTGGCCTGACGCGCTCCCGCCTTGCTCGCGAATAGTACGACGCCGCCCGTGGAAATACGGGCGGCGTTATTCTTTCTGCAGCCTGAACCCTTCGGGAAGATAGCGTGAAGACCGACATCGCGATCATCGGCGGCGGTGCGATCGGCTCCGCGGTCGCCTATTTCCTGAAGATGCGCGCCCCCAACATCGGCGTTGCCGTCGTGGAACGCGATCCGGCCTATGCTTTGGCCTCGACGCCGCGCGCATCGGGCGGCGTGCGTCGGCTGTTCTCCCTACCGGAAAACATCGCGTTGTCGAACTTCAGCATCCCGTTCTACGACCGATTCGCGGAGGCGATGGCCGTCGACGGCATGACGGCCGAGATCGGGCTCAAGAAGAACGGCTATCTGTTCATCGTTCCGCCCGCCGCCCGCGACAATCTGCGGCGCAATTTCGAAACCGAACGGAGCTTGGGATGCAACGTGAACTGGCTGGAGCCGGATGAGCTCAAGCACAAATTCCCGTCGATGAACGTGGCGGACCTGGGCGCCGGCATCCATTCGCCCGACGACGGCTGGCTGGACCCGCACAGCGTACTGATGGGTTTCCGCAAGAAAGCCTTGTCCCTGGGCGTGATGTACCTCGCCGACGAGGTCACAGGGCTTGCGCGAAGTGGAAGCCGTGTCACGGCAGCTCCCCTGAAATCGGGCCAACGGGTGGAAGCCGAGCATTTCGTGAATGCCGCGGGCGCTTGGGCCAAGCACGTCTGCGCCATGCTGGACATCGCGGTGCCGATCGAGCCGCTGCGCCGATTCGAGCATTATTTCGAAGCGGAAGAACCGATCGAGCCCTTGCCCTATCTCAAGGACCCGGACCGCCTCGCCTTCCGGCCGGAGGGCAAAGGTTATTCCGGCGGCGTGCCGACACTGACCGAACCGCGCGCATACAATTTCGAGGTCGACCACGATTATTTCGAGCGCGTCGTCTGGCCGGCCCTTGCGCACCGCTTCCCGAAATTCGAGCGGACCCGGTGCAAGAACACGCTCGCCGGGCTTTATGATCAGAACGATTTCGACGGAAATGTGATCATCGGCCCCGGCACGGGTGGGCTCGGCAATTTCCACATGCTGGCAGGATTTTCAGGCCATGGCCTGATGCATGCGCCCGGCTGCGGACGCGCGATGGCGGAGCTGATCCTGGCCGGCCGTTACGAGACGATCGACCTGACGCGCTTCGGATGGCAGCGCTTGCGCAACGGCACGCCCGTACGCGAGCAGGTGATTATTTAGGGCGGCCGGAACCCGCAGCGGTTGCATCCAGCGCGCCGCCCACGAGCCCTTGGGTTTCGGACACCATCTCGTCGAACAAGGACAACTGGTCGGGCCACCTTAAGCAGGCCGTGGTCTCGGCCTGGCCGGACGCGACCTTCCATTTGAGGCCGAGATGGGCCGCGACGCGACGCATGGCCGCGTTCTCCGGCATGCAGAGAAGCCCGACGTCCGAGACGAAGCGGTTGCGCGCGACCGTCATGGCGCGGCGCAGAAGCGCCGTGCCGACGCCGCGACGGCGGAATGGAGCCTCGACGCTGAGCCCGATCTCACCCGTGCGCACGAGGCCGCGGGTCCAGGACAGATGCGCCGCGGCCCTTACCTCGCCATCGACGAAGTAGGCGATCACGACGCCACCGAACCAATCGAGCGATTCGACATAGGCGTCGATCGCCTCGTCGCTCAGATAGCCCTGGAAGCGAAGCAGCCGGTCCTCGGCGCCCAGACGCAACAGATGCGCGGCGAACAGCCTGCGTTCGACCGGCCACAGGCGCCGGATGCTGCCTTCGGTGGGGAACGCGCGGAGAGCACCCGGCTCCTGAGTCAGGTCGAGGTCGGTGGGGGTCGGATGGCCCAAGGCTTGATCCTGCATATTGCGATGCACAATCAATATATGGGGCTTTATAGAAGGGCTTTCACCCCTCTATTGTGCAATGCACTCTTGAATGAACCGCAAATCCATTCGCCATGGATTCCAAGGGCTTAGCGTTTCCTGGCCAAGGTCTTTTCGTATTGCTCGGGCTTGAAGCCGACCAGCAGCGGGCCGCCCGCCTCGAGCACCGGCCGCTTGATCATCGACGGCTGCGCCAGCATCAGCGCGATGGCCTTCTTCTCCGTGACGCCCTCGCGCTCCTTGTCCGGCAGTTTGCGAAACGTGGTGCCCGCGCGGTTCAGCAGCGTTTCCCATCCCACTTCGCGTGCCCAATCCTCCAACGTCGCACGGTCGATGCCCGCCGCCTTGTAATCATGAAATTCGTAGTCGACGCCGCGCGCGTCCAGCCACGCCCGCGCCTTCTTCATCGTGTCGCAGTTCTTGATGCCGTAGATCGTGACGGACATGGACGGATGGCTCCCATGGTGGCGTTCGGCGCGGACAACACATTGCGCGGACGGCATCTTAAGCCGTCCGATCATACGGGAGGCTATTTTCTGGTGCCCGCTCCGCTATTTCGAATGTGGCGTGCCGAGGTAGGGGAACTCCTTCAGGACATCGGTGTGGGGCTTGAGACCGGTGGGCGGACACTCGTTTTTCGTCAGGAAAGCGAGGCGGTAATCGATGACGTCGTCGGTGAAGACCCGGCCGTTGGGATACTTCGCGGGCTTCGACGGATCGAAACTCAACACGTCGGGAAGCGTGCGCTCCTCGTCGATGGCGGCGATCGCTTCCTCGTCCGTGTAATTGCCGGTATGCCCCATCAGATGCACGAACTGGCCAAGCCATCGCTTGCGGTCGTTGACGGGCTCGCTCGCGTTGTACTCCTCCTTGGTGTCATCGGTGTTGAAGAAGCTGCTGACGCTCGGATGGCCCGCGCGATCGACGTGAAGCAACTTGCCGTCACGCCTTACGCTGCACCGCCCCCAGATATGGATCTCGGGCTTGGGGTCGAGTTCACGCGTCGGTAGCTCGATCACGGTCGAAAACACGTTCGCTTCCGTGTTCGAATCGACGCCCGTCCATGGCGACTTCCCGTCGAGGTGGGGCTCGGTGAAGTTCCGTTTTCCTCTGATATCGAACAGGTTCTTGATTCCGTCGAAATCGAAGAAGAACGCGTCGCTGCGGCTGCCGGCGAAGAACGTGTAAGGACCCGACTTGACGATATTCGGCTTGGCGCCGAAGGAAACCTCGGCATCGGCGATGATCTTCGTCCCTACCGCTTCCTCCGAGCGCGCCTCCGCGCCAGTCGCGACGAATACGCTGACGGTCTGCCTGCCGTTCTGCGGCTTCGAGAACACATAGCTGAACGCGATGTCGGTCAGGTAATCGCCGTCGTTGTCGATGTTGAGGCGATAGATCGCGTCGGGATGAAGCGCGTCCGCGTTGGGATTTGCATTGAGGATGATCACGGTTCTGTTCGTGTCGACGGGCGACTGGAATGCATACAGGTCGCAGAGATCAAGTCGCTGATCGCCCAGCGGCGGGCCAAGGCTCAATCCGGTGAAATGGTTCGACATTGTGCTCTCCTGTCAACCAAGAGTGAAATCTAGCGCCGATGAACCTGACTACTTATCCGGAATTACGACCTCCCGTTCACTTGTGTCGACCACGAATATAGCCAGCAGTTTCGCTGGAGCCCTAGTACTAGCATTCTGACTAACTTGGTGATGATCACCCGGCTGCTCGATCCAGCTCTCGCCGGCTTGATAAGTACGCTCCGGCGCGTCGTTCACTTTGCTGCGGATCGCTCCCTCCAGCACTCGCGCATAGATGAATGCCGAGGAAGGATGCCGATGGGAGGGCGATCCAGCGCCTGGTCCGTATTCGACGAGCACTGCGCGCAGACTTTTGCCGGGGACGTTCGGCAGTTCGTGTTCGTAGACGACGGTCACCTTGGCGTTCTTTGATTTCGGCTCATCCGCAAGGACGCTACCGAACGGCAACGTGGCGACAACCAGCAAACAGAAGATACGTTTCATGGGGCCCTCCTTCGGTTGGCAAAAGCGGGATCAGACCCTCGCCCGCGCGCGGAGCCATTCGTCGAAACCGATGCGGCCGAGACGCGCTTCGCCCAACGGCACGAGCGAGCGCTCCTCGACCCGGCCGCCGAAGTATCGGGCCTCGCTGTCCTTCACGACCTCGCGCGGGTCGCCGACCGCTTTCAGATAGCGGGCAACGATTTCGTTGAACGGCGCCCGCTCCGGGCCGGCGATCTCGAGCATGCCGTTTCGCGGAGCCGCGAGCGCGACCTCGGCGACGACGGCGGCGACGTCGTCCGCCGCGATGGGCTGGAACAGGCCGGGCGAAATCCGGACCTTGTTCCCATCCGTGCCGGAAGCGGCGATGCCGCTGAGAAATTCCAGGAACTGGGTCGAGCGGATGATGGTGTAGGGGATGCCGGAGGCCTCGATCAGCTTCTCCTGGGCGACCTTGGCGCGGAAATAGCCGTTGTCGGGCGTCCTATCCGTTCCGACGATGGACAGCGCGACATGGTGCCGAACGCCCGCGGTGGTCTCCGCCGCGAAAAGGTTGCGGCCCGAGGTCTTGAAGAATTCCAGCACCGCCTTGTCCTCGAATGAGGGCGAGTTGGAGAGGTCGATCACCGCCTGCGCGCCGGCGACGGCCTCC
Source organism: Alphaproteobacteria bacterium (assembly GCA_050180485.1). Lineage (GTDB taxonomy): Bacteria > Pseudomonadota > Alphaproteobacteria > CADEGL01 > CADEGL01 > CADEGL01. The sequence continues at coordinate 2,521 of JBFXED010000060.1, read as the reverse complement.
TTCACGCCCTCGCCGGTGATGGTGTTGACGCCGCTGTTGGGCGAAGCCGCGACGGCTTCGTGGCCGGCTTGCCGCAGAATGGCAACGGTCTTCGATCCGATCAGGCCGGTGCCGCCGATGACGACGATCTTCATCGCTACCCTCCCTTGTCGCGCCGAAGGCCCTTGAAAGAGCTCGCATGCGAGTGAGGAAAGATCCGGGCCTCAACGCTGTGTTTACTGGTCCCCCATGATCATGGACGCGGCCAATGGCAAACCCATGACAAGGGGCGTCGAATTTACCCCATCGGCGAGGCCTTGGTGAGTCACTGGCCGATGAGCGGTCCAGAACAATGGGTTAGGGTTCGCGCGGCATGAGCCCCGCTGCACCTCCAAGGTCGCCGGATCGGATGATCACGGCTCGTCAGATATTCTCACCCTCATAATTTGTTATGGTCACCTCGATGTCGAACGGTCCTGCCTCTGATCACGAAACCGCCGCGCAGGAGGCACCTGCTTTGAACCGCCTCTCGCGCCGCATTTTGAACCGCCTCCCGCGCCGCGTCTGGCTCCGGGGCCTGGTTGCCCTGACCGTTCTGTTCGTCGCCTATGTGCTGGCGGGATTTTATCTGGTGCCGAGCCTTGTACGCTCCGAGGCGACCAGCTGGGTGAAAGCCAATCTCGACCAGCCCCTCGCGCTTGGCGCTATCAAGTTCAATCCGTTTAACTACACCCTCGACATCGACGATATCGCGTTGCCGGCCACGCAACAGCCGCTGGTCGCGGTGGGGCACCTGCGGGTGGACTTCTCGTTCCTGTCGCTGTTCCAATCCGCCTACCACTTCACCGAAGTGACCCTGGACCGGCCGTTCATCGACGCTCGCATGCGGCCCGACGGATCACTCAATCTGCTCGACCTTAAGCCCCAGCTTAAGCCCGACACCCGCTCCGAGGGGCCGAGCCCGGCGGTGAAGATCAGCGCCTTCATCGTCAACCAGGGCGGCGTGCGTTATACCGACGAGAGCCAGGCCCAACGGCCGGAAGAAACGCTGATCCCCATTGCGTTCGCCCTGAGGGATTTCCAGACCAATCTGGCGGCGGGCGGCGACTTCACATTGAATGCGAAAAGCGGGCATGGCGAAGACTTTGCCTGGCGCGGCACCTTGTCCATCGCTCCCATCTCCTCGCATGGGCGCCTCGTCATCACGTCCCTCAAGAGCGAGACGGTACAGAAATTCCTGGGCGAAAAGATGCCGGTGGCGCTCACCGGTGGCGAGGCAAGCATCACCGCCGACTATGATTTTGCCTATGGCCCGCAAGGCCTGAGCCTGAACCTGTCGCTGCCCGAGGTGACGGGCAGCGGCCTGTCGGTGGTGGGCGACAAGGCACTGTTCCAGGGCACACTGACCCTCGCGCGGCTCAATGCCAGCGCTGGCCCCATCGTGCTGGCCGCCAACGCCGATGGCATCAGCCAATTGACGGTGGCGATGCCCCAGTTGGCGCTGCAGGGGTTGGGCGTGGCAGCGGCGGACGTAAACGAGCCGGCCATCCAATTGGCCGACGCATCCCTGACCGACCTCACGCTCGATTATGGCGCCCGCAAACTTCAGCTTGGCAATCTGGTTCTCGATGGCGCCGCGTTTTCAGTACGCCGTCAGCGTAACGGCCAGAGCAGCCTGCTCGCCCTGTTGCCGCCAGAGCCGCCCGTACCGGCGCCAGCCGAAACCACACCGGCGCGGCCCTGGCAGATTTCCCTGGGCCAGTTCGCACTCAACGGCGCGCAACTGAATTTTGAGGACCAGGCGCTGGAACATCCCGCCCGCTTCAATATCGCCCCGCTCACCGTCAGCGTCACAGGCGCAAGCAGCGACCGGACCCAGCCGGTGAGCATCCATTTCGACACCGGCATCAATGGCAAGGGGCGTGCCACGGGCGACGCCACGGTGACGCCGGCGGATCTCGAGGGCGATCTTAAATTCACCCTGACCGACCTGGCCCTGAAGTCGTTCGTGCCCTATCTGCCGTCGCTCAAGTCGCTGGAGCTGCGCTCGGGCGAGGCCAACGCATCCGGCACGGTGCATTTCAAGGGCGCCGACCTCACCGCGTTGCGCTTTACCGGCAATGCCGCGGTCGAAAATTTCGACCTCCTGGAAACCACCACCAATAGCCCGTTTTTTGCTTGGCGTTCCCTCGCCCTCACGGGCATCGGCATTCGCAACAATCGAATCGAGGTCCGTCAGGCCAATCTGGTGCAGCCGGTGGGCCAGGTGCAGATGCAGCCCGACCGCAGCTTCAACTTCACGCCGCTCATGCCGCCCAAGGCCGCCGCGTCAAACGAGATCGTTGCCCAGACGGATGCGTCCACCAAGGCCACCGCGACCACCACCGCGCCGATCCAGGCCACGCCCACCAAGCCGGCCTGGACGGTGCACCTGAAACAGCTTGCCATCAGCGGCGGTTCGATGGGCTTTTCCGATCTGTTCATTCAGCCCAACTTCTCCGCCCGCATTGACGAATTGAAAGGCACCATCGCCAACATCACC
>JBFXED010000059.1:0-16861 GCA_050180485.1 Alphaproteobacteria bacterium | reverse complement strand
GGCTTTTCGTCTCCAGCACCAGGCGCATGTCGGCGGCCGACTCGTCGCGGATATCGGCCAACACCGGCAGCTTCTTGGCCGCCAGAAGCTCGGCAATCTTCTCGACCAAGCGCGACTTGGGCACTTGGTAGGGAATCTCGGTCACCACGATCTGATAGGTGCCGCCCTTGAGCTTCTCGACCTCGTAACGCGCCCGCACGCGAAAGCCGCCGCGGCCCGTGGCATAGGCCTCGCGAATCTGCTCGGGCGGCTCGACGATGATTCCGCCGGTCGGAAAGTCCGGGCCCGGAACCAATTCGACCAACTTGGCCACGGTGGCGTTCGGAAATTTGATCAAGTGCAGCAGCGCGTCGCACAGCTCGCCCGCATTGTGCGGCGGAATGCTGGTCGCCATGCCGACCGCGATGCCCGTCGCGCCATTGGCCAGAAGATTCGGGAAATTGGCCGGCAGGACCAGCGGCTCGTCACCCTCGCCGTCGTAGGTGGCGCGGAAATCGACTGTGTCCTCGTCGAGCCCGTCGAGCAGCGCTTGAGCCACTGTGGTCAGGCGCGCCTCGGTGTAGCGCATGGCGGCGGCGTTATCGCCGTCGATATTGCCGAAGTTCCCCTGCCCCTCGACCAGCGTGTAGCGCTGGGCGAAATCCTGGGCCAGGCGGACCATCGCGTCATAGACGGCCACATCGCCGTGCGGGTGATACTTACCGATCACCTCACCGACCACGCGCGCGCATTTCTTGAAGCCGGTTTCTGGGTCCAGCCGCATCAGGCGCATGGCGTAGAGCAACCGCCGATGGACGGGCTTCAGCCCATCGCGCACATCGGGCAGCGACCGGGCCATGATCGTGGACAGCGCATAGGACAAGTAGCGCTCGCCGAGCGCATCGGCGAGCGGAGTGACCTTGATCTCTCCGGCTGGGGTCGGTTTGGCCATGACTATCCGCTAGCCATAGTAGCAGAGGATAGAAATTCGTCAATATTTAGGTATTTCAGAGACTTGAGCCGGCCACTTGAGAGGGATCTTTAGCGTCCCAGCCGATCGACCAGCCGCCCGCGCGCGAGCGGCAACGTCTTGCCGTGGGGCTCCAGCACATGCCGGTCGAGGAAATAGCCAGTGAGGGCCAAGCCGGCCGCGACCTCGCCGACGCCCGGGACGTGCTGCTCGCGCAGAAGGAAGCCCGGCAGCGACAGCAGCCGGTCGCGATACGGTTCGCCCGCCGAGGCGGACACGGCTCGTCCGGATTTCGGCGACACGTAGGTGAGATTGTCGTTGCTGCCCGTGGCCGCGCATGCGGACAAGTCCAGCCCGAAGCCGAGATCGGCCAGCAACGCCAATTCCCAGCGCACGTAGCCGGCAGCCCACGACTCACCGCTAAGGGCATCGAGCAGGCCGAGCAGGCCTAGAAATACGTCCTTGTGCTTCTCCCGCTCCGGCAAGGCGGCCTCGGCCACCGCACAAATCGCCTGAAGCGCAGTAAGGCGTAGAGGGTCGTCGAGCAGGCTGGCGGATACGTTAGAGACCAGGTCGAATGGCGACGAGAAACTGCCTAGGTGTTCGTCCAAACGAGCACGCCACGTAACGCGAACCCGATTGCCAGGTTCGAGCATACCGTGCATGCGACGGCTGGAGCCGCCATGCACTAGCCCCGCATAGCGACCGTGTTCACGGGTCAGCAAAACAGCGATGGCCGCACTTTCGCCATGCTTGCGTGCCGAGAGCACGATGCCGTCGTCGGACCATTCCATGACACCGTTCTACCAGAGGAGCGGCGGACGCGCCCAGGGCATCACTGCTCGAAGTCCAGCCCCATGGCCTGATAGCGCTCCGGATCGTCGATCCAATCGGGACTGACGCGCACGAACAGAAACAGATGCACCTTGCGCTCAAGCATCTTCTCCAATTCGGCCCGCGCGGCAGCACCCACGCGCTTGATCTGCTGGCCGCCCTTGCCCAGCACGATCGGCTTATGGCTCTCGCGCATGACGTGGACGACTTGTTCGATACGGACGCTGCCGTCCTTCCGCTCCTCCCAACTTTCGGTTTCGACCGAGATCGAATAGGGCAGCTCCTGGCTGAGTTGCAGGAAAAGCTGTTCGCGTGTCACCTCCGCGGCCAGCAGGCGCAGCGGCATATCCGCCACTTGGTCCTCCGGGTACAGCCACGGCCCCGGGGGCAGCAGCTCGATGATGCGCTTCTCTAGATCGGCGACGCCATCCCCCTTGAGCGCGGAGATCATGAAGGTGTCGGTAAACAGGCCCTCGGCATTCAGTTTCTGGACAATGGCCAGCAGAACCGCGGGCTTCACCAGATCGATCTTGTTGAGAACGAGAATGGCCTTACGCTTGGCGTCGCGCAGACCAGCCAGAATCGGCTCCAGCGCCTCGTCGCGCCCGCTTGCCCGGGCGGCGACGTCCACCATCAGCAGAACCACATCGGCATCGCCCGCGCCCTGCCACGCGGCGCGCACCATGGCGCGCTCCAGCCGCCGCTTGGGCGTGAAGATACCCGGCGTATCGACATAGACGATCTGCGCCTCGCCCTTGCAGGCAATGCCCAGAACGCGCGCGCGCGTGGTCTGCACCTTGGGCGTGACGATCGACACCTTGGCGCCGACCAGCGCGTTGACCAGGGTTGACTTGCCCGCGTTGGGCGCACCGATGACGGCGGCAAAGCCGCACTTCGTCGCCAATTCAGGTACTCCGAAGCCGCGCCAGCATCGCGGCCGCCGCGGCTTCGCTTGCCGCCTGCTTGGAGCGGCCCTCGGCGCGCACGGATTGCTGCCCCTCGACCGATACTTCGACGACGAAGCGCGGCGCGTGGTCAGGCCCTTCGGAACCGACGGTGCGATAAAAAGGCAGCTTCTTGCCTGCCGCCTGCACCGTTTCCTGCAGAGCCGTGCGCGCATCCTTGGCTGGCTCGGTGTTTTCGCACAGCAGAGGTGCCCATTCGCGATGGATGAATGCCGAAGCGGCCGGCAAGCCGCCATCGAGGAATAGCGCGCCGATCACGGCCTCGCAGGCATCGGCGACCAGATTCGTGTTTTCGCGGCCCCCACCGCCCGCTTCGCCCTTGGACAGCTTGAGGGCCCGGTCCACGCCGATGGCCAAGCCGACCCGCGCCAAGGCCTCGCGCCGCACCAAAGCGTGCAAACGGCGGCTTAACTGCCCCTCATCTTCCTCGGCATGCCGGTCGAGCAGCAGTTCGGCGACAACGAGCCCCAGAACGCGGTCGCCCAGGAATTCCAGCCGCTCGTTGGCCAGGATGCGTCCGTCGCGGCGCGGTGCCGCGCTGCGGTGGGTGACGGCCAGCTCAAGAAGCTCGCGCCGCGCGAAGGCGTGTCCGATGCGGCGGTAAAGCTCCTCGAACGCGGCCACTAGTGGATCGCGGTAAAGAGGCGGTCGTAACGGATCGCGCGCGGCCAGTTCCAAACCTCCCAGATGCGCGCCTGCCCGTTGACCGAGAAGAACAGGAACTCCGCCCGGCCGATCAGATTCTCGGCGGGAATGAAACCGACACCGCCGGCAGCGCGGCTATCGAGCGAATTGTCGCGGTTGTCGCCCATCGCGAAGTAATGCCCCGGCGGCACATTGAACAGCGGCGTGTCGTCCAGGCTGGCATCCTCGCCCACCTTCAAGGTGCGGTAGCTGCGCCCATTCGGCAGCGTCTCGATATACTGCGCCACCGGCGGCCCGCCTGAGCCACGCACGCCAGGCTCGAAATCCTCGATGCGCTTGCGCTCCACCGGCTGGTCGTTGATGTAGAGGATGCCCTTCTTCATCTGGATTCGGTCACCCGGCAGGCCGACGATGCGCTTGATGTAGTCCGTGCTGCCGTCGCGCGGCAGCTTGAACACGGCAACGTCGCCCCGATCCACGTCCTGTTGCAGGATGCGCCCGCTGAACAGCGGCGGGCTGAACGGAAAGGAATAGCGGCTGTAGCCGTAAGAAAACTTCGAAACGAACAGGTAATCGCCTACGAGCAACGTGGGGATCATTGAGCCAGACGGAATGTTGAACGGCTCGTATGCGAAGGTGCGGATACCGAGCGCGATCAGGACCGCATAGACGACGGTTTTCACCGTCTCCCACAATCCGCCTTTATTTGGATTCGCCATGAACGCCTAATGTCTTGAGAAATTGCGATTTTGACCGCGCGGGCGGCGATGGATAAAGGCAAGCGCCCCCTACCCTGTCAAGAAAAAGGCCCGTGAAACTTCTGTCATTCGGGCCGGGCGGTCGGCACGGCGGAAATAATAACGATGGCCTGCGCGATGGGCGGATCGTCTGTCAGGCTCAAATCGATGCGAATTTCCATGCCCGCGGGGGTCAGTTCGGCCAACCGTTTCGCCGCACCGCCAGTCAGCTTTAGGGTCGGTTGTCCGGACGGCAGGTTAACCACCCCCATGTCGCGCCAGAACACGCCGCGCCGGAAACCCGTGCCGAGAGCCTTGGAGCATGCCTCCTTGGCGGCGAAGCGGCGCGCGTAGCTGGGCCCGCGCGCGGCGCGCCGCTCGGATTTGCGGCGCTCCTCCTCGGTGAAGATGCGATTGGTAAAACGCTCGCCGTATCGATCGAGCGTGCGCTCGATGCGGCGGATATCCACCAAGTCGCTGCCGATGCCGATGATCATCCGGCGCGGCGCGCACGGTCCATGAGGGCGCGCATGCGCCGGATCGAATGCTCCAGCCCACTAAAGATGGCCTCGCCAACCAGGAAATGGCCGATGTTCAGCTCCACCAGCGACGGAATGACCGCGATGGGCAGGACGGTGTCGTAACTGAGCCCATGGCCCGCGTGACATTCGAGCCCAAGCCTCTCCGCATGGAGGGCCGCATCCTCAACGCGCTTCAGCAAGCGGTCACGCTCGGGACCTTCGGCCTCGCAATAGGCGCCCGTGTGCAATTCCACCACAGGTGCGCCCACGGCCTTGGCCGCGTCGAGTTGCTTCGGATCGGCCTCGATAAACAGCGAAACCCGGATACCAGCCTTGTTCAGCGCTTCCACATAGGGACGCAGGTGATCGATGCCGCGCGCGACGTCGAGACCGCCTTCGGTCGTGCGCTCCTCGCGCTTCTCGGGCACCAAGCACGCGGCGTGCGGGCGATGGCGCAAGGCGATCTGCAGCATCTCCGGCGTGGCCGCCATCTCAAGGTTAAGAGGACGGTCGATCTCGGTCGCCAGGCGCGCGATGTCGCGGTCGGAGATGTGACGCCGGTCCTCGCGCAAATGCGCAGTAATGCCGTCGGCGCCCGCCTGCACGGCCAAATGGGCCGCCCGCACGGGATCGGGGTGCAGCCCGCCGCGCGCGTTGCGGATGGTCGCCACGTGATCGATGTTCACGCCCAGTCGAAGCTTGCGGCCCAACACTCTCTCCTCGTCTCGCTCAGCCGCGCGCGCGCTCGACCGAGTTCACGGCCGGAACGGCCCTGAGAGCGGCCATGATGTGGGTCAGTTGTTTCAGGTCGTGCACGTCCACGTCGACCATCATCTCGTAGAAGTCGGGCGCGCGGTTGGTGAAGCGAAGATTGCTGATATTGCCCTCGTTCTGACCGATCGCCATGCAGACGTTACCCAGGCTGCCGGGCTTGTTCTCGATCACCACGTTGATCCGCACCAGATGCGAATCGGACACCGCGCCGACCTCGTCCCAGGCCAGATCGAGCCAGCGTTCAGGCGCGCTGGCGAAGCTTTCCAGCGATTCGCAGTCGATCGTGTGAACCGTGGCACCCTTGCCAGGCGTGAGGATACCGACGATGCGATCACCCGGAACAGGCGTGCAACAGCCAGCATAGTGAACGGCCATGCCGGGAATCAGGCCGCGGATCGAGATGGGCTGATCCTTGCCCTTGTCCTTGCGGCGGCGGATCGGGACGATGTTGGCCCACACGCTGTCACTGCGCGTCTTGGGGAACGCCGCTTCCGCCACCTCCTTGGCCGTACGGCGCGCGTCACCGATCTCGGCATAGAGATCCTGCACGGTCTCACAGTTGAAGCGGGCCAAGACACCTTCCAGATCCTGGTCCTTGAGCTCGACCTCCATCTGGCGCAGCTCATGCGCGAGGATGGATCGCCCCAGGTTCACGTACTGATCGCGCTGTTGCGTGCGGACCAGCCGGCGGATGCGCGCCCGCGCCTTGCCCGTGACGACGAAGCCCTCCCAGGTGGGCGACGGCGCGGCCGAGGGAGAGGTGATGACCTCCACTTGGTCGCCGTTCTTGAGCACGGTACGGAGCGGCACCAGCCGTCCGTTCACCTTGGCGCCGACGCACGCATCACCCACTTCGGAATGAATGGCGTAGGCGAAGTCGACCGGCGTCGCGCCCTGGGGCATGGCGATCAGATCGCCCTTGGGCGTGAACGAGAAGACTTGGTCCTGGAACATCTCGAGCTTGGTGTGTTCGAGAAAATCCTCCGGACCCGCGGCTTGCTCCAGGATATCCAGAAGCTCGCGCAGCCAGCGGTATTGGCGCGGATCGGCCTTGAGCGGCGTGCCGTCCTTGAAGCTCCAATGGGCTGCCACGCCGTATTCGGCCACCTGGTGCATCTCGCGCGTGCGAATCTGCACCTCGATGCGCTGGCGCTCCGGGCCGATGATGACCGTGTGGAGCGACTGGTAACCGTTGGGCTTTGGCGTCGAGATGTAATCCTTGAAGCGCTCGGGCACCACGCGATAGGCACAATGGATGAGACCCAGTGCCCGGTAACAATCCGGCAGCTCCGGCACCAGGATGCGAAAGGCCATGATGTCGGACAGCTGTTCGAAGGTGACATTCTTACGCTGCATCTTGCGCCAGATCGAATAGGGCGCCTTCTCGCGCCCGGCCACCTCGGCCGATACGCCACCTTCGGACAATGTCTTTTCGACATGCGCGATGATCTTGGGCACCAGGGCGCCGCCCTGCTCGCGCAAGAACTTCAGCCGCGTAACGATCGATTCGCGCGCGTCGAAGTTGAGTTCCTTGAACGCAAGATCCTCGAGCTCGTCCTTGAACTCGTGCATACCAATGCGCTCGGCCAGCGGCGCATAGATCTCCATCGTCTCGTGGGCGATGCGTCGACGCGCCTCGGCATCCTTCATGTAATGGAGCGTCCGCATGTTGTGCAGGCGGTCGGCCAGCTTGACCATCAGGACACGCAGATCCTCGGACATGGCCAGCACCAGCTTGCGGAAATTCTCCGCCTGCTTGGTCTGGTCGGACTGCAGCTCGATACGCGACAGCTTGGTCACGCCATCGACTAGGCGCGCGATGTCCTGGCCGAAATGTGCCTCGATGTCGTCAAGGGTGGCGACCGTGTCTTCCACCGTGTCGTGCAGAAGCGCGGTGACGATAGAGGCGGTGTCGAGCTTGTAGCGCGTCAGGATCGACGCGACCTCGACCGGGTGGGAAAAATAGGGATCGCCCGAGGCGCGGGTCTGGGCGCCATGCGCCTTCATGGAGAAGACATAGGCGCGGTTGAGCAAATCCTCGTCCGCGCCCGGATTATAGGCTTTGACTTGGTCGACGAGCTGGAACTGACGAATCATTGCGCTCCACCCGCCGGCTGCGGCACCGCGCCGTCGGGGGACCGGCCGCCGCCCGCCAGCGAGCCGCTTTTATCCGGAGCGGCCGCCCGACCCGCCTTGGCTACTTCTCCTCGACGGCGTCGTCTTCGCCGGTCATGTCTTCAACAGCCGTTTCGACGTCCGATTCGATGTCGCTCTCGGGCTCGAAGCTCTCAGTCTCGGTCTCGCTCTCGGCTTCGACCTCGCCTTCGACCTGACCCTCGGGCTCGCCCACGACCTGCCCCAAATCCTCGGCAACAGTCGCGGCCAGGCTCTCGGCGGTCAGCATCTCCATCTCGTCCTCGGTCTCCGGCTCGTCGATCTCGACGTATTTCTGGAGACTCTTGACCACGGCCTCTTCCAGATCGGCGACTTCGACACTCGATTCCGCGATCTCGCGCAGGGCAATGACGGGATTCTTGTCGTTGTCACGCTCGATCGTGAGGGGCGCACCGGCGGAGATGTTGCGCGCGCGCTGGCCAGCCAGGATCACGAGATCGAAGCGATTCGGGATTTTGAGGATGCAGTCTTCAACCGTCACGCGGGCCATGCGGGTCGTCCTCGAAGCTGGAAATCGGGAACAAAATAGCGTCGGCGCGGGCACTTACCCCGCACCTTCGCATTGCAACATAAGGCCTTAAGCGCCCGGAGGCAAGGTCCTGGGACGGACGTCCTCCTCCGCCGGAAGGGCCGAAATCAGCGCGTCCACGGAGGCGCCGGTGACCGGATGACGCCAGTCCGGCGCGATGTCACGGAGGGGCAGCAGCACGAAACCCCGTTCCGCCATGCGTGGATGCGGCAAAAAGGGGGCTTCCGGCCCGTTCCGGACCATTCCGTCATAGTCGAGGAGGTCCAAATCGACCGTCCGGGGCGCGTTCCGGACGCCGCGCGCCCGCCCGAGCCCATCCTCGACCCGGTGGAGGAGCGCGAGCAATGCGACCGGGTCGAGCGCGGTCTCGAGGGCGGCGACTGCGTTCCAGTAGCGCGGCTGGCTCGGGTCGGGCCAGGCCGCGCTGTCGTACCAGCGCGAACGCGCGACGACGCGCACGCAAGCGGCCTCGAGCGCGGCCAACGCCGCCAGCAACGTCTCGCGCGGCGACCCGTGCCGCGCGCTCGGCAGATTGGCGCCCAGTCCAAGTAAAATCACACTGCGATTCCGTCCGCTTGCACGGGCTTTCGAGCGGATGATATTTTTGTCCGATCGACCCAATTTTGAACGATGAAATTCCATTTTAAGACAAGGAGATACCACGATGAAATTCTATCCGGAGGAGAAAGTCGGCCTGTTCATCGACGGCGCCAACCTCTATTCCGCGGCGCGCGCGCTCGGCTTCGACATCGACTACAAGAAGCTGCACGCCCTCTTTGCCAGCAAGGGCCGCTTGATCCGCGCCTTCTATTACACGGCCATCATCGACGACCAGGAATACTCCCCGATCCGGCCGCTGGTCGACTGGCTGGACTACAACGGCTACACGCTGGTGACCAAGCCGGCCAAGGAGTTCACCGACTCGCTCGGCCGCCGCAAGGTCAAGGGCAACATGGACATCGAGATCGCCGTCGACATGATGGAGATGGCCGACAAGCTGGATCACATCGTCCTGTTCTCGGGCGACGGCGACTTTCATTCGCTGGTGGCCGCCGTGCAGAGAAAGGGCGTGCGCGTGACCGTGGTCAGCACGATCCGCTCGCAGCCGCCCATGGTGGCCGACGAGCTGCGCCGCGAGGCCGACACCTTCGTCGAACTGCAGGACCTGATCCCGGACATCCAGCGCGCGCACGCGCCGCGCCGTGAGGGCGAGGGCGACGCTCCGCGCACCAAGGCCGCCTACGAGGAAGTGTGAGGCCGCGCGATACGGCGGGCTCCCCGGAGCCCGGCCGCGACTGCCCGCGCTGCCCGCGCCTGGTCGCCTTCCGCCAGGCACAGCGCCACGCCCATCCCGACTGGCACAACGCACCAGTGCCCTCGTTCGGCGCGCTCGATGCGCGCCTGCTCGTCGTCGGCCTCGCACCCGGCCTCAAGGGCGCCAACCGCACGTCCCGCCCCTTCACCGGCGACTACGCGGGCAAGCTCCTCTATGGCTCGCTCAAGCGCTTCGGCTTCGCGACCGGCGAATACGAGGAACGCGCGGACGACGGTTTCCGCCTGATCGATGCGCGCGTCACCAACGCCGCGCGCTGCGTGCCGCCCCAGAACAAGCCATTGCCGTCGGAGTTCGCCGCATGCCGCGACTTCCTCGCGGACGAGATCGCCGCCATGCCCAATCTCAAGGCGATCCTCGCACTCGGCAAGGAATCGCACGATCAGTGCCTCTCCGTGCTCGGCCTCAAACCACGCAACCGCTTTCCCTTCGCCCACGCCGCCATGCACGAGATCGGGCAAGGCCGCGTAATGGCCGACAGCTATCACTGCTCGCGCCTCAACACGAACACCGGCCGCCTGACCGAAGCCATGTTCGATGCCGTGGTGGCTGATCTCAGGAAACGGCTGGACTAACGCCAACCGGCTTCAGCCGCACGCCCAGCACCGCCGCGATGACAAGCGCCAGCCCGATCGCGACGACGCATCCCGGCCAGTCGTGCCGCATGAACACCAAACCGAGCACGGCACTGCCCACGAGCCCGCCGAGGAAGTAGCTGGCCAGATAGATTCCGTTGGCTGCGGCGCGGTCGCGTATCGCCATCCGACCGACGAAGCCGGTGGCCACGGCCTGCGCGAAAAACGTGCCCGCGCCGACGAGGGCCAGGCCCGCGAGCAGAGCGATCAGATTCGACGCGAGCAAAAGCGGCAGCCCCGCGGCCGCGGCGGCCAGCGAGGCCCAGAACATACGGCGCGAGCCGAACAACCGCGCGGCGTGTCCCGCCAGCGGCGTGGTCATGATCGAGGGCACGAAGACCAGATAGACAAAGCCGAGCGCCATGGCGTCCAGCGCGAAGGGCGCGCGCACCAGCACGAAATTCACATACGTGAAGGTGCCGATGAAAGCGAACAGGATGCAGAAGCCGATGGCGAACGCCGCCCGTAGATTCCTGTTCGCCAGATGATCGCGCCAACCCGCGACCATATTCATCGCCGGCGCGGCGGGCAGCGGGCCCATCCGGTCGGCGGCGCGTGTCAGCACGGTCCAGGCCAGCGCGGCTCCCGCCAGATTAAGACAGGCGAAGACATGGAAGTTCGACGCCAGCCCAAGATGGTCGGCGACGGCGGCCGAGAGCAAGCGGCCGAACAGGTTGCTGGCCACATTGCCGGTCACATAGGCGGCGATGCTGCCCGGCCCCTCCCCGGCCCGTTCCGAGAGATAGGCCAGCGTGAGCGTGAAGGCCGCCGACATGAAGAGTCCCTGCGTCACGCGCAGGAGAGTGAAAATCTGCAGATTGGGTGCATGGGCCAGCAGCGCCGTGGGCACCGCGAGAAGCAGGAGGCTCACGACCACGCCCTTGCGCCGGTCGATGCGCCCGCCCAGAAGCGCGATGGCCAGGCCCGACAACGCCATACCGATGGTACAGGCATTGACCGCGAACCCCATCGCGCCCGGCGACACGCCATAGGCGCGGGCCAGCGACGGCAGGATGGCCTGCGTGGCGAACAGATCCACCAGCGTGAGAAAGGCGATCCCGGCAATCACCGCCGCGTGGCTCGCAGCGTGGATCCGCCCACCGCGCATGGCGGATACGGCAGGCAGAGGAACATGGACGTTCGTGGTCATGGGTCGCTCCGGGGACGATCGGCGGGCGCACGGGGTTCGTGCGCCCGCTTCGCCTCACATGTTCTTGTCGCTGGTGTCGTGCAGGATGTCAGCGGAGAGAAGCACGACCGTGGTCTTACCCGTGTTCTTCCACCAATGGGCGGTCGCATGCGTCTCGGCCGTGGCTTCGCCGGCCTTGTGGACGATAGGCACCGCGCAATTGCTGGCGTATTCGGTGACCTCGCCCTTCACGACATAGATGATCGCCGGCCGGTCGCCATGGCTGTGCCAAGGCACGATGCCGCCGAGCTGGATCACGAGACGACGCAGGCGAAGCTGGCGCTCGTCGATCTTGGCCGGCTCCTTCGACAGGTCGATCGAGGACAGGACCGTGTCGGTTACATCCTTGGGCATCATGGCGCCGGGCTTGGTGACATCTGTCCCCATCTTCCCGGCTGGGCATTCACCGGCCTGGACGGCGCCAACCAGAGCCAGCGTTCCGATCAGGGCACCGGCGGCCATGAGGCGGCGCGGCAGGGAAATTTGTTTCAGACTCATGACGAAACTCCTCCGATTTGCGCCGCCCGCCATGGGCGCCGCGATGGAGGGATCATCCGCGCGGCCGGGTCCGCGCTGAAATATCGGCTTCCTTTCGATTCCATAGCGGACGGCTATAATGCCGCCGCGCGTTCCGCCAACGAGTCCTCCCGGGGAAAGACTTCGCGATGGAAATGCATCAGGTCCGCTATTTTCTCGCCGTGTGCGAGACGCTCAACTTCACGCGCGCGGCGGAGGAGTGCAACGTCGCGCAACCCTCGCTCATGCGTGCGATCAAGCTGCTGGAAGACGAGCTGGGCGGACCCTTGTTCAGCCGTGAGCGGGCCAACACGCATCTGACCGACCTAGGCGAGATGATGAAGCCCTATTTGGAGCAGATCGCCCAGGCAAGCGAACTGGCGCGCGCCGAAGCCACGGGTTTCAAGAAGCTGAAGAAGGCGCCCTTGCGCCTCGGCGTCATGTGTACCATCGGCCCCGTGCGTCTGGTGCCGTTCCTCGACCGGCTGCGCACCGAGATCCCCTCGGTCGAGGTCGTGATGAGCGAGGGACCAGGCAAGAAAATCGTGGCCGACATGGTGAAGGGCGAGTTCGACGTCGCACTCGTGGGCTTGCCCGCCTATCCGGACAAGCTTCACGTCCACCCGCTTTATAGCGAGCGCTATGTCGTTTCGTTCGGGAAGGGTCATCGTTTCGAACAGATGAACGCCGTGCCGTTGGCGGAGTTGGACGGCGAGGACTATCTCTCGCGCGCCCACTGCGAGTACCCGGATCATTTCGATTCCTTGGGCATTCCCGACAAATGCGAGGTGCACGTGCGCTATCGCAGCGAGCGCGAGGATTGGATTCAAGCGCTGGTGCTGGCTGGCATGGGCTGCGCGGTGATGCCGGAGTTCCTGCCCATCGTGCCGGGCATCGCCACGCGCATCATCGTGGACCCGGAGATTTCGCGCACCGTCAGCGTGGCGACCGTCGCCGGCCGCCGCTTCTCCCCGGCCGTGCAGGCCTTCGTGAAACTGGCCCAGCGGCACGACTGGAAGGGCTAACGGCCTCTTTCTTCGGCGGTTTTCCCCATACCTTGCGCCTATCGAACCGATAGGAAGCCGATATTTCAGCCCCGGCGCCGCATCCGGCATCGTCCTGCCGTGACGAGCCGGACGGAAGCGGCGTTTCCATCCCCCGCCCCGTTCAAGCAAATGTGATCGCACCTCACGCAGGCGTGATCACGCGCGCGACGGGGCTTCCCCAATGTGGCGGGCGAGCCCGCGACCTGCCGGCTCGAGAAAAGTGATTCAACCCTGGATACGGAGATTCGCCATGAAGACCTCTTCCGCCCTCATCGGTTCCGCCATCGCGGCGGCCCTGTCTCTCGCCGCCATCGGCGTGGCCCAGGCCGGTCCCGCGGAGAAGCCGAGCTTCAAGTTCGAGAAATGCGCCGGCGTCGCCAAGGCGGGCATGAACGACTGCCAGACCGCCAACTCGTCCTGCGCGGGCACGTCCAAGAAGGACAACCAAGCCGACGCTTGGATTTATGTCCCGGCCGGCACCTGCGCGAAGATCACCGGCGGCATGACCAAGATGTGATCGTCGTCCGGCGATAGTGGAACCCGACGGACGGATGCGGACCATGACGCACCTTCCCTTCCCCCACGGCGTGCCTCCCCGGGCCGGCATCGGCTTCCGCGCGCCGCATGGGATGGAGCTCATGGCCTCGCGCCCGTCCGTCGGATTTCTCGAAGTCCATGCCGAAAACTATATGGGCGGCGGCGCGGCCCCGCGCATGTTGGAGTCTCTGCGGCGCGACTGGCCGCTGTCGCTGCACGGCGTCGGATTGTCCCTAGGCTCGGCTGAGGGGCTCGATCCGCGCCACATGGCGCGCCTGGCGCAATTGGTCGAGCGCACGGAACCAATGCTGGTTTCCGAACATCTCTCGTGGAGCGTATCCGGCGGCGTCTACCTCAACGACCTGCTACCCCTGCCCTATACCGAGGAGTCCCTGGGGATCGTCGCCGACAATATTTCGGCCGCGCAGGATTGGCTGCGCCGGTCCATCCTGATCGAGAACCCCTCCGCCTATCTGCGCTTCGCACACTCCGCCGTTCCCGAGGTCGCGTTTCTAGCCGAACTCGTGCGTCGCACCGGCTGCGGCATCCTGTGCGACGTCAACAATATCCATGTCTCGGCTCACAACCTGGGCGGCGACGCGCGCGCCTACCTCGACGCGCTGCCTACCGAGGCGGTGGCCGAAATCCATCTGGCCGGCCACGCGGTGAACGACGCGGACGGCGTGCCGATCCTGATCGACGATCACGGCTCGGCCGTTTCCGACGCGGTGTGGGCGCTTTACGACATGGCCGCTACACGCTTTCCCGAAGCCCCCGCGCTGATCGAGTGGGACAGCAACCTGCCCACGCTGGAGGCGCTGGTCGCGGAAGCGGCCAAGGCCGACGCGCGCCTGGCCGGAACAACGATGCCGGAAAATCACATTCAACGCGAAAGACGAAGCCATGAAGCTGCTTGATCTTCAGCAGGCGATGCGCGCGGGCATCGTCGGCGCCGCGCCGGATGCATTGGCGCAGGCCGTAATGGCCGACGGGCTGTCCCACGAGCGGCGGATCCAGATCTACCGCAACCACTACTACGTCACGCTGATCGAGGCCCTGGCCGCGACGTTTCCGGTCACCCATCGCCTGGTCGGGGAAAGGTTCTTTTCCGCCGTCGCGCGCCGCTTCGCCGCCGCGTCGCCACCCGCGGGCCCATGCCTGTTCGAATACGGCGACGGGTTTCCGGCCCTGCTGGAATCGCTTCCGGAGGCCAAGGCGCATCCCTATCTCGGCGACGTCGCCCGGTTGGAATGGGCCATGAGCCTGTCGCGCAACGCACCAGACGTGCCGCCATTGGATCCGGCGAAGCTGCGTCGCGTGGCGCCGCGGGATCAGGCGTCACTGATCTTCGTCCTGCATCCGGCCTGTCGCCTGTTCGCCTCGCGCTTTCCGGCGATGCATATCTGGTCGGCCAATCAGCCCGACGCGGAAGACATGCCAATCCGCCTGGATGAAGGCCACTGCCGCCTGCTGATCCACCGGCACGATGCCGAGGTGGCATGGCGCGCGCTCGAGCCCGCCGAATACGCCTTCCTGTACGCCCTGCGCGCCGGCCGCCGGCTGGAGCATGCCTTGGCGGCCACGGCCGGCACTTCCTTCGACCTGGGCGGCATCCTGGCCAGCCTGATCGAGAGCGGAGCCATCAGCGGTTTCATCCTTCCTCCCTCCCAAACCAAAAGGTGATCGCCATGACGACCATGATGATGAACGACACGGGGCGCCGTTCCGGCTCCGTGGAATATGCCGCCGCGCTGCGGCGGTTGCTGGCGCGGTTCCCCCTGGCCGTCGTCGCGTTGATGATGCGCGTGGGTGTGGGCGCGGTGTTCTTCAAGTCCGGCCTGACCAAGATCGCGAGCTGGGACAGCACGATCGCGCTGTTCGAGAATGAATACGCGCTTCCCTTGCTGCCGCCCGAGCTGGCGGCCACGATGGCCGCGGCGTGCGAACTGGCCTGCCCGGTGCTTTTGATCCTGGGCATCGGCGCGCGCTTCGGCGCGGCGGCCATGCTGGGCATGACGACCGTGATCCAGGTGTTCGTCTATCCCGAAAACTGGGCCGAACATCTGCTGTGGGCTTCCGCTTTTGCTTATGTCCTGACGCGCGGGGCCGGCGCTCTGTCGTTCGATCATCTGATTGCCCGACGCCTGTTCCGCGCCTGAGACACACGCGCGGGCGGCGGATCTCCCAGGCGCCGCCCGCGTTCGCCACGCCACCGCCCCAATCCATAGCCTCAACGCATCGAAACCGTAGCCAGCGGATATTTCCGCCGCGCCGCGCCCCCCGCCATCCTTCGCACATCGATTCCATGCCGAAGGAGCCTCCCATGTCCCGCACCATGACCATCCGCGAAGCCCGCGGCACGATGAAGCTGACCGACGCCGATTCTTGCCGCATCGCCGTGCCGTCCCTGGCCGGCCGCGGCGCGATCGTGACCGGCTCGACCAGCGGCATCGGCCTCGGCATCGCCCGCGCACTGGCCGCCGAAGGCGCCGCCGTGATGCTCAACGGTCTGGGCGACCCGGCAGCCATCGAGGCGGAGCGCCAGACGCTGGAGAACGAATCCGGCGTGCCGGTGCTTTACTCCGCCGCAAACATGTCCAAGCCGGACGCGATCGCGCGAATGGTGGACGAAGCCGGCGCCCGCTTCGGCCAGGTCGATATCCTGATCAACAACGCGGGCATCCAGCATGTCGCGCCGCTGGAGAGTTTTCCGCCCGAGAAGTGGGACGCGATCCTGGCCATCAACCTGTCGGCTGCCTTCCACGCTGCGCGCGCCACCTTCGCCGGCATGAAGGCACGCAAATGGGGGCGCATCGTCAACGTCGCGTCCGCCCATGGCCTGGTCGCGTCGCCCTTCAAAGCGGCGTATGTCGCGGCGAAACATGGGATCGTCGGCTTGACCAAGACGATCGCGCTGGAAGGCGCCGAGCACGGCGTCACCTGCAACGCCATCTGCCCTGGTTATGTCTGGACCCCCTTGGTCGAGAAGCAGATCGACGACCAAGCGCACGCCCACGGCAAACCGCGTGAGGAAATCGTGCGCGACGTTCTTCTGGCGCAACAGCCCAACAAGACATTCGCGACCGTGGAGGAGATCGGCGCCTTGGCTGCCTTCCTGTGCGGCGATACCGCCGCCTCCATCACCGGCGCCGCGCTGCCGGTCGATGGCGGCTGGACCGCACACTGACGCGCGCGAGGGAGAGAACCATGAACATGCAACGAAAGCCGCCCATGAAAGACCCCCGCGCCAAACGTGCGCGGCCGGCCATGGCGGGAATCAAGACCGTCAACCTGGCGCTTCAGGGCGGCGGTGCCCACGGCGCCTTCGCCTGGGGCGTGCTGGACCGGCTGCTCGAGGACGAGCGGGTGGCCTTCGAGGGCGTCAGCGCCACCAGCGCGGGCGCCATGAACGCGAGCGTACTGGCCTACGGTTTGACCGAAGGCGGGCGCGAGGGCGCGAAGCGCGCGCTGGAGAA
>JBFXED010000058.1:0-19376 GCA_050180485.1 Alphaproteobacteria bacterium | reverse complement strand
CGGCGGGTCAGCAGCTTCGGCCCGTCGCTGGTGATCACCAGGTTTTCCTCGTGGACCTGGATCTTGCCCTTGCCGTGCATGGCGCTGGGCTCGATGGTCAGCACCATGCCCTCCTTGAGGAGGGTCCGGTCGTCCGGTTTGTTGGAGGGCCATTCGGTGATGACCTTGCCCAGGCCGTGGCCGAAGCGGCCGACGTTACCCAGCACGATGCCGGCGGCTTCGAGCACCTTGGCCTGGGCGTGGAAGACGTCGGCGGCCGTCTTGCCGGGGACGGCAGCCTTGATGCCGGCTTCCGTCGCGCGCCAGAGAATGTCGTGGATGCGCTCGGCGTCCGAGGACGGCTTGCCGATAGCGACGTTGCGGTCGAAGTCGCAGAAATAGCCCGCGTATTTCGATCCTGTGTCGATTAGAAGGATGTCGCCCTTGGCCAGTTTCCGGTCGGTCGGGCCCATGATGATGCTGGTGTAGCCGCCCTTGCCAGTGCCGATCGAGGTGTAAGGCACCTTGTCTGCGCCGCGCATCAGGATGTCGGCCGCGAACTTGCGGCAGATCTCCTTCTCGCTGTCGCCGACACGCACCATCTTGGGTAGCGCGTCGAATGTGTCGCAGGCGATCTGGCAGATATGCCGGATATGGGCGATCTCAGCCTTGGACTTGATGAAGCGCAAATCCTTCATCAGCGGGATACAGTCGGCCATCTCGAACGGCTTGATGGCGTCTCGCAGGCGCAACAGATCCGCGACCGGCATGCCGAGGCGGCTTTCCTGGCCCAGTTCGAAGCCGAAGCGGCCGAACTTGCGCGGGACGCGCGCGATCTCGGCCGTCAGCAGATCGAGCCCTTCGTTCTCGGGTCGGGGCGAGGGCCAGGTGCGGATGTTCTTGCACCAGGACGAGGTCAGCCAGTTCACGTCGCCGGTTTCCGGAATGACGCCAACGGCGTCGCCTTCGCGCGGTACGATGAAGTGCCACGGGCGCGCGGGCGTATTCCAGGCGAATTGCGTCATGAAACCGGAGAGATATTCGAGATTGGCCTCCGAAGTGACCATCACGCCGTCGAGCTTGTGCTCGGTCATCGCCTTGCGCGCACGCTCGATCCGGTGTTCGAACTCCGCGCGATTGAACTTCGGGACTTCGCGGTGCCCGAGCTTCTTCGCCGTTGTCTTGGCGGCCATCGGTTCTATCTCCCCCCTTGGTGCAACGTTACGTCTTACGCCATATCTTGGCCGTTCGGCCAATCCGGCACAACGGCGGCCGCTTGCCGGCCCGTCGGGCTTCGGTTACATGCGGATTACTAAAAGGGAGATGGCCGTGCCGGAAAAATCATTGCTTTTCTCGCCGCTGGAGCTGCCCGGCGTCAGGGCCAAGAATCGCATCGTCGTTTCGCCCATGTGCCAGTATACGGCCGTGGACGGAGTGGCGACGGAATGGCACTTCGCCCATCACCACCGTTTCGCCGTCGGCGGCGCGGGCATTGGTTTCGTTGAAGCCACGGGCGTGGAAGCGCGCGGCCGGATCACCCCGGGCTGCACGGGTATTTGGACCGACGCCCAAGTGCCGGCCCTGGCCGAGATCGCCAAGATTTACCGGGACCATGGCGCCCTTTCGGGGATTCAGATCGCCCATGCGGGCCGCAAGGCCAGTGCCCAGCGTCCCTGGCATGGCGCGGGTCCGCTGACGAAAGCGGATGAGGTGCGGGGCGACAAGGCGTGGCAGGCCGTGGGCCCATCGCCCGATCCTGTGTCGCCCGGCTGGCCGGCGCCTCATCCACTAAGCGTCGACGAGATTCGCGACATGGTCGCCAAATGGGCAGACGCCGCGCGGCGCGCGCTTGCGGCGGGCTTCGATATCCTTGAGATCCACGGTGCCCACGGCTATTTGATCCATTCCTTCCTCTCGCCGCTGTCCAACCGTCGCAACGACGCCTATGGCGGCGACCTTAACCGCCGCATGCGGCTCGCACTGGAGGTAACGGAAGCGGTACGGGCTGTCTGGCCCAAGGATCGGCCCCTGTTCTATCGGACGTCGTCGGTCGATGGCGTGGAGGGAGGCGTGACGATCGAGGATACGGTCGCGTTGGCCAAGGCTCTCAAGGCGCGTGGCGTGGACGTGATCGACTGTTCGTCCGGCGGCATCCGTGGCTCCTCCACGCTTGCTGTCGGCCGCACACGGCCCAAGCTTGGGTTCCAGGTCCCCTATGCGGAGCAGGTGCGCCGCGAGGCGGACATCAAGACCATGGCCGTGGGACTGATCGTCGATGCCGCCCAGGCCGAGGAAATTCTGCGGCGCGGGCAAGCCGACTTGATCGCGCTTGCGCGCGAGCTTCTGTACAATCCGTTCTGGCCGCTCCACGCGGCCCAGGCTCTGGGCGCGGATGCGGAATTTGCGGCATGGCCGGAACAATATGGCTGGTATCTGACGCGCCGCGCGAAGGCCTTGGCGCTGCCGGAAGCCGCTGACTGAGGAGACAATAGCGATGAATGCGGATGGTGGCGGGCGGCGTGGCGTAATGGGACAGTTGCTGCCCTATCTGGATAAGATGCCCAAGGTGGCGCCAGATGCATTCATCGCGCCGGGCGTGATCCTGGTCGGTGATGTCGAGGTCGGGCCGGGCGCCAGCGTTTGGTATAACTGCGTCCTACGCGGCGATGTGAATTACATCCGTATCGGCGAAGGCTCCAACATCCAGGACGGCACGGTCATCCACGTCGACCGCCAGTATCCAACCATCGTGGGGAAGAACTGTCTGGTCGGCCACATCGCGATCCTCCATGCCTGCACGATGGAGGACGGCTCCTTCGTCGGCATGAAGGCCTGTGTGATGGACGGTTGCGTGGTTGAGAGCGGCGCGATGGTGGCGGCGGGTGCCCTGGTGCCGCCAGGCCGGCGTATCCTCAAGAAACAGCTTTGGGCCGGCGTGCCGGCGAAGCATATCCGCGACCTGAAGCCGGAGGAGGCCTTCGAGCTAGAGGACGCGCCAAAGCGTTATATCAAGTATGCCCAGCAACATAAGCAGAGCATCGAAGGTTCCCGGTAGGCATCCGGTTTGGCACCTTATGATTTGAGGACGAGCTGCGGGCGCTGGGGTTCAGCCCCTCACGTCCTCCCGCGCCATGAAGGCGGCTAAGTCGATCAGCACGCGCCGATGGCGGCCCTTCATCAGTTCATGGTGACCGTTGCGGGCGACCGCTTCGAAATCGAGTTTCCTTCCATCGATCGCGATAACGCGCGCCTCCACCGTGACGTGCGTGCCGATTCGTGCGGGCGCCATATGGATGAAGTCGAAGCGTGCCCCTACCGAGCCCTCGCCGGATTTAAGCAGGCCAGCGAAGATCGCGCCGCAGGTAATTTCGCAGAAACCGATCAGCGCGGTCGATGACACCACGTCTACGCCGATGTTGCCGATCGCCTCGGCCGAATGCTCGCGACGTGTCTCGAAAACCCGTGTCGCCGAGGCGCCGACCGCCAATGGCCTCATCCGCTTATTTCGCCGACGGGAACTTGACCGGCTGCTTGGCGCGGAAGGCCTTGCGGGCCGCGTCCACATCCGCGCCAAAGAAATCCACCATCTCGAGCGCGGCTGAGTGCTCGAAGATCGGCATGGCCGAGCGCAACCACCCGTTGATGGCGCGCTTGGTCCCGCGGATCGCATGCTGCGGCCCCTGGGCCAACTGATCCGCCAGACGCAGCGCCTCGGGCAATACTTGATCCAGCGGCAACGCCTTGGTGACCAGGCCGATGCGCTCGGCTTCCTTGCCGGTCAACGGCGCCAGGTTCCACAGATAGAACTTGGCCCGGCCGATGCCGCAGAGAAGCGGCCAGATCAGCGACGAATGATCGCCCGCCGCGACGCCCACGCCGGTGTGGCCGTCGATCAGCTTGGCGTCCTCGGCCGCGATGGCCACGTCGGCCATCAGGGCCACGGCCAGGCCCGCGCCCACGGCCACGCCATTGATCGCTGAGATGATCGGTTTGTCGCACTCCACCATGCCGCGCACGATGCGGACGGCATCCTTCATGATTTCGCGTACGCCGTCGAAGTCCGGGTCTGGGTTCTTGAGATCGTTGCCCGAGCAGAACGCGCGGCCGGCGCCGGTCACGACCGCCACGCGCGTCTCATCGTCCCGATCGATCTCGTCCCACAGCCGACCGATCTCGGCATGCATGCTGTAGGTCATGGCGTTCAGCTTCTCAGGGCGGTTCAACGTCACGAGCAGGACGCCATTGGGGCGGTGCTCGATCTTCAGTTCCTTGTAGGTGGCGTAGCGGCTCATCCCGTGGCTCCGATTCCGATTCTGTCAGTTTCTGATCGCGAAGATTACATCGGGGCCGGTGCGACCTTGCCGACGAATTCGAACACCTCCAGCATGGCACCGAAGTTGGAGCCTGGCTTGACCCAATTGGCCAGGAGTTTTTCCGGCACATAGCGTCCGGCCGCGTTGCCCGGCGGGAATTCGTAGGGCTCGGGCAGCACCCATTGCATGCCGAGCGCCGACCACTCCTTCATCAGCTCGCGCAAATTGTCCGTGCGCAGGCAGATGGAATAGGGGCCTTCGCCGCGCTTTTCGATGAAGCGGGTGACAGGCGATTTCGGGTCGGTGGCCGCGATGACGGAGACGGAGCCTTCCTTGCCCATGGGAAAGGTGACGTCGGTGATGGAGGCTGGCGGTTCGGGCATGTGCATGGGCGCATGGGCGGATAGGCCCATGGCCTTGTAACGGGAAACCGCCGCGTCCAGGTCCTTGACCGCGACGTTGATGGTGATGAACTCGACGATCTTCGCCATGGACTTTTACTCCGCGGCGCTGGGCGCTTTGGGCGGCGCCTTCTTGCGGTCATCGCCCTCGACATAGATGCCCATGGACTTGGCCTTCTCGCGCATGGCGCGGATGTCGGCCATGACGTCCTCCGGCGGGCGCATGAAGTTCCGCCGGTTCTTGAAATGTGGGATGACGTGGCGGCCGAACATCTCGATCGACTTCATGATCTTGTCGTGCGGGATGCTGTCGATGCGCATCACCACCTGGTCGATACCGCATTGCACGGCCTTTTCGATGGATTTGATGCAACTTTCCGGCGAGCCGAAGATAGCCGCGCCGGAGCCTTCGGCGAAGTAGCGGAAGTCGTCGGTCTTCTTCGAAACCTCGCTGATCTTCTGCATGTAGGAATAGCTCTGCGCGATCTTGGCCAGGCGCGGATAGCCGTCGATGGCGATGCGCAGCCACTTGATGTTGCCTTCGCCCGCCTCCGCTTCCGCGATTTCGTCCGTCTCGGCGCAATAGCATTGAACCAATGCGCCCGCGTTATCGTTGACGTGTTCGCCCTTGGCCTTGGTCGCGGCCGCGGCCTTCTTGAAGGCGCCGACCGATTCGGCCAAGGCGTCCCAACCCATGAAGTTCGACCAGCTATAGACGCCCACGCCCAGATCGCCGGCCATCTTGTGCGATTCCGCGCTGGTCGCGGCGACGTAGAGTGGCGGGTGGGGATTCTGCAAAGGCTTCGGGACGAGCGAGCGCGGTGGAATCTTGTAATGCTCGCCATAGAACATGAACGGATCTTCGGTGAATGCCTTCTTGAGGATCTGAAGGCCTTCATTCACCTCGTCGCGGTTCTTTTCCAGGTCCACTTCGAAGGCGCGCAAAGCAAGTGTGGTATTGCCGCGACCAACACCCAACTCGATACGCCCGTTGGACAGCACGTCCTGCACCGCGGTGCGCGAGGCGATGCGCAGAGCGTGGTTGATGTTCTTTGGCAAGAGAGTGATCGCGTGGGCGAAGCGCATCGTCTTCGTCAGCGGGAACAGATAGCCGTAAAGCACCTCTGGGCAAGAGGTCGAGATGCCGCCGATGGCGTATTGCTGTTCCGACACGCCGAACGTGTCGAAGCCCCATTTCTCCGCATGGATGACTTGCTCGATCAGCTCCCAATAGCGCGTCTGGTACGACGCGCCGGGAAGGGTCTCGCCTTCGGAAAAGAACATGAAACGCATAACTATTCTCCTTGAAGTCCGATGGTTCGCTATCGCTCAGGGCCGAGACCGAGGCCGCCCTTGAGGAGCGACGCGATCGCGTCTTCGACCTGGGGGCGTCCGAACTTGCCGATGGTCCAGTAGCGCAAGGGCCAGACGGTGCAGAGGAAGTAGACGAGGTTCGCCAGCAGCTCCGGATCGACCTGGGCGCCGCCATTCCGTCCCGCGATGTTCGACAGGATCGAGGTCCAGACTCGGATATAGCGCGCGTCCAGCTCGTAGACGCGCCGGCGCCCCTCGGCGCTCAAGGCGCGTGTCTCTTGGAACATCAATTTGATGTAGGTGTGGTTGCGGTCGAAATTGTCGAGCGTGGCGGCCACGGCGGCCCGCAGTTTTTCGGCGGGGGAAGGGGCCGCCTCGACGGCACGGCGCAAGTTCTCCGCGTAATCCCGCAGGAAAGATTCGTAGATCAGGAAAAGCAGGTCTTCCTTGCGTTCGATGTATTGGTACATCGTGGGCACCGGCATGCCCGCCGCCGCGGCGATGTCGCGGATGCTGGCGCCGGCGAAGCCCTTCTCGGCGATCACGCGGCTGGCGCCCTCGAAGATCTGCCGCTTGCGCTCTTCCGGCACGGTCGATGCGTCTGCTGTCGTGTTGCTGGCCACCAGAACCGGCCGCCGGCGCTCGGCCTTTTTGGGTAGGATCAGATGGGTCTGGGTGATTTCTGCGATCGGCCGGCCTTTGCCGCGCCGGATCACGGTGCGCCAGACCGACGTGGTGCGCCCTGCGTGAAGGGGCGTGGCAATGGCGTCGAGCGATTCGCCGTCGCCGCGCCGCAGAAAGTTGGCTTGGGTGTCGATGGCGCTGGCCATGTGTCCCTTCGGCAGGGAAAGGGCTGCGCCATGGGCGCTGGCGCAGTCGGCCAGGGCGGTCAGGACGCCGCCGTAGACGGCGTCGTCTGGGGTCAGATGATCGGGTTCGATGCGCATGGTCGCGGCGACGCGGTCGCGTTGAGCTGTCTGAATCGCGATACCGAACAGCGCGGCAAGGCCGGCGGTGGTCTCGTTTTTTTCAATGAGTGAGCGATCAGTCATATTGTTATTATGATTAAAATCAATGAAATAGACAAATTGAGGGGCAATCAAAAAAGAGTTTGCCCGCCCAGGGACTTAAGCCGAACCGCGGGCCTCTTCGGCGATTTGCTTGAGGGCGGAACGGTCGATCTTCTTGGCAGGGGTAAGCGGCATTTCAGGCATCATGAAGACGCGCCGGGGATGCATGTAGGGCGCGCCGTGCTTCAAGAAGAACTGTTTCAGCTCCTCGGCGCTGACGGAACCAGCCTTTTTCTCGACCACGAAGGCGACCGGAACCTCACCTTTCACCTCGTCCGCCATGGGCACGACGGCGACGTCGGCCACGTGCGGATGCTCCATCAGGATGTTCTCGACTTCCTTTGGATAGATGCTTTCGCCGGCGCAGCTGATGCGGTCGTCGGCGCGGCCGATCACCTCGATATAGCCTTGGTCATCGGAGCGCACGATGTCGCGGGTGCGGAACCAGCCGTTCTGTAGAATCCGTTCGGCCGTGATCTCCGGCAGATTGTGGTAGCCGATCAGATTCCCGGGCGAGCGCACCAGAAGCTCGCCTAGCTCGCCCACCGGCACGTCGCGGCTCGGGTCGGCCGGGTCGACGACGCGCAGTTCGACGTCGGGATAGGGCAGGCCGGTGCTGCCCTGCTTGCGCACGCCCCAGCGCGGGTTGTTGCAGACGAAACCGCTTTCCGTGAGGCCGTAGGCTTCCAACATCGGCGCCATCCGCCGGGTGAATTCTGCCAGCAGATCCTCCGGCACTTCGGACGAACCGCAGATGACGAAGCGCAGGGAGGAACAGTCCGATTTGGCCAACAACTCATCCTGGCGCAACATCAGTTTGTACATGGCAGGCACGCCGGTGGTGTAGGTGCAGCGCTCGCGTTCGATCGCGCGGATCATCTCGACCGGATCGACGTCGTGTAGGATCACGACGGAACCGCCGCACTCCAGCATGGAGAACAGGCCCGCGAACATGCCATTGGCGTGGAACATGGGCACGGCCAGAAGGCATCGCTCATCCGGGCTGTAAAGAAGCGCGCGGCGCAGGTTGCGCGTCGCCCATTCGACGGCGGCGTGCGTGAGAAGGACCCCCTTGGGTTTGCCCGTGGAGCCCGAGGTGTAGGAGATGTAGGCGATCTCCTTGCCCTCGCGCGGCGTCTCGATGCGCGCCGTCTTCTGCCTCGCCAGCCAGTCATCGTAGGGCTCGGCACTACCGGCAGGCGCGTCCATTAGGAAGATGTGCTTCAACAGGCGCGCGAGGGCGGGAAGCTTGACCACCTCGTCGGCGAAATCGGCCGAGGCGAACAGAACCTTGGCCTTCGAATCCTGCATGATGTGGGCGAGGGTGCTGAGATGGGCGCGCGTCGTGGTCGGGGTGACCGTGGCGCCCGCGCGCAGGGCGCCCAGCATGGTTTCGACGAAGCGATGGTCGTTCTTGACCAGCACGGCCACGTGATCGCCCTCGCCGATGCCCAGCGCGCGCAGGCCGTTGGCGACGCGGTTCGTGCGCTCCTCCAACTGCGCGTAGGTGATCCGGTGCGGCCCGTAGATCAGGGCCTCCTTGTCGGGCCACACGCGCAGCGGCAGGTCGAAGATGTAGCCGAAATTCACGACGCTCCCGTTCCTTTGGACGGCGCCAGTCTTGCCGACATCCCCGGGCCAGACAAGGCGGGTACCGCCGCCGTCGGCCATGACGCCGTCGATAGTACTTCCTTCGCGGTTTCCGCGGTGCTTCCATCCCACCGGCAATGGCCGGATTCTGAAAAATCATGCGCACGTATGAAACCACGGACGGAAGCGCCGACCCAACTTTGCCCGGTCACCCCGATCCCTACCCACACTACGCGCAATTGCGGCGGGAAAAGCCCGTCCATTGGAACGAGGCGGTGGGTGGTTGGCTGCTGTGCCATCACACGGATGCCGTTGCCTTTCTTCACCAACACGGCAGGCTCAGCCGCGCCGCCTATATCGACGGGCTGACGGCCAAGCACGGCCACGGTCCGATCCTGCGCGCCCAGCGGCGCGAGTTGGCCTTCATGGATCCGCCGGCGCATCACCGGCTCCGCCATCTGTTGGGCAAGGCGTTCACACCCCATGCGATCGAATCGATGCGGCCGCATGTCGGACGCATTGTGGACGGGTTGCTGGACCGCGTGGCAGGCCGGGACGCGATGGACGTCATCGCCGACCTGGCCTATCCGCTGCCGTCCATCGTCGTTTCGGAGATGCTTGGCATTCCCGAAGAGGATCGCGCGCGCCTGGAAGGCTGGGTCGATGGACTGGTGACGTCGCGCGGCGTGACACGGACGCAAGCGATGATCGAAGCCGGCAATCGCTCGACCGAGGCGTTCACGGCCTATCTGCACGATCTCGTGCCACGTAGGGCTGCTTCGCCTGGCACCGATCTGTTGAGCACGCTCATCGCCGCGGAAGAGGACGGCGAGCGCATGACCCAGGAGCAGATCGTCGGCGTCGTGCAGACGCTGTTCGCAGCCGGGCACGCGACGACGCGGAACGTCATCGGCAATGGGACGCTCGCCTTGCTGCGTCATCCCGACGCGCACGCGCGCCTTCGCGTGGAGCCCGCGCTGATCGAATCAGCTGTCGAAGAAATGTTGCGTTACGACAGCCCCACGCAATCGACCTCACCCTTCGTCGTGATGGAGGCGTTCGAAATCGGCGGACAAACAATCGCGGCGGGGCAATCCGTGTCGATCCTGTTGGGGGCGGTCAATCGCGACCCGGCGCAATTCCCATACGCGGAGGAATTCGACATTGCGCGCACGCCCAACGCGCATCTGGCCTTCAGCACGGGCATGCATGTCTGCTTGGGTGCCAGTCTGGCCCGCATGGAGGCGCAGATAGCAATCCTGCGGCTCGTGCAACGAATGCCGAACCTATCGCTGGCGGGCGGCGATCTGGAATGGCAAGCCAGCGGCCGCTTCCGCGGCCTCAAGGCGCTGCCGGTTACCTTTTAGGCCGGTTCAATCCCGGCTGGTGACCTTCACGTAGGTGCCGGGCGCGTCGCACAGAGCTTTGAGCTTGCCATCGCCGGGCTTGCGCGCAGGCACTTGGCCACCGCCGAACGGCTTGATCCATTCTGCCCAAGTTGGCCACCACGATCCCGGCTTCTGCGTCGCTGTTTCCAGCCATTCCTTGGGCGAGGGCGGGTTCTTGTCATTGACCCAATGGTTGTAGCGGCCGCCGGCGGGTGGATTGACCACGCCCGCGATATGGCCGGACGCCGCAAGCGTAAAGCGCGTCGGACCCGAGTAGAGCTGGGTCGCCACATAGGTCGTTTCCCACGGCGCGATGTGATCCTCGCGCGTCGACAGCATGAAGGCCGGCTGTGCAATCGTCCGGACGTCGATGGGAACACCCTTTAGCGTGATGCCACCCGGCTGCGACAGCTTGTTCTCCTGATACATCTTGCGCAGGTAGAAGCTGTGCATGGCCGCTGGCATGCGCGTGGAATCGGAGTTCCAATAGAGCAGGTCGAACGGGAAGGGTTCCTTGCCCAACAGGTAGTTGTTGATGACGAACGACCAGATCAGGTCGTTGGCGCGCAACATGTTGAAGGTGGTCGCCATGTGCGCCCCCTCCAGATAGCCCTTTTCGTTCATGTCGCTTTCAAGCTGGGCGAGCTGCTCCTCGTCGATGAAGACGCCGAGGTCGCCCGGATTCTTGAAGTCGACGAGCGAGGTTAGGAACGTCGCGCTCTTCACGCGGTCGTCCTTCTTGGCCGTCATGTAGGCCAGCGCGCAGTTTAAGAGCGTACCGCCCAGGCAGTAGCCGATGACGTTGACCTCGCGCTCGCCCGTGGCTTTCTCCATCGCGTCGAAGGCGGCCAGCGGCCCTTCGATCATGTAATCCTCGAAACTTTTGGCCGCGAGTTTCTCATCTGGGTTGACCCAGGAGACGATGAAGACGGTGTGGCCTTGCTCGGAGGCCCATTTGACCAGCGAATTCTCGGGACGCAGGTCGAGGATGTAATACTTGTTGATCCAGGGCGGGATGATCAGGAGCGGACGGCGAAAAACCTTATCGGTGCGCGGCTCGTACTGGATCAACTCGATCAGGTCGTTCCGGAAGACGACCTTGCCCGGCGTGACAGCGACGTTCTTACCCACCTCGAAGGCCTCGAGGTCTGTCATCCTGATGCTCAGGCGTCCCTTGCCGCGCTCCAGGTCAGCGAGGAGATTGCCCAGGCCCTTGACCAGGTTCTCGCCGCCGCTTTCCAGCGTCGTGCGCAGGACCTCGGGATTCGTCATCACGAAGTTGGACGGCGCCAGCGCGTCGACGAACTGGCGTGTGTAGAAGTCGATCTTCTGAGTCGTCTTGTCGTCCAGCCCGTCGACCTTGCGGACGGTATCGAGCATCCAGTTTGCGGTCAGCAGGTAGGATTGCTTGATGAAGTCGAAGACAGGGTTTTCCTGCCACTCCGGGTCCTTGAAGCGTCGGTCGCCCTTGGGCGGCTCGGCCACGGGCTGGCTCGGTTCGCCCATCACGCGCCGCGCCGTGCTCTGCCAGAGGTTAAAGTAATCCTGCCAGAGCGAGACCTGTGCCTCGAACAGTTTTGTGGGATCTGCCATCATGCGCGCGGTCAGCGCGAGGAATGCCGAGCCGATATTGAGAGGATCGGCGTTTTCCGCGCCTTTGCCGCGGGACTGGCGGTTCAGAAAATCGACCAGAAGGCGCTGGCTGCGCTCGGCGATATCGGCCATCGTCTTCGCCAACTCGGCCGGATCCGGTGTTCGGTTGGACCCGGCTTGTTGATCGTTCATGCGGCCTTCCCTTATCATTCGGCGCGTCCGCCCCGGATCGCGCCCGTCTCGTGCGGAAAATCCCCGCCAGCGAGGCGAAACTGCCCGAAATAACGCACGGTCGTAGCTTGCGCTTACATACAAGATTCAAGGCAGGTTGGAAACAATGGGCGCGTCGCGGCGGCATGGCCGCGCTGCTTCTGGCCGGTATGGCGTCGCTGGGAGCATGCTCTTCGATTGATGACATGTTCGCGGCGGAGCCGGACGCGGTAACTCCCGGCGGTGCTCCCGTGCCGGGATCGCAAGGCGTACCGGGCAAGGACCAGCCGACGCCGAACCTGGCAATCGTGCCCGACCAGGCGCCCAAATCGCAGACCACGGCGGCCGAGCGCCAGAAGATCGCTGACCAGTTGATCGCGGACAACCGGCAGGCCACGTACGCCGACAAGGTCAACAAGCCCGAGCAAATCGAGGTCGCACCGCCCGCGCGCACGCCTAGCATTCCGAACAAAGGCAAGACCGATCAGAAATCGGAATCGCCGCCGGCCGCGCCAGCGCCCGGCGTCAGCACGACGGCGCCTGCACCGACCGCGCCGAGCGCCCCCACGGCCTCGGTCCAAATGGGCGCGGCCGCGACGCAAGGGGCACCGCCAGCGGCCGCTGCCGCGTCGCCCGGTCTGATCGCGTCCAGCCCTGGCTCGCCCTCGACCAGCGTCCCGCCGTCGGCTCCGCCGCCGCCCGCGCCCGGCGGGCCTCCACCGCAAACGGCCGGTATGCCGATGCCCGGTTCACGGCCCTCACCGCCACCACCGCCCCCCGTCTTGCAGGAGGCCCAGGCGTCGGCTCCGGCACCGCAACCTTCGCCTTCCGCCCCGACACCTCCTTTAGCGCCGACGCCGGCGGCGCCTCCGCCCGCAGCGGCGCCCGCGGCTCCACAGCCGGATACAGTCGTCATCTCGGGCCGCAGTCCGCGTCCGCTCACGGAATACGTGCGCAAGTCCGCGATCGCGGCGCTGGTGGCAACGGTCTATTTCCCGGAGAACTCGGCCCAGCTCAAGCCAGAGGACGTGACCGTCTTGCGACAACTTGCGCTGGAGCAGGCCAAGCGCGGCGGTACGTTCCGCGTCGTCAGTGTGGCGCGCGCGACCATCGCCGACGCGCGCGCGCAGGAGGTCGCCAAGATTCTGATCGACCGCGGCGTCAACCCCGGCCGGGTCTATGCCGGCACCGTGCCCCAGACCGATCCCACATTCGGTCAGCTGCGCGCGGAGTCCGATCCGTCGAACCGGCGGGTCGACGTGTATCTCGACTACTAATTCCCCCGTGAATGTTCGCCTTGCCCCAGCGGCCGTGCTTGCGGCGACGGCCAGTCGCCGCTAAACGGTTGCGCGAGCGTTGGGAGCAATCATGGCGAAGCCTCTAAAAATCGCGATCGCAGGCCTCGGAAACGTCGGCGCCGGCACGGTGAAGCTTCTGGCCGAGAACGCCGATCTTCTGACCCGGCGTTGCGGCCGTCCGCTGGTGGTGACGGCTGTCTCCGCGCGCGACCGCAAGCGCGAGCGCGGCATCGATCTGTCGCGCGCGGCGTGGTTCGACGACCCGGTCCGTTTGGCGGCAGAGGCGGACGCCGATGTGATCGTCGAGGTGATCGGCGGCTCGGACGGCGCGGCCAAGTCGGTCGTCGAGACGGCCATCGGCCGAAAGCGCGATGTGGTTACCGCGAACAAAGCGCTTCTAGCCTTGCATGGCGCGGCATTGGCGCGCGCGGCGGATCAGGCGGGCGTCTCGCTGGCCTTCGAAGCGGCCGTCGCGGGTGGCATCCCGATCGTGAAGGCCTTACGCGAGGGCCTGGCGGGCAATCGCATCACGCGCGTCTATGGCATCCTCAACGGCACCTGCAATTACATCCTGTCGACGATGCGCAAATCGAAGCGCGAGTTCGGCGATGTGCTGGCCGAAGCGCAAAAGCTGGGTTATGCCGAAACCGACCCTAGCTTCGACATCGACGGCATCGACACGGCGCATAAGCTGGCAATCCTGACTAGCCTGGCCTTCGGCTGCGAGGTCAACTATGCGGGCGTTCATGTCGAAGGCATTCGCCACATCTCGCCGCTGGACATCGAGTACGCGGCCGAGTTGGGTTACCGCATCAAGCTTTTGGGCAGCGCCAAGCTGACCGAGCACGGCGTGGAGCAGCGCGTTCATCCCTGCATGGTGCCCATGGACGTGCCGATCGCCCATGTCGAAGGCGTGCTGAACGCCGTGGTGGCAACGGGCAATTTCGTCCAGGACAGCGTTTTCGAAGGCCGCGGCGCAGGAGCCGGACCGACCGCATCGTCCGTCGCTTCGGATCTGATCGACATCGCCGTCGGGCGGCGCATGCCGGCGTTCGGCATTCCAGCCAAGGATCTGGCCAAGCTGGCTGTCTCGCCGATGGAACGGCACAGCGGCGAATACTATGTCCGTCTGACCGTGCAGGATCGTCCGGGCGTGATCGCCGACGTGGCGGCCGCTTTGCGTGATGAGCGCATTTCCATGGCGGCCATGATCCAGCGTGGGAAAAGTCCGGACAACATCGTGCCGGTCGTCCTGATGACCCATGCGACGGAAGAGGCGGCCATGACCCGGGCGCTCGCGCGCATCGGCCGATTCGAGGCGGTGGTACAACCGCCTCGCATGATAAGAATAGAAACTCTTTAAGGGGAGGTTTGGAGTATGTCCGACGGCTTGGATCGTAATTTGCCGTTCGAGGCCGTACGCGTCACGGAAGCCGCCGCGGTCGCCGCGGCCCGCTTCATTGGGCGCGGCGATGAAAAAGCCGCTGACCAAGCTGCCGTCGACGCTATGCGCCAGGCGCTCAATGGGCTCGATATCTCCGGCACGGTGGTGATCGGCGAAGGCGAGCGCGACGAAGCGCCGATGCTTTATATCGGCGAGAAGGTCGGCAAGGGTGGTTCCAAGGTCGATATCGCGCTGGACCCTCTGGAAGGCACTACGATCACGGCCAAGGGCGCGCCCAATGCGTTGGCTGTCATGGCCTTCGCCGAAGGCGGCAAGTTCCTCAACGCGCCGGACGTCTATATGGACAAGATCGCTGTCGGCGGCGGTCTGCCGGACGGCGTCGTCTCGCTTGCGGAAAAGCCGAGCGTGAACCTGAAGAATTTGGCCAAGGCCAAGAAATGCCAGGTCTCAGACCTCATCGCCTGCATCCTCGACCGCCCACGCCACGAAGAGATCATCGCCAAGACGCGCGAGGCCGGGGCGCGTATCCAGCTCATCACCGATGGCGACGTCAGCGGCGTGATCGCGACAACCCGACCGGAAACCAACATCGACATCTACATGGGCATTGGCGGCGCACCCGAAGGTGTGCTGGCGGCGGCGGCGTTGCGTTGCGTCGGCGGCCAGTTCCAGGGCCGCTTGATCTTCCGCAACGACGAGGAGCGGGGCCGCGCGAAGAAGATTGGCATCAAGGACTTCGACCGTATCTATTCCATGACTGAGTTGGCTGCTGGCGACGTGGTCTTCTCGGCAACGGGCGTCACGGACGGCTGGATGGTGCGCGGCGTCCATCGGATCGGCGCCGTGATCGAGACCCAGACCATTGTCATGCGCTCGGCCACGGGCACGGTCCGGATCGTCGATGGCAAGCACGACACCGCGCGCAAGCCGGGACTGGCCAAACTCGCGGGCTGACGGTGGCGCCGGGCGATCCTCGCAGTTCCTCTTCGCCGCCCGGTTCCGATTGCGTCCTTGGCGTTTCCGCTTCGCTTTGTGGCAAGGCATGGCGTCAACGCCTGGGCGATGCACGGCTTGGCCTATCGCTGGCCCAGCGGCTGGAAGTGCCTGAAATCGTCGGCCGCGCTCTGGCCGCGCGCGGCATCGGCGAGGATATGGCCGAGGCGTTTTTCAATCCCACCTTGCGCACGGCCATGCCGGACCCGAGCCATCTGCTCGATATGGACAAGGCCGCGGAACGCCTTGCGCGCGCGGTCACGGGCGGGGAGAAGATCGCCGTTTTCGGCGATTACGACGTGGACGGCGCGACCTCGGGTGCCTTGCTCCACCGCTTCTTCGCGTTCGTCGGCACACCGCCGCTTCTCTATATCCCCGACCGCCTCAAGGAGGGCTACGGACCCAACGCGGCCGCGCTCTTGAAACTCAAGCGTGACGGGGCCGCGGTTATCGTGACGGTCGATTGCGGCATCACGGCGTTCGAGCCGTTGGATGCCGCGGCCGAGGCGGGGCTCGACGTTGTCGTCATCGATCATCATGCGGCCGAGCCGCGCCTGCCGCGTGCCCATGCCGTGGTCAATCCAAACCGGCTCGACGAAAGCAGCCCGCTGAAGAACTTGGCGGCGGTCGGTTTGGCTTTTCTGCTGGCGATCGCGGTCAATCGCGTTCTGCGCCGGATGGGTTGGTATGGCGGCGACCGGCGGGAGCCGGACCTGCTGCAGTGGCTCGACCTGGTCGCGCTGGGCACCATCTGCGATGTCGTGCCGCTCACCGGCCTTAACCGCGCGCTAGTGGCCCAGGGTCTTAAGGTGATGGCACGGCGCGCTAACGTGGGTTTAGTGGCGCTATCCGACGTGGCGCGCATCACCGAGGCGCCGGGCACCTATCATGCGGGTTTCATCCTGGGACCGCGCGTGAATGCCGGCGGACGGGTGGGAGAGGCCGCAATGGGTGTGCGCCTTCTGACCTGCGACGACACCGAGACGGCTCAGCTCCTGGCGCGCCAGCTCGATCAATTCAACCGCGACCGCCAGATGCTGGAAGCCCGTGTCCTGGAGGAGGCGCTCGATCAGGCCGAAGCCGAGAAGGGCGCACCCGTGGTACTGGTGGCGTCGGACGGCTGGCACGCGGGCGTGATCGGCATCGTCGCGAGCCGACTGGCGGAGCGATACAACCGCCCGGCCTGCGTCGTGGCCTTGTCCGGTTCGGACGGCAAGGGGTCGGGGCGTTCGGTGCCAGGCGTCGGCCTGGGCGCGGCCATCATCGCGGCGCGGCAGGCGGGCCTCCTGGTCAATGGCGGCGGCCATCCGATGGCGGCGGGTTTCACGGTGCAGCGGGGTAAGCTGGCGGACTTGCGGGCCTTCCTGATCGAGCGGATCGGAGCCGAGATCACGGAAAATGGCGTGATGCCGACGCTCCATCTCGATGGCGCACTGTCGGTCATGGCCGCGAACGCCGAGCTGGTGTCGGTGCTGGAGCGCCTGCAACCCTTTGGCGCGGGGAACGCCGAGCCCGTCTTCGCGCTGTCCGACGTCCGCGTGGGCAAGGCCGACATCGTCGGTGACGGGCATATCCGCTGTTTCCTGTCCGGGGGCGGCGGTGGGCGGTTGAAGGCCATCGCGTTCCGGGCCGTGGGCTCGCCCCTGGGGCACGCGCTGTTGGACCGTGCGGGTGCGCCGCTGCATCTGGCGGGGCGCCTGCGCGCCGATAACTGGCAGGGACGCGAGGATATCCAATTCATGATCCTGGACGGTGCGCCGGCCCGGGGGACGACCTAACGGAAACACGCGCTTGATTTTGTGGGGCTCCGCCGTTACTTGCAGGGGCTCCAGACCGACCCCATCGTCTAGCCCGGTCTAGGACGTCACCCTTTCAAGGTGAAGACACGGGTTCGAATCCCGTTGGGGTCGCCAATACCTTGCCGCCAACTCCCGATTCGCCTTCTGGGACGCGGGAACGGCCGGTGAAAACCGCACGCCGGGGGCGCGCTCGCCAGCTTGCTGCATGGCAAGCTGCGCGGGGTTCGATCCAAGCGCAATAGGCGCATCCTGAAGGGACGACCACCCGGCATTTCGTGGTCGACGAGTTGTCGCCGACCGAAATCTGCCGCGAGACACATGCGGAACTGCCTGGTCGTGATGGAAACGACCAAGACGAGTTGGCATTCGGTCAGCCCGGTGCGCGCGGGAGACGTTCAAAAAAGCCATTGGCGTCATTGGCAACGCACCGCGAAATCTTGTGGCGAAAACTCTCAAGGTCGATAGGGGTAAGAAGCCGATCAACAAACAGGGGCGCTATATGGGTCGACCCGGGGTGGCTTGCCTTCCGCGGCTTTCCAAGCTTCACTTCCTGTCGAGTAAGCCCTTCGGATTCTTCACGTGCGCACCGCGAAATTCGGCATCGGTCAGATCGTCAAACATCGGTTCTATCCGTTCCGAGGCGTCATTTACGACGTCGATCCGACGTTCAACAACACCGAGGAGTGGTACCAGTCCATTCCCGCCGATGTGCGGCCGACAAAGGACCAGCCGTTCTATCATCTGTTCGCCGACAACGCGCAGGGCTCGTACGAAGCCTATGTCAGCGAACAGAATCTCCTGCCGGACGGTGAGGGCGGGCCGGTCCGCCATCCGAAGGTGCGGGAGATGTTCGGAACGATCGTCGACGGCCACTACCGTCCCAAGAACGCGGCTGTCTCGCGGATGCGCAACTAGGCCGCAGGCTCGCTTTTTCGCCTATTCATCAATCTGCCGCCGGCGATGACCAGCAGCGCGCCGCCCGCCGGCGCGCCGTAATGCAGCCAGTGGGCATGCGCATCCACCCAATCCATGATCGCCGGGTCCTTGATAATGACTTCCCCGGCGATGAAACCGATGAGCGCGCCGCCCATCGTCACGATGATCGGAAACCGCTCGATCATCCGGATCAGGATGGTGGCGCCAAATACGACCAGCGGAATGCTGGCCGCCAAGCCAAAGATCAGCAGGAAATAGTTGCCCTTCGCTGCCGCCGCGATCGCGACCACGTTGTCGAGAGCCATGACGGCATCGGCGACCACGATGGTCCGCACCGCGCCGAGAAGGCTGCTCGCCGCCTTGATATCCGGCTTTGAATCATCTTCCGGCTTCAGGAGGTGATAGGCGACCCAAAACAACAGGAGCCCGCCCGCCATTTTCAGGTAAGGAACCTCCATCAGAGCGGTGACGAAGATCGTGAAGACGATGCGCAGCAGAACCGCCGCGCCAGTTCCAAAAACGATGCCCCATTTTTGCTGTTTCTTCGGTAGAGAGCGGCAAGCAAGCGCAATCACAACCGCATTGTCCCCCGAAAGGAGAATGTCGATCCCGATGATCTGAATGAGGCCGATCAGAAAGGAGAGATCAAGGGTCATCCGGTCCCATCAGGACATTTCGTTCGGTGCAACGCGCATAAGCAGTGGGGCCGATCCTTGCGGACCGGCCCCGATTACGAGATCGCTGAAGTCTATGTGGTGTATCGCCGGTGTCGAGGGCTCATTGCGCACATTTCTTGACAGCATCCGCGCATTTTTGATCTTCCTTCAGGCAGCTCAGGAACTGAGTCGGGTTTCCGATCGCCTTGCATTCGCCGGTGACTCGCACCTTGCAGTCGGTGTTCGCCGCCGCCTTGCAAGCCGCGGGTACGGTGGCCTTGGTTGATTGGGGGGTATCCAGGCAACGCTTGCATGTCTCTACGTCGCCGAACGCTTCACACCGGATGCAGGCACCTGGGTCGACTTCGGCGGAGGCCGGCTTGCTGTCCAGCCAAAGAACAGTGGCCAGAACGGTGCACGCAAAACCGATG
>JBFXED010000057.1:0-20778 GCA_050180485.1 Alphaproteobacteria bacterium | reverse complement strand
CGAAGCCTGGCGCCTTCGCATGATTGTTCTCGAAGCCGCAATTGGTCAGGAGCGTGCATCCCATGCCGGCGGCCAAACCGTACTCGGCATTCAGCAGGAAATAGCAGCCGTGAAAGCCCACATCGTAGGCGTTGTTGACCAGCGCGGCGCCGTGGCGCCCATTGCCGCCGAAGACGCCGCCGTAAACATGGATGGCGGACAAGATGGTGTCTTCCTTGCCGTGGCCGAAGGTGGCGCCGTTGCCACGATTGTCGCGGAAATAGCAGTTGAAGAGCTGCCCTTCGAAGACATTACCGATCAGATTGCAGCCGTCGCCGCCGCAGCCTTGGACCACCAAATCGCGGAGACAAAAATTATAGAAGTACCGCCCGCGCTGCTCGCATGTGATGCTCAGCCCGTGACCTTCCTTGCCGTTGCCTTGGATCTGCAGCCCTTCGATCAACGCGAAGCGAACCGTGGCGCGGCTGACGATATCGAGTACGGGGCTGCCGTCTGTAATCGCCGATACTAGGATTGCTCCTTGGGCCAGAATACCCGCGCGATGGGTGATGTTGCCCGCGGGCTTATCCGCCGTTTCCACGCGCAGCGTGCGGCTGACGCGGTAGACGCCGGGCGGGATGGTCAGGAGGCCGGCTTCCCGTCCCGAGAAGGTAGCGTCGAGCGCCGATTGCAGCGCCTGGGTATCGTCGGCCGCACCATCGCCGACGGCGCCGAATTCGGTCGCGGATAAGCGCTTGGCGGCTGGCGGTGCGGCCGCAGCAGATGTCGTCGTGAGCGCCGCGGCCGCGCCCAGCGAGAGCATGCCCCGGCGGGAAAGGTCGATCATGCGGCCTGCTCCAGGATGCGCTCGTAAAGGCGGCGGTAACGCCGGGCGACCACCGCGATGTCGAATTGGGCTTCAACCGACGCGCGCGCCCGTGCACCCAGTTCAATGATGCGCTCTTCATTCTCCATGCACCAAGCGATACCGCGCGCGAGATCCTCGGGGTCGAAGGATTTCGCCAGGTACCCCGACTGCGCATGCTCGATGATGTCGACCGGGCCGCCGCTGTCGAAGGCCACCACCGGCGTGCCGCACGCCATGGCCTCGATCACGGTCTTTCCGAATGCCTCCTGAAGCGAAGGCACCACCATGACATCGGCCGCGCTATAGAGGCTGGCTAGCTTACGGTCATCGGTGATTGGGCCCAGGAAGCGTGCGTGCATCCCCAAATCCGGCATGTCGGCCTCCGTTGGCCCGCCGAAGACCGCAACCTCGGCGCGATCACCCCAGCCGAGCGCGGACATCTCGCGCAATGCCGCGGCCATCTGGGGCAAGCCTTTGCGA
This sequence comes from Alphaproteobacteria bacterium, assembly GCA_050180485.1. Lineage (GTDB taxonomy): Bacteria > Pseudomonadota > Alphaproteobacteria > CADEGL01 > CADEGL01 > CADEGL01. The sequence goes on along the minus strand of JBFXED010000057.1, from coordinate 19,451 downwards.
GGATCGTTCGCTGCTTCGAATGCGCCGTAAAGGATGTACGAGCGTCCAGGCGCGAAACCCCACGCCTCGCGCGCTTCGCGCCGATCCATGGGACGAAAGCGCTCGGCATCGACGCCGTTCGGGATGACCTCCATCGGCTTGTCCTGGAACAACTCGCTCGAACGCCCGCAGCGGGCTAGCCATGTGCTGATCGGGACCAGCCAGAGATCCAGGTCGTCCCAGCCCCGCTTTTTTCGGCGCCAAGTCCAGCGACTCAGGTCGTTGTCGTGTGTCGAGCGCAACTGCGGGCAGTGGCCGCAGGAGTTCTTGTAGCGTTCGCAGCCGGCCGTGTAGTGGCATCCGCCGGTGAAAGCCCACATGTCGCGCAGGGTCCAGACGAGGGGGCGGTTGAGGCGCGTCAGGCTTTCCACCGACAAGAAGCCTCCGCCAGTCCAATGCAGGTGGATGATGTCGGGGTTCAGCCGTTCGACGGTGCGCTCGATATGGTGGGGGATCCAGCCGACGGTCCAATAGGATTCGCCGGTCGAGCGGTAGAAGCGCAACGGTAACTGATCGAGCTCGGCGCGTACCCAGCGCGCGAACTTGGCGAAGGGCTCGTCCAGAGCCACCACGCTGTCGTCGCTCCCGTACTTGCGGTTGACCAGCATGGCGGTCTCAATGCCTTCCCGTTCCAACGCCTGATGCAGCCAAAACGCCCCGCGCGCTGCGCCGCCCAGGACGTCGGTCGTGCTGAGATGAAGGACCTTCATGGCGCGGCCAATCCGGGCAGGGGGCTGAGCCGAGGCTCGCGGCGGCGCGCCGGCGCTGCCGCTAGGGCACGCGTGACGGCCAGGCGGTCATGCATGATCACGCACAGAGCGGGCAGGATCAGCACGAACCAGGTCTTTGGCGAAACGTAAGCGCCCGACGCTTGACCAAGGATGATCCAGACGCTCCAACAAAAGACCAGGCTGGAGACGCCGAGAACACGTAGAAAGACCGACCACGCGATCAGCAGAACAGAGCCCCAGAACAGACCCAGGAAGATCCAGTGCAGCCAAAAGAAGTTCGTAATCGCACCTGACGCTTTATCGAATGACCAACTGGTGGTGAGGGTGGCGGTCGTATCGTAGATACGGTGCAAAGCGGGCTCGATGAACTCCCACGCCGTCAGGCCGGCGCCGGCCACTGGGTGTTCCGCCAGCACTACCTTGGCCGTCTGATAGGGAGCGATCACGCGCGAGAAGAAACTAGGATCGCCGCCAGAGGTAATCAGTTCCAGCCGCTCGGAGTAGAGAGTAAGGGCCAAGGGTACGGCGACGGCCACGATGGCGGCTGACAGGCAGACAGCGATCATCCCGCGCGTCGCGTTGTAATGCATACGGCCGCCATATGCCTCACGCGGCGCCAGGAAAACGACGTAAGGCACGACAAGCGCTAGGCAGAGCATCAGCGTCGGACCGCGCATCAGGACAAAAGCGCAGAAAACGAGGAAGGTATAGAGCGGCAGCTTTAGCCGGAATGCGGACAGCGCAAACCAGGCGAAGGCGCACAGGGTGAACATGAAGCTGACGGCGGATGGTTCCGAAGAGAAAAACTTCGGGCGTATCCGGCCATAAAGGATCTGGTCGCGGAGGTCGGATTCATAGAGTCCGTGCTGGTAGATGCGCACGCGGAACGCGTCGCTTATATCGCGGAACGCGGTGTAGTTTTCGAGCGCACAACCCGCCAGGATTACCAGCGTAAAGACCAGAAAAATCCGCGCGAGGCGCCGGCGCGGGAAGTCCCGGGCGGTCAGAAAAAAGGCATAAGCCAATGCCAGCGAGTAGCTGATCTGGACCACGCCCTTGAAGCGCTCGAGTAGATAGTCGGGCCGGGCGGCACCAAGGATCGACAGCGCGTAAAGAAGCACGACCGCCAGAATCGCGATCAGGTGCCGGGATTCCATCCGGCCCGCATGTTTCATCAGCATCAACGCGCCGGCGATGCCCGCAAGGACCGATGGAATCGGCACACTGGCGGCGAGCTTGATCTCGATCTCAAGATAAATGCCGCACAGGAAGACGAGCAGGAGCAACGTGTCGAGCGGGTCCGGCTGGCGCTGCGGCGCGAGTTGGCGAGGGGATGGAGTCATGGTGACGCTAGCGCGCTGACCAGGCGCGTGCCGCGCTCGCTCCAGTCGAAGCGGTTCGCACAGGCCGCGAAGGCGCGTTCTTGCAAGCGATTAAGAAGAGGGATGTCATCGACCGCCCGGAGAATTCCCGAAGCCAGATCCTGTTGGGTGGGGAACATCAGCATGCTGATCCCAGGCGTAAGGGGTGTGCCCGCCACCGAACTGTCCAGGGCCGCGATGGGTGTGCGATTGAAGACGTATTCCAGGACTTTGAGCTTGAAGCCGCCGCCGGTGCGCTCGGGCACCACCGCCAGGCGCGCTTCGTTCAGATAGGGCGTCACAGTCTCGACCCGGCCGATCACGTCAACGGCGCGGAAGCGCCGCCGCAGGCGTGCGAAGAACGCCTCGTCGCCATGTCCGATCACCCGCAGACGCACGCCAGCCTCGGCGAATCGGCTGTCCGCGCTTTCGAGGAATTCCTCCAGATTCATCTGTTTGGCGATCCATTCGAAGCTACCCGCCACAACGACGGAGCGAGGCGTGTCCGCGGTGATTCGCCGTTCGCTCACGCGGCGTCCGCCATAACCTGGTGGCAGCACGACCAGGGGCTTGCCGCCGCGGCGTTGATCGAATAGCGCGGCATCCTGGGCCGTAATGGCGGTGACCACGTCGGCGCTGTCCACCAGCCGCCGTTCGAGCGCACGCACCTTGCAGGCATCGAACTGGAGCAACCGTCTCTTGGCCGCGGGTCCATCGAAGTTGTCGGCCAGGGAGCGGCGCAGCGTTTCCTCATGGTTGTGCGACAGATAGACCAGGCGCGGCCGGTGGCCGTTTAAGAAGCATCGTTGGTAGGGGGCCAGCGCCCAGCCGGCATAGAGCCCGTCCAGCACAATGGCGTCCCACGACGCCCCCCGCAGCAAGCCGTCGAAGGCTTCCCGCATCGGAGCCGTCGCCGACCGGTGGGCAATGTGGGGAAGGGAGGACAGTACGCTGGCCCAGGCGGGACGGGATGGATAGGGCACCATGCTCCAACGCACACGCCCTTCGATCTCGCCGTCGCTTCGGGGGGAATTGCCGCTGGAGAAACAGAGTACGCGGATTTGCGCGCCGGCCTTGGCCGCAGCCTCGATCAGACGGCCAGAGTAGATTCTTTGGCCGTCGTGCTCGGGTTTCGGGTCGATCCAGGTCAGCCAGAGGCAGCGCATCAGCCGCTCCCGACCGGCGGTCGCATCAGAACGCGTTCTTGCCGCCGAACCCTTTGATGGCCGTGAGCAAGATGATTTTTACGTCCAGCCACACGGACCAGTTCTCGATATAGGCAACGTCGTGCTCGACGCGCTTGCGAATCTGCAAAAGCGTCTCGGTCTCGCCGCGCCAGCCATTGATCTGTGCCCAGCCGGTGATACCTGGCTTCACGCGATGGCGTGAGACGTAATCCTGCACGGCGTCCTGATACAACGCACCGGCCGCCTTCGCCGAGACGGCATGTGGGCGCGGACCGACGACCGACATGTCGCCGCGCAGCACGTTCAGGAACTGGGGCAACTCGTCCAGACTCCATTTGCGCAAATAGGCGCCCAAACGCGTGATACGCGGATCGTTGCGCTGCGTGAGCTGCTCGGCGTTTACGTCCCGCATATCGTGGTACATGGTGCGGAACTTGAAGACCTCGATAAGCTGGTTGTTGTAACCGTAGCGTTTCTGCCGGAAGAGCACGGGCCCTCGGCTGTCTAGCTTGATCAACGCGGCAATGGCCAGCATCAGGGGGCTGATCAAGAGCAGGATGCCCGCGGCGACCACCCGGTCCTCGATTTCCTTCACCGCCCGGTTCCAGTCGGAAAGGGGGCGCCGCGCGACGCTGAGCATGGGCACTCCACCGATCTGGGTGAAGCGCGGCTTGCCACAATCCAGACTCACGGGCTCCGGGCACAGGTGGACGTCGACCGGTAGGATGCGCAACCGCTCCAGTATTGCCAGAATGCGTTGCTCTTCCGACCAAGGCAGCGTCAGGATAACGGCATCGATCGATTCTCTTTGAATGCGATCGACCAATGCGTTGAGATCGCCGCTGGCCGGCAAGGCGTTGCGCGAGCGGTTTCCGGGCTTGTCGTCGTACACCCCAGCCACGCGAATCCGCGTGTCCATCGCTTGCGTCATCTTGTGCAGAAGTCGAACCGCCCCCGGCCCTGAGCCGACGATCGCGACGTTGCGATAGAGACGGCCTTGCGACACCCACTTGGCGATACGCCTGTGCAACGCCCAGCGCAGCAGCGCCAAATGCGCGAAGGAGGCGATGAACCAAATCATCGACCACGCACGCGAATAATCCTCCGAACTGCGCGTGAAGAAGCTGAGAGCGATTAGAAAGCTGGCTACGCCGAACCAGCCCGCGGCCAAACGCCGCAACGCGAGCCGTGGATGCGTGATGGTCTCGAATTCGTAGAGGCCGGAAAGGTAAAAGACGTTGATCGCCAACAATGTGCCGAGTACGGAAATGATGCCGTACTCCGACCAAGAGACTTGGGGCGCGTCGACGAGCCAAAGCGCATAGGCAAGCGCGCTGCTCCACAGAATGGCCAACGCGTCGAGAGGAAGCGCAAGGCCGCAAATGACCGGTACGGAGATAGGACGCGGGGGTACATTCTCCGCCGCCATGGCGGACGGAAAATCCGCATGGGAGTGAATGGATAGTGCCGGCCGCATTGGGTCCTCCGGTCTGGCAGCGTCGCTTCGCCTGCCACGCGAAATATCGCGTGGGGGAGCGGTCGAGTGCCGTGACCAAGGCAGGGCCTTTTGTGATCAATCGAAGGGAGAAAGGTTCACGCATAAATGCGAGCGTTCGCGGGGCTTTCGAGCGCGCCCCGCACCAGGGTTTCGACAAAAATCTGCGGTGTCTTGCCGGATAGAAACGCGGCGGTACCTGATGGGTCGCTGGCCAAGATTTCGGGCTGCGCCGCGATCGTGGCAAGGCCGCGCGCGAGCAGGGCGGGGTCCCGTGTGTCTAGCGTGTGGCCGAGCCGATAGCGGTGGACCAAATGCCCGAGCAAGCCATAATTTTGGGTCAGGACCGGTTTCTGGTGCATCGCGGCCCAGATCAGGACACCGCTGGAGCCGACGAAGCGCTGATAGGGCGCTAAGACGACGTCGCAGTCCCGGATCAGGGAATCGAGCTCGGCGTCCGGCAACCGCCTGTCTTCGATCCGTAACATGAGATGGGGCGCCTGCCGCAAGGCTTCGACGGCCAGCGCCTGGGCGCGCGCCTTGAGCGATGGATCAATGCGCCCCGCAATGGTAACGGAAATCCGGCCGGCCATGCCCGGCTCCAGGAATGCGAGGGCTTCCAACAAAACCAAAAGACCCTTTCGTTCCGTCAGTTCACCGAACAGAACGAAGCTGGTTCGCGCCGGTTCCGCGTTTGGCGTTCTTCGCTGCGTGGCGGCGAAGCCCGTGTGGAAAGGGTCGTCCAGGCTGCGCACTTTGTCGCCCCGCGGATAGCGTTCGAACGCATAAGCGGCGAAGAACGGGTCGAGCGAAAGGACCGACGCCACCGAGCCGTTGCGCAGCATCAGCCGGTAGAGGACTTCCTTGCGCAGATCGCGCACGCGTTCCGTCCAGGTCGGCGCATAGGGGCCGAGCCGTCCGTAATGGACGGAAGGCCGGAACAGGATGCCGGAAAGGCGGCAAGCGCGTGCGCCGAGCTGGAGGCCCAGCGGTAGGGAAAGATGATCGAGGGCAAGAAACAGGGCCGTATTGGCACCCGTCTCGCGCGCCAGGCGGCGCACTGTCCACCAGCGGGCGAAGCCGCTGATCGCGAGACGATGGCTATTGCAGCGCGCGAGCGTTCGTTCATTCAAGACGATCACGCGAAGGCCGGGTATGGCGCACTCCTCCATGGCGGGCTGAAGCCGCCGCGCCAGCTCCGGCGCTACCGCGAGCGACAAGGCGTCGACCGCGCCCAGGGCGGGGAGATGGCGAAGAAGATGCAGCAGCCATTCCTCGCTGTGGCCACGCGCATCCGGTTCGAAGACGAGAAGATGGTGGCGCCGGCCGTCCATGTCTGGCCGTACCGGTCAGGCGAGCCGAACCGGACCCGAGCCGCCGTAGGGATGGGCGATCGGGCCGGATCCGTAGCCCCGATAACGCTTGGAATCGACCTGCGAGAGGACGACACCGGAAATCTTGCCGTGCATTTCGGAGATTTGCTGCAGCCCGTCCAGAACGACCTGGCGCGGCGTGTGGCCCCAGCGCACGACGAACACCACCCGGTCGACGAGCGAGGCGATGGAAAGCGCCTCGGAGCCCGAAAGCACCGGTAGGGAATCGACGATAACGAGGTCGTAATGCTTGGCCAGGGTGCGCAGCAGCGGCTGCAGCCGTTCGACCCGCTGCGGATCGTCGTTCATGCGCTGGACGTTGCCGGCGAAAATCGCGTGCGCACCCGTCATACGATCTTGGTGCACGACCTGTTCGGCATCCACGTCGCCGTTCAGCAGGTCGGCCAGGCCGGGATAGGACCGTTGCCCGAAATGGCGGTGGACCATCGGGCGCTGCCAGTCGCAATCGACCACGATGACGCGTCGACCCGTCCGCGCCATCAGCCGGGCCAAGGAGATGGATATCCGCGATTTTCCCTCATGCGGCGCGGCGGAGGTGAACATCACCACCTTGCCGCTCTTGCTGTTGCCGTTGAACAGGAGGCGCATGTGCAACGAGCGCAACGATTCGCTGAAGGGCGAGCTCACGTCGTCCAGAACGCGGACCGATTCGCGGGCTCTCACGGCCGGCACCAAGGCAAGCGTAGGCAGACCTGTAAGCTCCTCCACCTGCTGGCGCGTGCGGAACGTGCGATCCAGCCCTTCGACCATGAGGGCGGCGCATGCTCCCAAGACCATGCCGATCATGCCAGCTATGGCCAGGATGATATTGGTGGGCGGATAGCTGGGCGACAGGGGCGTTGCGGCGCGCGAGATCAACCGGGCGCCGGAATCGCCCATGCTGGCTTGCGCTCGAGTCTCCTTCGAGCGCTCGAGAAAACTGGAAAGAATGGTCCGGTTGGCTTCCGCCTCGCGCTCCAATTCGCGCAACTTGATCGAACCAACGTTGGTCTCGTCCATGTCCCGCTTGACGCGGCCGAGGTTGCCGCGAAGGGCGCCCGTGCGCGCGCGCGCGGCTTGGGCCTCGTGCTTCAGACCGGCGACGATGTTCCCGATCTCGGCCTTGACCGCGTTCTGAACATCGCGCGTTTGTGCCTCGACCTCCTGCATCTTCGGGTGACGTGCACCGTAGGTCGACGCCATCTCGGCCTTCATACGTTCCATTTCGGCTTGCTTGTCGCGCAACGAATGGATCAAGGGCGAGCGCAGGACATCGGGCAGGGCGTTCACGCCGTTCGGACTGCGCTGCGCGGCCTCGGCCTGCCGCAAACGGGCTTCGACCTCGGCTTGGCTGCTCTCGGCGAGGATCAGCTGGGAATTCAACTCACTGAGCTGCTGTTCTGTCACGCCCGTCGACTTGGACTGATAGATGCCATTGGCGCGTCTGTATTCCTCCACCGCGCGTTCGGACTCCTCGACACGCTGGCGAAGCTCGCCGATCTGCTGGGTCAGAACGCCGGTGGCCGTCTTGGCGGCCTCGGTCTTTCCGATCAGCTGCTGTTCCACATACACATCGGCGAAAGCATTGGCGATGCGCGCAGCGGTCGTAGGGTTTTCCGAATCCGCGGTGATGCTCAGGACATGGGAACGGTTCAACGGCGTGACGTCGATATGCGACAGAAGCACGCTGGTGACGACCTCATGCTCGATCCTGTCCAGCTCTTCGTCGGATGCGCCGGCGCGCGCGCTCGGCGCGCTTCGCTGGCCCGCCAGCCAGCGGAAGCCCGTCATGATACCGCCGGTAACCCATCGTATCGCCCGGCGCCAGATGGGATCATCGCGCAGGAAGGGATTGAACTCAGGATCCTGATCGAGCGCGAGCCGGTTGGCGACACGCGCAGCGATCTCGCGGGATTGGAGGACGTATCCAGCGGTCTGGACCGTCTCCATGTCCGCCACGGTTTGTTGGACTACGTTCTCCATCTTGGTCACACGCACGGGGTCCGTGCCCACCATGATCTGGGATTCGGAGGTGAAGCGCGGCGTGATGAGGACGGTCGCCACCAGGCCCAAGGACATGGCGCCCGCGATCGTGAGCAGGATCAGCTTCCTTCGGCGCCAGAAGCGCAGAAGAACGTCGATGCCTTCGGCGGAAGCGCTCGCACGTGGGTAGGCGTCGGGATCGTAACCGAACCCACCACGCTGACGGGAGAGTTCACCCCGGTAGAGATAGGGGCCGGGTGTCTGCATCAAAAATACCTTTCTCGAACGGTAATCACATCCCCCGGCGTTACCCGCGTGGCGGCGCTCGCGGCTTGTTTCTGCGACGGGCTCGCCGAGCGCGTGATGTAAAAGTCCTCTTCACGCGCGCGGTAGGTGAAGCCCCCTGCGATGGCAACCGCGTTCAGCACCGTTATGCCTTCGACGTAGGGATAGCTACCCGGATTCTTGACCTCACCCAGGACATAGAATGGCCTGGCGTTCACAACCTCGACGCTGACGCTCGGGTTCGCTAAGTACTCGGGCTTCAGGCGACTTGTGATTTTCTCTTCCAGTTCGCTCGGCGAAAGGCCGCGCGCATCGATGGAACCGATCAAAGGAAATGCCAATCTGCCGGCGCCGTCGACGCGGTACTCGCCGGTCAGATTCGGCTGATCCAACACTGTCACGCGCACGCGGTCGCCGGAGCCCAAATGGTATTCCGGCGAGGTGGCGGCGCCCTGATCCTCAGGCGCCGGTGTCGAACCGCACGCCACGAGGCCCGCGACGAAAAGCACACCGATAAACCGAAAGGCACCCTTCATTACGACCCCGAAGGCGGTCACCGTATGCATGTCTATCTCCCCACTGCTTGCCGGCGGGACCAACCCTGTGCCCAACGCCAGGCGTTGCCGATTTGCACGTCCAAGTCGGAGTAAATGGGCTGCCAACCCAATTCCGTGCGAGCCCGGCTTGCGTCCGCCACCAGGACCGGCGGATCGCCAGCGCGTCTTGGTTCTTGCTTGACCGCGATCTTGGTTCCCGACACGCGCTCGGCCGCGGTGATAACCTCGTGCACGGTGAAGCCATTGCCGTTGCCGAGATTGAACGCCTCCGCGCCATGGATGCTTTTGAGGCGATCGAGGGCCAGCACGTGGGCCGAAGCCAGGTCGGTCACGTGAACATAATCTCGCACGCAGGTGCCATCCGCGGTCGGATAGTCGGTGCCGAAGACGGCGACATGGGGGCGGTCGCCCGCGGCGGCTTCCAGCACGATCGGAATCAGATGCGTTTCCGGTTCATGGCTTTCGCCGATCTCGCCCTCGGGGTCGGACCCCGCCGCGTTGAAATAACGCAGCGAGATCGAGCGCAACCCATGCGCGGCGGCGCAGTCCTGCAGGATACGTTCGCCCATCAGCTTGCTCATCCCATAGGGATTGATCGGCGCCAGCGGGTGTCTCTCGTCGATGGGCGTTCGCTCGGGCGTTCCATAGACGGCTGCCGTCGAGGAAAACACGATTTGATCGATCTTTTGTCGCTGCATAGCGTCGAGGAGAACTAGGAACCGAGAGACGTTGTTCCGGTAGTATTTGGTCGGTTGGGCCATCGATTCTCCGGCCGCGATCGACGCGGCGAAATGCATCACGGCGGTCGGGCGATAGCGGTCCATGACCTGCTGCAGGCGGTCGTGATCTTCGATATCGCCGATCTCCAATGGCCCCCAGCGCACGGCCCAGCGATGACCTTGCGACAGATTGTCGTAGGTCACGGGCAAAAATCCTGCGGCCGCCAGCGCCTTACAGGCATGGCTTCCCACGAATCCGGCGCCACCGGTGACGAGTACGGCCGCGCGCATGGGGTCAGTGCCGCCCGTAGGTATCTTCGAAGCGGACGATGTCGTCTTCGCCCAGATAGGCGCCGGACTGCACCTCGATCAGGTGTACCGGCACCTTGCCAGGGTTCTCCAGCCGGTGGGTCGCACCGGCGGGGATATAGATCGCTTCGTTCTCGTGCAGAAGCCGCGTCTCGTCGTTGCACGTCGTCAACGCCGTGCCGGACACCACGACCCAATGCTCGGCGCGATGATGATGCATCTGAAGGCTCAGCTTCGCGCCGGGTTTCACCATGATCCGCTTCACCTGGAAGCGTTCACCGATGTCCACGGTCTGGTAGAAGCCCCAGGGCCGGTAAACCTTGGTGTGGTGAAGTCGCTCGGGCCGGTTGCGCAGGCGGGACACGAACTTGCCCACGTCAGCGCTATGCTCGCTGTCAGCTACCAGGACGACATCGTCGGTCGCCACCACGATCAAGTCCTCGACGCCGATGGCTGCGACCAGGTGCCCATCGCCGCGAATGTAGCTGTTGCGCACGCGGTCGAGGATGACGTCGCCCTCGGTCACGTTGCCGGCCTCGTCACTCTCCTTGATCTCGCGCAGCGAACGCCATGAGCCGATATCGCTCCAACCCATGTCGACCGGCACGATGGCCGCGCGTGTCGTATGTTCCATCACCGCGTGGTCGATGGAGAGGTTGGGCGCTTGGCCGAATATGCCGGCGTCCAGACGGAAGAAGTCGAGATCGTCTTTCCCCTCGGCGACGGCGCGCTCGCACGCCTTCACCATCGCGGGCTGCAGGCGGCGCAGTTCGGAGAGATAGAGCGCGGCCGGCATCAGAAAGATGCCGCTGTTCCAACGGTAGGAGCCCCGCGCCAGATAGCGTTCGGCGTCGTCCTGGCTCGGCTTTTCGACGAAGCGGTCCACGCGAAGGATTCCATCCGCGTCTTCCACGGGCTCGCCGGCCGCGATATAGCCGTAACCTGTTTCGGCCCGCGTCGGCCGGATGCCGAAGGTGCAGAGAAGATCGCGCTTGGCGCCGGTCATGGCCGAGTCGATAGCCTTACGGAAGGCCGCCATATCGGCGATATGATGGTCTGAGGGTTGGACCAGCATGACGCCGTCCGGGTCGTCGGCTATGACCAGAAGGGCGGCCACGGCGGCGGCGGGCGCGGTGTTCCGTGCAACCGGTTCCAAGACGATGCGACGCGGCTCGATCCCGGTCTCTTGCAGTTGCTCGGCAATCAGGAAGCGGTGCTCATCGCTGCACACGACGATGGGTGCGGCGAAGCCGGAATCCGACGCCGTCCGGGACGCGGTCTCCTGCAGCATCGTGCGCTCGGACATCAGCGGCAGAAGTTGCTTGGGATAGGCCTGGCGCGATAACGGCCAAAGCCGCGTGCCGGATCCGCCGGACAGAATCACCGGATGGATCTTGCCCTTGACCGAGGCGGCCTGGGCGACGCGATTCGGCGCGGGCTTCTCGGCCGCCGGGGGCGCGGAAGCGGTGGCACGCATCTCCAGATTCGAGGCTTCTGGCGCGCGCGCCTGGTGAGAGGGCGCCTGGGCGACCTGGGCAGTTGGCGCTTCTTCATGGCCGGCGTCATGCGTCTCGTGCGTGTCCTGCACGGGCCGCTCACTCGGATCGTAGGCGCCATCAGGCACCCAGCGGTAACCGAACGCCGGATAGTTCTCGATGGCCGCGAAGGAGTCGTCAAGCTGGCGGAACTTCTGCCGGATGCGCTTGATCAGGGAGCGAACGTTCGTGCGATGACCCAAGATGCCGTCGCCGGCGAAGAATTCCTTGCCGCGCACCACGTCATAGATCTCTCGATAGGTCACGTCCTCGCCCGCGCGGCTGGCCAGCAAGCGGACAATGTTGAACTCGACGACGGTGAGGGGAACGGACTGCCCTTTCCATTGGGCGCGGTCAACCTTGAGGTTCAGATGAAGCGAGCCCAGCTCGAGCGCTTCGTCCTTGGCAAGCTTGGGGCCCGTACCCTTGGCGCCCTCGGCCACGACGCGCAGGCGGCGCGCGATGACAGAGGAGCTGCGCGACTTGTCCATGAAGTCGACCGCGCCGCCATCGAGCGCGATGACCTCGTTCTTCTCGCTGGCGAAAGCCGTCAGGATAACAACGGGCAGGTTGAAGCCAAGCAGACGCAGCTTCTTCAGCACCTCCGCGCCCGATATGGTCGGCATGTGCCAGTCAAGCAACACCACGTCGCAGGTATGCCCGTCCACCAGCCATTTAAGAGCTTCGTTGCCGTCCGCGAAGTGCTCGACGGCGAGCTGATGGTCTTCGAGATTGGGGACGATGGATTCCCGGTACAAGGAATCGTCATCGATCAGCAGGACGTTAACGGCGTCCTCGCGCGCACCCATGTCCGTCGTGACGGCTTCCATCGATAACCCTCATTGATACACTCGGCCGCCCCGCCGGCATCGCCCAGATGCTTGAATTAAGACGATATTTCCGGACCCACCCTGACCCGCGCTCCGATGAAGGACAGACGGGGCCATAGGAGGTTTATTCCGCGCACCAGAGGCGGTGCGCTAGCGGCATCGGAGTGACAAAACTGTGGCGAGGGCGAAGCCTGAAAAGGCTTGGAATTCCGCTATTTCTTTTGGCCGCGCAGATAGTCCGCGATGAGACAAATTTGCTCGAACATAAGGACCATGCCGTTCATGGAAGTGATGTTGTTGGGATTGTCCTTGGTCGGGATGATGCAGACCACGTCCCCGCCGATCACGTCCAGGCCGCGTAAGCCCTGCAGCAGCGCGATCGCTTCGCCGGTCATTAGGCCGGTATAGCCGGGTTCCAGGTTCGACACGGCGGGCGCGTGGGAAGGGTCCAGCACGTCCATGTCGAAGGTGATGTAGACCGGCGAATCGCCCACCCGTTCGCGGATGGCTGCGATGGTCTTTTGCACGCCCAACTCACGGTATTCATCGATGGTGATGACGCGATAGCCCAGCCGGTCGCTCGACTTGCGCCAGTCGAGAGTCACCACGTTGCCGCGAATGCCGACTTGCACGCTCTTGGAGGTGTCGATATGGCCTTCGATCGCGGCATAGGAGGCCCAGTGGGCGGCCGAGCGCACGGCGCCGAGCCAGTGCGGGATATGGTCGTAGGAATCGGTGTGGGCGTCGAAGTGGACGAGTGCAGCCTTGCGCCCTTTTGAAATGCGCGCGTCCTTTCCCGCGATGGCCTTCAGGATAGGCCCGGTGATGGAGTGGTCGCCGCCGACCGAGACGGGCCGCGTGCCAGCTGCGTCCAGGCGCTTGTAGAACGCCTCGATATGCTGGACCGAGACGTCGTTGACCATGGCCTCGGGCAGAGGGGTGTCGCCCAGGTCGTTGATCCGGCATTCGGTCCAGGGGTTGAGTTGATATTTGAAATGCGCGCGCTTGTACCAGCAGGAGACATGGCGCATGAAGCGCGGCGCCAGATGCTGGTCGCGCTCGGTCGAACCGTTGCCGGAACTGTGGGGCACGCCGACAAGCGCGATGTCCGCCTCGGCGGGGTTTTCGTTCCAAGGCGCGCGGAAGAACGTGGGTATTCCGTACCAATACCATCGGTTGGTTTCCGCCTTCATGCGCGCGTAGGTCGCATCGTCCATCGGCGGAATCTGCGGCCAGTCGGCCATCGCACCCCTCCCGGTTATGGATTTTTTGTTCGGCGATACCCAAAAAGCGTTGACCTGATGGAGCTTAAGCCGAGACGGCACCTTCTCCCGGCTATTATTATAAATGTGTGGGGCTGATTATGCTTGCCTTGCCTGTTGACCAATCTTTGTGCCGCCGAGTTCGAGGGGGATCGCATGGCCAAGAAAATGATGCGTATCGGCATGTCCATTCGCGGGCTGGGCTATCACCCGGCCGCATGGCATCACCCGGATGTGCCCGCGGACGGAACCTTGCGGTTCGAACACTATGTGCGTAGCGCCCAGTCGGCGGAACGCGGCAAGTGCGACATGATCTTCTTCGCCGATGGGATTGGTATCCGCGAACGCGATGCGCCGCGCGGTTCACTCGCGCGTTCGGGCTATGAAATCGTCGAGATGGAGCCGATGACGCTTCTGCCGGCGCTGGCCGTCGTGACCAAGCATATCGGCCTCGTGACCACCGCTTCGACGACCTATAACGAGCCCTATCACATCGCCCGCAAGTTCGCGACGCTGGACCTGATCAGCAACGGCCGGGCCGGCTGGAACATGGTCACCTCCTGGTCCGAAGCCGAGGCCAAGAACTTCAACCGTGAGGAGCATCTCGACTACGACACGCGCTACGAGCGCGCGGCCGAGTTCGTCGAGGTGGTGAAGGGCCTGTGGGATGGTTGGGAGAAGGACGCTTTCCTGTTCGACAGGAAGGCCGGACAGTTCTACGACGAAAGCAAGGCCCATGTGCTGAATCACAAGGGCAAGCATTTCCAGGTCAGGGGCCCCCTCAACGTGGCCGGCATGCCGCAAGGACACCCCGTGCTGGTGCAGGCTGGCGCCTCCGAACAGGGGCGGGAGATCGCGGCCGAGACGGCGGACGTGGTCTATGCCGTCCACGGCAAGATCGCGCAGGCCCTAGCCTATTACGCCGACGTGAAGGGCCGCATGGTCAAATACGGCCGCGACCGGGACGACATGAAGATTCTGCCCGCGATATGTCCCGTGGTTGGCCGCACGGTCGCGGAGGCCCAGGCCAAGTTCGATCAGTTGCAGGAACTGCTCGATCCTCTTGTCGGCCTGGCGCGGCTGTACAATACGTTCGGCGACCTGTCGGGCTATCCGCTCGACGAACCTGTCCCTGTGGACGCGCTGGGACCGCAGGAAATTCGCAGCATGAGCGAGGCTCTGTTGAAACGCCGCGAGGAAAAGCCCACGATCCGCGAGCTCTATAAAGAAGTGGCGGGCCGGGTGACCGGTTTCGGCGTGATCGGGACGCCCACCCAGGTCGCCGACGCGATGGAGGAATGGCTGGAGAAGGAGGCCTGTGACGGGTTCAACGTGACGCCCACCCATCTTCCGGGCGGGTGCGACGACTTCGTCGACATGGTTGTCCCCGAGCTGCAGCGCCGCGGCATCTTCCGCAAGGAATACGAGGGCAAGACCCTGCGCGAGAATCTGGGCCTCAAGCCCAGCGTCAACCGCTACACCGCGGCACGCAGCCGCAACGCCGCGGAATAGGCGGCTTCGAGGCTCAGTCCGCAGGCCGCGTCAGATCGCGATGACCTCGCGCGGGATGTGGTTGATGCGCTCGGGCGCGCCATTGGTGACGATGACGCTCTCGCCGATGCACATGCTGAGGTCTTTCGGCCGGTCGAACACGATCATGTGGGTGAAGAACACCATGCCCGGCTCGATCACCTGCGGATTGTCGGCGTAGATCATCGGCCAGTCCATCCAGGTGGGCGGGTACATGGCACCCATGGTGTAGCCGCAAGCCGCCTGGGTCGCGTGACCAAAACCGGCTTTCTCGAACGTCTTCTGGTGCGCGGCGAAAACCTCGCCCACGGTCTTGCCGGGACGCAGTACGTCCTGGCACGCGGCGATCGCGTCCGCGCAGGCCTTGTTCATGTCGCGCAGACGCGGGTCCACCTTACCCACGATCACGTTGTACATGGTGGCCGCGTGATAGAGGCGGTAGGCCGCACCCGGCTCGAACAGGACGTTATCCTCCTTGCCGACGATGTTCTCGCCCGTGTGATAGCGGCCGAAGAACTTGGCCTCGCCGCCGCCAAAGGGCCAGCGGCTGGCCGCGGGGTCACCGCCCGCCGACATCTGGGCGTCCATCATCTTGCCGAAGATGGCCTTGGTGGAGACACCGGGCTTCACGTGCTCCAGGCTGACCTTGTGGATGAGGTCGCAGAGCGCGCCAGCCTTGCGCGTGTACTCCAACTCCTTAGGGCTTTTCACAAGGCGCAGGAGCCGCACGAGGTCAGAGGCGTCCACCGTTTTGCAGAAACCCTCCAGCGCGGCGTCCACCATCTTGCCGCGCTGCGCCGTGAGGCCGTAGGCGTGATACTCGATGCCGAGGCGTTTCCCGCGGCAGCCGTAATCCTCCAGCATCTTCTTCAGATCGTCGCCCGGCGTGGCGCCGGCGCGGTCGTACCAGATCCGGATATCGTCGATGATGGAGGTGGCGCGTGACTGCAATCGGTCGGCCGTGCGGGTGAGAAGCGCGATGCGGCCATCGGCACCCATGTAGAGCGCCTGGAACATGGTGAAGCCCATCGTGTCATAGCCGGTCAGGTAGTACATCGACTCCTGCCGGAACAGGACCAGACCGTCGAGGCCCTGTTCCGCCATCTTCGCGCAGGCGGCCTTTTGCCGCGCCGCGAATTCCTCCCGCGAGAAATGCAAGATCGGTCCGGTCATGGTCGTCCTCCCTGTGGTATCGCGAGCCTGGTTCGCGGGCTCGTGTTCAGCGGTGCGGCAGCACGAGCCCGCGCGCTGGGTCGATGGCTAACTCGGCGGACGCGCCCGGCTTTGCCGCGCGAGGTGAAGATCTGGTTCTGAAACGTCGCACAATTGGAGCAGTTTTTCGCCGCCGTCTCCACCCCGTGACCTTGATCGTCTGGCGAGTGCGGAGGCTTGTTGGTTGGGGTCCAGTCTCGAGCGGATTTTTCTCCAATAACAGGGAGTTTAGGGCTTTCATGCTTGAACTCGTCACCACCGAGGATGGGGCCAATGTGGAGCGGCATGGCCCGCTGGCGACAACAAGATAAATGCCCGCCCATATGTCAATTATGCGCGTTTGGCTCAACTCTTAAAGGGCCGTCGCTGGCGCCCCGCGCAGCATCTCGCGGGCGATGATGATTTGCTGGATTTGCGAGGTGCCCTCATAAATCCGCAGCAGGCGGACGTCGCGATAGAAGCGTTCGACTTTGTATTCGGCCATGTAACCGGCGCCACCATGGATCTGCACGGCGCGGTCGGCAACGCGGCCCACGGCCTCCGTCGAGAAGTACTTCAGCGCCGCGGCTTCCAGGCTGACCTTCTCCCCGGCGTCGAACTTGGCGGCGACGGAACGCATTAACGCTTCGGTCGTCAGCGTGTCGACCTTGCTGTCGGCCAGCAGCGCCTGGACCAGCTGGAAGTCGGCGATGCGCTGTCCGAACTGCTTACGCTCCATGGCATAGCGTAGACTGGTATCCACCAACCGGTCGCACATGCCCAACGCCACGGCTGCGATATGTATGCGCCCGCGGTCCAGCACCTTCATGGCCGTCTTGAAGCCCCGCCCCGGCACGCCGCCAATGATGTTGGAGGCAGGCACCTTAACGTCATCGAAATTGATGTCGCAGGTGACCGAACCTTTCTGCCCCATTTTCTTGTCGGGTTTGCCGAAGCTGATACCGGGCGTATCGGCGGGCAGGATGAATGCGGAGATGCCGCCCGCTCCCTTTATGTCCGGCTCGGTCCGTGCCATCAGCGTGAAGAGGGCGGCGCGTGGGGCGTTGGTAATGTAACGCTTGGTGCCGTTGATCTTGTAATAATCACCCTCGCGTACGGCGCTGGTGCGTAAGGATGCCGCGTCCGACCCGGCCTCCGGTTCGGTTAAGGCGAAGCTGGCCACGGCCTCGCCGGTCGC
The DNA here is from genome assembly GCA_050180485.1 of Alphaproteobacteria bacterium. Classification (GTDB taxonomy): domain Bacteria; phylum Pseudomonadota; class Alphaproteobacteria; order CADEGL01; family CADEGL01; genus CADEGL01. Next base: position 1,866 of record JBFXED010000057.1, on the reverse strand, counting down.
CAACTTCGGTAACCATTCGCGCTTCTGAGCCTCTGTCCCGTCCATGATGATGCCCTGGGAGCCGATGCCCACCGTCGAGCCGATGACAGAGCGGAAGACGATCGATGCGCGGGTCAGTTCGCGGATAATGGCGGCTTCCTCACTCATGGTGAGGCCCAGGCCGCCATACTCTTCCGGCACCGACAGGCCAAAAAGGCCGAGATCGCGCATTTCCTGAATGATGCTGCCCGGCACTGCGTCGTCATGCTCGACCTGATCCTCCGCCGGAATCAGCCGTTCATCGACAAAGCGGCGCACCGTTGCCCGCAACAGATTGAAAATCTCGATATCCATGACGCTACCTTTCACACAAGAGGCATGGCATTCATGGCCACGGTGCCGCGTAACTTTTTGTGAAGAACCTTAGCGCAGAGGAACTGCGAGTTGCAGAACGAATGCAGCTTCACTTCAAACGGCTCGGGCGAACTGGGCCCAGTGGGAGGTCGCATCGGTCGACCTTCCCAAAGGTTCACCTTAAATTGTCCGCGCCGTCGATCAGCGGGTCAGGGCGCCCAAGGCGCTCTAGTGCGGCACGATCCTCAATATAGACCCTTGAGCCATTGACGCGCAGCCCATGGGCGCCAAGCGTGCCAAATGCGCGTGAGAGGTTCTCGGGCGTCATGCTGAGTAAAGCAGCGATCGTTCGCTTGTCGATAGGAAGCACGATTTCGTTCCGCATTCCCTGTTTGTGGCTTTCGCGCAGGATGTAGTTTGCCAACCTCTCGATACCGGGCCTCAGTTTCACGTCCTTGAGCGATCGAACGAGTGAGCGGTAAGCAGAGGCGAGCTCGTGCATGGCGGCATCGGCGAGGGCATGGTCTTCGGCGATTGCTGTGCGCAGCGCTTGGGCGGGGATCATCAAAATTCGAGATTTTGAGAGAGTACGCGCCGACATAAGTAGAGCGGCGTCGTTGAGCACGGCCGCAAGAATGAAGCTGCTGACTGGTTCGACGATGGTTATCGTTGTTTCTTTGCCGTTGCTCGACGCGAAGAGCTCGACCGCTCCCTCGACCAGAACATAGAGGAAATCAGCCGGGTCCCCGGCCCTGATGACCTCCAGTTGCGGCGGAAACGTTTGCAGGAACGATAGTCGTAGAAGGTCGTCGAACCGCTTGTCGTCCATACCAGCGAACAGATCAAGGCGGCGTACAACGGGGTATTCGTCGGCGCGCATTGATCCATCCTCTGCCTGATCTGCTCACAGCAGACTATCATCATGATATTGATATTTATCAAATCTATGTTTGATGGATATCGTTTATCGCCTAGTCCTCGGCGAGGATTTAGCCAGATGTTTGTCTATTTTGGATGAAATCTCACACGGATTCTCGAAAAATTGAGATGCATCAATGCCTGTTATGAGCCCATCATTGAAATGAAGGGTGAAGCTGCGCAGATGGCTTCGTCGACGGAAATGGGGGCATCGACATGGGGCAGACCGCAGCAGTAACGCCTGCAGAGCAGCGCAAGGCTCTTGGTATGAGCACGCTGGCGTTCACGGTGTGCTTTGCGGTCTGGACGATATTTTCGATCATCGGTATCCAAATCCGCCACGACCTCGGGCTTTCGGATACCGAGTTTGGCTTACTCGCCGGAACACCGATCCTGGTGGGGTCGCTGTCCCGCGTTCTTCTCGGAATATGGACTGACCAGTATGGTGGCCGCGTTGTCTACACCGCGACGATGCTGCTCGCAGCCGTCGCGACGGTATTCGTGTCGTATGCCTCCACGTACGAAATGATGCTGCTCGCCGCGATGGGAGTCGGGCTGGCCGGCGGTTCGTTCGCGGTCGGCATTACGTATGTTTCTAAATGGTATCCGACCGAG
>JBFXED010000056.1:0-21593 GCA_050180485.1 Alphaproteobacteria bacterium | reverse complement strand
GTCCTTGGTGGTCTGGCCAGGGGTGACTTCGCCTAGGATGACGGGGTCGGGAGGATTGCCGCGGGTTTCGACCGGCGGCGAACAGGCGGCCAGCGCGAACAGGGAAAGACCCAGCAGGGATAAGGATATCGAGCGGCCCGCGCGCCCGGCGGGCAGGGGGGAATTACGGTGCAATGGACAGCGCATCGCGTGTCGGACTTCCTTGATCCTCTCGCTTCGACCCCCGATAGTCTCGGCCAGAAATTGCACCGAAGCGGCATCCTGTCAACAGAAAGCCTATCATGTTCGGATTCCTGAGCCGCCGCCGGCGCGACGATGAGCGCAAGGCCGAGGCGCTCTACCATCAGATCGTCCAGCAAGCGCGGAAACCGGAGTTTTATCTGGCTGGCGGTGTCCCGGACACGGTCGCGGGACGGTTCGACTTAATCGCGCTGCACGCTTTTCTCGCCATGCGCCGGCTCAAAGCTGCCAAACAGCAGGGGGCGGGCATTGCGCAGGCACTTTTTGACATCATGTTCGCGGATATGGACCGCAATCTGCGCGAAATGGGCATCGGCGACCTCGGTGTCGGACGCCGCGTGAAGGCCATGGCCAAGGGCTTCTACGGCCGTGTCCACGCTTACGAGGTCGCGCTGGCCGCCGCGGCGCCGGAGGCGCTCATCGAGGCCCTCGGCCGCAACCTTTACGCTGGCGAGCCCGTGGATGCCGCGCGCATGGCCGCGATGGCGGACTATCTGCGTCGTGAAGCGAAAGCCGGGGAAGCGCGCACGGACGTCCTGGACGGACGGCTGCCATTCGGGCCGCCGCCCGGCTGAACCAATCCGCCGAGCTCCGTTGACCCCCGGGGCCACCGCCCTTACATGGAGCGGATGCCTTCCGGAGACGAGAGATGAAACGACGCCCACCGGCCGGCGAGGCCCCGCATCAGACGGAGTTCTACCGGCCCTTCGACACCGGCGAGATGTCCGAGGACGCGGCTGAACGGGAGATTTCCGCGAACGACGCCGAACGTGCCGCCCTGGCCCAGCGCTTTGGATTGCAGGCGCTGGACCGGCTCTCCGCCACTCTGACCGTGCGCCGCGTCCGCGATGACATGTTCCACGTCTCGGGACGTCTCTCCGCCGCCGTCGTGCAGCAATGCGTCGTCACGCTGGAGCCCCTCCGGTCTTCCCTTGACGAGCCCGTGGCCGTGACCTTCGCCAAGTCCCGGACCATCGTTGCGAAGGGTAAGGCCGGCGTGACAGGCGCCGAAGGAGGGCTGGAGGACGACGGGCCGGAAACCATGGAAGGCGACCTGATCGACCTCGGCGAGGCTGTGGCCCAGCAGCTGGCCATCTCGCTGGACCCCTATCCCAGAGCTCCGGGCGCCTCGCTGGAGGCCGTCCTGCCGCGTGGACCGGCGGCCGAAACGGGGGAGGAGAAGCGTCCCAGCCCCTTCGCGGTCCTGGAAACTCTGCGGAAAGCCAAGCCGAGTTGAGCTAATCTCTTGCCGGACGGGCGATTTTTGGCTACACGTACCGCCCTTCCAGCACGGAAATAGACGCTGTCGCCGGGAATCCATCCGGGAGAAAACTATGGCTGTTCCTAAGAAAAAGACCTCCAAGTCGCGCCGCAATATGCGCCGCGCGCACCACGCGCTGAAGTCCTCGGCCTATGTCGAGTGCCCGAATTGCGGCGAGATGACGCGCCCGCATAATGTTTGCGGCGCTTGCGGTCACTATAAGGACCGCGAAGTGGCCGGGGTTGCCAGCGCGAGCTGATCCGCCGACGGTTCGCCCGGCGAGGCCGGAGGGGCGGCTGACCCAGACGTTGACCATAGCCCTGGATGCCATGGGCGGCGACAACGCGCCGGACATGGTTGTGCGCGGCGCGAACATCGCTCGCCAGCGCTACCCCAATTGCCAATTCCTCCTGGTGGGGGACGAGCCGCGCTTGGTGAAGCTCGTCCGCCGCAAGCGCAAGCTGCGCGACCGCGTCACCATCCGCCACACGACCGAAATGGTGGCTGCCGACGCCCGCCCGTCCGCGGCGCTGCGCGGTGGGCGCAAGTCGAGCATGTGGCTGGCCATTGAGGCCGTGCGCGAGGGCCAGGCCGATGGTGTTGTTTCGGCTGGCAACACCGGCGCGCTCATGGCCATGTCGAAGCTTCTGCTGCGTACGTTGCCCGGTATCGACCGCCCGGCCATGGCCTCGTTCTTTCCGACCCTGCGTGGCGAAAGCGTCATGCTGGACCTCGGCGCCAACGTCGAGTGCGATGCGAACAATCTGGTCCAATTCGCTGTTATGGGTGAGGTTTTTGCCCGAACGGTGCTCGGGCTGACGCAGCCCACCATCGGTCTTCTCAATGTCGGTAGCGAGGAGGTGAAAGGGCATGACGAGTTGAAGGCCGCGGCCGCCACCCTGCGGGCTAGCAATCTGCCCATCCGGTTCCACGGTTTCGTGGAGGGGAATGACATCGCGGCGGGCACGGTGGACGTGGTCGTGACCGACGGGTTCACCGGCAACATCGCCCTCAAGACCGCCGAGGGCACGGCCCAATTGATCAAGCAGTTCTTGCGCGAGGCGTTCAAGAGTTCGATCTCGGCCCAATTCGGCTATTTATTAGCCCGTCGGGCCCTCAAAAAACTGAATCGTAGGGTCGATCCACGGCGTTACAACGGCGCGATGTTCGTGGGGCTGAACGGCATCGCGGTGAAAAGTCACGGTGGAGCCGATGCACTGAGCTTCGCCAATGCGGTGGGCGTGGCGCACGATATGGCCATTGGCGGCTTTAATCAGCGCATCAAGGACGAGTTTGAGCGCTTGACGGCGCCAAGGGACACGTCGGCGGACACGACGGCCCCGCATAATCCACCAAAGGACGCAGCCGCGCTGTGAACCCCGTCGGTTAGGCCGTATTTCTCGCATATCAAGGTAATTGACGGCCTTAAGGTCCGGCATTACCGTCGATAGTTGAGACGAGTGGGGGATCTCATGACTGGAAGAACCTTGACCCGCGCTGACTTGAGCGAGGCGGTCTACCAGGAGGTCGGTCTGTCGCGCCATGAATCGGCCCAACTGGTTGAATCGATCCTGAAGCAGATGTCGGATGCACTGGCCGCCGGTGCGACCGTGAAGATTTCATCGTTCGGTAGCTTTTCCGTGCGCCAGAAGGGGCAGCGCGTTGGGCGCAATCCCAAGACCGGCGCCGTGGTGCCGATCCTGCCGCGCCGGGTGCTGGTGTTCCGCGCCTCGCACGTGCTCAAGAACCAGATCAACGCGTCGTTCGAGAAAGCCCGCGTGGCCGAGAGCGGCCAGCAGCCGGCCGGCTAACGTGGACGAGACGCCGGCCAACGAATCGGCGCCGTCCCGCGCCAGGAAATCTCCTTCGGCGTTCCGGACGATCAGCGAGGTCGCGACCGATCTGGACGTGCCCCAGCATGTGTTGCGTTTCTGGGAAACCAAATTTTCCCAGTTGAAACCGCTTAAGCGCGGCGGCGGCCGGCGCTATTACCGTCCGGAAGACGTGCTCCTGCTCCAGCGCGTGCGCGATCTCCTGTATCGCGACGGCTATACGATCAAAGGCGTGCAACGCCTGCTGCGCGACGGCACCCGAGAGATGAAAGCGGATGAGTCGAAGCCGGTCGCGCCCTCCATGCCGGAAGCGGCTGCCGCGGACGAGGCCGTCCATGACGAGGACGCGGAACCGGTTGAGGCGCCTAGCGCGTTCGAGCCCGCCACGGTTGCGGGGCTGACCGCCGCGCAGCGTGAAGAGCTGGAAGCCATCCGGGCCGAACTCGTGGCACTGCGCGACCAGTTGAAAAGTGCCACGGTCTGAACGCGATTAACGGCCCGCGGAGCTTGTCGGAGCCGGTCAAATTCCGTAGGTTCCCGCCCTTCGGACCGTAGCGCAGCCTGGTAGCGCACTTGACTGGGGGTCAAGGGGTCGTGGGTTCAAATCCCGCCGGTCCGACCACCATTATCATACAGCCCGGCATGGGAATCCTGGTGCCGGGCTGTTTTCATAAGCGCTACGACACATCGGCATATCCGCGGGTGTCGGCACGACCTCGCCTGGCTGGACCGCCACACCCCCCGATGACCAGCCGGACCAGCAGATCGGCCTCGACCCTTTATGCGCGTGCGACGGGGCTAACACCGAGAAATCGGGATTGATTTGCATCAACGCGGAAAAATTGACCCGCCCTATGCTTAGTTTGCTTCGGCATGCCGAAGCAAGGCCGAGGTGTGGCCTCCCCCGCATCACTTCGGTACCGTTGGACCGGCCAACTCATCCGAGTTAGCCGGTTCAATGGTCTTTTCCAGGGCAGAGGCGAAACGATGAAACATCAGAAAACGTGGTACGTCATCGCGGACGGCGGACGGGCTCGGTTTGTCGTGCGCCACGAAGAAAAGAATGCGTTCGATACGATCAAAGAGATCGTCTCTCCCGATTTGCATTCTCCCAGTCATGAGCTTGGCAGCGAGCGCCCCGGCCGAACGCATGAGAGCGCGAACGCGGCGCGACACGCCATTCAACCGCGAACCGATCCCCACACGAAAGAAAAGCACGCATTCGCTGCCTACATCGGCAGCGAGGTGAATCAAGCTTGCGGCCGGAAGGAATTTCAACGGCTTGTACTCATCGCGCCGGGGCATGTGCTCCATGACATCAAGGAGGCGCTCGACGAAACCGCGAGGCGAAAGGTCGTCGGCCAATTACAGAAGGATCTGACGCGCGTTCCGAACGCCGATCTTCCCGAGCATCTTTCGGATCGGTGGGCTTACACGCCGGACAATGACCATGGCTGAACGGGCCGGCATTTAATTCGGGTTTCTTTCAACACCCAAAGGAAGCGTCGATGACGATACGCAAGATTTTGATTCCTCTTGAGGGCCAAGAAAACGATGCTGTGGCGATCGAATCGGCGATCGTGATCGCGCGGGATGCGAGCGCGAAAGTCGAGGCGATGTTCACCCGCCATGATCCGCGAGAAGTGCTTGCCTACACCAACAATTACTCCGCCATGCTGATGGTGGAAGAATTGATGAAAGGGGTGGAGGAGCGTAACCGGAAGTGCGGCGCGATCGCATCGCGCGCCTTCGAAAGCGCCGTTGCTCCGTATCGGGCCGAATTGACGCGATCCGCGACGAAATTTCGTTTCGCTGCCGAATATACCGACCGCATTGGGGTCGATTCCGACCTCGTTGCGCGCTATGGGCGCGTGTCCGACCTGGTCGTTGTCGCGGCACCGTCTGGCGAAGCGTCGAATGAGTCGCAAGCTGTGAACGCGGCGCTCCGGTTTACAGGGAAACCAGCTCTGTTGGTTCCATGCCGGATCGTAAGTCCTTTTCCCCGGCGCGTCGCGATCGCTTGGAACGGCTCGGTGGAGGCCGCCCGGGCTCTGGGCTTTGCCGCACCCTTCATCGATCGCGCGGAAAGCGCCGAGGTCTTCATCATAGAAGATGCGGCGACGCGCGATCTTAATGGCGATGACGTGCTCGATTACCTTGCTTGTCACGGCGCGAAGGCGAAAGTCACCCGCCTCACATATTCGGCCAGCACTTCGGAAGCGGACGTACTTTTGACCGCGTGTCTTAAGCACGAAATCGATCTGATCGTCCTGGGTGCCTATACGCACAGCGAGTTGCATCGATTCGTGTTCGGTGGCGTCACGCGGGATATCATCCGCAAGACGAAGATTCCCTTGTTGATGGCTCATTAGCCGCCGCCAGGCCTCGATCTCAGAAGCCACTGGCTCGGCGGCATGATTGGCCGTATCGCGTGCTTAGGGCACCAGGACGGCTGCCCCTTGCAGGCGTCCTTCGCGCAAAGCCGCTAGCGCTTCGTTCGCGCGAGAAAGCGGAAATTCCGCCGTCTGGGCTCTGACTCGCGCCAAAGGCGCGATGGCCAGAAATTCCTCGGCATCGCGGCGCGTTAAATTGGCCACCGATCTCAAGACTCGCTCGCCCCACAGTAGGTCGTAAGAAAATGCGGGGATCGTACTCATATGGATACCCGCGCATACCACGATGCCGCCTTTTCTGACGGCCCGTAGCGCAACAGGGACGAGAGCTCCCACTGGCGCGAATATGATGGCCGCGTCCAGCGGCGATGGAGGCTGCATGTCGGAGGAGCCAGCCCATGCGGCGCCGAGAGATAAGGCGAAACGCTGCGCCTCCATGTCTTGCGACCGTGTGAAGGCGAATACTTCTCGTCCTTGCCAACGTGCGATTTGCGCCAAGATATGCGCCGCGGCGCCGAACCCATAAAGCCCGATTCGGTGGGCGTCCCCAGCCATTCTGAGGGAACGGTAGCCGATCAGTCCGGCACACATCAGCGGTGCCGCTTCGACGGGAGAGTAGTGCGGTGGCAACTTAAAGCAGTAACGCCAATCAGCCGCGACGAAGGAGCTATAACCGCCGTCTAGTTGATACCCAGTGAACCGCGCCTCGTCGCATAGATTCTCTTGGCCGGAACGGCAGTAGTGGCACGTTCCGCACGTCCAGCCCAGCCAAGGAACCCCGACATAATCTCCAACTTTGACCCCTTCGACGCGCCCGCCGAGATCGCACACATCACCGACAATCTCGTGCCCGGGAATAATCGGGAGTTTGCCTTGCGTCAACTCTCCGTCCACCACATGAAGGTCGGTCCGGCACACGCCGCATGCCCGCACACGGATCAAGATTTGATCGGGTTTTAGCCGGGGCATGGCCAGGTCCCTAAATACGAGCGATTGCCTGGCTTTCTCCAGAACCATCGCTTGCATGGTCATAGGACCTCCTTGTCCCGACCGCTGAGCCCGTTCACGCCGCCTCGGAGGCGCACGCCTCTAAAGGCAGCCTCACTGTGAACGGAGCAGGGTGCGGAAACTTGAAGCGAGAGAGCCCATCATCAATGGCGGGCAAAACCGCCGAACGAATATTCAGCTACCGCTGGCAATGGCCGCCAATTGTTTCGGCTGTTTAAGCTCGATCAGCTTTTCATCCAGAAGTTCGATCAGACCCTGCTTCCTCAACTGCGTGAGAGTACGGCTGACCGTTTCGATCGTCAGTCCCAAATAGTCGGCGATGTCCGTCCGCGTCATCGGCACGGATACCGGATTCGGCGGCATATCGCGCCGAGCCGCGGCATTTGAAAGCATCAGCAGGAACGACACGACGCGCTCTCGCGCGGACTTGCGGCCCAACATCATCATCTGGTCCTGAGCCGCGGCAAGCTCATGCGACGCCATGCTGAGAAGGCGCTGCTCAAGATGAGGAATTTCAGTCAAAAGAGCTTCCAGCTTCTCGCGGGAGAAACGGCAAAGCTTTGTCGGCGTCAATGCCTCAGCGCTATAAGCGTAGACGTCGTTATGCATCAGGCCGAGAAAATCGCCGGGAAACAAAAAGCCGGTGATCTGTCTGCGTCCGTCCGGCAAAAGTTTATAAATCTTTAATACACCCGCGGTCACGTTGTAGACGCTATGCGCGGGCTCCGATTCGTCGAAAACCGACGCGTGCGTACTGACCTCGACAGTAGACATGATTGAGGCTATCCGCGCTTGCTCTCGGGGGTCGAGATGCGCGCACGACGAATGGTTGCGTGCTTTACAGTGGCCACAGGGTTCCACCAGCAGAGCCGGGGACGTGTGCCTCTGATTCGACTCATGCGGCTGAACGAGAAAGCGCGACACACGATCGCTCTCGAAACGTACCGTAGGTCCGCTCTGTCTCATGCCAGGGCCTCTTGATCGATCGTATTATTTTATATCGATTTCAAAGGCCCGGCCAAGCTCGTGTTTGAGGGCGAGATTCGTTTAAATACGTGAACTTTTTCAATGTTGTAGCCGGCATCCGTCAGTGACGCGTCCAGCCATTCGCCATGACCTCCCGGAGCGTCCAGATCATCCACCAATTTTTTAATGTGGATCGAATGGCAGCCATTCATCGCCGCTAGTGTTTCGGCCGTGCTGATGACCACCGACCAGATAAGGTCGTGTCCTGGAATGCAGGGCACGATGATATTGTTGATAATGAGTGCTCGGCGGCTGCGAAGTTCGTCTCGAACCTCGAAGCCGAAGAGTCCAAGGATATAGCCTTTGTTGTTCTGAATCGTCATGAGGCCACGCGGCCATTTGGATGAGCGCGAGGCAAAATATGGCTTTGCGAACTCGGTCCAGCGCTCGCGTGTAATCGACGGCATGATGCCGCGCACCAGCGCATAGGCTTTGTCGATCGAAGCGCGGTCTAGAAGTCGAGGGATTAACGGCAAGGACGTCTTCTGGGTCACGGTTTAAATCCGCTCCCAGATATCCACTTCATCCTCGATCCGGGCCTTCTCTAGCCCGCGGAAATCGTTGCGGGACACGACGCCGACGAGTGCGCCGTTATCGACGACAGGGATGTGCCGGTATCCGCCATCGTGCATCTGGCGCAAGGCATCGATCGCACTCTTTTGAGGCGACATCGTATGGGGCTTCTGAGTCATGACCTCGGCGAGCGTCGTCTTTGACGGATCGCGCCCTTCCGCGAGAATCCGGTACACCGCATCTCGGCCGGTAAAAATTCCGACAAGATGGTGAGGCGCGTCGACGACAAGAACGGCGCCAACGCGCCGATCGCACATCTGCCGACAGGCCTCCTTGACCGTCGCGTTACTCTGGAGCGTTACGAGTTCCCGCCCGCGGACTATATCCGCCACCATCCTACCTGCCATGGCACTTTCCCTCTGGAGGCTAGCTCAATCCATCCGATTACCGCTCGTGTGCCGAGCAAAACGCTACCGAACCGGTGTTGAATTCCGAACAATTGAACTAAATGCGATATTCTTCGGGGAGAGCATTGATCTCGATCAACCGGCGGGCGGTGGATGGAATCCTAGCAAGCCGGGCAAAATATATTGCGGGGCTCCATCAACTCTTCATCGGGGAGCGGAAGCCAGGCAGGCCGCAATGCTCAAGTGCCGGGTAACACGAGATTAATAAAGAAATAGCGGCTTTCCAGCGACGTGACGCAGGCGCGGGCGATAGACCTCGGGATCGTAAAGTTCGCCCACGTCGACGCGCTTCTTGCCGCTGATGCAGGTATCCACCGGCACGGACGTATAGACACCCTTTCGCACCGCGACCATCAGGCCGCGCTTGCCTCCGGCGATCAGTTCTATGGCCAGGTTGGCATAGGAAATGGCGGCCATGCGGTCGAGGGCATCCGGCGCGCCCGCTCGCATGAGATAGGCCAGCTCCTGCGCCACGATATCGGCGCCGGTCAGGCGTTTCAGCGCCTCGCCCGTGGCTGCGCCGATGCCGCCCAGCTTTCGATGGCCGTAAGCATCGGCTTCGCCACGTTCGATCACGCCTGTATCGGTCATGCTGGCGCCTTCGGACATGACGATGACGGCATAGTTAGATGGATTCTGCCGCCGGTCGTCGATCACCAGCTTGGCCAACCGTTCGACGTCGAACGGCACCTCGCTGATCAGGACGCGGTCTGCGTCGGCCAGCGTGCCGGCCATCAGCGCGGTCTCGCCGCTGTTGCGCCCGAACAGCTCGATGACGGCGATGCGCTCGTGGCTGCCGGTGGGCGTGCGCAGGGCGTGGATGAACTCGACCGAGCGGCTGACGGCGGTGGAGAACCCTAGGCAGTAGTCAGTGCCGAAGACGTCGTTGTCCATCGTCTTGGGAATGGCGAGCACGGGAAATCCTTCGCGGTGAAGGCGCGCGGCATAGGAGAGCGTGTCGTCGCCGCCGATGGGCACCAACACGTCGACGCCGAGGTGAGCAAGAACGGCCAAGACATGCCGCGTGCAGTCGACCGTACCGTGACCCTCCGAGAACGGGTACTCGGGCGCGAGAAAGGAAGGCAAGTCGGCGGGGCGTACCTTGCCCGGATTGGTGCGCGAAGTGTGCAGATGGGTGCCGCCGGTGCGGTCGATCGTACGCACGGTCTGCGGGTCGAGCGGCTCGACCCACTTGCGTTGGGCGTCGATGGGACGGTCGAGGCCGGCATTGAGAGGCCCAGCCCAGCCGCGCCGGAAACCGACGGAAGACCAGCCGCGTTCCGCGGCCAGATTGACCAGCGCCTTGATGCAGGGATTGAGGCCCGGAACGTCGCCGCCGCCCGTAAGAATGCCGATTCGCATGGCTGCTCCTTGTTTTTGTTTTCCCACCGCGCGGAAGGTCCAACGCAGCCCCGGGGGTGCGAACCCATGACTGATTTGGCGATAGCGGGGCGGCGGGACAACCCCTGGATTGTCATTAGGCGGTTTGGGATACGCGCTCGCGGGGGAACCGGATGGTGGCGATTACCCCCTGGCCCGGTGAACTCACCAGTTCAATCGTGCCGCCGTGAAGCTCGATCAGCCGCTTGGAGATCGACAGGCCGAGGCCGGTGCCTTCGTATTTTCGTGCATGGCTTGGGTCGACCTGGGCAAAGGGTTGCATGACACGCTCAATATCTTCCGGTGCGATGCCGATGCCCGTGTCGCGGACCCGCAAGACGGCTTGTCCGTTCGGCTCGACCGTGGCGGACACCGTCACCTTGCCACCCGCGGGTGTAAACTTGATTCCGTTCGACAGCAGGTTGAGTAAGACCTGGGTGATCGCGCGGCGGTCGGCTCGTAACACCGGACCATCACCGTCGGTCTCGCTGTCGATTTCGACGCCCGCCGTTTGCGCACGCGTCATTACGATCGAGAGGCAACTTTTCACCAACCCGCCCAGCGGTACGTCCTCCTCTTTCAATTCGTAGCGGCCGGCCTCGATCTTGGACATGTCGAGGATGTCGCTGATCAGCGTCAGGAGGTGCCGCCCGCTGTCGTGGATTAGCCGGCCATATTGGGCATAGGACGCGATGTTCTGGCCATGGGTCTGGTCGCGTATCATCTCGGATAGGCCGAGGATGGCGTGCAGCGGGGTGCGCAACTCATGGCTCATGGTGGCCAAGAAGTTCGACTTGGATTGGTTGGCCGCTTCGGCCGCCTCCTTGGCTGCGATCAAGGCCTCTTCATGGCGCTTGATAGGCGTGATGTCGGTTGTGACGCGGATGACGCCGCCATCGGACGTACGCCTCTCGCTTACTTGGATCCAATGGCCGTTGACGAGTTGTCGCTCGATGGGTTCCCCGGGGTTGCGGAATTGGCGCAACCGGTTCTGAATGAAGGTCTCGGCATCGAGGCCAAACGGCAGCACGATTTGCCTGCGTTCGACCGACGCGCGAAGAAGTTCCTCGAAGGTCACGCCGGGCCTATGCAGATCGGCCGTCTCCGGGTGAAGTTCCTTGTGTCGGCTGTTGCACAGTACGAAACGTTCCTCGGCGTCATAAAGAACGATTCCTTCAGAAATGCTTTCGATCGCTCCGAAAAGGCGGGTTTGGGCGGTCTGCTCGCGCCGGAGGGCCTCCAGCCTCTGGTCCTCATTCCGCTTGAGGGTCGAGATATCGCTGGTGACGCTGATGATGCCGCCATCGGGCGTCCGGCGTTCCGAAATTTGGACCCATTTTCCGGTGTTCAGATGACGAATGATTGCTTCGCCGGGATTGCGAAAACGCGCCAGCCGCTCGCGGACATGGTCCTCGACATCGATATCCGGTGAAAGCTTCGACTGCCCGCGGAGGAACGCCATGCGCACAAGATCCTCGAAGCGGGTTCCGGGGCGATGTAGATCCGCCGTATCGGGATAGAAGCTGCTATAAGTGCTGTTGCACATCACGAAGCGTTCCTGGGCGTCGTAAAGAACGACGCCTTCGGAAATGCTTTCGATCGCGTCGATCAGGCGGTTTTCGGCCTCGCGCTCGTGGCGAAGCGCCTCAAGTCTGGCTTCTTCGTTGTTTTTCAAGGCGGTGATGTCGGTCGTTACGCGTATAACGCCGCCATCCGGCGTTCGCCGCTCGGAAATCTGAAGCCAGCGTCCATCCTTGATTTGGCGGACAATCGTTTCACCCGCGCCGCGGAACTTGCTCAGCCGATCTTGGACGAACGTCTCGGTATCGATGCCGGGCGGCAGGGCGAATTGGCCGCGCGCGATCGCGGCGCGCAAGAGGTCTTCATATTTCGCGCCCGGCTTCTGAAGGTCGAGAGTTTCCGTATAGAACGTCCGGTAGGTGCTGTTGCACATCGCGAACCGTTCTTCGGAATCGTAGATCACGATGCCTTCGGAAATGCTTTCGAAGGCTGCCGCCAGGAGCCTTTCGGCCTGCCGCTCGGCGCGAACCGCTTCCTCCACCTTCTTGCGGTCGGTGATGTCGACGATGGTTCCTTCGATGAAGCGTACGTTGCCGTCCTGATCCTTGACGGCGTGGGCATTCTCGGACACCCAGACCGTCGTCCTGTCATGCCGGATGATCTGCTGTTCAAACCCTTGGATTTGACCGTCCTTCTTGAGCGCCTCGAAGAAGCGCACCCGTGCATCGGGTGCTGCGTACCAATCGAAACCCGCTTGGGCGGTGGCTTCTAGCAGCTGTTCTTCCGATTGATAGCCGCATATGCGGATGAAAGCGGGGTTCGCGCGAATGATCTGACCATCCGCGCTCGCGCGAAAGATACCTTCCGTGGCGGATTCGTAGAGGGCGCGGAAATCCCGTTCCGCACTTTCCAAACTCTCGGTCGTTTGGGCGGTGTGGCGAAGGTGATGGCGAAGAGCGAAGAGGAGGAGCAGAAACAGCGTGGTGAAGGAAATGGCCGCCGCGGTGATGTAAAGCGAATCGCGTCGCCATGAGGCAAGGATGTGCTCCATGCTGATGCCGACCGTGACGATCAACGGCGGCTTGGCGACGCTTCGGTAGGAAACGATTCGCCGTACGCCGTCGATGGGAGATTCGTCCGATAGATAGGTGCCCCGCGGCTCGGCCCTGAGCTTGTCCGCCAACACCGTCATGTCGGGCGGCTTTTCGAGAAGGGCCTCCACGAATGGCTCTCGGATCAGAAGCGTGGCATCGCTGTTGAATATCGAAATCGTGCCGTTGGCGCCGATATCGAGCGCTTTGTAAAAGTCCGAGAAGTAGGACAGATCGATAATGGCTACGGCCACGCCGCCGAACCGGCCGCCCGGCTTGTCGATGCGCCGGCTGACGGGAATGACCCACCGGTTGTCCAGCAGGCTGCGGATCGGGGCGCCGATCCGTGTGTCCGGTCCGGGATTGGTTCGATGGAATATGAAGAACTCTCGGGCCGACGCGTTGATATCGCTGGGCGGGTATTGGATGGCGTCGGCCACGAGCGCGCCAGTCTCGTCGATGACGGCTAGGTTGCGTGCCTGTGGCAACAGCTCTTTCTGCGATTGCAGAAGTTCATGCCACAGTTTGTGTTCGCCAGCCGGGCGGTCCCCGCGTTCCGCATCGCCCTGAATGTCCTCGAGCGCGACATCGACTCCGCCGACCGTACTGACCGCGTATTGTTCGAGTGCGCGCGTCAGGTTTTCCGCCTGCGTTTCCGCTTCTGTGACGGCGATATGGCGGGCTTCCAGGATCGAAAAGATAGCGATTCCAGCGACGATCAACGTGAGCGTCACGCCAAATACGACGAGCCCCCGGCGAAGGCGGTCCAGCCGGGCGCTAGGCGATGGCAACGTGTGCCCCCGCGCAGGCCGTATTCGGGTGATCGACGGCGTTCACGCCGCAGCTCCTGTCAGGACGAGGTGGTAAAATCCCTAGTCTCGCGAGCCTAAGTTGCGCGCCTGCCAGTGACAAGCCGCTCTAATCCCCACCTTTGGAGGGCGGTCTTAGCTGCCGTCGAAGCCGTAGTGAGCAGCTTCGTCCCGCCGGATGATGTCGAGCGAGCGCTCGGCGACGCTGGAATTCTGGAACATGCGGTTATCGATGACGCCCCGGCTCGCCGTGCGCGGCTTTCCGTCGAGCGGAAGGGTGAACCGCAGGCCGAGCGAATAGGCGGCGGGCGTGTCGGTGCTTCGGTCCATGCGGCCGTCGAGTGCCAGATAGGGAAGAGGGGCGAAGCTCATGCCCAACCGCTTCGATTCCATTAAGCCCAGGGCCGGTTCGAATGCCCACGAACCGCCGCCGACCGAAACGGTGGCGGACGGGACGTAAGGAATTTGGAGGCGCAGGTCGTAGTCGTAGCCGGAGGCGGCGGAGGGCTGCCATTCAGCGGCGCTGCCTGCCGCATAGGGGGTGTAGTAGTTCATCGTCACGCCGACGGGAGCAGTGCGAAGCTCGCCGCCGAAGCTGCCGCGGGCCGCGTTATGTGACCAGCCGTCGTCCATGAACGCATTGGCACCGGCCAGCCATTCGCCATCGCCGAGCAGCCGCCGGTAGCCCAAGCCAAGGCCGCCGTTGGGTTCGGCTTCCGGGCCGGTCCAGGCGTGGGTCACGTTGCCTTGAAACAGCATCGTATCGACGTTGCTCTGCGCGAACGGCACGAGCGCGCGGGTGTCGAGCCAAGGCTCGTCCTGATCGTTCAGACCGCCCTTGAACTCGCTGCGGTAGGGAGAGTTGGCCGACGGGCCGACAAAACGCTGGCCCAGCGAAGTCGAGAAGCGCTCCAGGGTTGGCATGACCGGCGCGGCGCCAGTCTGATCCGCGCTGTCCTTGGCTGCGCCGGCAAAGGCGTCGAGCACCCAAGGTGCTTTGCTTTCCTGGGCGACGGCGGGAAGCGCCCATGCGCCCAAGGTGGTGAATAGAAGATAGGCCGCGCTGCGGCCGCGCGTGGATGCTTTCCCCATTGTCTGCTCCCTGGTTCGCCCGGGCCGAAGCGGGCGAGTAGGGGTCAGCTTAAAGGCATTCCGTGGCTTTTTCGCGGCGGTCAGTCCGATTTGCTGAGCGCGCGCCAGATTCTTTCCGGGGTGGCGGGCATGTCGATGCGGGTGACGCCGTGGGCCCGCAGTGCGTCGATGACTGCGTTTGTCACGGCTGGGAGCGATCCCGCACAGCCGGCCTCGCCGCAACCCTTGGCCCCCAGCGGGTTGGTGGTCGCAGGGACCGGATGGCTGAAGAAGGCGAAACTGGGCAGGTCCGCGGCCCGGGGCAGGGCATAGTCCATGTAAGAGCCGGTCAGGAACTGGCCGTCCTCGTCATAGACCGTGCGTTCCATCAATGCCTGGCCGACCCCTTGGGTCACGCCGCCGTGGAGTTGCCCTTCGACCAGCATCGGATTGATGAGCGTCCCGAAGTCATTGACCATCACGTACTTCACCACTTGGGTCACGCCCGTATCCGGGTCGATCTCCACTTCGGCGACATGACAGCCGTTCGGATAGGCGGCCGGTGCGTTGTCAAAGACGTGCTTCACATCGAGGGACTTGGGCGCATCGGGCGGCAGGCGCGTGCCGCCGCGCAGCTTCTTCGCCAGGTCCATGATCCCGATGGAGCGGTCCGTGCCTGCGATGGTGAAGCGCCCTTGTGCGAACTCGATGTCGGTGACGGACGCCTCCAGCACCGCGGAAGCGGCCTGCTTGCCCAGTTCCACGACCTTCTGGCTGGCCTCGATGATGGCCGCGCCGCTTGCCATGATGGATTTGGAGCCGCCCGTGCCGCCGCCCGCGATCAGTTCGTCGCTGTCGCCTTGCAGCAAGCGGATGCGGTCAAAGGGAACGCCCAGCTTCTCGGTCAGGATCTGGGCGAAGGGGGCGGCGTGGCCTTGGCCGTAGTCCAACGTGCCGGTGATGATGGTGACCGTGCCGTCGGCCTCGAAACGGATGCCGCCCATCTCCTTCATGGGCGGAGCGGTGACCTCGAGATAGTTGCCGATCCCGCGGCCGCGCAGCTTGCCGCGCGATTCGCTGTCGGTCTTCCTTCGGGCAAAGCCGTCCCAATCCGCTTCCTTGAGCGCGCGCTCGAGCAGACGGGTGAAATCGCCACTGTCGTAGGTTGTGCCTGCCGCGGTTGCGAACGGCATTTGCTCGGGACGCACGTGATTGCGCCGGCGCAGCTCCACCGGATCGATCTTCATCTCGGCGGCGGCGGCATCGACCAGCCGCTCCATGATGTAGTTGCCTTCGGGCCGGCCGGCGCCGCGGTAGGCGTTGACCGGCACGGTGTTGGTATAGACCAGCTTGGAATTCACCTCGACCAGCGGCGTGCCGTAAACGCCCGTCACGTTCTTGACGATATTGATCGTGGGCATGATCGGCGAGGCGTGGGTCAGATGCGCGCCCAAATTGCCGTGGACGGCGATCCGTATGGCCAGGAACGTTCCCTTCGCATCGAGCGCCAGCTCTGCCACGTAATCGTGGTCGCGGCCGTGGGTGTCGGCCAGGAAGCTTTCCGAGCGGAGGTCGGTCCATTTGACCGGCCGCCCCAGTTCGCGCGCGGCGTGCAGGATGGCGACGTGCTCGGGGTGGATTTGCGCCTTCATGCCGAAGGAGCCGCCCACGTTGCCGGTCAGGATGCGGACTTTCTCGGCGGCCTTCTCCGGCGGGAGCCCCAGCACGTCCTTGGCGAGCTGGTTGCGCATGCCGAAGACGCCCTGGCTGCCGGTGCGCAATGTCCATTTGTCCGCCTTCGGGTCGTATTCGCCGATCGCCGCGCGCGGCTCCATCGGGCAAACCACGATCCGGTTGTTGATGAGCGGGAGCGTCGTGACGTGCGCGGCCTTCTTGAAGGCGTCGGCCACCTTGTCGCTGTCGCCATAGTGATAGTCGACGGCCAGGTTGCCGGGCACGTCATCATAGAGCAGAGGGGCATCTGGCTTCAGCGCCTCGGCTGCGTCGGTCACGGCGGGCAAGGGCTCGATATCCGCCTCGACCGCTTCCGCCGCTTCGTGTGCTTCGGCCATGCTTTCGGCCACCACCAGCGCGACGGCATCGCCGACATACCGGACCTTGTCGATCGCCAGCGCCGGCCAGGCCGGCTGGCGCATGGGCTGTCCGTCGCGTCCTGTGGCGGGCATCATGCACTTGATCGTCCCAAAACCGGCTTTCTGGATGTCGGCGCCGGTATAGACCGCCAATACGCCCGGCATTTCCCGCGCCGCCGCCGTGTCGATGCCTTTCAAGACGCCGTGGGCATGACCGCTGCGCACCACGACCGCATAGGCCTGGTTGGGCTGGTTCAAATCGTCCGTGTAGCGGCCTTCGCCGCGCAGGAGGTAGGGGTCTTCGGTGCGCGGAACGGGCTGGCCGATGCCGAATTTCGCCGTGCTCCAATCGCCGGCGGCGTCGCGGACGTTCATTGTTAACAGATCCTTGGAAAGAGCCTCGGGAGAATACCTATCAGTCGCCTTCGCGCGTCTCTTCGTCAAGACGGCGGAGCTCGGCGGCGATGGCCTTCTGAATGGCCTCGGGCTGGCGCCCGACGGCCTGGGCGACCAGAGCCAGGCGTCGCCGCAGGCCGTGGACTTGGTCCAGCAGGTCCATGACCGATTCCAGCGTCTCGTCGTCGCAGGCCAGAACCTCGCCCAGCTCGACCAGAAGCTCGACCCGCGCCACGTCGATATCGGCGAAGCGGGGCGGCTCGCCCGCGCGTTCGGGGCGCACGAGACCGCGAAAAATCCAACGCTCCAGCCGCACCGCCGTGGCCGAATCGTAGCGCGCCAGCAGTTCATCCAGCGTGATCATATCTGGCTCTCCATCTGGCGGCGGGGATCATGGGTCTTGCCGGCTTCCCATCCATCGAGGAACGCTTTGAGTTTCTCGTCCGGCTTGTCGGGCAGCACGACGCGCAATTTCACATACTGGTCGCCCCGGGCCTTGGAGCGGCGGTCCAGCACGCCACGGCCCTTAAGACGAAGAGTGCTACCGGTATTGGAGCCGGGCGGGATCGTCAGCGCGACTTTCCCGCTTATGGTCGGCACGTTGACCTTGCCGCCCAGCACGGCCTCGTTGAGGCTGACCGGCAGTTCCATGTGGATGTCGTTGTCCTTGCGCGTGAAGAACGCATGGGGCTGGACGTGCAATTCCACATACAGGTCGCCGGCCGGGCCGCCGCGCGGGTCGGGCATGCCCTGACCCTTGAGGCGGATCATCTGCCGGTCCTCGGAGCCTTCCGGAATCGTCACGTCAATGGTGCGCCCGTCGGGTAACTGCACCCGCTGCTTGCCGCCGGCGGCCGCGACCGTGAAGGGGACGGCCATGATCGCACTGATCGAGCCGCCGCCTTGCTGGAAGCCGCCGTCCTCGAATCCATCGCCGAAACCGGCAAAGCCATGTCGTGCGCCGCCACGTGCGCCGCCGCGACGGAACATCTCGGCGAAGATGTCGCCCATGCCGGCCAGGTCTTCCTCGCTCATGTGCGCCTCGTATTTGCGCGCATGGGGACCCTGGGCATGGTCGCGGTAGAAGCCCCGCGGCTTTTCCTGTCCTTGGGCGTCGATCTCGCCCGCATCGAAGCGCTTCCGCTTCTCGGGATCGGAGAGCAGGTCGTTGGCGGCCGAAATTTCCTTGAAGCGGTTTTCGGCCGCCTTGTCGCCGGGATGCAGGTCGGGATGGTTCTGGCGGGCGAGCTTGCGGTACGCCTTGCGGATCTCATCCGTCGAAGCGGTCTTGGCCACGCCCAGGATTTCGTAGGGGTCTCTCATGACTTTCCTCTAGGTGGTCCTTCGGCCCGCGTCCGGCAAGACCGGATCATGCCTGTCCCGCCGCGACGTTCACGGCCAACGCCAGCAGCACCGTGTTGAAGAAAAACGAGACGATGCCATGAAGCAAGGTGACCCGGCGGATGATCGAGGATTCGACCTGAACGTCGGAGACCTGGGCCGTCATGCCGACCACGAACGAATAGTAGAGAAAATCCCAGGCGCGCGGCTCGGGCGTGCCGGGAAAGTTCAATCCACCGGCATCCTTGCCGCCCTCGTGACGGTCATAGAACAGGTTCATGTAATGGAAGGCGACCACGGTATGGAAGGTCAGCCAGCCCAGCGGCACGCTCAGGATGGTGAAGATAAGCAGATACAGCTCCCGGTCTTCCTTGTTCAGGATCGCGAAGATCGAGGCCAGGCTGAGCCCGATGGCGGCCAGCGTGATCACCACGATGACCGTCATGCCCTCGTCCTCGTAGCTGGCGCGTTCGCGCATGGTTTCGGGTGTCAGCCTGCCGGCCAGCATCGTCATTGTGACCAGGTAAAGCAGGAACGCCGCGTCGCCTGCCGCCACGAGGCGTAGCTCCGCCGGCAGCTTGTGGGTCAGCAGCCAGATAGCCATGCCCAGTGCGAGGGCCGTGTAGAAACGGGCATGATGGACGATATGTTCGCGGATGGCGTGGAACAGTGCGGCCTCCCCTCGGGCGCGTGGCCAGTTTAGCGTCATATGGCGGTCGGGTCGCGCGCTCCGCGCCTTGTTCACCTGCCTATCCTGGCATACGGTTTCGGCTCTGCCGGGGGTGTTCAAATGGGGCCTTTCGTCTCCGTCCGCCGCGTGGCGGCGGGTCTGTCGGCTTTTATCCTGGTTACCGCCATGGCCGCGCCGCTGGGTGCCCAAAGCCCCGTCGTCTCCACGGGCGATGCGGTTGGCAAGAAGGCCGAGATCGAAAAGATTGTTTCCGACTTCACCACGGCTAAAAGGCCCGTCGGAATGATGGTCGGCGTGATCGCGGGCAAGGACCGCCAGACCGTCAGCTTCGGCGAAATCTCCCGTTTCACCGAGAAGACACCCGACGCGCAGACCGTCTTCGAGATCGGCTCGGTGACCCAGACCTTTACCGCGCTCCTCCTGGCCCGTATGGTCGAGCGCGGCGTGATGGCGCTCGACGATCCGCTGCAGAAATGGGTGCCAGCCGGCGTCACGGTGCCGCGCCATGACGGCAAGCCGATCACCCTGGCCGATCTGGCCACCCATACCTCGGGTTTGCCGCGCGAGCCGGACTTCCGTCATTTCCGCCGGCGTCACACGCACCATCTGACCGTGGATAGGATGTACGCGCTGCTCGGCGAGACGGACCTGACCGGCACGCCGGGCACCAAGTTCCTCTATTCCAATTTCGGCTACGCTCTCTTGGCCCAGGCGGTGACGCGGGCGTCGGGCGCGGCGGACTGGATGGAGTTGGTCCAGCGCGAGATCGGCGCGCCGCTGGGGCTGCGCGCAACGCGCATGGTCAAGGGCGGCGTGGACCAGTCGCGCTTGGCCCAAGGTTACGGGCCCGAACTGAACTCGGTGCGCTATGGGCTGCTGACGCGTCCGGCCTTCAACGGCGCGCTGGGATTGCGCTCGACCTTGGACGACATGATGCAATGGACGTCGTTCCACATGGGCATGGTGCCGTCGCCCTTGGCGTCGCTTCTGCCGTTGGTCGAGACGCCGCGCGTGTCGATCGGGGCGGGGCCGGGCGATGAGATCGCGCTGGCCTGGCAATCCCATCCCCTGCGCGCGGGCTCCAAACACCGGATTCTGGCCCGCAACGGCGCGACTCTCGGTTTTTACAGCTTCGTCGCGTTCGTGAAGGAAACGCAGACCGGCGTGGTCGTGCTTTCCAACACCCGCATCCCGAACGAGGAGGTGGGTGTCCGCATCCTCCGTCTGCTCAATCCCGAGGCGGGCGTGCCCGTCACCGACGACGGCGCGCCGGTCGCGCAGCCATCGCAGGAATAGGGATCAGCGCTTCTCGACTGTTAACCGCTCGACCGTGTCCTCGTTCAGCGTGACGCCGAGGCCCGGGCCCATTGGCACCACGACGTGGCCGCCCTCGATGGGCCGATCTCGGTCAGCACATCCTCTTCCAGCACGAACTTAGGCATGCAGAACTCGCATCCGAGCGACACATTTCAGTGCTCCTCGAATCATTGCTGTCGTCTCTCGAAATTTTAGATTGCGCATTTCTCGATATTTGCTCGCTGAATGAATGTACGCATCTCTGGGTTAGTCGTAAGACGATATGAAACGTGTTCGCAGTAAGCAGGGCTTCATCGATCGCTCTCGCCCCGCGCTAGCGCCGTGAGCATCGGGCCACCGCCGGCACGGAATCGGCGTCCGTTTCAACCCGGTCGCGCCCGCGGTGCTTGGCCTGGTAGAGCAAGCGGTCGGCTCGGGCGAGCAGCCGGCCAAAGGTTTCACCTGGCCGATGGCGAACCACGCCGAAACTCAACGTCATCCGATGCTCGCGCGCGCGGCTCGGCAGGCGCAGCTGGGCGACAGCCGCCCGGATCCGTTCCGCGAGCAATGTGGCGTTCAGCACTGACTGCCCCTGTATAAAAATTGCAAACTCATCGCCGCCCAAACGCACGGCCATATCCGACTGTCGCGTTTCTCGGCGAATGAGAGCTCCCAGCCGCTTCAAGGCCACGTCTCCTACGATATGTCCGAAGCGATCATTGATCGTCTTCAGCCGGTCGATATCGCACAGAATAAGCGCGACCGGATGAGATGGGTCGCGGCTGTGGAGCGCCAGCATCCGCTTGGCGGCATCCTCCATATGTCTGCGAGTGCTTAATCCCGTCAGGGTATCCCGCGTAGCCTGGCGACGAAGCTTCTTTGCCTCGGCCTCAAGAACGGCGATCCGTTCGTCGCGCGCGCGCAGAGTGGCGCGCAGCGATGCCGCCTCGGACGTCTTTCGATGCGAGGAGGGGC
This sequence comes from Alphaproteobacteria bacterium, assembly GCA_050180485.1. Taxonomy (GTDB): domain Bacteria; phylum Pseudomonadota; class Alphaproteobacteria; order CADEGL01; family CADEGL01; genus CADEGL01. The sequence continues at coordinate 189 of JBFXED010000056.1, read as the reverse complement.
TGGCCATCCGATCAGGAACACTGCTCAAGTCGCCCGATGCGAAATGGGGTCGCTGCGCCGTGCTTGATCAACGAAAACGCCTCTACCAGCGTCACTACCCACGCAACCAATGTCTCCAGGCTGGCCTATACGCTCTTCCACTTGGCACTCATTTGTTCACGCAACTTGGGAATCATCGCAAGAGAAATA
>JBFXED010000055.1:0-21726 GCA_050180485.1 Alphaproteobacteria bacterium | reverse complement strand
ATCGAGGGGCCTATATTCGGTCAGTCCCTTCAGATGGCGGTGATATCGCAAACCTCTATCCCGAACCGCCCGTGCGCCAGTGTCATGGGTATTTTTGTGGCTACGCACGGGGAAAAGGCCCCAACCGAGCGCTTGCCAAGTCTTCCGATTTTCAGTTAAGCGGCGGTGGCAAAACTCTGCTGATGCTTGCTCAATATGAAGGAACGTCGGATGAGCTAGTGGATTTTGCCCGCAAATCGGGGTATGGCAGCATCGATAGAACGACGCTGATCTATGCGCTTGACCTCGCGTCGAACACTTTCTCGTTGTCTCCGATCAATCACGATTGGGCGGCGAAACGATTCACTCATGCGGAAGGCAGTAGACAATTTGAACGGATGACTGTCGATCTGGAAGGCAACATCTTTTTGCTATTCGGCCTTCATGAACGACAGGATGACGATTACATCTACGCCTACAATCCCGGCCCGCCGATCCGATTTGAGAAAGCGTTCGACCTACGCCCTGCTCGAAAGATGCGGATCGTCGATTTCGCGGTGTCTCCCGATCACGACTGGATCGCTTATTCCTTCCAGAAGTTTCTCCGAAAGGAGAATCGTGGCGCGTGGATCGATACGGTCGTTATTGCTAATCGCCGCACCGGCCAGGAGTTTCGATTGCGCATGGGCGACCCGCTTTTCCGTGATCTGGTATGGGCTTGTGCGCCGCAAGCCGCACCCTGAAGCCTAACCGCACTTGTTCTTCTTCATCCACTCTTCCGCGCGGCGCTTCATCTCGTCGTCCGGCACGTCCTCGACCCGCGTCGATATCCACCAAAGATTGCCGGCCGGATCGCGCACGCCGCCGTGGCGATCACCGTAGAACTGATCGGCCACTTCCATTACCGACTCGGCGCCAGCTTCCAGCGCCTTCTTGTAAACGGCGTCCGAATCCTTGACGTAGAGATAGATGCCCGACGGCATCGGCTTCCATTCCTTATGAGCCTCGCCCAGCATGATGCGCGAGTCACCCACCTGCATCTCGGCGTGGCCGATCTTGCCGTCCGGCCCGTCGAGCTTGAAATTCACTGTCGCGCCGAACGCTTTCTCCATGAATTCGATCACCTTGTCGGCGCCGACGACGACCAGATAGGGCGTGACGCTGTGATAGCCTGCGGGAATGGCGCATTTGGCGGCCATGGCTGTCTCCTCTCAACTTGGATGTTTACAGGGATATAGGGCGCGTCTTGCGTTGCGCCTGTGTGAACGCCGTGACCAGACGTCAGTTCCGGCGGAAGGACTTGCCCAACGGCGAGGTCCGCACACCTTCGCGCAGACGTTTAAAATCCAGCAGCGCGGAATCCGCAGTGCTCGGACCCGGCGCCGCCACCACCAGGATTTCCTCGGCCAGCGGCTGGAAATCGGCACGGAAATGGACGGAGCTTTTGACGCCGAGAATCTTCTGCGCCTTGGGTTCCAGCCCGACATGGCGCAGCATCTCCTGATCGGCGCATTGCTGCTTCAGGCTTGAGACCACGACGTGCACGCCGCCTACATTGAGCAGCGCCATGGGACCGATTTGCATCCGGCTGCCGGCATAGAACGGTCCCGTTGCGGTGAAATTGCCGCTGACCGCGCGTTCAACCTTGTAGGTCGCCTTGAATGGCGTATGACCCGGCAGCTTCGAGCCCTCACCGAGGCCGATGTTGATCTCGCTCCCCTCGCCCGCCGCGTGGGCGGCGCGCGCGGCCACGGGATCGTTCAGCAAGCCCAGCACGGCGTCCTCGGCCTTGAGCTTTACCATCGCGCGGAGAAGCCCGGTCGTGTCGCTGTCGGCGCCGGCGCCGGGATTGTCCTGCGTGTCGGCCAAGACGACCGGCTTGCCTCTGCCCTTGCGTGCAACTGACATGGCATGGGCAACGGCTTCCTCCGGCTCCCACAGCTTGCCCGCGAAGTCGCCTTCGCGTTCCAACACCATGGCCGCCAGCCGGTCTGCGGTGCGGTTCACCGCCGCTTCGTCCGCGCCATAGACCTGCACCGTCGGACCGCAATCGTGGATGTCGGCGAGCGGGAAACCGAGCGGCACGCTGATACTGCCGATGGGGTCGCGCTCCATCGCGCCGACATCCCGATAGATCGATACGGACGGTTCGATCAGCGTGCATTGCCACGAGATCGGGATGAGGAACGGCAGTTGCCGGTAGGCTTTGTGCGTCACGACCGGTTCGCCCTTGAGGGCGCGGCTCATCAGCGCGGCGGTTCGGATGCCCGTCTCGGCCATGTCGACATGCGGATAGGTCCGGTAGGCAACCAGCGCCGTGGCATGCTTGGCCATCGCCGGTGTGACGTTGGCGTGGAAATCGAGCGAGACGAAGATCGGCAGGTTCGGGCCGGCCAACTTGCGGATACGGGCCAGCAATTCGCCCTCGCCGTCCTCCAGATGCTCGGTCACCATCGCGCCGTGGAGGTCCAGATAGAGCGCATCCACCGGCAGGACGCGCTTCAGATCCTCCAGCATCATCGCGGCAATGCGTTCGTAGGCATCCTTCTCGACATGGGCCGAGGGCGAGGCTTCGCACCAAAGAAGCGGCACCAGTTCGTGCCCGTCGGCGCGCGCGGCGTCGAGGAAGCCGCAGACCGGAATGTTGATGCCCTGCAGCGCCTCGAGCAGCACGGGACCGCGGGACAGGCCGGGCCAGCCGCTGGGCTTCTCGAAATCCGCGTAGGTGGCCTTGGTGGGCGCGAACGTGCTGGTCTCGTGGTGCCAGCCGCCGACGGCGATTCGGGCCATCAGATATCCGCGTAGGCCAGGGTTTCGGCGGATGCGCCCGGATGGGTGACCGCGCCGAACGCAGCCGAACCGACATTCTGGGCATACCGCCAGATGACGCCCGTCTGGTATTCGTGCGCGCGGGGTTTCCATTTGGCGCGGCGCTTCTTCAGCTCCGCCGCGCTCAACTGCACGTCCAGCGTGCCCTTCACGGCGTCGATGCGGATGATGTCGCCGTTCTTGAGCAGTCCGATCGTGCCGCCTGCCTGTGCTTCCGGCGAGACATGGCCGATGCAGAAGCCGCGCGTGCCGCCGGAGAAACGCCCGTCGGTGATGAGCGCCACCTTCTCGCCCATGCCCTGGCCGTAGAGCGCGGCCGTGGTGGACAGCATCTCGCGCATGCCGGGCCCGCCCTTGGGGCCTTCGTTGCGGATCACCAGCACCTCGCCTTCCTTGTATTTGCGCTGAAGGACCGCCTTGAAACAGTCCTCCTCGCATTCGAACACACGCGCGGGACCGGTGAAGGTCAGGCGCTTCATGCCCGCGATCTTCACGATGGCGCCCTCGGTCGCCAGATTGCCCTTGAGCCCGACCAAACCGCCGGTCTTGGACAAGGGGCGCGAGACCGGATGGATGACGTCCTGGTCCTTCGGAAATTTCACGCCGCGCAAATTCTCTTCCATCGTCTTGCCGGTGACGGTCATGCAGTCGCCGTGCAGATAGCCGCCGTCGAGCAGCACCTTCAGCAGCACCGGCACGCCGCCGACCATATACAGATCCTTCATCAGGTATTTGCCGCCGGGCTTGAGGTCGCCGATGAGCGGCGTACGGCGGAAGATCTTGCAGGCATCCTCCAGGGTGAAGCGGATGCCGGCCTCGTTCGCGATCGCGGGCAGATGGAGCCCCGCGTTGGTCGAGCCGCCGGTCGCGGCGACAACCATGGCCGCGTTCTCCAGCGCCTTGCGCGTCACGATGTCGCGCGGACGGATGTCCTGCTTCAGGAGCTTCATCACCGCCTCGCCCGCTTGCGTGGCGAAGGTGTCGCGCGATTCGTAGGATGCCGGCGGCGCGGCGGAATACGGCAGCGCCAGACCGATGGCCTCGGACACGCACGCCATGCTGTTGGCCGTGAATTGCCCGGCGCAGGAGCCCGAGGTGGGCACGGCGATGCGCTCCATGGCGTTCAGCTCGCGCGCGTCCATGGTGCCTTTGGCCAAGGCGCCCACGCCCTCGAACACCTCGAGCAGCGTGATGTCCTTGCCCTTGTGAAGCCCCGCCATGTTGGTGCCGCCATAGAGGAACACGGACGGCACGTTCAAGCGCACCATCACCATCATGATGCCGGGTAGCGATTTGTCGCATCCCGCCAGACCCACCAGCGCGTCATAGCAATGGCCGCGCATGGTCAGCTCGACCGAATCGGCGATCACCTCGCGGCTGACCAAGGACGACTTCATGCCCTGGTGGCCCATGGCGATGGCGTCGGTGACCGTGATGGTGGTGAACTCGCGCGGCGTGCCGCCCATGGATTTCACGCCCTTCTTCACTGCCTGGGCCTGGCGGTGCAGCGTGATGTTGCAGGGTGCGGCTTCGTTCCAGGTCGTCGCCACGCCAACGAAGGGCTGGCCGATCTCGGCGTCCGTCATGCCCATGGCGTAATAGAACGCGCGGTGCGGCGCGCTGGCCGGACCGACCGAGACATGACGGCTGGGTAGTTTGGCCTTCGGATGCTTGGACTTCTTCACCGCCATGGCGCCCTCCCCGCGTTTCATCGCGGGGAAAGCATAGCGGCGGGTTAGCTGGCGCTCAAACGGCTCAGCGCGTCCTTCATCTTGGCCTTGGCGGCCTCGGCCTCGGCGCGACGCTCGCGCTGGGTCTCGACTACCTCGGGCGGCGCCTTGGCGACGAAGGCCGCATCGCCCAGCTTCCGGTCGATCTTGCCGATCTCGCCGTCCAGCCGCTCGACCTCGCGGGCCAGGCGCGCGCGTTCCTTATCGATGTCGATGACGCCGGCCAGCGGCAGCGCCACGGTCGATTCGCCTAGCACGATCTGCACCGCGCCCTTGGGCACGGTCTGGTCGCGCTCGACGGTCTTGAGGCGCGCCAGGCGCTGGATCAGGTCGCGATGCGTCTCCAGACGCCGCGTCACCTCCGCGCCGCCGCCGTTCAGGATCATGTCGATCTGGGCCGCGGGCGGTACGTTCATCTCCGCGCGCACGGCGCGGATCTGGGAAATGAGGTCGACGACCCAGTTCATTTCCGCGGATGCAGCGGCGTCGAGCAGGCCCGCGTCCAGCTTGGGCCACGGCGCCACGATGAGCGCGCCATCCTTGCCCGGCCCCTGCTTCTGCCACAGGTCTTCCGTGATGAAGGGCATGATCGGATGCAGAAGCTTCAGGATGTCGCGGAAGACCGCGCCGGTGACGGATTTGGTTTCGGCCTTCGCTGCCTCGTCCGTCCCCATCAGGATCGGCTTCGACAGTTCCAGATACCAGTCGCAGAACGTGCCCCAGGTGAACTGATAGAGGGTGTTGGCGGCCTCGTTGAAGCGGTAGCCGGCCAGCGCCGCATCCACGGCCTGGATCGTGCGCGCCAACTCGCCCGCGATCCAGCGATTCACGGTCAACTTGGCGCCCTTGAGGTCGTAGCTCTTGGTGAGGTCAACCTCGTTCATCTCGCAGAAGCGCGCGGCGTTCCACAACTTGGTGCCGAAGTTGCGGTAACCCTCGACCCGCTTCTCCGACAGCTTGATATCGCGCCCTTGGGCGGCCAATGCGGTGAGCGTAAAGCGCAGCGCATCGGCGCCGAATTTTCCGATCAGTTCCAAGGGGTCGATGATGTTGCCCTTGGACTTGGACATTTTCTGTCCGTGCTCGTCGCGCACAAGCGCGTGGATGTAGACGGTGTGGAACGGGATATCCTTCATGAAGTGCAGCCCGGCCATCATCATACGGGCGACCCAGAAGAAGATGATGTCGAAGCCCGTCACCAGCACGTCGGTCGGGTAATAGCGTTTGAGCTCTGGCGTCTCGTCCGGCCAGCCGAGCGTCGAAAACGCCCACAGGGCCGATGAGAACCAGGTGTCGAGCACGTCGCTGTCGCGCGTGAGCGTGGTGGCCTTGCCGTAATGCTTGGCGGCGGCGGCTTGCGCCTCCTCCTCCGTCATCTCGACGAAGATGTGCCCGTCCGGTCCGTACCAGGCGGGGATCTGATGGCCCCACCAAATCTGGCGCGAGACGCACCAGGGCTGGATGTTGCGCATCCACTCGTAATAGGTGTGCGTCCACTGTTCCGGTACGAAGCGGGTCTTGCCCTGCTCCACCGCTTCAATGGCAGGCTTGGCCAGGGTCGCCGCGTCGACGAACCACTGGTCCGTGAGCCAGGGCTCGATCACCACGCCCGAGCGGTCGCCGTAGGGCACGGTGTGGACGATCTCTTCGGTCTTCTCCAGAAGGCCCAGCGCCTCGAAATCGGCCAGCACCTTCTTGCGCGCATCCTCGCGGGAGAGGTTGCGATAGGCCTCGGGCACGGTGTCGATGGTGTGCGCGTCCTTGTCGAAGATATTGACCATCTCCAGTTTGTGGCGGCGGCCCACCTCAAAGTCGTTGAAGTCGTGCGCGGGCGTGATCTTCACCGCACCCGAACCATGCTCCGGGTCGGCATAGGAATCGGCCACGATGGGAATGCGCCGGCCGACCAGCGGCAGTACGGCATGCTTGCCGATCAGACTCTGGTAACGCTCATCCTCCGGGTTCACGGCGATGCCGGTGTCGCCCAGCATCGTCTCCGGCCGCGTGGTGGCGACTGAGATGAAATGGCCGTCCATGCCCTCGATCGGGTATTTCAGGTGCCAGAGATGGCCCTTCACCTCGCGCTGCTCGACCTCCAGGTCCGAGATCGCGGTGTGCAGCTTGGGGTCCCAATTCACCAGCCGCTTGTCGCGGTAGATCAACCCTTCCTTGTGCAGGCGCACGAAGACCAGGCGCACGGCCTTGGACAGGCCTTCATCCATGGTGAAGCGTTCGCGCGACCAGTCGGCCGAGACGCCCAGGCGGCGCAATTGACGGTTGATCGTGCCGCCTGATTCGGCCTTCCAGGTCCAGACCCGCTCGATGAACGCCTCGCGGCCCAGATCGTGGCGCGTCTTGCCTTCGGCGGCCAGTTGCCGTTCGACCACCATTTGCGTCGCGATGCCGGCATGGTCGCTGCCGGGCTGCCACAGCACGTCCTTGCCGTTCATGCGCGCATGGCGCACCAGGATGTCCTGCAGCGTGTTGTTGAGCGCGTGGCCCATGTGCAGGCTGCCGGTGACATTCGGCGGCGGGATGACGATGCAGTATTTAGGCTTGCCCGACGCCGGGTTCGCCGCGAAGGCGCCGGATTTCTCCCAGGCGTCATACAGGGTCTCTTCGACCTCGGCGGGCCGAAAGTTTTTATCGAGCATGGCGGAACGCTAGTTGAGGGTGAAAACGCGGGCGGAGCGCATGGTCATGCTCCGTCCGAACGGCGCGCGATATCGCGGATTTCTTTTTCGACCAGGCGCTCGATCAGCGGCGCCAGATTGGCGTCCATCCATTCGCGCAACATGGGGCGGACGATGTCCTGGACGACGTCCTCGACGCTGCGGTTGGAACCTTCGCCAAGTGAAACGGATTGCCGCTCGGCCTCCTGCCGCACGGCGACGCGCAACGCGTCCATCGCACGCGCGGAGCGGTCGGCGGCGCTCTCGGACACCAGGCGGCCGTCCACGATGGCGGGCAGACGTCCCTCCTCCAGCACCTCGGTCAGTTCGATGATATCGACCGATCCCAATTCGGCGGCGGCATGGCCCGGCACGTCCTCCGCGATGATCTTGCGAATGGACGCCAGGATCTCCTCCATCGACGGTTCGGGCGCGTTCTGAGCCACCGGATTCCTTTCATCGGGCCACGAGACCATGCGCGCCCGTCAAATCTCGCGCGGAGTATAGCCCAAGGGCGCTGAGGAACAACGCGGCGGCCGGTCCCGCCGTGCGTCGGCTTACGGCGTCGTCGGTTTCGGTTTGCCCGCTTCCTGGGCCTGCTCGGAGCTATCAATCGCTTCGGGTACGCCCGTGCCGAACCACTTGTCGCGCGACCAGTCGGCATAGGTGTTCGGATTGTATGCCTCGATGGGCAGTTCGAGCTGCGCCACAGTCAGGGCGCCGACCGCGACCTTCACGCGGTAAGCGCCGACCACGTAGTCGTGGCGCGCGCGCACCAGATTGACGCGCGAGGTGAACAATTCTTGCTCGGCGTCCAGGACGTCCAAGACCGTGCGCAGGCCGGCGGCGGCTTCCTGCTCGACGCCTTCGAGGGCGATGCGGTTGGCCTCGGACTCCTTGGTGAAGGATTCGACACGGGAGCGCGCCGAGACCATCTCCTCCCAGGACGCGATGGTCTGCTCGACGACTTGCCGGCGGGCCTCGTCGACCTGCACCTTGAACTGACTGGACAGCTGCTTGGCCTCGCGGACGCGCGAATAGACCGCGCCCTGCTGGTAGATCGGCACGCTGAGGCGCGCGAAGACACGCGCTAGGTTGTCGCGGCTATAGATGTCCTGCGTGTTGTCCATCTTCCGTAGCTCGCCGATGATCTGGACCGTCGGCAACAGTTCGCCGAACACCAGGTCGATATTGGCTTCGGATGCCTTGAAATCGTAATCGGCGGCCAGGATGGTCGGATTGCTGACCTTGGATGTCTCGATGGCCTCGGGCAGCGAGGTGGGCAAACGGCGCGGCGGCGGAGGTTCCACCAGCTTGCCGGCCGTCTCGCCGGTAAAGCGCTGATAGGCGGCGCGCGCGGTTTCGAGTTGGCCTTCGGCGGTGATGCGGTCCGATGTCGCGCGTGCGAGGCGGGCTTCGGCCTGGGACACGTCGGTGCGCGTCACCTCGCCGACCTCGAAGCGGTCGACGGTGGCTTCGAGCTGTTTGCGCAGCACCTGTTCGTTGTTGATGCTGAGGTCGAGCACGGCCTCGTCGCGCACCACATTCATGAACGCGATGATCGCGTCCCGCATGACCTGCTGTTCGGTGTTGGCCAAGCGCTGCTTTTCGGCCTCGATGCGCATCTCGGCACGCTTGGTCTCGGCCTCGGTGCGGAAGCCCCGGAACACGGGCTGGGCGACCTGCAGCGCATAGCTGCGTTCGAAGCGATTCTCGGTTGGGAACGAGATGGCGGCGCCGTTGTTGCCGTTCGCGGTGAGGTCTTCGTTCGCGTAGCCGATATCGGTGGAGAAGGTCACCGTCGGCCGCCAGTTGGCCAACGCCTGGGGCACTTGTTCGTCGACCGCGCGCAGCTTGGCGCGCTGGGCGCCAATGGTCGGGTTGCCCTGGTAGGTCTTGACCAGGGATTCCTCCAGCGTTTGGGCGACCGCCTGGCTCAGGCCAAAGGAGAGGAAAACGGTGGCCGCCGCCGCGATAAGACGGCAGCTTGCGCGCGCATTAAACCGTCCCTCGGGCATGTTGAAGCGTGATCCTTTGATTAGAAGACGAAGTGCGGTTCGGCGCGGAAGCCCGGCAAAAGTGGCGTCGCCGCGTCGAAGATCGGGCGGCGCGAAACGACGCCCGCGGTTTTGAGATACAGTGTGCCGCGTCCGACTCCGCCGTCGACGTGAACGGTCACAAGCCGCCCGCCCTCAGCCAACTGATCGAACAGCGTCTGGGGAATGCGCTCCACCGTGCCGTTCAGAAGAATAACGTTGTAGGGCGCCTGGCGCTTATAACCTTCGGTCAGGGCCCCCTCGGCGATCACGACGTTGTTGATCTGAAGCTCATCGAACAGCGCGTTGGCGCGCGCGATCAGCCCGCGGTCGCTTTCCAGCGCCACGACCGCCGAGCACAGGCGCGCCAGCACGGCCGACGCATAGCCGGTGCCGCAGCCGACATCGAGCGCGATGTCCTCGGGCTTCGGCGCGGCGATCTGGACGAGGCGCGCGAGCACCATCGGCTCCATCATGAACCGGCCGCGTGTGAGCTCCAGGTCTTCGTCGATATAGGCCACGCCGCGCAGCCCCTCCGGCACGAAACGTTCGCGCGGCAGCTCGCTGAAAGCGCCGATCACCGCAGGATCCGTGACCTTGTTTGTGCGGATTTGGCTTTCCACCATGTTGTGTCTGGCGGTGGCAAAACTTTGCATGTCACTACAACATCTTGTGGTTCAGACGTCAAGTCGCGACGCAACATAGGGTCATGGTCTTATTACTCCCTCCTCTTTCAGGGGACAAGCGCTAACCCCTAGGGTGGCCTTGCATTTCGCGCGGGTGTGGCTACCGCGCGCGGCTTGACCGGCTCGCAAGCGAGGTCCTATACCTCGCGACCGCTTCTGCGACCTCACCGCGGCGGCCGGGTGGCAGAGTGGCCATGCAGGGGACTGCAAATCCCCGTACGTCGGTTCGATTCCGGCCCCGGCCTCCATTTTCCGTCGCAGGAGACCGCCTTGCGGATCCCGATCTACAAGCTGGATGCCTTCGCCGACCGCTTGTTCGGCGGCGGCCCCACGGCGGTCTGCGTGCTGGAGAGCGTCCTGCCCGACGGGACGCTTCAAGCCATCGCGACCGAGAACAATCTGGCCGAAACCGCGTTCATCTGGCCCGAGGGCGCCGCCTGGCGCATCCGCTGGTTCACGCCCGTCTGCGAGGTTGACCTGGCCGGCCATCCGACCTTGGCCGCGGCCTGGGTGGTGCTGGAAAAGCTACGGCCCGGCGATAAGAAAGTGTTGTTCCACGGCCCTCTCGGCCCACTGCCCGTCGAAAAGCGCGGCGAAAGGCTGCGCATGGACTTCCCCGCCGTCCCGCCGCGCACGTCCAAGGCACCGGTGAAAATCGCGCGGGCGGTTGGTGGCCACATCCTGGAATCCTTCGAGATGGAGCGGATCCATCGCGTCGAATATCGCATGTTCGTCCATGCGGACGAGGCCGCCGTGCGCGCGCTGACGCCGGACTACGCGGTCCTCGTGCAACGCCAGGTGAACATCCTGGTCACTGCGCCCGGCGAGACGGTCGATTTCGTCTCCCGCGTGTTCTGCCCCGCAGTGGCCGAGCCCGAAGACCCCGTCACAGGCTCGGCCCACTGCACCTCCGCACCTTATTGGGCCAAACGCTTGGGCAAGGCCTCGCTCACGGCCTGCCAAGTCTCGCCGCGCGAGCCCAAGCTGTTCTGCGAAGTGGCCGGTGATCGCGTCTTTATCGCGGGCACCTGCGTGCCCTACCTGGAAGGCACGATCACCATTTAGGCGGGCCGGCGTGACGCGGGTGGACCGTCTGTACTAGGCTTTCCGCCCCCCATTCCTCGTGACGGAGACTTGCCATGGCCAAGAGCAACACGGTGTTCCCGAAAACCGGCATCCCGTGGAAGGAGCTGCACAAGGCCATGGACGACGTCCGCAAGGGCGATTCGGACTGGCATGGCGGCCGCATGGCCATGTCCACCTACGTGGTGGACGACGAGGTCTCGCGCGTCAGCCACGAAGCCTACGGCATGTTCCTGACCGAAAACGCGCTCTATTCCGGCGAGATGGCCAAGAAGCGCAAGGTCGGTTTCATCAGCCTGACTCTCTTCCAGGAAGAGATCATCGAGATGGCGCTCGAGATCCTGAACGGGCCCGAAGGTTCGGGCGGCCAAATCACCACGGGCGGCACGGAAAGCATCCTGTTGGCCGTTCTGGGCGCGCGCGAATGGGCCCGGAAGCACAAATCCCATATTCGCACGCCGCGCCTCTTGCTGCCGCGCACGGCCCACCCCGCCTTCAACAAGGCCGCGCATTTCTACAACCTGGAAGTCACGCGCATCCCGCAAGGCGCCGATTGCCGCGCCGACGTGGCGGCCATGGAAGCCGCGCTGACCGACGACGTGATCATGATGGTGGGCTCGGCGCCCTGTTATCCGTTCGGCGTGATCGATCCGATCGCGGAACTGGCCACGGTCGCCGCCAAGCGCGACATCTGGTTCCATGTCGATGCCTGCGTCGGCGGTTATGTCGCACCCTTCGTGCGCAAGCTGGGCTACCCAGTACCAGAATTTGATCTGGGCGTGCCGGGTGTGTGGTCGGTTTCGGCCGACCTGCACAAATACGGCTACGCACCCAAGAACATCTCGACGGTCTTGCTGCGCGATGCTGGCTTGAAGGATTACTTCACCTTCCGTTTCGAGGACTGGCCCTACGGCAGCTATTCGACGCCCACGATCGGCGGCTCGCGCACGGGCGGTTCGCTGGCCGGCGCCTGGACCACGATGAAATACCTGGGCGAGGAAGGTTATTTGAAGGCCGCGAAGACCATCATGGACACGCGGCAGAAGCTGCTCGGCGTGCTCGACAAGCTCGGCGGGTTCGAGGTGCGTGGCAAGCCGGATATCGGCCTGGTCAATTTCGGCGCGAAAGGCTTCGACATCTATGCGGTCGCCGACGGCATGGCGGCCAAGGGCTGGGCGGTTGCACGCGGCCGCGATCCCAACGGTATGCATGTGGCGCTCAACCCGATCCACGCCAAGTCGATCGACGCCTATGTGAAGGACCTGAGCGAGGTGACCGGTTCGGTGCGCAAGAGCGGCACGCGCGGCAAGGACGAAAAGGCCGTCTACGCCGGCTGATCGAAGCGAAAACACCCTCGCGCATCGCGCGAGGGTGTTCCGCTAAGTCCTAGAAACAGATTCTGTTTTACGCCTTGGGTGCCGACTGGCCGCGCGGCGGCAGCTCCAGGATCTCGGCCGCCCGCTTGGGCTCGACCGGCTCGCCGCCCAGCTCGCGCACGATACGCACGGCCTTCTCGACTAGCTGAGCGTTCGAGCCGAAGACGCCCTTTTCCAGATACAGGTTGTCCTCGAGACCGACGCGGACGTGGCCGCCCAGGTTCACGGCCGCGGCCACCATGTTGAATTCCCAGCGCGAGATACCGAACGCGGCCCAGTTGGCGTTGGCCGGCAGCTGGTTGCGCATGACCTGCATGACCTCGGGCGTCGCCGGCGCGCTCCACTGGATGCCAAGGCATAGCTGGAAGAGCGGCGGGTCCTCGATAAAGCCCTTCGCGATCAGCTCCTTGGCCAGAAGGATGTGGCCCAGCTCGAAGCACTCGATCTCCGGCTTCACGCCCAGCTCCTTGATGCGCTTGGCCATGATGCGCAGATGCTCGGGCGTGTTCATGAACACGCTCTCGCCGAAGTTCATCGTCGCGACGTCGAGGGTGGCGATGTCGGGGCGTAGCTCCTCGATATGCTGAAGACGGTCCAGCGGCTGCATGATCGTGGTGCCGGGGCCGCCGACCTTCGGGTTTTCGGGGCTCGGCACATAGCGGCCGCCCTCGCCCGTCGTAAGGTTGATGATGACGTCTGAGCCGGAGTCGCGGATGCGGCTGACGACTTCGCGGAACAGGGCGGGATCGTAGATGCGCTTGCCCGTCTTGGGGTCGCGCACATGGATGTGCGTCACCGCCGCCCCCGCCTTGCGCGCCTCGATGCACGCGTCGGCGATCTGCTTCGGCGTGATCGGGAAGTTCGGATGCTTAGCGAAGTTACTGTGCGCGCCGGTGACGGCGCAGGTGACGACGACTTCTTGTGCCATGGAAATTCCCTCCCTTGGGTTCGCTAGTCTACGCCGTGCGACGGCGCAATTCCTGTGTCGCCTTCGCGTCGACCGCGAAGCTTTTGGGATCGACGGCCACGCCAAAGCGCTTGGCCGCCTCTTCCGCCGTATAGTAACCGAACGATACGTCCCGACCGACAGCGGCCGGGTCGCGCTCGAACGGCTTACCATAGCCGCCGCCGCCCGGTGTAGAGACGTGCACCGTATCGTTTTCCGCTACGTGCAGGCCCTGGTCCTTCGAGAAGTGCGGCAAAATATAGTCGGGCTCGCCTTTCCGGCGCACCATGATCCGGTTGGGGCCGCCGTCCGCGCCACCTTGCACGCCCGCGGGGCCCGTGCGGCCGTGGTCCATGACGAAGGACGCCAGCGCGCGTCCACGGCGGATCTTGACCCGGTAATTCACGCCGAAGCCGCCCCGAAACTTGCCTTCGCCGCCCGAGCCTTCGCGCAAGGAGTATTCCTCGAACAGCACGGGATAGAACTGCTCCATGACTTCGAGCGGCTGGGTCTTGGAGATGCCGATCGTCGAGCAGCCGTTGGAGATGCCATCGCCGTCGAACCAGCCGCCGTATCCGCCGCCGGAGAAGATGTACATGACGTAATTGCGGTTGCGCACCGGGTCGAAGCCGCCTAGGGCGAAGTTGCCGCTGGTGCCCGCGGGCGCCGCGAATAGCTTGTCCGGAATGACCTTGGCCAAGGTCACGAACACGGATTCGCAGATGCGCTGGCTGACCTCTGCGGCGCAGCCCGAGACGGGGCGCGGGTACTTGGCGTAGAGGAACGTACCCTCCGGGTCCTTGATGTGGATCGGCTCGAACGTGCCGGCGTTGAGCGGCACATCGGGGAAGATGTGCTTCATGGCGATGAACACGGCCGAACGCGTCGTCGCGATCACGCTGTTCAACGGCCCCATGCAGGGCGGGCTCGATTCCGACATATCCACGTGCATTTCGGAACCCTCGACGCGGATCTTCATCTTGATCCGCAAGGGCTCGTTGACGATGCCGTCCGAATCGAGCGCGGCCTCGCCCTCGTAGGAGCCGTCCGGGATCTGCTTGATCTTGGCCCGCATCTGCTGGGCCGCGCGGCGCTTCAGCTCGTTGATCGAATCCTCGACCGTGTCGCGCCCATAGCGGTCCATGAGCGAGGTCAGACGCTTTTCGCCGATGCTGAGCGCGGCGGCCTGGGCGCGTACGTCGCCCAATGTCTGATCGGCGGTGCGGATGTTGGACATCACGATCGCGAGGATCTCCTCGTCGACCTTCCCTTCCTTGATCAGCTTCACGGGCGGAAGGCGCAAGCCCTCCATCTCGACGTCGGTCGCGTGGGCGGAGAAGCCGCCAGGCACCGCGCCGCCGGTATCGCGCCAGTGGCCGGTGTTGGCCAGCCAGCAAAACAGCTCGCCCTTGTAGAAGAACGGTCGGTAGAAGCGGACGTCCATTAAGTGCGTGCCGCCGAGATAGGGATCGTTGGCGATATAGACGTCGCCCGGCTTCACGTCCTTGGCGCGCTTGATCACCTCGGCAGTGCCGTACTGCATCGTGCCCATGAAGATGGGCAGGCCCAGGTCGCCCTGGGCGATCAGCTCGCCGTTGTCGCGGTGGTAGATGCCGTCCGAACGGTCGTAGGCCTCCGAGATCACGGGGCTGAACGCCGAGCGTTCGAACGCCATGTCCATCTCGTTGCAGACCTGGATCAGGCCGTTCTGGATGACGGCCAGGGTGACGGGATCGATGTTCTTGCTCATGACTGTCAGGCTCCTTGGCGATGCGGAACGGTGACGATCAGGTTGCCGTAGTCGTCCATCTCGACGCTGTTATCGGGCTCGACGATCGTCGTGGTGTCGAGCTGTTCGATGATCGCGGGTCCAGCGAACTTCGCCTTGGCTGGCAGCTTGTCGCGGAAATAGACCGGCGTGTCGTGCCAGCCGCCGTCGAACCAGACCTTCCGCGTCTCTGTCTGGGCATCCTTCAGGGTCTTGCCGTGGGCCGCGGTGTCGACCAGCGCCTTGAGTGAGACGCCCTTGCGCTTGCCGATGGCGGCCGTGCGTAGGTTGACCAGCATGGCGCGGATTTCCGGCAGGCGCACCTCGAAGCGGCTGAAATAGACCTTCTCGAACGCCTCCTGCAGCCCTTCGCGCGTCACCTCCGGGCCGGCCAAGGGCACGGTGAGCACGTGGCTCTGCCCCTGGAATTGCATGTCGGCCTCGTGGATGTAGACGATCTCCTCGATGGGGATCTGCTCGCTTTCGATCGTGCGGCGCCCCTCCTCCCGCTGGGCCTTGAGGATCTCGCCGGCTTGCTTCACGTCCGCCACGGCGACGGGCTTGTTGACCGTGCGCACATAGTCGTGGCGGACATCGGCGACAATGCAGCCCAAGGCACTGGTGATGCCCGGGCGCACCGGCACCAGCACTTTCGGAATGGCCAGCTCGCGGGCCAGCGCGACCGCATGCAGTGGCCCCGCGCCGCCGAAGGCGAACAGCGCAAAATCGCGCGGGTCCTGGCCGCGCGACAGCGAGACCATGCGCAAGGCGCCCGCCATTTTGTCGTTGGCGATGCGCACGATGGCGGAGGCCGCCTCAACCGCGCTCATCCCCAGCTTCGAGCCGACGTCCTTCTCGATGATGCGGGAGACATCATCGACCGAGACCGGCGAATCGACGGCCAGGAGCTTCTTGGCGTTCAATCGGCCCAAGACCAGGTTGGCGTCGGTGATGGTGGGACGCTGTCCGCCACGGCCGTAGCAGATGGGACCGGGCTTGGCGCCCGCACTCTGCGGGCCAACCTGTAGGATGCCCGCGTCGTCGATATAGGCCAGGCTGCCGCCGCCCGAGCCGATCGTATGGATGTCCACCATCGGCACGTGGACCGGCATCGCGTATTCGAGTTCGAACTCGGTCGTCACCTGCGGGACGCCGTTGCGGATCAGGGCCACGTCGGTCGACGTGCCGCCCATGTCGTAGGTCACAACGTTGGGGAATCCGGCCGTGGCGGAGGTATAGGCCGCGGCCTTCACGCCCGAGGCCGGGCCCGAGAGAACGGTGTGTGCCGCCAGGTCGGCCACAATGGACGAAGACACCGTGCCGCCGTTGCCCTGCATGACCAGAAGGTCATGGCTATAGCCGCGGGAGGCCAGTTCCTCGCGCAAGCGTTTGATGTAACGGTCGAGCACCGGGCGAATCGAGGCGTTCACCGCCGCCGTCACGCCGCGCTCGTACTCGCGGAACTGAGGTAGTACCGAGGTGCCGGAGGTGATGTAGGCGTTGGGCCACACTTTGGCCGCGACCTCGACCGCGCGATCCTCGTGCGCGGTGTTGATGTAGGCGTTGAAGAAATGGATGACCAGCGCCTCGCAACCCTTGGCCAGTAGAGCCTTGGCGGCTTCCGTCACGGCCTTCTCGTCCAGCGGCGTAACCACGCCGCCGTCGGCGTCCATGCGCTCCTCTACTTCCATGCGCAGGTCGCGCGGGATCAGCGGGCGGAACGTGCCGGTCATGCCGTAGGCGTTGGGGCGCGTGCGGCGGCCCAGCTCGAGCACATCGCGGAAGCCCTTGGTCGTAATCAGGCCGACCTTGGAGATCTTCCGTTCCAGCAAAGCGTTGGTGGTGGCCGTGGTGCCGTGAACGATAGAGGCCAGTTCCGACAGCGGCACCTTGGTGGCTTCCAGCGCGTTGATGACGCCGAACGCCTGATTCTCGACCGTGGTGGGCACCTTGGTCACCTGAACCTTGCCGCTCGTCTCGTCGACGAGCATGAGATCGGTGAAAGTGCCGCCAACGTCGATGCCGACGACTTTGCTCATGCGGAGGTCCCGTTCTTCTTTGAAGTTGGATTCGATTTGGCGTCCTGGATGGCGCGCCACACGCGCTCGGGCGTGGTAGGCATGTCGACATGGCGGACGCCCAGCGGTGCCAGCGCATCGACGATAGCGTTGACGACGACCGAAGGCGCCACGATGGCCCCGGCTTCGCCGCAGCCCTTCACGCCGAGCGGATTGGTCGTGCAAGGCTCGTTGTTGTAGCTGACGTCGAAATTCGGCAGGTCGTCGGCGCGCGGCATACAGTAATCCATGAACGAGCCGGTCAGAACCTGGCCGTCGGAATCGTAAACCGCGCCTTCCAGCAACGCCTGGCCGATGCCTTGCGCTACGCCACCATGGATCTGGCCTTCGACCAGCATGGGATTCAGCAGCACGCCGAAATCGTCGACAATCGAGTAGCGCTCCAAGGTCACGATGCCGGTTTCCGGATCGACCTCGGTTTCGCAGACATGGACGCCGTTGGGAAATGTGTGGGCCGGTGGCGCATAGACGGCCGTCTCGTCGAAGCCCGGCGCCATGCCCTTGGGCAGCTTGGCCGGATTGAATGCCGCGGCAGCCACGTCCTTGAAGGACACCGAACGATCGGTGCCGACGATGGTGAACGTCCCCTCATCAAAACCGATATCGGCCTCGGCAGCTTCCAAAATATGGGCGGCGATGCGCTTGCCCTTCTCGACGATCTTCTCGGACGCGAAATGAATCGCGCCACCACCGGCATGGAGCGAGCGCGAGCCGCCTGTGCCGTTGCCGGCCTTCACTAGATCCGTATCGCCCTGGATCAGCTTGATCTGATCGATGTCGAGGCCGAGCCGCTCGGCGACGATCTGGGCATAGGCCGTCTCGTGCCCCTGCCCGTTCGACTGGGTCCCGACCATGACGGTGACGCTGCCGTCGGCGGCGACACTCATCGTGGATGTCTCGTCGGAGCGCTGGACCGTGTCTTCCATGTAGGCCGCGATGCCCAGGCCAAGCAGCTTGCCCTTGCGCGCGGCCGCCGTGCGGCGCTTCTCGAAGCCCTTGCGGTCGGCGACGTCTAGCACTTGGTCGAGGCTGCGCTCGAAGGCGCCGCTGTCGATCCGGTGCTTGGTCAGCGTCGTGTAAGGCAGGTCGTTCTGGGGGATGAAATTGATCCGGCGCAGCTCGCTCGTCGCGCGCTTGGTCTCTCGCGCCGCCGTGTCGATCAGCCGCTCGACGATGAAGTTGGTCTCGGGCTTGCCCGCGCCGCGATAGGCGTCGACCGGCACGGTGTTGGTGAAAACGGCCTTCACTTCGGCGTATAGCGCACCCCAGCGATAGACGGACGGCAGGATCAGATGCCCGGCCATGGTCGGGATATAGGCGCCGTACATGGACATGTAGGCGCCGAGGTTGGCCAGGGTGCGCACGCGCAGGCCCAGGAAGCGCCCGTCCTTGTCCAAGGCCAGCTCGGCCACCGTCTTCTGGTCGCGGGCTTGCGCATCGCCAAGGAACGCTTCGCCGCGCTCGCCGATCCAGCGCACCGGGCGCTTGAGCGCCTTGGTCGCCCACACAACGGCGACCTGCTCGGAATACAGATAGATCTTCATGCCGAAGCCGCCGCCGACGTCGGGCGTGACCACGCGCAGCTTTTCCTCGGGGAAGTCGAAGACATCGTGCGAGAGCTTGGCGCGCAGCTTGTGACCGCCCTGCGTGCCCGTATAGAGCGTCAGCTTGTCCTCGGCCGCGTCATAGGCCGCGATGGCGCCGCGCGTCTCGATGGGATTGGGGACGATGCGGTTGTTGAGCAGCTCGACCTTCGTGACGTGGGCCGCCTTGGCGAAAGCAGCGTCGGTCGCCGCCTTGTCGCCGATCTCCCAGTCGAGCGAGACGTTGTTCTTCGCTTCCGGCCAGACCAACGGCGCGCCCTTGGCCAGCGCATCGTCCAGGAAGATCACGGCGGGCAGCGCTTCGTACTCGACCTCGACCAGTTCCGCCGCGTCGCGCGCCTGGGCCGCAGTCTCGGCGATCACCACGGCGACCGGTTCGCCGACATAGCGCACCGCGTCTACCGGCAACGCCGGATGCGGCGGCGTCACCTGCTTGCTGCCGCCCTTACCCACCATGGGCGCGATGTTGGGCATGCTGCCGAGCTTCTCGGCCGCGAAGTCGGCACCCGTGGCGATCCGCACGACGCCCGGTTCGGCGGCCGCGGCTTCCGTGCTGATGGAAACGATTCGGGCGTGGGCGTGCGGCGAGCGCACGAAATGTGCGTAAAGCTCGCCCGGCAGCCGGACGTCCTCAAGATATTGGCCGCGCCCGGTGAGGAAACGAACGTCCTCGACGCGGCGAACCGACTGTCCTACTCCGAAGCGCCCCACGCTGCTTGTCCCTTCGCCGCGTTTCGATAATTAGTTCTATACGGAACTATATTCCACAAACTATACGGGCGCGCCCAGCCCCGTGCAACGGGTTTCCAAACCCTGTCATTCCGCCGTATCCCGGGAATCCAAACCGCCGATCAGCTTGTCCAGGAGGCGGTCGAAGGACTGCCGCTCCCGCGCGGTCAGCGACGACAGCATGGCGTCCTGACGGGCCTGGAAGATGGGCATGATCTTCCGGAACATCGCCTGCCCCGCCTGGGTGAGCGTGAGCGTCTTTTCCCGCTTGTCGGCGCGGTCGGCGCTCTGCTCGACCATCTTCTTTCGCAGCAGCAGATGGACGGCGCGGCTGATGCTGTTCTTGGGGCGCGCGCTGATGACGCTGACATCCTTGGCGCGCAGGGTGGCGATGTGGCCTAGGCAGAAGATGACCGTGATCTCGGAATCGGTCAGGCCGAATTCGCGCTCGATGCGGCCGAAGGCCGGCACGGCGTACCAGTTGCGCACGGTGGTGATGCGGAAGCCATACTTGACCGGACTATCCGCGATCAGGTCCAAAGTGGTCGGCACTTTCGGCGCGGCCATGACATTCTCCCCGCCGCGCGGACGCGGCCGCCAGATAGTTCCATATCGTACTATCTAGGAGAAGGAGCCGCTAGGCCGTGGACGTGGGACACGCCGCGCTTGACCGCCCTTCCCGGCTTCCATAAGTTTCGCGCCAACGCGCGGCCGGGTCGAACCGGCGCGCCGTGATCCCCGGTAGCTCAGTTGGTAGAGCAAGCGGCTGTTAACCGCTGGGTCGCTGGTTCGAGTCCGGCCCGGGGAGCCACCTTTCCATCGCCGCCAATCGGGCGGCAGGACCCTTCCTCATGGCTGATAAGGTCAGCACGCCCAAGGCAACGCGGCGCGAATGGATCGGTTTGGCGGTCATCGCCCTGCCTTGCCTTCTTTATTCGATGGATCTCACGGTCCTGAACCTGGCGGTGCCGCATTTGATCGCGGATCTCAAGCCTAGCGCCGCCCAGCTTCTGTGGATTGTCGACATCTACGGCTTCCTGGTAGCGGGGTTCCTGATCACCATGGGAACGCTGGGCGATCGGGTCGGACGCCGGAAGCTTCTTCTTATCGGTGCGGCGGCGTTCGGCGTGACCTCGTTGATCGCGGCCTTTGCCCACACGGCCGAGACCCTAATCGCCGCGCGCGCGGTGCTGGGCGTGGCGGCTGCGACCTTGGCTCCCTCCACCCTCTCCCTTCTCCGCAACATGTTCCATGATTCCGGCCAGCGCAGCGTGGCCATCGGCATCTGGATGGCCAGCTATGCCGCGGGCGCCGCGCTGGGGCCGCTGATCGGAGGTGCGTTGTTGGAGCATTTCTGGTGGGGCTCGGTTTTCCTCATCGCTGTGCCGATCATGGCGATGCTGCTGGTCCTGGGCCCGATCTTCCTGCCGGAGTTCCGCGCGCCCTACACCGGACACTTGGACCTCGTCAGCGCGGTTTTGTCCCTCGCATCGGTATTGGCCGCGATCTACGGCCTCAAGGACATCGCCGAGCATGGCATGAACTGGCCGGCCGGTTTGGCCATCGTCGCGGGACTGGCGCTCGGTGCGTTGTTCGTCCGTCGGCAGCACAAACTCGCCGATCCGCTCATCGATCTCCGGCTTTTCCGCACGCCCGCCTTCAGCGTCTCGGTGGGCGCGAATCTGTTCGGCGTGTTCGGCGCTTTTGGCTGCTATCTGTTGATCGGGCAGTATTTCCAGCTTGTGCTCGGAATGACGCCGCTCGAGGCGGGCCTGTGGACCGCGCCGTCCGGTGTCACCTTCATCGTCGGTGCTTTGCTTGCGCCCGTTCTGTTGCGGCGTTTTAGCC
The DNA here is from genome assembly GCA_050180485.1 of Alphaproteobacteria bacterium. Taxonomy (GTDB): domain Bacteria; phylum Pseudomonadota; class Alphaproteobacteria; order CADEGL01; family CADEGL01; genus CADEGL01. The sequence goes on along the minus strand of JBFXED010000055.1, from coordinate 362 downwards.
CACGCCAAGTCATGGCTGGCGGCGCCGCGCTGGCGGCGCTCGGCTTCGCGGTGCTGACGTTGATCGAAGCCGGTGACCTAGCCGTGCTGATGACGGGATTCATTCTTTTCTGCCTTGGCATCGCACCCCTCGGCGCCCTGACCACCGACTTGATCGTGGGCTCGGCTCCGCCGGAGCGGGCGGGCGCCGCTGCGGCCATTTCGGAGACCAGTTCGGAGTTCGGCGGCGCGCTGGGTATCGCCGTGCTGGGCGCCATCGCGACTGCCTGGTATCGCGGCGTCATGCTGGATGCCATGCCCGCTGGCGTGTCCAGCGAAGAGGCGCAGGCAGCCAGCGCGACACTGGGTGCCGCCGTGGCGGTC
>JBFXED010000054.1:0-21934 GCA_050180485.1 Alphaproteobacteria bacterium | reverse complement strand
GCCCTGGAAGGCGATGGTCTTGGCCGATCGTTCGGATTTCGCCATGGCGACGCCGTTTCCGCGGAATCAGTTTGACGGAGAGGAGCGCCCCGGAGCGAGCATCGTTCGCGCCCGCGCGAGGTCGGCCGGAGTATCGACACCGAGCGGAACGGTGTCAACGAACGCCACCTCGATACGCATGCCGTTTTCCAGCGCGCGCAACTGCTCCAGCTTTTCCCGTTGTTCCAACGGGCTTGGCGGCAGGGACACGAAGCGCCGCAACGCTACGCGGCGGAAACCGTAGAGGCCGATATGGTGATAGAGCGCACCTTCGCCCCACGGCACGGGCTGACGGCTGAAATAGAGGGCGCGGCCGCCCTTGGCACCGGGACCCGCCGAGACCACGGCCTTGACCACGCTGGACGCCGCGCGTTCCTCCGGATCGTGGATTTCGACCGCCAGGGTCGCGATGTCCACGGACGGTTCGGCCATGGCCCCAAGCACCACGCGGACCAGCGCCGGGTCGAGCGTGGGCAGATCGCCCTGGACGTTCAGCACCACGCCGTGGGCGCCCGCGGGATCCAGCCGCTCCACCGCCTCATGCACCCGATCCGAGCCCGAGGGATGGTCCGGGCGGGTCAGGACGGCCTTGCCCCCCGCTTTTTCGACCGCCTCGGCGATCACGGGTTCGGCGCAGGCCACGACCACAGGACCGACCTCGGCCTCCATGGCCCGGCGCCAGACATGGACGATCATGGGGACGCCGCCGATATCGGCCAGGGGCTTGTCGGGCAGCCGGGTCGAGGCCATGCGGGCCGGGATGACGACGATAGGATTGGCGGACACGGGCTCACCGGAAAAAGCCGTTGGGGACCGGCACCTTAATACGCCCCCCGGCGTATCGGAAACCGATTGCCCGAAGGCCTCTCGTGTGGACAAAAACGGGGCCGGGCGGGTAATGTCGCCCCCGATTTCGCCCGCACTCTCGCCCGTCCTGGGGACCCCATGAACTCCTTCGAATTCAATAAGATCGCCGGCGCGTTCCTGATGTCGCTCCTGATCATCACGGTGATCGGCCATATCGGGAACTTCATCATCCCCAAACCGGTCGTCCACCACGAGGATGCGGGCCACGAGGTCAATGCCGAGGCCCAGACGGCCGCCGCGCCCGCGGCGCCCGCGAAGCCCATCGCGGAGCTTCTCAAGACGGCCAGCGCCGAGGAAGGCGCCAAGATCTTCAAGACCAAGTGCACGAGCTGCCACAACTCGGACAAAGGCGGCGCCAACAAGGTCGGCCCGAATCTGTGGAACATCGTGGGTGACGCCAAGGCGGATCCGGCGCTGGGTTTCAACTTCTCCGACGCCATGAAGGCCAAGGGCGGTACCTGGACCTACGACGATCTGAGCGCGTTCCTCTTGAACCCGAAGGGCTTCGTGCCGGGTACGCGCATGACCTTCGTCGGCCTGAAGAAGGACGAAGAGCGCGCGAACGTCATCGCCTTCCTGCGCGCCCAGGCGGATTCGCCGAAGCCGCTGCCGTAAGCCGGGCGTCCGCGCCGCCGGGTCGCGGCCGAGGAAACGGACGCATGGAAGACGCCTGCCCCGACCGTCTGATCGCGCTCGCGCACCGCATGGCGGATATCGCGGCGCCCATCGCGCGCCGCTATTTCCGCACACCCTTCGACGTCATCTCCAAGGATGACGAAAGCCCGGTGACCATCGCCGACCGCGAGGTCGAGGCCGCCATCCGCGCGCTGATCGCGGCCGAATGCCCGGATCACGGCATCATCGGCGAGGAGCACGGCAGCGAACGGGCTGACGCGGAGCATGTCTGGGTCATCGACCCCATCGACGGCACGCGCGCCTTCATCACCGGCGTGCCGATGTTCGGCACGCTGATCGCGCTACTGCGTAACGGAAAGCCCATCCTGGGCGTGATCGACCAGCCGATCTCGAACGAGCGCTGGATCGGCACCGCCGGCCATCCGACGACATTCAACGGCAAGCCTGTCCGTGGCCGCACCTGCCCGGAATTGAGCGCCGCGTCCCTGGTCTCGACCTCGCCCGACATGTACGACCCGCCCGAGAACGGCGTGCCGTTCAAGCGCCTGCGCGCGGCCGTGCGCTTTACCCGCTTCGGCGGCGATTGCTACGCCTTCGGCCTGTTGGCCAGCGGCTTCATCGACGTGGCAACCGAGGCCATGCTGAAGCCCTACGACTATTGCGCGCTGGTGCCCGTGGTCGAGGGCGCGGGCGGCAAGATCACCGATTGGGAAGGCCGTCCGCTGGATCTGCGCTCCGATGGGCGCGTCCTGGCGGCAGGCGATCCGCGCGTTCACGAACAGGCGCTTAAAATCCTGCGCGGCTGACAATACTCGTGGGCCGCGAGCCTTGCGGCCATAGGCGGGAGTTTCTAGGCTTCCCTCCGTCATGCGCCTCGCCCGCGTCGCCGCCGCCGTACTCCTTACAGCCGCAGCGTCGAGCGCCAGCGCCGCCGCCGACGGCGGCATCACCAAAAGCCATGGCATCGCCATCCATGGCGGGCCGGGCTATCCCGCCGACTTCACCCATTTCCGCTATGTTGATCCCGACGCGCCCAAGGGCGGCTCGGTGCGCCTGTCGGCCTTCGGCACGTTCGACAATCTGAATCCCTACATTCTCAAGGGTACGGCGGCGCCTCCCGGCGGCGTGTTCGAATCGCTGATGACTTCGTCCGCCGATGAGGCCAACACCGAATACGGGTTGATCGCCGAATCCATCGAGACACCGGCCGACCGCTCCTGGGCCATCTTCAACCTGCGGCCGGAAGCGCGCTGGCACGACGGTAAACCGATCACGGCGGACGATGTCGTGTTCTCGTTCGACATCATCAAGGCGAAGGGGCACCCGCAGTACCGCGCTTATTACAAGAACGTGACCAAGGCCGAGAAGCTGGGGCCCTTGCGCGTGAAGTTCAGCTTCTCGGGCGGCGAGAACCAAGAATTGCCGGTGATCATCGGCCAGCTTCCCGTGCTGCCCAAGCATTACTGGGAAGGGCGCGACTTCACCCGCGCGACCTTGGAGCCGCCGCTCGGCAGCGGCCCCTACAAGGTCGAACAGATCGACCCCGGACGTTCGATCACCTTCCGCCGCGTCGAAAACTACTGGGGCGCCAAGCTGCCGGTGCGCGTGGGAACATCGAACTTCGCCATCATCCGCTACGAATACTACCGCGACCGCACGGTACAGCGCGAAGCCTTCAAGGCCGGCGAGTTCGACTTGTTCTTGGAGAACACGGCGAAGGACTGGGCCCTCTCCTATGACTTCCCCGCACTCCGTGCCGGTCTCGTGAAGAAGGAAGAGATCCGGCACGAGTTGCCGACCGGCATGCAGGGCTTCGCCTTCAACACCCGCCGCCCCATGTTCCAGGATGTGCGCGTGCGCCAGGCGCTGGGCGAAGTGTTCGATTTCGAATGGATGAACAAGGCCCTGTTCTTCGGCCAGTACACACGCACGGGGAGCTATTTCTCGAACTCCGAACTGGCCTCAAGCGGTTTGCCGAGCCCAGCGGAACTGAAAATCCTGGAGCCCTATCGCGGCCGCATCCCGGACCAGGTCTTCACCCAGGAATACAAGGTACCGGCGACCGACGGCAGCGGGAACATCCGCGACAACATGCGCCGCGCCTTCGCGCTGTTGAAGGAGGCCGGCTGGATCGTCCGTGACGGCAGGCTGGTCAACGAGAAGACCGGCCAGCCCTTCGAGTTCGAGCTTCTGCTCGATTCACCTGCCTTCGAACGCGTGGGCCTGGCCTTCGCCCGCAACCTGAAGCGGCTGGGCGTGACCATGCGCATCCGTACCGTCGATACGGCGCAGTACCAGCGCCGCATCGACAATTTCGACTTCGACATGACGGTCGAGGTCTTCGCCCAATCCCTTTCGCCCGGCAACGAACAGCGCGACTTCTGGGGCTCGCTCGCCGCCGGCGAACCGGGCAGCCGGAATATCATCGGCATCAAGGATCCGGTGGTGGACGAGCTGATCGACATCCTGATTGCAGCACCCGACCGGCAAAGCCTGATCGACCGCACCCGTGCGCTGGACCGCGTCCTGCTGTGGAACTTCTACGTCATTCCCAATTGGCACAGCCGGATCTTCCGCGTGGTCTATTGGGACATGTTCGGCCATCCGTCCGTGGCGCCGAAATACGATTTCGGGTTCAACGCCTGGTGGATCGACGCCGCCAAGGCCGCCTCCTTGTCGGAGCGCCGCCGCACCATGCAGTCCCAAGAGAAGAAGTAGGCGCGTGATGCTGGCTTATGTGATCCGGCGCCTTCTGTTCGTGATCCCGACGCTCCTCGGGATCATGGTGATCAATTTCGTCATCGTGCAGGCCGCGCCCGGCGGTCCGGTCGAGCAGATGATCGCCCAGATTCAAGGGCGCGGCTCGGAAGCCACCGCCCGGGTCGCCGGCTCCGCCAAGGGCGACGCCGCGGCGCCGGCGTCCGCGTCCAGGTCGGGGCAGTCGTCCGATGCGACCAGCCGTTATCGCGGCGCGCGTGGCCTCGACCCCGAGTTCATCAAGGAGTTGGAGCGGCTCTACGGTTTCGACAAGCCGCCCGGCGAGCGCTTCATCCTGATGTTGCGCAGTTATGCCGTGTTCGATTTTGGAAAAAGTTTCTTCCGCGACCGGCCGGTGATCGACCTGGTGATCGAGAAGCTGCCGGTCTCGATCTCGCTCGGCATCTGGACGACTTTCTTGGTCTACCTCATCTCGATCCCGCTCGGCATCGCCAAGGCCGTGCGCGACGGCTCGCGCTTCGATATGTGGACCAGCGCCGTGATCGTGGTGGGCTATGCGGTGCCCAGCTTCCTGTTCGCGATCCTTCTGGTCGTGCTGTTCGCGGGCGGCAGCTTCTTCTCCTGGTTCCCCTTGCGCGGCCTCGTGTCCGAAGGTTGGCGCGCCATGCCTTGGCCCACGCTGGTGCTCGACTATCTCTGGCACATGGTCTTGCCGGTTTCGGCGCTCGTCATCGGTGGCTTCGCGGGCCTCACCATGCTGACCAAGAACTCGTTCCTGGAAGAGATCAACAAGAACTATGTGATCACGGCCCGCGCCAAGGGGTTGGATGAGCGGCGCGTCCTGTTCGGCCATGTCTTCCGCAACGCCATGATCATCGTGATCGCGGGCTTCCCTTCGGCCTTCATCGGCATCCTGTTCACGGGGGCGCTTCTGATCGAGATCATATTCTCGCTCGACGGCCTCGGTCTGCTCGGCTACGAGGCCGCGCTTGGGCGCGACTATCCCGTGATGTTCGGCACACTCTACTTCTTCACTCTGCTCGGCCTGATCATGGGCATCGTGCGCGACGTGACCTACGTGATGGTCGATCCGCGCATCGATTTCGAAAGCCGGGAGACCTAGATGGCGGCGGAGCGGTTCTTCGGCTTCAAGGTCACGCCGCTGACGCGCCGGCGGATCGACAATTTCCGCGCTAACCGGCGCGGCGTCTGGTCGCTATGGCTATTCCTATTCCTGTTCGTGGGCAGCTTGTTCGCCGAGTTCATCGCCAACGACAAACCGTTCCTCGTCTATTACGACGGCGGCTTCTATATGCCGATCTTCGAAGCCTATCCCGAAACCACGTTTGGCGGCGAATTTTCCACCGAAACGGATTACCAGGACGCCGTCGTTCGCCAACTGATCCACGACAAGGGCTGGATGCTGAGTCCGCTGATCCCTTTCAGCTACGACACTATCATTCTGGATTTGGGGCGGCCCGCGCCCACGCCGCCTTCTTCGCGCAACTGGCTGGGCACCGACGACCAAGCGCGCGACGTGCTGGCCCGTCTGATCTACGGTTTCCGCATCTCGGTCCTGTTCGGCCTGACCTTGACCTTTTTCAGCTCGATCGTTGGTGTCGCGGCGGGCGCGATCCAAGGTTATTTCGGCGGCTGGACCGACCTTCTATTCCAGCGCTTCATGGAGGTGTGGGAGGGCATGCCGACGCTCTACCTTCTGATCATCCTGGCCAGCATCGTGGAGCCGAATTTCTGGTGGCTCCTGCTGCTGATGCTGCTGTTCAGCTGGATGAGTCTGGTGGGCGTCGTGCGCGCCGAGTTCCTGCGCGCGCGGAACTTCGACTATGTCCGCGCGGCGCGGGCGTTGGGCGTGCGCAACCGGACGATCATGTATAAGCACATGCTGCCCAACGCCATGGTGGCGACCCTGACCTTCCTGCCCTTCATCACCAGCGGCTCGATCACCACTCTCACCTCGCTGGATTTCCTTGGCTTCGGCATGCCGCCGGGCTCAGCCTCGCTCGGCGAGCTTCTGTCCCAGGGCAAGGCCAACCTGCAGGCGCCCTGGCTTGGGCTCACCGGTTTCTTCGTCCTGGCCATCGTCCTGTCGCTCCTGGTCTTCATCGGTGAGGCCGCGCGCGACGCGTTCGACCCGAGGAAGACGCTGCGATGACCGCCCCTCTCCTTCAGGTCCGGAACCTTTCTGTCACATTCCATGTCGGCGAGCGCGCGGTCGAGGCCGTGTGCGGGGTGTCATTCGATATCGCCAAGGGCGAAACGCTGGCCCTTGTGGGCGAAAGCGGTTCCGGCAAATCGGTGAGCGCGCTGTCGATCCTTCAGCTCCTGCCTTATCCCATGGCCAGTCACGGCCCAGGCTCCTCGATTCTGTTCGAGGGGATCGAGATGGTCGGCGCCAAGCCCGAAGCCTTGCGCCGGATGCGCGGCAACCGCGTCGCCATGGTGCCGCAGGAGCCGATGACCGCGCTGAACCCGCTGCACACGATCGAGCGGCAAGTGGGTGAAGTTCTGGTCATCCATAAAAAATTGGGCGCGGCCGCCATGCGCGCGCGGGTGCTGGAGCTTCTGCATCTGGTCGGCCTGGGCGATGCCGAACGGCGGCTGAGCGCCTATCCGCACGAGCTCTCGGGCGGACAGCGCCAGCGCGTCATGATCGCCATGGCTTTGGCAAACGAGCCCGACCTTCTGATCGCGGACGAACCGACCACGGCCCTGGATGTCACCATCCAGGCCCAGATTCTGAAGCTCCTGAACGAGCTGCAGGCCAAGCTGGGCATGGCCATGCTGTTCATTACCCACGACCTGGCGATCGTGCGGAAGATGGCCAAGCACGTAGTGGTGATGAAGGACGGCAAGGCCGTCGAGGCCGGCCTTCTGTCCGACGTGTTCGCCCATCCCCAGCACGAATACACGAAGCGCCTTCTGGCGGCCGAACCGCGCGGCGCACCGGCGCGCCCGGCACCCGACGCGCCCGAGGTGATGGCCGCCAACAATCTCAAGGTCTGGTTCCCGATCAAGAAGGGCGTCCTGCGGCGCACGGTCGACCATGTGCGCGCGGTCGACGGCATCGATGTCCGCATCCGCGAAGGCCAAACGATCGGCGTGGTGGGCGAAAGCGGCTCGGGTAAGACGACGCTGGGGCTGGGCCTTTTACGCCTCGTCTCGAGCCAAGGCCCGATCCGCTTCCGAGGTCGCGATATCCAGGGGCTCGGCTCCAGCGCCCTGCGCCCGTTGCGGCGCGAGATGCAGATCGTCTTCCAGGACCCGTTCGGCTCGCTCTCACCGCGCCTGTCCGTCGGCCAGATCGTCGAGGAAGGACTCAAGGTCCACAAGCTGGGTGGCAACGCGGCCGAGCGCGAGACGCTGATCGTCGACGGCTTGCGCGAGGTCGGGCTCGACCCCGAGACGCGCCATCGTTACCCGCATGAATTTTCCGGCGGCCAGCGCCAACGCATCGCCATCGCCCGCGCCATCGTGCTGAAGCCGCGCTTCATCGTGCTGGACGAGCCGACCTCGGCACTGGACGTCTCGATCCAGGTCCAGATCATCGACCTGTTGCGCGAGTTGCAGCGACGGCACAAGCTGGCCTATCTGTTCATCAGCCACGACCTTCGTGTCGTGCGCGCCCTGGCCGACGAATTGATCGTCATGCGGGATGGAAAACTGGTGGAACGTGGACCGGCGGCGGCGATGTTCGCCGGACCGAAGGAAGCCTATACGCGCGCGCTGATGGCGGCGGCGTTCGATTTGGAAACGGTGGAAAGCGGAGCGGTGAGGACCTGACATGGTTTTGATGATGAAGAGCGGCGCGGCGCGTATTCCATGGTGGCTGGAAGAGTTCAAGCGCCAGGCCCCTGATCTGCAAGTTCGCGTCTGGCCCGATGTCGGCGACAAGAAGGACGTCGAGTTCGCCTTTGTCTGGGCGCCCGACCCCGGCGACATGGCGACCTATCCGAACCTGAAGGCCATCTTCTCGATGGGCGCGGGCGTCGACCATCTGTTCAAGGATCCGCATCTTCCCAACCTGCCGATCACGCGCGTGGTCGACATCAACATGACGCGGCGCATGACCGAGTTCATCGTGCTGCATGTGCTGCGCCACCACCGGCAACAGCCTGCCTACGACGCGCTGCAGCGCGAGAGCAAATGGCAGGAGCTGAAGCAGCCGGCCGCCGATCAGCGCACGGTCGGCATGCTGGGCATGGGCGCCCTGGGATCGGATGCGGCCAAGAAGCTAGTCGGTCTCGGCTTCAACGTGGTCGGCTGGAGCCGCACGAAGAAGAAGGTCCCGAAGGTAAAGAGCTATGCCGGGCCGAAGCAGTTCAACAAGTTCCTAAGCCTGAGCGAGATCCTGGTTTGCCTGTTGCCGCTAACCAAGGAGACCGAGAACATCTTGAACAAGGACGCCTTCGCCATGCTGCCCAAGGGTGCGTCCTTCGTGAACGCGGGCCGCGGCGAGCAGGTGGTGGACGCCGATCTACTCGACGCGCTCGACTCCGGCCACATGTCTCACGCCACGCTGGACGTCTTCCGCAAGGAGCCTTTACCGGCGGACAATCCCTATTGGTCGCACCCCAAGGTGACGGTGATGCCGCATGTGGCCAGCTACACCGATCCGCGCACGGTCGTGAGCCAGGTGTTGGAGAACATGCGCCGCGCCCGCGCGGGCGAGCCATTGCTCAACACCGTCGACATCAAGTTGGGTTACTAAAATGGGCGCGCTTCTGTTCCACAGCCCGTTCGACGATCCCGAAGCCTGGCGCGCTCTCTTCGCCAAGGAGATGCCGGACCTGCCCGTGCGGGTCTGGCCCGATAAGGAAGGCGACCCGGCCGAGATCGAGTTCGGCTTCATCCAGAGCCTGCAGCCGGGTGAATTGAAGAAGTTCCCCAACTTGAAGGCCGTCTTCTCCGGCGGCGCGGGCGTGGATCACCTGCTCAAGGATCCGGAATATCCGCGCCACGTACCGATCGTAAAGATCGTGCAAAAGCAGATGACGCTGGGCATGACCCAGTATGTCGTGCTGCAGGTTCTGAGGCTGCACCGGCAGCAACCCGCATACCAGGCGCAGCAGCGCGAGCATGTCTGGAAGGAATTGCCGCAGCCGGGCGCATGGGACCGCACGGTCGGCATCATGGGGCTTGGCTCATTGGGTGGCGCGGCGGCCAAGGCGCTAGCCGATCTTGGCTTCAAGGTGCGCGGCTGGAGCCGTACCAAGAAGCGCATGAAGGATATCGCGTGCTTCCATGGCGCGGGCGGGCTGGAGCCGTTCCTGAAGGAAACCGAGATCCTGGTCTGCATGCTGCCGCTGACCCCGGAGACCACGGGCCTCGTCAACGCACGCCTTCTTTCCATGTTGCCCAAGGGGGCTTGCTTCATCAACGTGGCACGCGGCAAGCAGCATGTGGACGCCGATCTTCTGGCCGCGCTCGATTCCGGCCAGCTGTCCCATGTGACGCTGGACGTGTTCTTCCCCGAACCGCTGGCGGCCGATCACCCCTATTGGAAGCATCCGAAGGTGACCGTGACACCGCACAAGGCCGGCAATTCCAGCCGTGAGGACGTCATCCGCGACACGCTGGAGAACATCAAGGGCTTTCGGGCCGGCAAGAAGCTGCGCCACACGGTGAACATGAGCGCCGGTTACTAGTGACCCCGGCCATCGGCTTTTGCTAGAAACCGCAGCGGATTGAAAAGGGAAGACGGCCATGGCGCTCGTGTTCAAAAGCGTGTTCGACGATCCGGTGGCTTGGACCAAGCGCCTGCAGGAACAGGTGCCGGGCCTCGAGGTGCGGGTGTGGCCCGATGTCGGCCGCGTCGAGGATGTGGAATACGTCCTGGCGTGGAAGCCCGAGCCTGGCGACCTGAAGCGCTATCCCAAGCTCAAGGTCATCCTGTCGCTGGCCGCGGGCGTCGACCACATCTTCGCCGATCCGCACCTGCCCAAGGGCGTGCCGGTCTGCCGCATCGTCGATCCGGACCTGACCGCGCAGATGAGCGAATACGCCATCTATGGCGTGCTTCATTATCACCGTCGCATGCCGGGCTATGTCGAAGCGCAGAAGCAGCGCAAATGGACCAAGCTCGGCCGCGGGGACACGGCCAACACCAGCGTCGGTGTCATGGGCATCGGCCAGATCGGCGCCGACACCGCGAAGAAGCTGGCGGCGCTGGGCTTCCAGGTTCATGGCTGGAGCCGCACACCCAAGACCGTGCCCGGCATCACCTGCCACCACGGCGAAGCGGGCCTCAAACCCTTCATGGCCGCCTGCCAGTATCTCGTCTGCGTCCTGCCGCTGACCGATGCGACCAAGGGCATCCTGAACAAGAAGACATTGGCGATGCTGCCCAAGGGCGCCTATGTCATCAACATGGCGCGCGGCCTGCATGTGGTGGACGCCGACCTCATCGCGGCGCTCGATTCCGGGCACTTGGCGGGCGCCATGCTGGACGTGTTCTTCCCCGAACCCCTGCCGGCCGATCACCCGTACTGGACGCACCCCAAGGTGATCGTGACGCCGCATATCGCGGGCGACCCCAATCCGGACACGGCGGCGCAGCAGGTGGGCGAGAACATCAAGCGCGCCCGCGCCGGCAAGCCCCTCATCAACGAGGTTAACCCCGACGCGGCCTACTGAACGTCAGCGCGCGTAGCGCTCGGCGATCAGGCGGAACAAGGCGCGCATGCCCTGCGCCTCGCCGCCCTTGGGGCGGCCGGCGCGCGGCGCGGGGTTCCAGCCCATCATGTCGAGATGGATCCAAGTCCGCTTATCGGAGACGAACCGTTCCAGATAAAGCGCGGCCGTGATGGCGCCCGCGAAGGGGCCGTCGGAGATGTTGTTGAGATCGGCCACCTTGCTGTCGAGGGTGACGCGGTAGCCGGGCCACAGCGGCAAGCGCCAGAGCGGATCGCTCTCGCTTCGCGAGGCCGCCATCAGCGCGTCTGCCACCTTGTCGTCATTGGTGAACAGGGCCGGCATGTCGGGGCCTAGCGCCACGCGCGCGGCGCCGGTGAGTGTCGCGCAATCGACGATGAGCGCGGGCTGCTCGCGGTCGGCCTCAGCCAATGCATCGCACAGGATCAGGCGGCCTTCGGCATCCGTGTTGCCGATCTCGACCGTCAGGCCCTTGCGCGTGCGAATGACGTCGAGCGGCCGCATGGCATTGCCCGACACGCTGTTTTCGACCGCGGGTACCAAGACGCGCAGGCGCACGCGCAGCTTGGCGCCCATGATCATGGCAGCCAGCCCGAGCGTCTGAGCCGCGCCGCCCATGTCCTTCTTCATCAGGAGCATGTTGCCGGAGCCCTTGAGGTCGAGCCCGCCCGTGTCGAAGCACACGCCCTTGCCGACCAGCGTGACCTTGGGATCGCTGGTCCGGCCCCAGCGGATGTCGATCAGGCGCGGTGCGCGGGTGCTCGCGCGGCCGACGGCATGGACGGTGGGGTAGTTCTTCTTCAGCAACGCATCTCCGACGATCACGCTGAACTGCGCGCGGTGACGCTTCGCGAGCTTGCGCGCCTCGGCGGCCAGTTCGGCCGGCCCCAGATCGTTGGCCGGCGTGTTAATCAGGTCGCGCACCAGGAAGGTGGCCTCGGCCGTGCGCTCGACATGGCCGCGATCGGCGCCTTTCGGCCAGACCAGCGCGCGGGGCCGGTCCTTGCGCGCCTTATAGCGGGTGAACGCGTACGCACCGAGCGCCCAGCCGAGCGCCGCACGCGTCGCGGCCTCTCGCGGCAACGAGGCGTCGAACGCATAGCTGCCGGCCGGCAGTTTTTCGCGCAGGCCTGCGTACGCCCATGGTGTCTCGCCCGCGCCGAGGCCGATCAACACGCGCGCGAGGCGTCCATCCGTGCCAGGTACGGCCAAGAAAGTTTCCGGAGACGCATCGAAGTCGGACTCCTTCACCCACCGGCGCAGCAATGCGCTCTGGCCTGCCAGATATTTCGCCAGCGACGAGGCGCGAAGCACGGTGATGGGCACCGTGCCGCGTTGGGGCCGGGGCAGGAAAAGTCCGCGCATGGATGACCTCGTTCCGTCACAATCGAAAGCGCCGGGAGCATGGACCGCTTCCGGCACGCTGAAAAGCCCCAACGGAACAGCGATCGGCGCTTGCCAGGAGCCGCTTCATCCCCTCCAATGGCGCCGCTCAAGTTTTCCGGGAGGAGCACATGGCCGACTGGACCATCGTGGTCGCCAACAAGAATTATTCATCGTGGTCCCTGCGCGGCTGGTTGGCCTTGAAGCAGACCGGTGCCGCGTTCGAGGAAATCGTCATCCCTCTCGACGAGCCGACCACGCGCGAGCAGATCCTGCGCCATTCGCCGTCAGGCAAACTGCCATTGCTGAAGCACGGCGAGACGGTCGTATGGGAATCGCTGGCCATCGGCGAGTATCTGGCCGAACAGTTTCCACAGGCCGGCCTGTGGCCTCAGGATGCCGGTGCGCGCGCCTACGCGCGTTCTATCTCGACCGAGATGGCGACCAATTTCATGGCCATGCGCCAGAACATGCCCATGAACATGCGTGCCTCCCACGCCGGCAAGGGTATGGGCGCGGGCGTGCAGGACGAGGTCAACCGAATCAGCGCGATCTGGCGCCATTGCCGCGAGCGTTTCGGCAAGGATGGGCCGTTCCTGTTCGGCGCCTTCTCGATGGCCGATGCCATGTATGCGCCGGTCGCCTCGCGCTTCACCACCTATCACGTCAAGTTGGACGAAGTGTCCGAGGCCTACCGCCAGGCCATCTTGGCGCACCCGCCTTATCAGGAATGGTTCGCGGCGGCGAAGAAGGAACCTTGGATCATTCCCAAGTACGAGCTGTGACCGCCCCTACTTGAGCATCCGCACTTCGCGGTAATAACGCGCGGCGCCCGGATGCAGCGGGACGCCAAGTCCGTCGAGTGCCGCTTCCGGTTTGATCTGCTTCCCCTCGGGCGTGCGCGAATCGAGAAGCCGGCGCGTGGTGGCGTGCCACAACGCGCGGGTGATTCCGTAGACCAGCTCTTCCGGCGCTTTCTCCGAGACGATCCATTGGGCCGGAATGCCCAACGTGGGCGTTTCACCGACCCCCTTGTAGGCGCCTGCCGGAATCCGCGCGACCGACAGATAGGATAACCGCCCGATCAGTGTCTGGGCCTGCGGGCCCGCGAGCGGCAGGATCTCGATCTCCGTCGACGCCGCCAATTCGCTGACGACGTCGGAGCGACCGGCCGCGGTCACGAAGAACGCGTCGATCTGGCCCTTCTTCAGAAGTTCGGCGGCTTGCTTGGGCGCATCGTAGCGCAGCTTCGCCTTGGCAGCCGCGACGCCGTACACTTGCAGGATTTCGCGCGCGGTATCCGCGTCGCCCGAACGCTCGGGGCCGAGCGAGATGCGTTTGCCCACAAGGCCTTTCACGTCGCGGATCTTGGCCTTGCGGGCGACCACCAGGTGAATCGCTTCCGGGTAGAGGCTGGCGATCGCCGTCAGGTTGCGAAACTTGCCGCGCCCCTGAAACGCGCCCTCGCCACGATAAGCCCAGTAGGCCAAATCCGCGGATACGAGGCCGGATTCCACCTTGTCGCTATTCACCATTTCCACGTTCGCCACCGGGCCTTCGGTGGAAACGGCCACCGCGATCAGGCCGGGCACGCCGCAACTTCCGCCCGCGGAACAGGCACGCGAGCCTGGCGGTTTGCTGATGGCGCTGGCCAGAAGCCCGCCGAGCGCGAAAAACGGGCTGTCCGACGACCCGGTTGCGATGCGGAAGAAAGACGTGTCCTCGGCGTCAACGCGCGCGGCAAGGCCGACTCCCATCACCAGCGCCACGACAAGGGCGGCAAGACAGCGCAAGCCGCGCGGACGGGACGGCGGAAACCACCGCGTCGCATCCGATCCTGCCATTTTGCCCTTCACTTAAAGCCGCCTCGTCCCAACGAGCGCGCATCTTACGTGAGAGCGCGCGCGGATGAAACCGGCCGTCCCGCCGTGAAATGGCCGCAATTCCCTGGGCTTAGTGAAACCGGCGGTGTCTTGGGGCCGGGCCAGACGCGCGTGCGACAAATCGAGGATTTTCTTCTCTCCCCTGGACGAAACATGGCCAAATGCCTATATCGAACCCGGTCAAAGGGCCGGGAGCGGTGGAAAACCGCCATCTATGGAATACCCGCCCCAGGGGCAAGTTCACAGGATTGGACGGTTCGGTTGCGCTTGCGCGGAGGCCTGAGGTATCCGGCTTCCGAAAGACAACGCCCCCGGACCGGAATTGACGCAAACCACACCGCCGCCGGCACGGATAGTCTGGCGCGGATCACGCGCGAGGCGAGCGGCACGTTCCGATGAAGGTCTATTTCAAGGTTTCCTCGCTCCTGATCCTGCTCGCGCTGTCGCTCGCGAATATCGGTTTGTGGGCCTTCGTCAACCGGCCCATGGAGGAAAAGCCCTGGAGCGGCGTCTTCCGCGGCCTCTCCTATTCCCCCTTCCACGGCGACCAGGACCCGCAGGCCGGGGCGGTCGCCTCCTACGCCGAGATCGACGAAGACCTGCGCTTCCTACAGGACAAGACCGCCGCCATCCGCACCTACAGCGCGCTGGACGGCATCGAGCAGGTTCCGCGCATCGCCGCCAAATACGGGCTGCGCGTCGTGGCGGGCGCTTGGATCGACAACTTCCTCGACAAGAACGAGCGCGAGATCCAGAGCCTGATCTGGATCGCCAACCACAATTCCAATGTCGACCGTGTCCTGGTCGGCAACGAGACGCTGCTGCGCGCCGATGTGACGCCCGAGCAGATGCTCGAATATGTCCGCCGCGTAAAAGAAAAGGTGAAGCAGCCGGTCAGTACAGCCGAACCGTGGCACGTCTGGCTCAAGAATCCGGATCTGGCCAAGGAAGTTGACTATATCGCCGTCCACATCCTTCCTTATTGGGAAGGCCAGCCGCTCGACCGCTCGATGGATTTCATCCTCGAGAAATACGACCTGCTGGTGCAGGCCTACCCCAACAAGCACATCGTCATCACCGAGGTCGGTTGGCCCAGCGACGGGCGGATGAAGAAGGGCTCGGTGCCTTCCCTGAAGAACCAGGCGCTGTTCCTGCGCCAGTTCCTCAACATGGCGAATTCGCACAAGCTCGACTACTCGCTGATGGAAGCCTTCGATCAGCCGTGGAAGCGGCACATGGAAGGCAGCGTCGGCAGCTATTGGGGCATCTACGACAACAACCGCAATTTGAAGATCGCCATGGCCGGCCCGGTCGTGGCCGTACCGCATTGGCCCTATTTGGCCGCGGCATCGACCATCCTGGCGCTCATTCCCATGGCGTGGTTCCTAGGCAGTGCGGGGCGCATGCGCGCCGGCGGCCGCATCTTCTATGCCAGCATCATCCAAGGCGTAGCGACCACGGGCGTGTGGGCCTTCCACATCGCGACCGACCAATATTTAACTCAGAACGAGATCATCACTTGGTGCGCGTTGGGCTTTGGCTTGGCGCTGCTCATGGCGATTCTCTTGGCCGAGGCGTTCGAGCTCGCGGAATCCTTCTGGTTGCGCCTCGCGCGCCGGCCGGAACCGGTGGCGGCGGACCCGAGCACGCGCATGCCGCGCGTTTCCGTCCATATCCCGATCTACAACGAGCCGCCGGAGCTGGTGATCGAATCGCTCGAGGCCCTCGGCCGCCTCGACTATCCCAACTACGAAGTCGTGGTGATCGACAACAACACGAAGGACCCCAAGGTCTGGGCGCCCGTCGAGGCTTGGTGCAAAGAGCGCCCGGATATCTTCCGCTTCTTCCATCTGGACCACTGCCCGGGCTTCAAGGCCGGCGCGCTCAACTACACGCTGAAGCACATGGATCAGACGGCCGAAGTCGTGGCCGTGATCGATAGCGACTACACGGTGAAATCCGACTGGCTGAAAAGCTTCGCGCCCTATTTCAACAAGCCCGAGGTCGGCTTCGTGCAGGCGCCCCAGGACTATCGCGACTGGCGGCAGAGCCTGTTCAAGGAGATGTGCTACTGGGAATATGCCGGCTTCTTCCATATCGGCATGGTCGTGCGCAACGAGCGTAACGCGATCATCCAGCACGGCACCATGACCATGGTGCGTAAGACCGCGCTGGAAGAGGTCGGCGGCTGGGCCGAATGGTGCATCACCGAAGATGCCGAGTTGGGCATCAAGCTAATGGCCCACGGCTACGATTCGCTCTATCTCAACCAGAGCTTCGGCCAAGGCGTCACGCCCGACACCTATGCCGGCTACAAGAGCCAGCGCTTCCGCTGGGCCTACGGCGCCATCCAGATCATGAAGCGCCATTGGCGCGAGTTCGTGCCCTGGGCGGGCGGCAGCCTGACGGCGGCACAGCAATACCATTTCGTCGCGGGTTGGCTGCCCTGGATCGGCGATGCGCTCAACACCGTGTTCACCTTCTTCGCGCTGTTCTGGACGGTCGGCCTGATCGTGTGGCCCAAAGCGTTCGATTTCCCGCTGACGATCTTCATCTCCGCGGCGCTCGGCCTGTTCGCCTTCAAGACGATCAAGTCGTTCGCGCTGTATAGCCTGCGTATCCGCTGCTCGCTGGGACAGAATATCGGCGCGGCCATCGCGGCCCTTTCGTTGACCCACACGGTCGGCAAGGCCGTATGGAGCGGCATCTTCACCTCGGGCAAACCCTTCTTGCGCACGCCCAAACTGGAGGACCAGCCGGCGGTGATGAAGGGCCTTCTGATGGCGTGGGAAGAATCGCTGCTCACGCTCCTCCTGTGGGTCGCAGCCGCCGGCATCGTGGTGGCCAACGGATCGGATTCGCCCGAATCCTGGCTGTGGGCCGCCATGCTGGTGGTGCAGTCGATCCCCTATGCCGCGTCGTTCATCACGGCGATGGTCAGCATCGCGCCCCAGCTCTTCAAGCGGCGCCCGCCGGCTCCGGCCGTGGAACAGCCGCGCCTGCCCTCGGCCACGCCGCCGCCGTCCGCGGGCGCCCTGCCGCTCAACCGCGTGGCGCGGGACCGCGACTCGTAAGGCGCGGGTCCGCATGGACGGCGTCAGCGTCGTCATCCCCGCCTTCCGCGCCCGGGACACCATCGCCCGCGCGGTGGCCAGCGCCCTTTCGCAAGACCCCGCCGAGATCGTCGTGGTTTCCGACGATAGCGCCGACTATGCGCCGGTCCTGGCTGAAGCGGGCCTGCGGGACGGCCGTTTGCGCCACGCCACCACGGGACGTACCGGCGCCGGCCCCGCCATCGCCCGCAATCTGGGTCAGGCCATGGCCACGGGCGATCTCGTGGCCTGGCTGGACGCCGACGATCTGTTCCATCCCGGCCGCTTGGCCGCCCTCGCGCCCTTGGCGCGCGAACGGGGTGCCGCGGCCGACAATGTGCGCGTGGTCGACGACGCGACCGGACGCGAGCTGCAATGCCTGTTTCCACCGGGCGATGGCGTGATGGAGATGGGCGCCGAGGGTTTCCTCGCGACTTCCGTGCCCATGATGTTCGTCGTGCGGCGCGCGCTCGACCTGCGCTGGGACGAGGATCTGCTGCTCGGCGACGACGTGGCGTACAATTTGCGCCTGATCGACCGGCTGGGACCCCTGCCCGTCACTTTGCGGCCGTTCCACGATTATCGCGTGCGGCTGGGCTCGGTCTGCCACGCCGAGGATTCCGCGGCGAAGGCCGAGGAAGGGTATGGCCTCATGCTGCACCGCCTGGCCAAGGACGGATTCGGCTTCACGCGACCGGAGATCCGCGAAGCTTTCGCGGCCTCGCTTCAGCGTAAGATCGCGCTCAACCGAGAATTCGACGCGGCGCATCGCGCCGGGCACGCGGCCACGTTCCAGGATTTCATCGCCGCGCGGCGCGGGACGTAGCGCCATCTTCCGGCACCAGCCATTCGATCCGGCGCGACGCGCCGGCGGAGCGGCCCAGCACCTTAACCAGGAAGTCGAGGACCGCCGCAGCCTCGGCTTCGAAAGTCCAAGGCGGATTGACGAGGATGATCCCGCAGCCAACCAAACGATTGGGCTGTTCGACCTCAAGCCGCAATTCCACTGCCATCGTGCGCGGAAGCGCCAGCGCCGTAACCTCGCGATGGAAGGCGGCCACGGCGTCGCGATTCTTGATTGGA
Source organism: Alphaproteobacteria bacterium (assembly GCA_050180485.1). GTDB lineage: Bacteria > Pseudomonadota > Alphaproteobacteria > CADEGL01 > CADEGL01 > CADEGL01. Next base: position 3,561 of record JBFXED010000054.1, on the reverse strand, counting down.
TACCAAAGCATATAAATGCCGGTCGCCCAACGCCGATGGGCTTCCTTCAACCCGCGCGCGAGCCGTGCGAACTCGTCGGTCTCTTCGAACGGCGGGTCGACCAGGACGAGCCCGCGCCGCTCAGATGGAGGCAACAGCGACTTCAGCGCGCCATATCCGTCCATGGCGTGGACCCTCACGGACGGATCACCCGCGAATTCGTCGGCCAGAAGCCGCGCATCCTCCGGGTGCATCTCGACCGCGGCAAGGCGATCCTGGTCGCGCAGGAAGCTGCGGATTAGACGCGGCGAGCCGGGATACCAGCGCAAGCCTGCTTCGCCGTTGAGGCCGCGCACAGCGGCGAGATAGGGCGCCAATGCCGCCGGCGCGTCGGGGCGCGCCAGGACGCGCGCGATCCCGTCGCGCCATTCGCCCGTGCGCAAGGAGCGCTCGTCCGATAGGTCGTAAAGACCGAGCCCCGCATGGCTGTCGAGCACGAAGAACGGCTTGTCCTTCGTCTTCAGATGCTGGAGCAGGACCGACAGCAGCGCGTGCTTGAAGACATCCGCGAAATTGCCGGCATGGAAGGCGTGGCGATAGTTCATGGAAACCCAGGCGTTTGCGATGCGCGAGTATAGGCAAAAAGAAAGGGGCCCCGGAGGGCCCCTTTCCGCCTTCGAGACGCGCGGCGGCTATTTTCCGTCGCCGAACAGGAAGCGGTAGAGCCCGCCACCGACGAGGCCACCCACCAACGGCACGACCCAGAACAGCCAGAGCTGCTGCAACGCCCAGCCGCCGACGAACAAGGCCGGCCCCGTGCTGCGCGCCGGGTTCACCGAAGTGTTCGTGACCGGGATGCTGACCAGGTGGATGAGGGTCAGCGCCAGGCCGATGGCCAAGCCCGCGAAGCCCGCCGGCGCACGCTTGTCGGTCGCGCCCAGGATGACGATCAGGAAGCCGAAGGTCATGACCAGTTCGGAGACAATCGCCGAGGACATGACGTATTTGCCAGGCGAGTGCTCGCCATAGCCGTTTGCGGCGAAGCCGTTCTGCACGTCGAAACCGGGCGCGCCGCTGGCGATCACATAGATCACGGCCGCCGCGGCGATGGCCCCGATCACCTGGGCGATGAAATACGGGATGACATCCTTGGCATCGAACCGTCCGCCGGCCCATAGCCCGACCGTGACCGCCGGATTGAAATGGCCGCCGGAAACCGGACCCAGCGCATAGACCATGGTGAGAACGGTCAAGCCGAAGGCCAGCGAGACGCCGGCCAGCCCGATACCGACTTCCGGAAAGCCGCCCGCGATGACGGCGCTGCCGCAGCCGCCAAGGACGAGCCAGAATGTGCCGATCAACTCGGCCGCGAGACGCTTGGACATACCCATCTAGACCCCCTTATTCGTGGATGACGTCGTACGCGTTCCCCCGCGCAAGCCCGATCATGCAGCGGTGCCAGACGGTTTTCTAGCAATTCCAAGCCGCGTTTGCGGCTCGGGCGGGCCTTCGTATAATGCCGTCCGAACCGGTCGAAGCCGGAAAACCCACGGCCCCGCTGCATTTCACGCCGACGACGGGCCGCAATGAATTCAGCCAGGCTTAGGGAGCCACCCATGAAACGACGGAAATTCTTGAAGGCGGCCGGTTTCGGCTTGGCTGCCAGCACCATCGCAGCGCCCGCGATCGCGCAATCGCCCTCCAACCCCGAGATCAAGTGGCGTCTGGCCGCGAGCTGGCCCAAGAGCCTGGAAGCCCTGTGGGGCGGTGTCGATCTGATCGCCAAGCGCGTGGCCGCGGCGACCGATGGCAAGTTCCAGATTACCCCGTCCGCCGCAGGCGAGATCGTTCCGGCGCTCCAGGTCTTGGACGCGGTGCAGAACGGCACCGTCGAGCTGGGCCATACGGCCAGCTACTACTATGTCGGCAAGGATCCGGCCTTTGCCTTCGACACTGTGCTGCCCTTCGGCCTGAACGCGCGCCAACAGAACGCTTGGATGTACCACGGCGGCGGCATCGAACTGATGCGCGAGTTCTTTACCGGCTATGGCATTCGTCAGATCCCGGCGGGCAACACCGGCGCACAGATGGCCGGCTGGTTCCGCAAGGAGATCAAGTCGGTCAAGGACCTGAACGGCCTCAAGTTCCGCATGGGCGGCATTGCTGGCCAGATCATGACGAAGCTGGGTGTGGTGCCGCAGCAGATCGCGGCACCCGACATCTACCCCGCGCTGGAGAAAGGCACGATCGACGCCGCCGAGTGGGTCGGCCCCTATGACGATGAGCGTCTCGGCCTGCAGAAGGTCGCCAAGTACTACTACTATCCCGGTTGGGCCGAAGGCAGCGCGCAGCTGTCGCTCTATGTGAACCAGAAACAGTGGGACTCCTTGCCCGCCAATTACAAGGCGGTGCTGGAGGCGGCCTGCGGTGACGTCAACGTGTGGATGCTGGCCAAGTACGACGCGCAGAATCCGGCGGCGTTGAAGCGCTTGGTCGCCAACGGCGCCCAACTCCGCGCCTTCAACAAGGATATCTTGAACGCGCTCTACAAGGCGTCCAGCGAGTTGTATGCCGAGATCGCGGCCAAGAACGACAAGTTCAAGAAGATCTATGACCAGTGGGATGCGTTCCGCACCGAGGAGTTCCTTTGGTTCCGCGTGGCGGAGAACTCATACGATAACTTCGTCTTCACGGCCGGCGCGAAGAAATAGATCGACTGGATCGCCGATACGGAAAAGCCCCGCGTGAGCGGGGCTTTTCTATTTCGGGATCACTGGCCGCCCTTGAGGGATTTCTCGATATCCTTCGCCGGATCGCTTTCCTCCGGTTGGGCATCCGTGGGGGCATCCTGGCCACCGGTGCCAAACTGCGGCGGCGGCGGCGCCTCGGTTTCGGGCAGGGTGATCTCGATCTTAGCTGGGTCGATGGCGGTAGGATCCGCCCGGCCGTGTAGCACGAGGTTCGGAAAGGCGATCACGATCCCGATCATCAGGACCTGAATGCAGACGAACGGCACCGCCCCCCAATAGATCTGTCCGGTCGTGACCGCCGGCGTGCGGCGGCCGGTCAAGCGGTCCACGAATTCCGATTTAGGCGCGACGCTGCGAAGATAGAAAAGCGCGAAACCAAAGGGCGGGTGCATGAACGATGTCTGCATGTTCACGCCCAAAAGGACGCCAAACCAAATCAGGTCGATGCCCAGCTTCTGCGCGACGGGAGCCAGAAGAGGGACGATGATGAAAGCCAATTCGAAGAAGTCGAGAAAGAACGCCAGAACGAAGACTAGCAGGTTGACGGCGATCAGGAAGCCGATCTGCCCCCCCGGCAAGCTGGTCAGCAGATGCTCCACCCACACGTCGCCGTAGACGCCGCGGAACACGAGACCGAACACCGTGGCGCCGATCAGGATAAACATCACGAACGTGGACAGCTTGGCGGTCTTATCGAGAGCTTGACGGAGCAGTGGAAAACTCAGTTTTCCACGCGCCACGGCCAAGACCACCGCGCCAAGCGCACCCATGGCGCCGCCCTCCGTCGGCGTCGCGATGCCGAGGAAGATGGTGCCGAGCACGAGAAAAATGA
>JBFXED010000053.1:0-22073 GCA_050180485.1 Alphaproteobacteria bacterium | reverse complement strand
GCCGCATCGCCATGGATCAGCAGGCCCATGACACGCTCGCGCGCCATGTCGCCCTTCTGCGTCTGCTTGGCGCGCACGCGGCCCATGACGACCGGGTCGGCGGCTTCGAGATGCGACGGATTGGCTTGGAGCGAGAGATGCATCTTCCGGCCGGCGATCTCGCGATCAGACGAGGTGCCAAGGTGGTATTTCACGTCGCCCGAACCCTGGACGTCTTCCGGATTTGCCGAGTTACCCTCGAACTCCGAGAAGATGGCCTGGAACGGCTTGCGCATCACGTTGGCCAAGACGTTCAGGCGGCCGCGATGGGCCATGCCCAGGACGACCTCTTCCACGCCATGCTGCGCCGCGCGCTCGAGCACGGCCTCCAGCGCGGGAATGCTCGATTCGCCGCCATCGAGGCCGAAGCGCTTGGTGCCGGTGTAACGCTTGTCGAGGAACTGCTCGAAGGTTTCGGCGACCGTCAGCTTCTTTAGGATCCACTTCTTCTCATCGGCCGAGAGCGGCGGATCATAGGGCGCGGCTTCCGCGCGCTCCTGGATCCAATCCTTCTGATCGGGGTCCTGAATGTGCATGTATTCAATGCCGATCGTGCCGCAATAGGCGGCGCGCAGCCGCATGATCAGCTCGCGTAAGGTCGCGGTCGCCACACCGACCGCATCACCGACGAAGATCGAGCGGTCGTAGTCGGCATCGGTGAAACCGAGCGTGCGCGGATGCAGCTCGGGGTGCTCCTGCTTGACCTCGAGGCCGAGCGGATCGAGCTTCGCTTCCAGATGGCCGCGTACGCGATAGGAGCGAATCAGAATGCGCGCGCGGATCGAATCGAGGCAGGCCGCATGAATCTGGTCGGCGCTGGTGCCGCCTTTGGCCGCCGGCGCCGCCGCGCCATTTGTTTTTGCGCCGATGACGGCGGATTCACGCGGCGCCCAGCTGGCGCCACGGCTGTCGAGAAGAAGGGTGCGGGAATCGTCGTCCAGGATTTCGAAGAAATCCGCCCAGCTCGCATCCACCGAGCGCGGATCGTTCAGATAGCGCCCATAAAGCTCCGCGATGAAGGTCGCGTTGGCGCTGGTCAGCAGCGATTCGCGGTTTAGCGCCATCGTCGTACGTCCATGCGAATGGATGGGCAACGCATGCGCCTCAGCCCTTCAGCGCCTCGACCATGGTGGCGCCGAGCGCCGCCGGCGAATCGGCGACCTTGATGCCCGCGGAACGCATGGCCTCGATCTTGTCCTCGGCGCCGCCCTTGCCGCCCGCGATGATCGCGCCGGCATGGCCCATGCGGCGGCCCGGCGGCGCCGTGCGGCCGGCGATGAAGCCGACGACCGGCTTCTTGCGCTTGCTGGCCTTGAGGAACGCGGCCGCATCCTCTTCGGCCGCGCCGCCGATCTCGCCGATCATGACAATGCCCTTGGTCTCGTCGTCGCCCAGGAACAACTCCAGACAATCGATGAAGTTCATGCCGCCCACGGGGTCGCCGCCGATGCCAATACAAGTGGTCTGACCCAGGCCCGCGGCCGTCGTCTGGCCGACGGCTTCGTAAGTCAGCGTGCCCGAACGGGAAACGATGCCGATCTTGCCGCGCTTGTGGATATGGCCTGGCATGATGCCGATCTTGCATTCATCGGGCGTGATGACGCCGGGGCAGTTGGGGCCGACCAAGCGCGAACCTGAGTTCGCTAGCGCGCGCTTCACGCGCACCATGTCGATGACCGGAATACCCTCGGTGATGCAGACGATGAGCGGCAGCTTGGCGTCCAGCGCCTCGAGGATCGCATCCGCCGCGAACGGCGCCGGCACGTAGATCACGCTGGCAGTCGCACCCGTCTTCTTCACCGCGTCCGCGACCGTGTCGAAGACAGGGAGATTCAGATGCTGGGTGCCGCCTTTGCCCGGCGTCACGCCACCGACCATCTTGGTGCCATAGGCGATGGCCTGTTCGGAATGGAAGGTACCCTGGGCGCCGGTGAAGCCCTGGCAGATGACCTTGGTATTCTTGTCGATCAGAACCGACATCAGGCGGCCTCCTTCACGGCCTTCACGACCTTTCCGGCGGCATCCGCCAGGTCGTCCGCGGCCAGGATCTTGAGACCCGATTCGGCCAGGATTTTCTTGCCCTGCTCCATGTTCGTGCCCACGAGGCGCACGACCAGCGGCACCTTGAGCGCCAGTTCGCGCGCGGCGGCCACGACACCCTCGGCGATCACGTCGCAACGGACGATGCCGCCGAAGATGTTGACCAGGATGCCCTTCACGTTCTTGTCGGTGAGGATCAGCTTGAACGCGACCGTGACGCGCTCTTTCGTAGCACCACCGCCCACGTCCAGGAAGTTGGCCGGCTCGCCGCCATAGAGCTTGATGATGTCCATCGTCGCCATGGCCAGGCCCGCGCCGTTAACCATGCAGCCGATGCTGCCGTCGAGCTTCACGTAATTGAGGTTGTGCTTGCCGGCTTCGAGCTCGGTCGGATCGATCTCGTTCTCGTCGGCCAGCGCCTCGACGTCCTTGTGACGGTAGAGCGCGTTGTCGTCGAAGTTCATCTTGGCGTCGAGCGCGATGACGTCGCCCTTGCCGGTGATAACCAGCGGATTGATCTCGAGCAGGCTCGCGTCCAGTTCGGTGTAGGCGCGATAGAGCGCGTGCAGGAACTTGGTCGCCGACTTCACCTGGTCGCCTTCCAGGCCCAGGGCATAGGCGATGCGGCGCGCATGGAACGGCTGCATGCCGGCGGCGGGATCGACGGCGACGCGGGTGATCTTCTCCGGCGTCTTGTGGGCCACCTCTTCGATATCCATGCCGCCTTCGGTCGAGGCCATGAAGGTGATGCGGCTGGTCTGGCGGTCGAGCAGCACGCCGAGATAGAGCTCGCGCTTGATATCGCAGCCTTCCTCGATATAGACGCGCTTCACGACGCGGCCCTGCGGGCCCGTCTGATGCGTGACCAAATTCATGCCCAGCATCTTCTTGGCCGTGGCGGCGACGTCATCGACCGACTTCACCACCTTCACGCCGCCCGCCTTGCCGCGCCCGCCGGCGTGGATCTGGGCTTTCACGACCCAGACCGGGCCGCCCAGTTCCTTGGCCGCCGCGACGGCTTCCTCGGCGGTGAAGGCCGCCCGGCCCCGGGGAACCGCCACGCCGAAACGCTTCAGCAGTTCCTTCGCCTGATGCTCATGGATATTCATGCGGTCTCGCTATGACGATGTGTCGTGGGCCGGAAGCGGATGCGCGTCAGGCTTTCTTCTTCTCGGACAGGATGCGCTTGGAAGCGTCCACCAGACCCTGCACCGACGCGACGGAGTGGTCGAACATCTTCTTCTCGTCCGCCGACAGCTTGATCTCGACGATGCGCTCGACACCGCCCGCGCCGATCACGACCGGCACGCCGACATAGAGACCCTTCACGCCGTATTCGCCGTTGAGCTGCGCCGCGCAAGGCAGGACGCGCTTCTTGTCGCGCAGATAGGACTCGGCCATCTCGATCGCGGACGCGGCCGGCGCGTAAAAGGCGGAGCCGGTCTTGAGCAGGCCGACGATCTCGGCGCCGCCGTCTCGGGTGCGCTGGACGATCTTGTCCAACTTCTCCTGTGTGGTCCAACCCATGGCGACCAGATCGGGCAGCGGAATGCCCGCGACCGTGGAATAGCGCACCAGCGGCACCATCGTGTCGCCGTGGCCGCCCAACACGAAGGCCGTGACGTCCTTGATCGAGACCTTGAACTCGTCGGCCAGGAAATGGCGGAAGCGGGCGGAGTCGAGCACGCCCGCCATGCCGACCACGTGGCTCGCGGGCAGGCCGGTCACCTCGCGCATGACCCAGACCATGGCATCAAGCGGATTGGTGATGACGATGACGAAGGCTTTGGGGCAATGGCGCTTGATGTTCTCGCCCACCGTCGCGATGACGCCGGCGTTGATGCCGATCAGGTCGTCGCGGCTCATGCCCGGCTTGCGCGGCACGCCCGCGGTCACGATGACCACGTCGGCGCCGGCCATGGCCGCGTAATCGGTGGAGCCGGTGAGGCCGGCGTCGAAGCCGATGACGGGTGCCGCCTGCGCGATGTCCAGTGCCTTGCCCTTGGGCATCCCCTCGGTCTGCGGGATGTCGATCAACACCACGTCGCCGAATTCCTTCAAGCCCGCCAGCAATGCGAGCGTGCCGCCGATTTGACCCGCGCCCACGAGCGCGATCTTGTTCCGTGCCATGTCGGGCTCCCGCCTCTTCGATCCGTGCAGATATTTATATGGTGAGGACGTGCTGCAATGCACATCTTCGCCCGCTCGCCGCCGGAAGCGCGATGTCGGTTTCCGGAGATCGGGGCGGGTCGTAGGTAGCCGTATTCTCCCATAAACGCAAGGGCTTGGGGGTGATTGCCAGGTTACGCCCCCTTCGCGGACCGCTATGATCTTCATAACCCCATGACGACAGCGTGACGCTCGCGCCATGACGCCGATCGAATTCCTCTACCGGGGCGCCCGGTGCAACCCCCAGGCCGTGGCGGTCGGCTTCCACGCCGAAACCTTGACCTATGCCCAACTGGTCCGGCGGGTCGATGCGCTGGCGGCCGCCTTCAAGGCCATCGACCCCAAGCCCCAGTCGCGGGTCGGCGTCTGCGGCTTCAACACGCCGGAACACTTGGTGGCGCTCTTGGCCACCCTCGCCGCGGGCAAGGTGTGGGTCGCGCTGAACCCCATGAACGGACGGGCGGAGCTCGATTCCTTCATCGCGGCCACCAGGCCTTCGATCATCGTGGCCGATCAGGATTGCCTGGACCGCTTCACGCCCGGTGCGGCCAAGGTGATCCTGGGCCGCACGAACAGCATGCCCAAGGACGGCGACGCGCGCCTTCACGACTTGATCGCGCGCCATGACGGTGAGCCGCTGGCCCATCCCGATCTCGCGCCTGACGATCTGATCGCGCTGAAATTCACCGGCGGCTCGACCGGCAAGCCAAAGGGCGTGATGCAGACCGTGCGCGTGTGGAACACGGTGATCGCGAACCAGCTTCTCTGTGTTGGCTTCGATTCCACGACGCGCCATCTGATCGCCTCACCCATCACCCACGGCTCCGGGACCTATGTGCTGCCGACGCTATCCCAAGGCGGGCGGCTGGAGTTGATCGAACGCGCGCGGGCGGCCGACGTCCTGGATGCCTTCGAGAAAGGCGCCACCGGTTCGTTCCTGCCGCCGACCGTGATCTACAACCTTTTAGCGGAACCGGGTGTCGCCGAGCGGCGCTATCCGGGCCTGAAACATTTGATCTATGCCGGCGCGCCCATGCGCGTGGACCAGATCCGCGCGGCACGGCGCGTCTTCGGCCCCGTGCTGGAGACCACCTTCGGGCAGACGGAATCGCCGCAGATCATCTCGTTCCAGCGCGCGGAGGATTTCGGCGACGACGCGAATCTCGAATCGGTTGGCCGCGCGGCGCCGCTCAACCGTGTCGAGATCATGGATGCGGATGGCCGCATCCTGCCGCCCGATACGGAAGGCGAGATCGTCGTGAAGGGCGACATCGTGATGAAGGGCTATCTGGATTTGCCCGAGGAGACGGCCAAGACCATCGTCGACGGCTGGCTGCACACGGGCGACATGGGCGTGATCGACGGGCGCGGCCACCTGTTCATCAAGGGGCGCCGCCGCGAGGTCATCATCAGCGGCGGCTTCAACGTCTATCCCGCCGACGTGGAGGGTGCGCTCGGCCGCCATCCGTCCGTGAAGGAATGCGTGGCCTTCGGCGTCGAGGACGAGAAATGGGGCGAGCGCGTCGAGGCCGCGGTCGAGCTGCATGACGGCGCGCCCACCGATATGGCGGCACTTTCGGCGTTCGTGCGCGAACAGCTCGGCCCCATCAAGACACCCAAAGCCATTCACACCATCGCCGCCCTGCCCCGCAGCCCCGTGGGCAAGGTGCTGCGCGGCGAAGCCAAGGCCCTGATCCACGGCGCCGCGCGCCGCTAGACCGCACCCGAGAAAGGAACGCCATGTCCGCCAAGCCCGAGACGCGCCTGTGCCACTACACCAACGACGCCATCCATGTGCGCGATAAGAACCTGGTCGAGGATTTGATCGGCAAGGTGGATTTCACCGAAGGACTCTATTTCCTGATCTTCGGCCGCATCCCCACGCGCGCCGAGCGGCGCATCGTCGATGCCGTGCTGGTCACGCTGATGGAGCACGGTATGACGCCTTCGGCCATCGCCACGCGCATGGTCTATGGCAGCGGGCCCGAAGCGCTGCAGGCAGGCGTCGCGGCGGGGCTGATGGCCGTGGCCAGCCAGTTCGTCGGCACGATGGAGCCCGCGGCCCACAATCTGCGCGCTTTGGTCGCCGCCGGGGATGGCATGAAAGAAGCCGCGCGGCGCATGGCCGACGAATACCGCGCTGCCAAGAAGCCGATGCCGGGCTTCGGCCACCATCTGCACAAGCCCGACGACCCGCGCACGCCGAAGCTTCTGGCCCTGGCCGAAGCCGAAGGCGTGCCGGGCAAGCACATCAAGGCGCTGCGCACTTTGTCTGTCGAGGTCGACCGCGCGGCGGGGCGTCACATCACGATCAATGCCACGGGCGCCATTGCCGCGATCCTGTCCGAAATCGGCGTCGAGCCCGAGATCATGCGCGGCCTGGCCGTGATCAGCCGTTCGGCGGGCCTCGTCGCCCATATCCGCGAGGAGCAGAAGAGTCCGGCCATGCGCACGATTTGGGAAGCGGTTGAGGACGCCGTGCCCTATCGCCGAGACTGAGGCATCTAGCGGCCGCCCGAGACACGCAGGATCGCGCCGGTGACGTAGGACGCCTTCTCGGAGAGAAGGAACATCACCGTTTCCGCCAATTCGTCCACCGTGCCCCCGCGCTGCATGGGGATGTTGGGGAGGATCTTCGCCTCGCGGCCTTCGTAGTGGATGTCCGTCTCGATATAGCCGGGGCTGACCGCATTCACCCGCACGCCCTCCAGCGCCATCTCCTTCGACAACCCGTAAGTCAGCGCGTCCATCGCCGCCTTGGACGCCGCGTAATGAATGAACTCGTTGGCGCTGCCGAGCGTGGTGGCGGCGGAGGCGATGTTGACGATGGCCCCGCCCGCGCCACCAAACTTCTTCGCCATACGGCGCACGGCCTCGCGCGCACAGAACAAGGGTCCCGTCGAATTGACGTCGAAGCTGCGCGCGATGTCGGCAAAGGTGAAATCCTCCAGCCGCCCGACCGAGGCGATAATGCCGGCATTGTTGACGAACGCCGTCAGGCGACCGAGCTCGCGATCCACCGTTTCGAACAGGCGCAAGATGTCGGCTTCGCGGCTGACATCGGCTTGAATGGCGATGGCGCGCCGCCCGTGGCGCTTGATGTCGGCCACGACCGCGTCGGCTTCCGCCTTGCTCTTGTTGTAATTGACCGCCACGTCATAGCCGTCGCGGCCCGCCATGCGCGCAATACCCGCGCCGATGCCGCGGCTGCCACCCGTGACCAAAAGGATTTTTGCCATCGCGTCCTCGTCTTCCCTCACTGCGCCGCTGCTTGGGCGGGCGCGAACATCCGTTCCATCTCGGCGCGCAAGCGCGCGGCCTGACTTGTCTCGTCGAGGGCCACGTCGGCGCGTCGCACGATCTGGCCTGCCGCGACCGGCTTACGCATCGCGCAGTCCTTGGCCAGCCCGATCGGCAGGGCCGTTGCGGTCAGGGATTCCGCCGCCGGCATCAGCCGGCCCCAGACCGTATAACCGCCCTCCCCATCCAAAATCTCGCCCGCCACCAGGTTGCGTTTGGCGACAGCCACGACGTCGCCGCGAAAGTCTGTGGCGGCGCCCGTCGCTTCGCCGCGCAGCACCACGCTGGCGACGGAGATGCCCAGCTCCAGTCCGATCAGATGATAAGGACGATAGAGCGCGGCATAGCGGCCGGTGTCGTCGGTAACCAATCCGTATTCGCCGAAGCAGCGCGCGGCGTAATCGGACAGTGCCTCGAAGACGACGTAAGTGCCCCAACGCAGGTCGCGCTCCACCTTGCCGCCATCGCGCCGCTCGGAGGAAATCACCTCGACAACCCCTTTGCGCGCGAGCGTGCCGCCCTCGACGCGCGGACGCAAAACACGCGGCAAATCGTCCACACTGCACGGCGGGAACGCGAGTCCGTCCGGTGCCGGCGAAAGACCGGTGGCGTTGGCAACCGCCGCCATCTCGATGGCCGACTTGGTGCCATCGAGAAAGGAATTGAACATTTTGGGATTCATGCCGCCAGTCTTGGCGGCTTCAGGTGACAGACCGTAATGACCCCACACCGTATCCGGCGTCGAGGCATGATATGCTGGCCGGTACTTGGTGCCCTTGCCCGCCGCGACCACCGCGAATCCCGCGGCGCGCGCCCAGTCGACCTGTTCGCAGATCAACGCCGGCTGGTCGCCATAGGCCAGCGAATAGACGACCCCCGCCTCCCGCGCGCGGCGCGCGATCAGCGGGCCGGCCAGCACGTCGGCTTCCACGTTGACCATCACCACGTGCCGCTTGCGCGCAATGGCGGACAGCGCATGGCGCAAGCCCGCAGCCGGATCACCCGTCGCCTCGATCACCACATCCAACCCGTCGGCCGCGATCATTGCCTCGGCGTCCTCGGTCAGGTGCACATTGCCGCGCTCGCGCGCCTCGCGGAACGAGCGGGCCGCGAACGCCTCCTCCGGCCAGCCCGTGCGGCGCAAGGCGTCTTGCGCACGCGGGACCGAAAGGTCCGCCACGGCCATGACGTGGAAACCAGGCGTCAGCCGCGCCTGGGCCAGGAACATGGCGCCGAACTTACCCGCGCCGATCACGCCAATTCGGATCGGGCGACCGGCGGCGGCACGGTCCCGCAGGAGACGGTGGAGATTCATAAGTCCGGCTCTCCGTCGGCCAGCCACTTCTTATATTCCGCCGTGGTCGCCTCGTTGGGCGGGTAGGTGCCCACCAACGGCGCGCCCTTGCGGACCTTCATGGTCAGGAACCGCTCCTTGCGCTCCTGCTCCCAGCCTTCGGCGGCCACTTCGTCGGCCAGATGGCGCGGCACGCAGACGATGCCGTCGCCGTCGCCCACGATCAGATCGCCGGGATAGACGGCGACGCCCGCGCAGGCGACGGGCACGTTCATGTCGACGGCATGATGAACGGCCAGATTGAGCGGCGCCGAGGGCGCGCGGCAGAAGACGGGGAAATCGAGCTCGGCGATCTCGGGCGTGTCGCGCAAGCCGCCGTCGGTCACCACGCCCGCCGCGCCGCGCACCATCAGGCGCGTCATCAGGATGCCGCCGCCCGACGCCGCGCGCGCATCGTTGCGGCAATCCATCACCAGCACATGGCCGGGCGGCACGGTCTCGATTGCGGCGCGCTGGGGATGCTTCGGATCTTGGAACACTTCAATCCGATCCAAATCCTCGCGCGCGGGAATGTAACGCAAGGTGAAAGCCTCGCCCACCACACGCGCCGCGCGCGGGTTCACGGGCCGCAAGCCGGTCAGGAAGACGTTGCGCAGGCCGCGCTTGAACAACGCCGTGGTCAGCGTGGGCGTGCTGACGTCTTTTAGAAGCGTCTTCGTCTTTTCGCCGAGCGGCGTCATGGAAATCCCCTTCCCCGAATGGCCAAGCCGATCCCAACCCATAGCGCAAGCAGGCGCAAGTCAGGTTCCGGCAGCGCCCATCAACCAATCTCGGAATACGCGCACCTTACGCAGTTCCGCCTTGTGCGGCGGACAGACCAGATAATAGGCAAACTCGATCGGCAGATTGCGGGCGAACGGCCGCACCAGGCGTCCGGCCTTGAGGTCGGCCTCGGCGAGCGCGCTTTTCGCGAGTGCCACCCCACGGCCCGACACGGCGGCCTCGATCACCAGGCTCGACTGGTTGAAGCGGAGGCCGCGATTCCAATCCACATCAGTCACACCCGACGCGCGCAGCCACATGCGCCAGTCGGGACAGCTTGGGTCGTTGTCCGGGCTCATGTCGTGGAGCAATGTGTGATGGCGCAGACTCTCCGGATTCGTGAGCGCGTGCTTGCCTTTGAGAAGCTGGGGGCTGCAGACCGGCAGGACCGTCTCGGTCATCACACGCTCGACCGAGAGTCCCTCGTAGCGTCCGCCGCCATAGCGGATGGCCAGGTCGACCTCGCCGCTCGAGAAATCGACCACCTGCATGGACGCCGCGATATGGACGTCGATCTCCGGATGGGCGGCTTGGAATGTATCGAGCCGCGGCACCAGCCATTTGGAGGCGAAGGAAGGTGCGACGCTGACGGTCAGCACGCCGGCATCCTCCAAATGCGAGAGGCGCGACATGGCCTCGGTCAGCCGGTCGAAGCCGTCACGCACGCCAGGCAAGCAAGTCTGCCCGGCCTCGGTCAGCATCAGCGCGCGATGCAGGCGCCGGAACAGCACCACGCCCAGATGGTCTTCCAACAACTTCACCTGCTGGCCGATGGCGGCGGGCGTGACGTGAAGCTCCGCCGCCGCCTTGGTGAAGCTCAGATGGCGGGCGGCGGCCTCGAAGGCGCGCAGGGCATTGAGGGGCGGAAGCGGACGGGCCATAGATATAGATTAAAGAATTTCTAAACCGAATCGCAAGAAACTCTCGTTTGTCCATGCGGAACGGCACGGCTAATTGTGGGTTCGACACAAAAGCAGAGCTTTTCCGAGCCATGACCCGCATTGCTTCACCCGAACAAGGTTCCTCACGCCGCCATGGCGGCGTCACGGCGATGTGTCGAGGCATGGCTTTCGCGGCCTAGGCCGCGCGCCGGCCGGACGGTTCCGGCCAAATCTGCATTCATCGTTCAAAGAGGAGCATGGAGTCCCATGCGTAACGTCCTGAAGTCCCTCGCCCGTACGGCCCTGGCCGCTTCCGCCCTATTGGCTCTCACCGCCGGCGCCCAGGCCGACGTGAAGAAGGTCCGCCTCGACTACGCCTACTACAACCCGGTCAGCCTGGTGCTGAAGGAAAAGGGCTGGGTCGAGGAAGAGTTCGCCAAGGACGGCATCACCGTCGAATGGGTGCTGAGCCTCGGCAGCAACAAGGCGCTGGAGTTCCTGAACGGCCGCAGTATCGATTTCGGCTCGACCGCCGGCGCCGCCGCGTTGATCGCGCGAGCCAACAGCATCCCGATCAAGAGCATCTACGTCTATTCCAAGCCGGAATGGACGGCACTCGTGACCCAGAAGGATTCGCCAATCAAGACCGTGCAGGACTTGAAGGGCAAACGCGTCGCCGTCACGCGTGGTACCGACCCGTACATCTTCCTGCTGCGCGCGCTCGACCAGAACAAGATGACCGACAAGGACATCAAGGTCGTGCTGCTCCAGCACCCGGACGGCAAGACAGCGCTGGAGCGCGGCGATGTCGACGCCTGGGCCGGCCTTGATCCCTATATGGCCCAGATCGAGGTCGAGAATGGCGCGCGCCTCTTCTTCCGTGACGCCGACCTCAACACCTATGGCGTGCTGAACGTGCGCGAGGATTTCCTCAATGAGAACCCGGCCATCGCGAGCCGCGTGTTAGCTGTCTACGAACGCGGTCGCAAGTATGCCTTGGCCAATCCGGCTGAATTGCGCGCGACCCTGGCCAAGGCCGCGAAACTGAGCGATCCCGTCGCGGCCAAGCAGTTGGAGCGCACGGATTTGAGTAAGCCGGCGATCGGGGAAGCCCAGCGCGAAGGCATCTTGGCCGCAGGTGTCGTGCTGCAGAAGACCGGCGTCATCCCGCCGGATGCGGACGTGAAGGCGCTGACCAATGCGCTGATCGACACACGCTTCTCCGCGCAAGTCGCATCGGGTAAGTGACGATGATCATGCTGACCAGCGAAGCGGCGGCGGTGGCCGATCTGGCCTACCCTGCGCCGGCCGAAGCGCCGCCGCGAAACCTTCGCCGCGGCATGCGGCGTCCGTCGATGGGCAAGGGTCTCGGCCTCGTCCTACCGGCGATTCTGTTGGTGGCGTGGGAAGTTCTGTGCCGCACCGGCATCGCCGCACCGAACCTCCTGCCCGCGCCGTCCGCGGTGCTGGAACTGCTGTGGGCGCTGATCGCCTCGGGCGAGATTTGGGGTCATGCCTCGATCACGCTGTTCCGCGTCTTCGCGGGCTTCGGCCTGGGTGCCTTGGTGGCCACTCTTCTCGGCGCGCTGACCGGTTACTCCACGACCTATCGTCGCCTGTTCGATCCCCTGCTCCAGGGGCTGCGTAACATCCCGTCGTTGGCTTGGGTGCCGTTGTTCGTGCTCTGGCTCGGCATCTTCGAAGCCTCGAAGATCGCACTCGTCGCGGTGGGCGTGTTCTTTCCGGTCTATTTGAACCTGATGGGCGGCATCCAGAGCGTCGACCGCAAGCTGGTCGAGGTCGGGCGCATGTACCGCCTGCGCGGCTTCGGCCTGGTCCGCCGCGTGCTGGTGCCCGCGACCTTGCCGGCCTATTTCGTCGGCCTGCGCTCGGGCCTCGGCCTCGGCTGGATGTTCGTCCTGGCGGCCGAGTTCATGGGCGCCAGCGAAGGCTTGGGTTTCCTCCTGATCGACGGGCAGATGACCGGCCGGCCGGCCGCGATCATCGCGGGCATCCTGTTGTTCGCGGTGTTCGGCAAGGCGACCGATTGGCTGCTCGTCCGCGCGGGACGGCCGTTCCTGGCCTGGCAGGACAGTTTCGAAGCGCAAACGGAAAGGGACGCCAATGCTGCACGTGCGTGACCTTTCCAAGCGGTTCGAGTCGGGCGTCACGGCGCTGGAGCGTGTCGGCTTCACCCTCGAGCGCGGCGAGATCTTGGCCGTCGTCGGCACTTCGGGCTGTGGCAAGAGTACGCTGTTGCGCCTGATCGCGGGACTCGACCGGCCGAGCGCGGGCAACGTCTCCATCGACAACCAGGACGTGGACGGCCCCAACCCCTTGGTTGGCTTCGTCTTCCAGGAGCCGCGGCTGATGCCTTGGCTCAAGATCCGCGACAATGTCAGCTTTGGTCTCTCGGGCCTCGGCGCCCAGGAGAAGAACGCCCGCGCCTTGCGCGCGTTGGAGGAGGTCGGTCTGGCCGATTTCGCCGAGGCGTTGCCGCAGCAATTGTCGGGCGGCATGGCCCAGCGCGTGGCCATCGCCCGGGCGCTCGTGACCGAACCCAGCGTCCTTTTGCTGGACGAGCCGTTCAGCGCGCTGGACGCTTTCACGCGGCTTAATCTGCAGGATCATCTCTTGTCCATCTGGCGTCGGCACCGCCCGACCATGGTTCTGGTGACCCACGACATCGAAGAGGCCCTTGCCTTGGCAGACCGGATCGTCATCATGCGCGGCGCACCGGGGCGCATCCACCGGACCATCGAGCTGAGGGAAGACCGGCCACGCAAGCGGACGGCCACGGAGTTCCAGACGCTCAAGGAAGAAATCCTGGACGCGCTCCACCTGGTTCCCGCTTAAGCGAGACGATTTATGGACAGCGAGAAGCTCCGCGCCACCCAGGCGCCGATCAAGGACCGTTACAAGCAGACGCCGGACGCGGCGCGCATCACCCTGAAAGCATCGGGTGCCTTGGACGATCAGGAGATCGCATGCAATGTCGAAACCGGCAAAGCGCTGGTGGCGGCGGGCCTGCATCCCGGCACGGGCGGTAGCGGCGCCTTCGCATGCTCGGGCGACATGCTGTTGCAGGCGCTCGTGGCCTGCGCGGGCGTGACCTTGAAAGCGGTCGCGACGGCGCTCGGCATCGAGGTGCGCAATGCCAAGGTGCTGGCCGAGGGCGATCTGGATTTCCGCGGCACCTTGGGCGTGGCCAAGGACGCGCCGGTCGGCTTCTCGGACATCCGCCTGCGCTTCGAATTGGAGTCCGACGCACCGCAGGACCAGCTCGACCGGCTTCTGTCCCTCACCGAGCGCTATTGCGTCGTCTACCAGACCCTGCGCAATCCCGCGCGTGTGACGGCCGGCATCCACACTGGCTGACATTCCGACGGGCTGAAAACGAAAACGGCGGCCGCGCGGCCGCCGTTTTTTGTTTTTGCATGAAGATGAGCGCTCAGGTGCGGCGCTCGACCATCAGCTTCTTGATCTCGGCAATGGCCTTGGCCGGATTCAGGCTCTTCGGGCAAGTCTTTGTGCAGTTCATGATCGTGTGGCAGCGATAGAGGCGGAACGGATCCTCTAGCGCATCCAGACGCTCGCCCGCCGCCTCGTCGCGCGAATCCGCGAGCCAGCGATAGGCCTGCAGAAGGATGGCGGGGCCGAGATAACGGTCGCCATTCCACCAATAGCTCGGGCAAGCCGTCGAGCAGCAGAAGCACAGGATGCATTCCCACAGCCCGTCGAGCTTGGCGCGCTCCTCGACGCTCTGCGGACGCTCGCGCTCGGGCGCGGGGCTGTCAGACTTCAGCCACGGCTCGATCGAGCGGTACTGCGCATAGGGTGCCTCCAAATCCGGCACCAGGTCCTTGATCACCGGCATATGGGGCAACGGATAGATCTTCACGTCGCCCTTCATGTCCGAGCAGTACTTGGTGCAGGCCAGCGTGTTGGTGCCGTCGATGTTCATCGCGCAGCTTCCGCACACGCCCTCGCGGCACGAACGGCGGAAGGTCAGCGTCGAATCCATCTCGTTCTTGATCTTGATGAGGGCGTCCAGAACCATGGGCCCGCAGCGGTCCATGTCGACCTCGTAGGTGTCGAGACGCGGGTTGCCGCCTTGGTCCGGGTCCCAGCGATAGACCTGGAATTTCTTGATGTTCTTGGCGCCTGCGGGCGCCTTATGCGTCTCGCCCGTCTGGACCTTGGAGTTCCGGGGCAGGGTGAATTCAACCATCGCTTCGTCCTTCGCCTATCCAGACGGCCTTAGTACACGCGCTTCTTGGGCGGGATCGGTTCGATCTCGTTGCTGAGCGGCTGCATGTGCACGGGGCGATAGTCGATGCGCGTCTTGCCCTTTTCGTCGCACCAGGCCAGCGTGTGCTTCATCCACTCCTGGTCGTTGCGGTCCGGAAAATCCTCGCGCGCATGGGCCCCGCGGCTCTCCGTGCGCGTCACCGCCGAGTTGATGGTGGTGACGGCCTGATGGAGGAGATTGTCCAGTTCGAAGGTCTCGACCAAGTCGCTGTTCCAGATCAGCGAGCGGTCCTTGACGCGCAAGGCGGCGCGCTTGGCCCAGGTCTCGGCCAGCTTGTTGGCGCCTTCCTGCAACGTCTCGCCGGTGCGGAAGACGGCGCAGTCTCGCTGCATGATCTGCTGCATCTCGGCGCGCAGGGCGGCCGTCGGGATATCGCCGTTCAGGTTGCGGATGCGGTCGAAATAACCGAGCGCCTTGTCGGTCACGCTTTGCGGCAGCGGCTTGTGCGCCTCGCCCTTGCGCAGCGTTTCGCCGCAACGGAGCGCCGCCGCGCGGCCGAACACCACAAGGTCGAGCAGCGAGTTGGAGCCCAGACGGTTGGCACCATGGACCGAGACGCAGGCCGCCTCGCCCACCGCCATCAGGCCGGGCACCACTGCGTCGGGATTGCCGTCCTTCAGGTGCACCACCTCGCCGAAGCGGTTGGTCGGCACGCCGCCCATGTTGTAGTGGCAGGTCGGCTGCACCGGCATCGGCTCTTTCGTGGTGTCGACGCCCGCGAAGATGCGCGCCGTCTCCGAGATGCCAGGCAGGCGCTCGTGGATGATTTTCGGATCCAGATGCTCGATATGCAGCTCGACATAATCCTTGTTGGGGCCGCAGCCGCGCCCCTCGCGGATCTCGATGGTCATCGCACGGCTGACCACGTCGCGGCTGGCCAGGTCCTTGGCGTGCGGCGCATAGCGCTCCATGAAGCGTTCGCCATTGGAATTCGTCAGATAGCCACCTTCGCCGCGCACGCCCTCGGTGATCAGGCAGCCCGCGCCATAGATGCCGGTCGGGTGGAACTGGACGAACTCCATGTCCTGGACCGGCAGGCCGGCGCGGAGAACGAGGCCGTTGCCGTCGCCCGTGCAGGTGTGGGCGCCGGTGCAGGAGAAGTAAAGACGCCCGAAACCGCCCGTGGCCAGGATGGTCGTGTGGGCGCGGAAACGATGGATGGTGCCGTCGCACAGGCTCCAGGCGATCGCGCCGCGGCACGAGCCGTCGTCGTCCATCAGGAGATCGGTCGCGAAATACTCGATGAAGAACTCGGCGTTATGCTTCAGCGCTTGCTGGTAGAGCGTGTGCAGGATCGCGTGGCCGGTGCGGTCGGCCGCGGCACAGGTGCGCTGGGCGATGCCTTCACCGAAATGGGTCGTCATGCCGCCGAAGGCACGCTGGTAAATCTTGCCCTCGGGCGTGCGCGAGAACGGCACGCCGTAATGCTCGAGCTCGATCACGGCCGGCACGGCTTCGCGCACCATGTATTCGATCGCGTCCTGGTCGCCGAGCCAGTCGGAGCCCTTGACCGTGTCGTACATGTGCCAGCGCCAATCGTCCTCGCCCATGTTGCCGAGCGAGGCGCTCATGCCGCCTTGCGCCGCCACCGTGTGGCTGCGCGTCGGGAAGACTTTGGAAATACAGGCCGTCTTTAGGCCCTGTTGGGCCAGGCCGAAGGTGGCGCGCAGGCCCGAGCCGCCGGCACCGATGACGATGACGTCGTACTCGTGGTCGATGATGGGATAGGCCTTGGACATTTGCGGCTAGCCTCCGAGGGCGATCTTGAGCACCGCGAAGACCGCGGCGAAGCCCAGCGCCGCGGCGCCGAGCTTGACCAGGACGAGGCTGGCCACGCGCATTCCCTGCTGGTGGACATAGTCCTCGATCACGACCTGCAAACCGAGCTGGGCGTGATGGAACGTCGCGACGATCAGAAGGACCATGAGGATCGCAGGCACGGGCTGCGCCAGCCACGCCGTCATTTCTTCATAGGGCGCGCCGGCCAGCATCACGATCGAGATGACGAACCAAATCGTCAGCGGGATGAGGGCGACCGCCGTCAGACGCTGGACCCAGAAATGATGCGTTCCATCGTGGGCCGAGCCCAGATAACGGACCCTCGAAAGGGTGGAGCGGCGGGACGAAGACGGGTCGGTCATCAGAACGCCCCCATTGCGGCATAAGCCGCGATCCAAACCGCCACGGTGACCAGGATCGACGCGACCATGATCGTCCAGCCCGTGGCGTGAGACGTCTTGATCTCGAAGCCCAATATCAAATCCCAGCCCAAGTGCCGGATGCCGTTGAACAGGTGGTAGAACAACGCGTAGGACCAGCCGAACAGAAGCAAACGACCGAGCCAGGAACCCAGGCACGCGCGCGCCGTCTCATAGGCCTCCGGCCCCGCAGCCGCGGCCAGCAGCCACCACACCAGAAGCAGCGTGCCCGCCGCCAGCGCCACGCCCGTGAGGCGATGCAGGATCGACATCGCCATATTGAGCGGCCAGCGATAGACCTGAAGATGGGGTGAAAGGGGCCTTTGATGGCTGCTCATCGCGTCATTCTCTCCCAAGCGAGCGGCCGCGCGGGCAGCACGCCCGTGGCGGACGCTTCCCGTGCCGAAATCCCAAAGTCCCGCGCAAGTCCCTCTTGGCGGCCGTGATTATGGCCCGGGACCCTGCTTAGTCAACGACATAGGCTTGAAATACGAGCATCGGCACACCAAATACCCCGCACGATGTCCGCGTTCAAACATAGCTGCTTTATGCGCTCGGGCCGCCTGCACGCAGGCGCGATAGCCCCGGAACCGGACGCCTAATCTCTCGCGCCCCGGTCCAAGCCGGGGCTTTCACCCAAGCCATAAACCGAAAACGGCCGCTTCGAAGGAGGCGGCCGGAAGACCACGCCACGTTTTCCTGTTTTGGAATGCGCGGCGGGGAAAGCGCCCTTCGGCGCACAAAGGAGAAGAAGACCATGGAACCGCAGATCGAAACCGCAACCGCCGTTCCGCCCATCGCCATCACGCGCAAGGACCACGACCGCCTGGCCGATCTGGCCGCGGCCGCGTCCGACCGCTTGCCCGAAGTCGCCGACCGTTTGTCGGCGGAATTGGCGCGGGCACGGATCGTCGAGAAGGCGGCGCCGTCACTGGTCACCATGGGTGCGCGTGTCTCGTTTCGCGACGATGAAAGCGGCGAGGTGCGCAACGTTACTCTGGTCTATCCCAAGGACCAGGATTTGGCGCGGGGCTGTCTGTCGGTCCTGACGCCGGTCGGCACGGCTCTGCTCGGCCTCTCCGCGGGTCAGTCTATCCCTTGGAAGACCCGTGACGGGCGTTGGAAGACGCTGACCGTGGTCGATGCCGCCCAACCGGCGGCCGCGGCCACGGGTGTGGAGGCCTGAGCGCTCCCCGCCCGCCCGACCCCTGCGGGCGGGCGGGGATTGCTTTCCGTGGTGGATCGCTGCGCGTGAATCGCCAGCCGTGGTGATGGCAACGCGCGCTGTGAATCGTTTTGTGGATAACGTGTGCGTCGATTGTTCGCACCACGTCTTTCATGCACAAGAAATTCGCGCCCAAGACGGGTAATCGTCTTGAGCGCTCCAACAAAAGCAAAATACCGTGAAGACGGTACGCGAAAGTGTCGGAGCAAGCATCTTTCGCCGAAACGCGGCACAGGCCTTCGGGCCCGCCGCGCGAAGACGGAAGACGCAAGCCCGGGAGCCGCCCTCCGCGTTCACGCGCGAAAGGACGGTTCGGAGAGCGGTCCGCACGCCGCAAGGCTGTGGGGCGTTCGCCGGGTGGTCCGGTTCCGATGCGATCTGGGTCCTGTCGCCGGGTCTGCGGCGGTTTCTTCGGAAACCTTCGCTTAGCCGGCGGCGCGGCGGGCTCCGTCCGTGGGGCGCGCTGAAGGGACCCGGCGGTCGGTCTTCCTCGTGAAGCACCACCGCTTGGTTCGGATCTCGCGGTCCGGCACGGTGCCCCTCGGGGCCTGTCCGTGCGCGATGCCGACCGGCTTGCCGGCGCCGGCATCGAACGGATCGCCGTCCGCCATCCTTCGCGGGATGCGGATGCCGGGTTCCGGACACGGGGCGCGGACTCGGGTTCGCCTTTCGGGGCGCATCCGGTATCGGCGGCGACCCTCCTCCGCGGGAATCGCCACCGGGCCCCGGCGCATGGTGTGAGGTTGATCGGGCGTTTGACCCGGTGAATCGAGTCCGTGAGCCTGACGCTTCCTTGTGGAGCGGCGGGCAAGGCCAAGCGGTCCTGCTCGGGGGAAGCGCGGCCCGGTCTCGAGAGTCGGCGAGCCCTTGCGGGACGCGCCGATGGCTTCATCGGGTTCAGGATTGTGTCGGCGTTCGGATCGGCTGGAGAGGCACGGGGCCGGTGGCGTAGTTCTCTCGCAGAGCGCGCGCCACGCGGGACATCCGTCGAAGCTGCCTCACCGCTGTCGCGGCCCGGAGCCTTCACCGGCTCCAGAGGCGTCGGGAACGTGCCCTTGGGCACTTGCGCTGGCTTCGCGGCTGGGCGCACCCGACGCCTCTTGCTTTATCACAAGCGATTCCCGGCCGCAACAAATTCTTGTGATTCAGCCTTATCCCACAACGATATCTAGCCGCCTTCCCGCGCTCGGATCGAGGCCGCCAGCGCAACAAGGCGCTTGGCCTCCGCGACATGCAGGCTTTCGATCAGTTTGCCATCAACCACAACCACGCCCTGCCCCTTGGCTTCGGCCGCTGCATGCGCGGCGATGATCTTCTCGGCGAATGCGACCTCCTCGGCGCGCGGTGCGAAGGCTTCGTTGGCGGCCGCGATGGTCTTGGGATGGATCAGCGTCTTGCCGTCGAAGCCCAGTTCGGCGCCCTGCCGGCAGGCGGCCACGAAACCCTCCGCGTCGTCGAGATCGAGATGGACACCATCGAGGATGGCCAGCCCATGGGCACGCGCCGCGAGGACGCACAATTCCAAACTCACGATCAGCGGCAACCGACCCGGCACGTGACGCGCGTGCAGGTCCTTGGCCAGATCGGACGTGCCCATGACGAAGCCGGCCAGGCGCGCATGGGCGGCAGCAATCTCGGCGGCGCGCAGGACGCCGCGCGGCGTCTCAATCATGCACCAGAGACGCAGCGACTCTGGTGCACCGCTTCGCGCCAGCAGATCGGCCGCCTCGCGCACCACGGCCGCGGTCTCGACCTTGGGCAGCAGAACCGCATCGGTGCGGCTGTGCGTGATGGCGGCGACATCGTCGCGACCCCATGGCGTCTCAAGACCGTTCACGCGCACGACCAGCTCGCGCGAACCGTATCCGCCGGCCGCGAGCGCCTCCGTCACCTGGCGCCGCGCCGCCTCCTTCGCATCGGGCGCCACGGCGTCTTCCAGGTCGAGGATCAGCATGTCGGCCGGCAGGCCGCGCGCCTTCTCCAGCGCGCGGGCGTTGGAGCCCGGCATATAAAGGGCGCTGCGGCGCGGGCGAACGTCCATGGCGATGCTCCGGCTGACTGGGACGCGGCGACTATAAAGGCCGATCCCCCTGTGGCAAGCTGACGCCGCGCATGAACATCCTCTCCATCCAATCTTCGGTCGCCTATGGCCATGTTGGCAACGCGGCGGCCACGCTGCCGCTGCAGCGGCTCGGCTTCGAAGTCTGGCCGGTCAACACCGTCACGCTCTCGAACCATCCCGCCCATGGCGGTTTCCGCGGCCGCTTCGCCGAGGCTGATGAACTGCGCACGCTGATCCAGGGCATCGGCGAGCGCGGTGCCTTTGCGCGGTGCGACGCCGTCCTGTCCGGCTATCTGGGCGAGGCGGCGAACGGGCCGGTCGTGCTGGAAGCCGTGGCCGCGGTGAAGCGCGCGAATCCCGATGCGCTCTATTGCTGCGACCCAGTGATGGGCGAGAAGGATCGCGGCGTCTATGTGCGGGCAGGCATTCCCGAATTCTTCCGCGACCATGCGCTTCCGGCTTGCGACATCGTCATCCCGAATCTGTTCGAACTGGAATTCCTCTCCGGCCGCACGGCCGAAGACATACCGTCCGCGCGCGCGGCGGCGCAGGCATTGCTCGCGCGTGGGCCGCGTCTCGTCATCGTCTCGGGCCTGCGCGGTGGAAACGGTTCGATCGCCGTTCTGGCCGAGACGAAAACCGGTGCCTGGCTGGCCGAGACGCCCACACTCGACGTGGCCGCGCATGGCGCGGGCGATGCCTTCGCCGCCCTGTTCCTCGGTCACTACCTTAAGCGCCCAAGCGTAGGCGCCGCCTTGGGTCGCGCGATCTCCGCGCAATACGCGCTGATGCAAACCACGGCGCGCGCCAAGGGTAAGGGCGACCTCGCATTGATCGCGGCCCAGGACGCCATTCTCGCGCCAAAGACGCTGTTCAAAGCCAAGCGCCTGCGTTAGACAAGGTCAACCCCGCGAAAGATGGGGAACGGGGACGGCAACGGGGACGTTTAGCCGGAAATGATCGGTTCGCTGTTCGGTACCGGCATCATCATCGGATTCGCCATCGCGGCGCCGGTGGGCCCGGTGGGAGTGCTTTGCGCCCAGCGCACGATCGCGCGCGGGCCGCTGGCCGGCTTGGTTTCCGGCCTGGGTGCCGCGGTTGCCGATTCCATCTTCGGCATGTTCGCGGCCTTCGGCCTTTCCATCGTCGCGCAATGGATCATCGCGCATCAGG
The DNA here is from genome assembly GCA_050180485.1 of Alphaproteobacteria bacterium. Taxonomy (GTDB): domain Bacteria; phylum Pseudomonadota; class Alphaproteobacteria; order CADEGL01; family CADEGL01; genus CADEGL01. The sequence continues at coordinate 558 of JBFXED010000053.1, read as the reverse complement.
TCTGGGTGCGCGGCGTGGGCGGCGTGTTCCTCTTGGTGCTGGGCGTGCGGCTTTTGCTTCACAAGCATTTGCGATCGGAGATCAAGCCCGCCCAAAGCGGAACCGGCTTCGGCTATTTCGCCTCCACCTTCATCCTGACCATGACCAACCCGATCACGATCCTGTCCTTCGCCGGCATCTTCGCGGCGTTCGGCGTGATCGAGCGGGTCACGACCTTGGCCGAGGGTTGGGTCTTGGTCTCTGGCGTCTTCGTGGGCTCGTGCCTGTGGTGGGTGATGATCGCCATCGCGGCGGGCCTGTTCCGCCGCGCGCTTAGCCTGGACGGCTTGCGCTATGTCGATCTGGTCTCGGCGGCCATCATGCTGGCCTTTGGCAGCTATGCGCTGATCAGCGCCATCCCGGGCTTCCGCAAACTCATCGGCTGACCGCAAAGAAAAAGGGCGCCACCCGCAGGCAGCGCCCTTCCCGTTCCGTCTGGCCGGATCAGGCGGCCTTGCGCATATAAGACTTGTCCAGCACCTCGGCGATCTGGATCGCGTTCAGCGCGGCGCCCTTACG
>JBFXED010000052.1:0-22109 GCA_050180485.1 Alphaproteobacteria bacterium | reverse complement strand
TATGTCTCCATGACCTGCACGCGCGGCCGGCCCACAGGCGGCGTGCGAGACCCGCGCCTGGCCAAGAACAACTTCTACTGCTTCGCCGTCCCCTTCGTCTGGCTGGCCAATTTGGAACAGCAGGAGCGTGGGCTGCACATGCATGTCAGCAGCATCCCGCGTATTCCGCCCGAATCGGTCGACCCCACGGTCAAGAACTACCATTGGCTCGACATGGAGATGAGCCTGTTCGAGGCCTATGAGCACGATGCGAACTTCGTGGTGCTGAAGGACATGGAAGGCAACATCACCGAGGGCCCCGGCTACAACGTCTTCGCGCTGCATGGCGGCAAATGGACCACGCCCACCCGCGGCGTGCTGGAAGGCATCACCCGCCAGACCGTGCTGGATCTGTGCAAGGAGCTGAACGTCACGGCCGAGGCCGGTACGTTGAGCGAAGCGGCGTTCCGCGGCGCGGACGAGATCCTGGTCACCTCCACGGCCGGAGGCGTCATCCCGATCGTGAAGCTGGACGGCAAGAACGTCGGCGACGGCACGCCCGGCCCGGTCACCACCCGTCTGCGCCAGCTATACTGGAAAAAGCACAGCGATCCCGGCTGGTCCGCGCCACTGCGGCGCGAATAACGCGCTTTTAACCTTCCTCGAACCGCCGGCGCCAACGCCGGCGGTTCTTTATTTACGCCGCCTGTCGCGGGGCTGGGGTAGGATCGGCCTCTCATGAGACCCCGCCGCCTTTCGATCGCGAGCTTCCTGTCCATTGGCATGGCGTTGATGATGGCCATTGCCGTCGGCGCCGTTCTGGCCATCGGAATCATCTTCGGCGGGCGGAATCTTGGAACGCTATTGCGCGACCGCACGGACATGACGGTCGGCGCGGTGAACGAGCGCCTCGACCGTCATCTGGCGCCCGTGGAGGCCCAGGCCGCGTTCCTGGCCGATTGGGCCGGCCACCACCCAGAGATTCTGGACAATCCCACGCGGCTAGCCGAGGCCATGCGGATGTCCCTGGCCGCCTTACCACAAGTTGCCGCGATGGCCTATATCGCGCCGGATTACCGGGCCGTGCGCATCCTGCGAAACAGCGAAGAGGTGTTCGTCGACAATTGGGCCAACAGGCCCGAGATCGTCGCCGCGATGGCCGCGATGGAGGGTGGAACCGGCGCCCAATGGTCGCCGCCTTTCTTCAGCGTCGCCATCCACGAAACCATCGTCAGCTACCGGCAGCCTATCCGCGCGGAGGGGCGGTTTCTGGGCGCCTTCCTTCCGGCGCTGACCGTCAATGAAATGTCGTCCTTCCTGGCACGCCTTTCGGGCGAGCTCGGCATCGACGCCTTCATCTTGTATGGCCGCGACCGCGTGCTAGCCGAACCGACGATGGGCACCGGGAAGTTCGCCTATTCCTCGGCGAATCCGCTGCCGACCTTGGCCGAGGCCGGCAATCCGGTCCTGGCGCGGATATGGGACGAGGATCGCCGATCCCGGCTCAGCGCGCGCCTCAAGAACGCGGAGGCGCATTACGTCGTCGTCGGCAACACGCCGATCGTCTTCGGCGGGGAATACTATGTTTATGCCTACCGGCAGCTGTCGCGCTTCGGCGAGTCGGCCTGGATCGTCGGCAACTACATGTCCGGCAAGACCATCGGCAACGAGGTGCAGCGCTATTGGTACATGGCGGGCATCGGCTTGGGCGTCCTGGTCGTTTCGGTCATCGTCACCATTCTGCTCGGCCACCGGCTGGCGCGCCCGATCCGCGAAATCTCAAACTACGCGGCGCGCATCCGCGACCTGAAGCTGGACGATATGCCGCCCTTGCCGCGCAACCGTGTGCGCGAACTGGACGAGGCAGCCGGCGCGTTCAATGCCATGATGGGCGCGCTGCGATGGTTTCAGACCTATATCCCGCGGGCGTTGGTCGACCGGCTGCTCAAGATGCAGGGCGGCCAGGACGCGGGCACCGATGAGCGTCTTCTGACCGTGATGTTCACTGACATTGTCGGCTTTTCCACCCTCGCCGAGCACATGTCGGCCCAGGACGTGGCCGTGCTGCTCAACGAGCATTTCGCCCTCGTCGGTGGCTCCATCGAACGGCATGACGGCACCATCGACAAATATATCGGCGATTGCGTCATGGCCTTCTGGAGCGCGCCCATCGAGCAGCCCGATCACGCGCGGCGTGCCTATCTGTCCGCCAAGGAGATCGAACTTAGGATCCGCGACTACAACGAGCAACGCGTCTCATGCGGCTTGTTGCCCATCCGTATGCGCATCGGTATCCACACAGGCAAGGTCGTGGTCGGTAATATCGGTTTCGAAGGCCGCATCAACTATACCGCCGTGGGCGACGCGGTGAACGTGGCCCAGCGCATCGAGCAAGCCGGCAAGGGCGTCACGGGCGAGCCCGACGTGGTGATCCTCGTGAGCGAGGACACGTTGGCGGGTATCGGCGAACGGACCACCGCCGTCAGCCTGGGCCGCGTCCAGCTTCGCGGACGCGAGGAGCCCATTGCCGTGTATCAGCTGGCGTGAGAGAAGCGCCGTGACCCAGCCGGAACATGGCCACCATCTTTCGCCGCTTCCGCCGCCCATCGAGGAGCGGCAGCGGAAGATTTCACTCGCCGGCTTCCTGTCCATCGGCCTTGCGCTGATGATGCTGTCGGCGGTCGGCAGCGTGCTCGTCGTCAGCGTCTTCGGCGCGCGCACGAACCTGAGGGATTTGCTGCGCGACAAGTGGCAGTTGGTCACCGACTTGATCGTCGACCGCATCGACACGCATCTCAAGCCGGTCGAGGAACAAACCGCCTATATCGCCCGCTGGATCGAAGCCGACCCATCGCGCATCGACGATCCCAAGGCGCTGGCTACCTTCATGCGCGGCTCGCTGGCCTCTCTTCCTCAGGTCGCCGGCGTGGCCTTCATCACGCCCGACTATCGCGCCATCGTCGTGCCGCGCAACGAAGACCAGGTGGTGATCGAGAACTGGGCGGATCGGGCCGAGATCGTCGAGGGTGTCGAATCGGTGAAGTCGGGTGAGTATCCGAATTGGTCGCCGCCCATGCTGAGCCCGTTCACCGACGCCGCCATCATCGCGTACCGGCAGCCAGTGCGCGCCAACGGCAAATTCCTGGGCATCGTGGCGCCCGCCGTCACCGTGCAGGAGCTGGGCGACTTCCTGCGCCGCATCTCCGACGACTACGACGTCACGGCCTTCGTCCTTTATGGCCGCGATACGATCCTGGCGCACCAGAACATGCCGCTGTTCGGCTATCACCCCACGATGCAGAAGCCGCTGCCGGCGCTGAACCGGAAATACGATACCGTCTTGGGCGACATCTGGTCACCCACGGCGCGCGCGCCGATCGCGCTCGCGGAAGATCGCAATTTTCAGAGCCATTGGATAGGTAACCGCAACCACTACAACGTCTACATCTACCGGACGCTGACCCGCTACGGCGAAACCCCATGGATCGTCGGTGCCTATGCGCCCAGCACCTTGGTCGGCACCGAACTCGAGCGATTTTGGCAGGTCACGGCGGTTGGGGTCGGAATCTTAGCCCTCACCGTGATCGGCACTTTCTTTTTAGGGCGCCGGTTAAGCCGGCCGATCCGCCAACTGGCGCGGCATGCCGCCTTTGTACGCGACATGAAGCTGGACGATCTGCCGCAGTTGCCACGCAACGCGGTGAAGGAGTTGGACGAAGCCGCGGTCGCGTTTAACGCCATGGTCCGTGCCCTGCGTGGAATCGAAACCTATATTCCGCGCACGCTCGTCGACCGCCTGCTGCGTTCAGGCAGCGAGGAGGCCGCCACCGACGAACGAATCCTGACCGTGATGTTCACGGACATCATCGGGTTCTCGAGCTTTGCCGAGCATATGCCCGCGCAAGAGGTGGCCGTTCTGCTCAACGAGCATTTCGCGCTCGTCGGCGGCTGCATCGAACGACAAGAGGGAACCATCGACAAGTATATCGGCGACTGCGTCATGGCCTTCTGGAGCGCGCCGGTACAACAGCCCGACCATGCCCACCGGGCTTATCTGGCCGCGAAGGACATCGAAGAAAAGATGCGCGCCTACAACGCGCAGCGCGTGTCGAAGGGGCTCAATCCGATCCGCATGCGCATCGGCATGCATTCCGGCCGCGTCGTGGTCGGCAATATCGGCTTCGAGGGACGCATCAATTATACGGCCGTGGGCGATGCCGTGAACGTGGCCCAGCGCATCGAGCAGGCCGGCAAGGATTTCCCCGTCGCCGACGATGTCGAAATCCTGGCCAGCGAGGACATGCTTGCCGGCATCGGCGAGGAAGCCACCGCCGTTAATCTCGGCCGCGTCTCGCTGCGCGGGCGCGAGGAGCCCATCACGGTCTATCGCCTGACCTAGGAAGCACTACCGCGGCTCACGCGCACGCTCAAGACGGCGAAGCTGAACACCGACACCAGCACGATAGCGCCGCCAACGAGCGTCAGTTCGCTGGGCACTTCGCCGATGATGAGCCACACCCAGATAGGCCCCAACACCACTTCGCCCATGGCCAGCAGATTCACCTCGGCCGCCAAGATGTGGCGCGCCGACAGGGTGAAGAACATGAAACCCAACGCGGCCTGAAAGCCACCCATCACCAGGCAGAGCGCCAGATCGTGCTGACTGACGGCCATACCGCCGCCCGCGCCGATCACGCCCATGCCGCCCGCGAAGAACCCGGCCAGCGACAAGGCCGGCAGCATATCGACCCCGCGCGACCAGCGGATCGCGATGGTGTACGCCGCGAAGAAGAGCGCGGCGCCCAACGCCATGATGTTGCCGAACAGGCCACCGCCGCGCATGCCGTCGAAGACCATGACCAGGACGCCGAGGACCGTCCCCGTGATGGCAACCCAGGTCGAACGATGGACGTGCTCGCGCAGGACGATCCAGCCCAACACCGCTGCAATCAGCGGCGCCGTGCTGAGCAAGAACAGTGCGTTGGCGATGGTCGTGTTGAGCAGCGCCAGCACATAGGTTGGATAGCCTGCCGCCAGGATCACGGCCGCGGCCAGTCCTGGCCACCCGATCGCCTTATAGGCGCGTAAGATCCCGCCGCGATATTTCACGACGCAAAGGAGCGCGACGGCCAAGCCTAGGAAGGCCGAACGATAGGCGATCACCTGCCACGAGTTGGCGCCTTCGATGAAACGGATCAGGACACCGCCGATGCTGAGCGACAGGCCACCAGCGAGGCCATAGGTCAAGCCGCGCACACGCGAGGCGCCCGCCGACACCGCACGCGCGTTCATATTGGCGAACTGGCGCGATGCTGTTGCGTCACGCGGCCCCCTCCCCGTATTGGTGACGAGCCTAGCAAGACTGGAACGCCGGGGATATTCCCTCGGGAGCGACGGCGAACAGGGAGACAAACATGGCCGGTACGGTTCTGAGTGAGATCAAGAATGGCGTGCGGACGATCACCCTCAACCGCCCAGACCGGCTGAACGCCATCAGTGGCGAATTGCTGACCGACTTCAAAACCGCGCTCGCCGAAGCCGAATCCTGCAAGGAAACCCGCGCCATCGTCCTGACGGGTGCGGGACGCGGCTTCTGCGCGGGCGACGATCTGAAGGAATTCGCCGAGCAGGCGCGCGACAAGGCCGCCGCGCAGAAGCATATCGAGGACATCCAGCATACGGCGCGCGCGCTGATGCTCGGGCCGCACATGGTCGTCGGCGCCATCCATGGCTGGGCGGCCGGCGGTGGGCTGGAATGGGCCATCAACTGCGACCTGATCATGATGGCCGAAAGCACGCGCTGCTTTTTTCCGGAAATCCCGCTGGGCCTCAACGTCACGGGCGGCGTCTCGACTATGCTGCCGCGCTTGGTCGGGCTGCAGAAGGCGCGCGAGCTGATCCTGTTCGGCGAGAAATTCACCGCGCAGGACGCCCTGAAGATGGGCATCGCATGGAAAGTAGTTCCCGACACGGAGCTGCGCGCGGAAGCGCAACGCGTGGGCGAACGCATCGCCGCCCTGCCGAAAGGCGCGGTCAGCGACTTGAAGCGGCTCCTCAACCGCGCCTCCGCCATGGACATCGACGGCGCGATGGCCATGGAGACGGAGTTCACCGTGCGCCAGTTCCTCGACCCCGAGACTCAGGCGCGCGCGCGGAAGTTCGCCGAGGGCTAAAGCGAGATCGCTAGCTCGCGCGGACAGTCGGTCAGCGCCTCGCTGCCCGTCTTGGTGACCAGCACGGTTTCACTGAAGCCCATGCAGCCCCAATCGGGGATCAGGATGCAGGGCACACAGTGGAACACCATGCCGGGCTCCAAGGGCTTGGTGTTGCCCTGGGCGATGTCGGCCACGGTGCCCTCGCCCCAGCCGGGCGGGAAGCTGCAGCCCATCGAGTAGCCGACGCGGTGGTGGAAGAAATCGCCGAGGCCGGCCTTTTCGATCACGCTGCGGCCCGCCGTGTCGGCGCTTTCCGAGGTGGCGCCCGGCTTGATCGCCCCCACAATGGCGGTCAGCGCGTTGACCATCACCTCGGCGATCTTCTTGGTTTCCGCCGACGGTTGGCCGATCGAGACCATGCGCATGCAGGATGCCGCATAGCGGTTATAGATGCCGCCGATCTCGAGATAGACGTTGTGTCCTTTTTCCATCACCGCGCGCTCTGGCAGCATATGTGCGCTGGCGCCGCGCGGGCCGGTGATGACGTAGGGTCCACCCGAGGTGTGCTCGCCGCCCGCCGTCAGCATGGCGTGATAGGTCAGGCCCGCCACCTCGTTCTCCGTACGCCCCTCGCGGCACGCTGCGACTGCCGTACGGACGCCAATGGAGGCGATCTCGGCCGCCTTCCGCGTATAGACCAGCTCCGCGTCGGATTTGATCGCGCGCACGCTTTCGATCACACCCGTGGACGGCACGAACGTGGCTTTCGAAAACTTCGCCCGGAAACCGTCCAGGATGCGCGGCTGCATGAACCAGGCGCGGTCTTCATAGCCGACGCCGCCGGATCCGATGCCGGCCTCCTCTGCCACGCGCATCGTCACGTCCAAGGGATCGTCGCGCATCGTGTAGTACACACACTTCTTGAACCGGCTCATCGCCTGGACGTGGGTGTGCTCCAGCTTGCTGGTGACGAAGACCGGTTCGCCTTCGATCGGCAGAATCAGTATCTGATAGACGTAGTAACCCGTCGTCCGGTGGCCGGTGAGGTAATAGATATTGTGCGGCCCCGTCACCAGCATGTGATCCAGCTTGGCGGCACGCATGTTGGCGCGCACGGCCTTGAGGCGGCGTTCATACTCCGCGGTCTCGAACGGCAGGCCGAACGGGTTTTCGGATTTCCAGGTCTTCGCGAGCATTAATACCCCCTCACCGGCGCAGGCAGCGCGCTTGCTTCAATTCCCATCGGCGTGGATCATAGGCCGCATCGCCGTCAGCCGTCACCGGTCCCATGATGTTCAAACCACGCACGCTCGCTTTCGCTCTTATCGCCATCGCCCTTGCCGCCTGTTCCAGCGACGACGGCGCAAAACAGGCCGAGGAGGCCAAGGCCAGCCTGTGCCAGTTCGCGCAGAAGAACACCGACACGACGCGCATCGCGTATATCAAATGGACGGGCGGTCTCTACAACACCGATATTGACGTCGCCGAGTATCAGGAAAAGGGCGTGACCTCGATCTTCAGCGCCCTGGCCCGTCCGAAAAACAAGCGCTTCCAGGCCAATGAGCGCAAGGACTGCTACGACGATGTGAAGAAAATCTATTACCCCTGCCATGTGAAGGTCGATGTCGACCTGTCGAAGCTGTCTTCGATCGGACGCGCGGATGATTCCGCCAACGCGAAATTCACCGCGACCTACAACTGCGAGCGCTTGGCGGTGAAAACGGCTCACGATGCCGCGAAGACCGGCTTGGTCGAATCGAACGCCTTCGAATGCGAGGTGGTCGAGGTGCGGAGCTGCCCTATTCCCAAGAAGGTCGAACCCCCGAAACCCGACGCGCCGAAAACCCAAGACAAACCGAAACCCCAGGGAGGATGACATGGCGAACAAGTTCTCGAATCCGGATGGCGTGCGCGCGCCCGGCGGCGCCTATACACACGTCGTGGAAGTCCCGGCGAATGCCCGGTGGCTGGTGATTTCGGGGCAGGTCGGCATCACGCCCGACGGCAAGATTTTGGAAGGCGCCGAAGCGCAGACCGAGCAGTGCTACAAGAACCTGCTCGCGTGCCTGAAGGCGCATGGCATGGGCAAGGAAGACATCGTGAAGTTCACGGTCTATCTGACCGACTCGCGCTACATCGTCCCGTACCGCGCCGCGCGCGAACGCTTGATCGGTAACGACTGCAAACCGACCTCAACGCTCGTGATCGTGGACGGCCTGGCCGTGCCGGAGATGCTGGTCGAAATCGAGGCCTGGGCCGCCAAGTCCTGACCGGCCTTCCTCGCGAGAAGATCGGGGCCGCCCGCGAGGGCGGCCCTTTTTCGTATCAAGCCTCGAAGACGATCCGCACGTCGCCAAGCGGACCGAAGCTGGCGACGGCTTCGTCGCCCGGCTTGGCGGGAATCAACGTCGCGCAGGTGCCGGTGTTGATCGTCTCGCCCGCCTTGAGGCCAATGCCCTTGGCGTTCAGGGCGTTGGCGAGCCAGGTCAAAGCCCTCAGCGGATCACCCAGTGCATTGGCGCCCTTCCCTTCGGCCGCGACCTGGCCGTTCACGCGCAGCACGACGGGCAGATTAAGACGATCGATGCGCCGCCAATCTTCCGTGCCTTCGCCGCAGACAAGCGGGCCGTCGGTGCCGTTGTCGGCCAATACGACGGGCATGGGCAAGTCGAGCCAATTCTCGAAATGCCCGTTCACCACTTCGATCGAGGGATGCATCGACGCGACGGCATCGGCGACATCGTTCGTCATGTAAGGCTTGCCGCGCGGCGGCAGGTCGCGGCTCATTCGGAATGCCACCTCGCACTCGAGCCCGCGGGTCAGCAATTCCTTGGGGCCGAATCGCTTCGGGCTGCGATAGAGGTTGGGCTTCAGGATGCGCGCGTAGTATGGCGCATCGACGTTGAAGTTCTTCTGCATGTATTCGTTCGTCAGGCCAAGGAGATAGCCCGTGGTCGGCGTGCCGAGGAGCTGCAGCAGCCGCTCCTGCACCGCGTAGCCGTCGGCCAGCGTCTTGGGCTCGCAATCGGCGGGCAGCTTGTCGAGGAAGTAGTTGCCGAGGCGGGCGTCCTTGAGCAGACGGGCGCAGCGGTCGATCGCATCGGGAGTCATAAGCCGTTGCTCCTATTCGATTAATTTCGCCGTCGCGGTGCCGAGCGGGCCGCAATCGGCGACCACGGTCTGGCCCGCGCGGGCGAAGGTGTAGCGGGCCAGGCAGTTGCCCGTGTTGACGGTCTCGCCCGCCTGGAGCGTATGGCCTCGCTTCGACAGCGCGTTCGCGAGCCACACCAAGGCGTTGAGCGGACCGCCCATGACGGAGGCGGCGCTGCCGGGCGATGCTATTTCACCGTCGATCAGAAGCCGCGTCGCGAGATCCGCACGGACGAGCGGCTGCCAATCCACGGTGGACGCGCCGCAAATCAGCACGCCGTCGGTGCCGTTATCCGCGACCAGGCTCGGCCCATCCACCGTCAGCAAGTCCTCATAGCGCCCATCGACCAGCTCCAGACCCGGAATCATCGCCGAAACGGCGCCCGCGACCTCGTCCGCGCCATAGGGCGCCGCGCGCGGCGGCAGGTCGCGCCCCATGCGGAAGACCAGCTCGATCTCGACGCTCCATCCCTTGGGCGACGGACCGATGGCGACCGTGGCCGGGCTGTCGAACACGGCGTTCCTCAGCATGCGGCCGAAATAAGGGCCGGGCAGCCCGTGGGCTTTCTGCATGGCAGGCGCGGTGCAGGCCAGGAACCAGCCCGCGGACTCCTCGCCCATCAGCGCGAGCAGCACATCCTGGATCTGGTACGCGTCGTCGAGATCGCGCGGACGGCATTCCGCCGGCAGGCCGGGGATCTTATAGCCGCCGCGCCGCGCACCGAGCAGCGTACGCGCGGCGCGCTCCGCCGCCGCGGGCGTCACCGCCGCTTCCGGCCGGACACGCCATAGAAGAAATTCATCACCGTGTAGGCCGCCCAGTTGGCCGTCATGGTGGCCACGTCCGTCGGCGGCGAGAACTCGGTGATGTCCATGCCGACGCAGTGCTTGTTGGCCGCGATCTGGCGCACCGTCCAGGTCACGTCGCGCGCGTCGACGCCGAAGGGATTGGGCGCCGCCGTGCCGGGCGCGCCCGACTGGTCGGCGCCGTCGACGTCGATCGAGATGAAGATGGCGTCCGCCCCCGTGGCCCGGTCCAGCGCCACGTCGATCGCGTAGTCGATGCCCTTGCGATAGGCCTCGATGTTCGAGATCACCGTGATGCCCTGCTTGCGCGCGTAGTCGTGGTGGGTCGGGTTGTTGCAGAAATCCGAGATACCGATCTGGGTCATGTAGCGTCCCTGCACCTGGTCGCCGTGCTTCTCCAGCAGCATGCGGTAGGGCACGCCGCTCGACATGGCGCCGTAGTGCGATTCGCGCAGATCGTGGTGGGCGTCGAAATGCACCAGCGCGAACTTGGCCTTGGGCATGGCCTGGCACAGGCCGCGCACGATCGGATAGGAGACGGAATTGTCGCCGCCGATGACGGCCACCGGAATACCGCGCTCGCCCAGGAACTTGGTCGTGGCCGAGATGTTGCGGAAGCTCGTGTCCATGTCGGTCACGATGGTCTGCACGTCGCCGATGTCAGCCACGCGCAGCGATTTCATGTCGGCGCGGTCTTCCGTGCTGTAAGTCGTGTACCAGGGCAAGGCGTAGCGCACGGCATCCGGCGCGTGCCGCGAGCCCGAGCGCACCGTGCCCGCGCCGTCGAAGGGCGCGCCCAGGAAGGCCGCGTCCAGGTTCCACGTTCCGTCCCATTCCAGCCAGGAATTCGAGCGCGTCTCGACCGGATCGCCCTTCAGCCAGTTGACCACCAGGCCCGGCTTCTTGATCGGCGGCTGCGCGCCGCCCGGTGCCTTCAACGCTGCACTGCTCGCCTTTTTGGATTTCTTCGCCTTGGCCATGCTGTCCTCCCCGCGCGATTGCACGCTTCGTCCGTATCGGAACGATTCCGAAAAGGCAACCGGGCGGAAATCGACGTTACGCGTCGGCGGCAAACAACGTGACCAGCGCGTTCAGTGCCGCTTTTCGGGCAGCGCGTGCGCCTTGAGGTAGTGGCGGCGTGCCTTCACGCGGTTGCCGCAATCGGCCATGTCGCACCAGCGGCGGCGGTTGCCGCGCGTGGTGTCGAGGAAGATCCAGCCGCATTCCGGGCTGGCGCATGTCTTGAGCCGCGCGGCCTCGGCCGCGACCAGTGTCTCGCCCGCCGATTCGGCGATGGGCCACAGCATGGCGTCGAGCGTGCGCGGCCGTTCCGTCAACCTCCACACGAAGCCCGCCGCGCCCTTAGCCAGGCCGCGCCGCTGGGGTGCCTTGGCCAACACGCGGTTCAAGGCAGCGACGGCGGCGGGATCGTGCCCTTTTCCGCGCGCGACGCCGGCGACCAGCCCGTGGATGGCCTCGCGCAAGGTCCGCGCCGAACCCAAGACCGCGTCGCCCCGCCGGCGGTCCTTGGCCGCCTTCTTGTGTAGCTCCGCCGCCTCGGCCTCGCCGAGGATGCCCGCGCGACGCGACCAATCGACCAGATCGCCATAGGAGCGCAGGTAATCGTGCGGCCACGGCGTGCCGCGCCAGGTCAGCGTGTTGACGAAATCGAGGCACAACGCATTGCCGATGAACTTCGGACCATCGATGCGCATGGCGTCCGCCCTCCTCAAGCTAACCATTATACAGGTTATCAGGCGTGAAAGCCGCTTGACTCGCCGTCCGTATAACCGCTCTATTGGTTAATATAACCTATTTAACGGTTAACAGTCCACGATGACCGAACCGGTTCCCTTCACCCTCGCCGGAGCCGTGGCCGGCGCCCGCGGCGTCCTGCCGGCGGCGCTGAGTTCCGCCGCCTTCGGCATGGCGTTCGGCGCGCTCGCGGGGCAAGTCGGGTTCTCCTTCGCCGAGACGGCGCTGATGAGCGCCATCGTCTTCGCGGGCTCGGCCCAGTATCCAGCCATCCTGGCCTGGACCTTCCCGCCCGCCTTCCTGCCGCTCGTCCTCACCACCTTCGCCATTAACGCGCGGCACCTGCTGTTCGGCGCCGCGATCCGCCCTTGGCTGGCGCCGCTGCCGAAGGGCCGCGCCTATCTGTCGCTCTACTTCCTGTCCGATTCCAACTGGCTGGCCGCCATGCGGGCCTGGAACAATGGCGCGACCGACCGCGCCATCGTGCTGGGCGGCGGCATCACCATGTGCGTGGGCTGGACCGCCGGCAGCATCGCCGGCCATCTGTTCGGTTCGGCCTTCGGCGACATCACGCGTTACGGCATCGACGTGGCCGTGCCGGCCTTCTTCGTGGCGCTTCTCGTCGGCGCATGGCGCGGGCGCGCCGACATTCTGCCGCTGGTGGTCGGCGGCGCGGCGGCGGTGTTGGCCGAACGTCTCTTTCCCTCCGGCTGGCAGATACTGGTCGGCTCGCTGGCGGGCTCTCTCGCGGGGATGCTGCGCCGTGCGGATTGAGTTCTGGAACCTGATGGCCATCCTGGCCATGGCCGCGGTCACTTACGCCACGCGCGCGGGCGGCTTCGCGCTCATGCGCTGGCTGCCCTTCTCCACGGGCGCGAAGCGGTTTCTCGGCGACGTACCGTCCGCCGTGATCGGCGCGCTGTTGGCGCCCGCCTTGTTCTCGGGCGATTCCGCCATCGCGGCGGGCGTGGGCGCGGCACTGGCGGTCAAGCTGCTCACGCGACAAGACCTGGCCGCCGTCGGCGCGGCCGTGGCCGCCGCCGCTCTGGTGCGCGCCTCGCTATAGGCGCGGCCGTGCGGGGCCCCTAGGATGTTTCGGCGATTGGGGGGAGGCCGGGACATGTCTTCGCGTTTTCCACTGCTGTTTTCGCCGCTCAAGGTCGGGTCGGCGACAATCAAGAACCGCATCTTCTTCTCGGGCCACGGCACGCGCCTGGCCGACCGCACGGTCAACGACGCGCTGATCGCCTATCACAAGGCGCGCGCCAAGGGCGGCGCCGGCCTGATCATCACCGAGGTCGCGGGCGTGCACCCGACGGCCTATCTGATGGGCCGGACGCTGAAAGCCTTCAACGACGATTGCATCCCCGGCTTCCGCCGGCTGGCCGAGACCTGCCACGAATATGATTGCCGCGTCTTCGGCCAGCTTTTTCACGCCGGCCGCGAAATCGCCAGCGCGCCAGACGCATCGATGCCCATCGCCTATTCGGCATCCGATTCGCCCAACGAACGGTTCCACGTTGTGCCGCGCGCCATGTCGCGCGACTTCATCGCCGAACTGGTGGACTGCTACGCCAAGGCCGCCGCACGCATGGTCGAAGCCGGCCTCGACGGCTGCGAGGTGCTGGCCAGTCACGGCTATCTCCTGGCCCAGTTCTTCAATCCGCGCGTCAACAAGCGCACCGACCAATATGGCGGCAGCGTCGAGAACCGCCTGCGCTTCGCGGTCGAGATCGCCCAGGCCGTGCGCCCGATTCTCGGCGGACGGCCCCTCGGCATGCGCATCTCGGGCGACGAAAGCGGCATGGCCGAGGGCCTGAGCAGCCAGGAGACGCTGGATCTCTGCGCGGCGCTGGAACCGCATTACGACTATTTCAACGTCACCATCGGCGGCTCGTCCTCGCTCGGCGGCTCTCTGCACATCGCGCCCAGCATGTTCTACGAGCCCGGCTATGTGGCACCCGTCGCGGGCAACGTGAAGCGGACGCTGAAGCGCCCGGTCTTCGTCGCGGGCCGCATCAACCACCCGGAGGTCGCCGAGCGCGCGCTGGCCGCCGGCCACACCGATATGTGCGCCATGACGCGCGGCATGATCGCCGACCCCGAGATCGCCAACAAAGCGCGCACGGGCCGCGTCGACGAGATCCGCGCCTGCATCGCCTGCAACCAGGCCTGCATCGGCCACAACCACAAGGGCCTCTCGGTCTCGTGCATCCAGTTCCCCGAAAGCGGGCGCGAACTGGAATACGGCACCATCCCGCCGGCAACCACGCGCCGGAAAATCCTGATCGCGGGCGGCGGGCCCGGCGGCTTGAAGGCCGCCGCCGTCGCCGCCGCGCGCGGCCACGACGTGACGCTCTACGAACGCGAGGCGCGCTTGGGCGGCCAGGTTCGTTTAGCCGAGAAGCTTCCCGGCCGGGCCGAGTTCGGCAACATCGTCGAGAACCTGGCCGGCGAGGCCGAGCGCGCGGGTGCGCGCATCGTGCTGAAGACCGCGGTTGATGCGGCACTGGTGAAGAAGGAAGCGCCCGATGCCGTGATCGTCGCGACCGGCGCCATGCCGCGCGCTCTCGATCTCGAGGCCGGCACGGAGGGCGCCCATGTCGTCAATTCCTGGCAAGTCCTGACCGGACAAGCCAACGTGGGCGGCTCGGTGGTGATCGCCGACTGGCGCTGCGACTGGAGCGGCCTGGGCCTGGCCGAGATGCTGGCGCGCGACGGGCGGCGCGTGCGCCTGTGCGTCAACGGCTACATGCCCGGCGAGACGCTGCAGCAATATGTGCGCGACGGCTGGTGGGGAAAGATCCAGAAGCTGGGCGTCGAGGTGATCCCGCTGGTGCGCTTGGTGGGCGCCGATTCGGACAGCGCTTACTTCCAGCACACGACCAACGGGGAAACCATCGTCTGCGAGAACACGGACACCTTGGTCACCTCCCTCGCCCCCTCGTCCAACCTCGATCTGGAAGACCAGTTGCAGGGCGTCGCATCCGAGATCCACGTCATCGGCGACTGCCTGACGCCGCGCTCGGCGGAGGAGGCCGTGTTCGACGCCCTTAAGGTCGCCGTCCAGCTCTAGCGCAACAATGGCCGGCACCGTCAAACCGGAACCGTACTGGTGGGATGCCGCGCCACGCCGGACGGAAGTGCCCGCCACCCTGCCCGCGCGTGTCGACGTGGCGGTTGTCGGCGGCGGCTATACCGGACTCAGCGCCGCGCTGACGCTCGCGCGGCGGTCGCGCGAGGTTCTGGTCTTCGACGCCGATGCCGCCGGTTCGGGCGCGTCTTCGCGCAACCAAGGTCATCTCGGCGTGAACCGGCATTTCTACGCGCGCGCCACGGCCGCCTACGGCAAGGAGAAGGCGCTTCAGCTTTTCCGCGAGGACGAGGCCGCGTTGGAATTCACCTTCGATCTGATCCAGCGCGAGAAGATCGAATGTTATCTGCAGCGCAACGGCCGCTTCGTCGGCGCGGCCAAACAGGGCCAATACGAACAGATGGCGCGCGAGGCCGAGGCGCTGCGGCGCGAGATCGGCTACGACGTCCATACCGTTCCCCGCGCGGAGGTGCGGCAGCATATCGGCACGGACGACTATGTGGGCGGCGAGTACCGCCCGCGCGAGGGCTGCGTCCACAGCGCACTATTCCACAACGGCCTGCTCGACCGCGCGCTGGGGGCAGGCGCCAAAGTCGTCTCGGGAACGCCGGTCCAGCATATCGAGCGGACCAAGGACGGCTTCACCGTCACCTCCCCGAAGGGCAAGGTCCAAGCGCGTGACGTGCTGATCGCGACCAACGCGCTGAGTGGCGACCTGATTCCCTACATCAAACGCCGCATCCTGCCCTTGAACGGCGCCGGCATCGCCACCGAACCGTTACCCCCCGAACTCATCCGCTCGGTCGTGCCGGGAATGCGGCCCTGCGTGGATACGCGCAAGGTCGGCCGGACGGTCCGCCCCTCGCCCGACGGCACGCGGATCGTTTATGGCGGACGTGCGACGATGGCGGAAAGCGATCCGCTCGTCTCCGGCGTCAAGCTGCGCGCGATCATGTGCAGCGTCTTTCCGCAGCTTTCGGACGTGCGGATCACCCATAGCTGGTTCGGCCCCACAGGCATCACCTTCCAGATGATGCCCCATATCGGCATGTACCAAGGGATGCACTGCGCGCTCGGCTATAGCCCTTATGGCGTCGCGCAGGCGCCCTATCTCGGCCACAAGGCCGCGCTGCGGATCCTGCGCGCCAACGACGCGGCGACCGCGTTCGACGACCTGCCCTTCGAGACGCGACCGCTCTATTACGGCAACCCATGGTTCCTCCCCGCCGTGGTCGCGTATTACCGTTACAAGGACTTCATTTCCCGCTGACAGGAGACGTTGCGATGTATGCGCGGATCGGCCGTTTCGAAGTGGTCAAAGGCAAGGAGAAGGAACTGGCGGACGGCTACAAGAAGTCCTTGGACATCCTGCGGACGCAGAAAGGCTACCGGGACGCGATCCTGATGATCGACCCGGACGGGAACGCGCTGTCGGTCACGCTGTGGGACAGCAAGGACAATCTGGAAACGCCGACCGCGACCGAGACCGTGAACAAGATGCTGCCGCTGGTCTCGCCCTTCCAGAAGACCAAGCCGGAATTCACGATCTGCCAGGTCGCAGTCAAGGACAGGCCGGTCTAAGAATCATGACCAGCCGGTTTCCGCGCCTGTTCTCACCGTTCGCGATCGGCAACGTCGCCTTCAAGAACCGCATCTTCTCGACCGGTCACGACACCTCGCTGACGAACGGCATCCCGAACGACGCGCTGACGGAATATCACCGCGCGCGGGCCAAGGGCGGCGCGGCGCTGATCGTGGTCGAGGTGGCCGGCGTGCACAAAAGCGCGCTCTACCATTCCACCACGATCCGGGCGGATACGGACGACTGCATTCCCGGCTACCGGGACATCGCCGAGGCGTGTCACGCATACGACTGCCGCGTCTTCGGCCAGTTGTTCCACGCCGGGCGCGAAGTGATGGAGATGGCCGACGGCACCGTGCCCGCCGCCTACTCCGCCTCCGACACGCCGAACGAGCGGTTTCACCTGATCCCGCGCCCTATGTCGCGCACGACGATCGCGGACATGATCGGATGTTACGCGGCGGCGGGTGCGCGCATGGCGGAAGCGGGCCTGGACGGGATCGAGATCGTGGCCAGCCACGGCTACCTGCCGGCCCAGTTCCTCAATCCGCGCGTCAACCGGCGCACGGATGAATATGGCGGCAGCGCGGAGAACCGCGCGCGCTTCCTGGTCGAGATCGCGCAAGCGGTGCGCGCGCGCGTGGGCGGACGGCTGGTGGGCTTTCGCATTTCCGGCAGCGAGCCGGATTCCGCCGACGGACTCGACGCCAAGGAGACTCTCGAGATCTGCGACGCGCTGGCGCCCCATTTCGACTATTTCAACGTGACCGTCGGATCGAGCGCCAGCCTGGGTGGCTCGCTGCATATCGTACCCACCATGGGCTTCGAGCAGGGCTACACCGCCCCCTACGGCGCGATGGTGCGCGCGCGGGTGAAGAAGCCGGTCTTCATCGCCGGCCGCATCAACCGCCCGGACGTGGCCGAACGCATCCTGGAAGCGGGCCAGGCCGATATGTGCGCCATGACGCGCGGCATGGTGTGCGATCCCGAGATCGCCAACAAATCTCGCGAAGGCCGCGTGGACGAGATTCGCACCTGCATCGCCTGCAACCAGGCCTGCATCGGCCATATCCACAAAAGCACGTCGATCTCCTGCATCCAGTACCCCGAAAGCGGACGTGAGCTGGAGTTCGGCTCGCTTGCGCGCCCTGCGAAGAAGAAACGCGTCATGGTGGTTGGCGGTGGGCCGGCGGGGTTGAAGGCTGCCGCCGTCGCTGCCGCGCGCGGCCATGACGTGACGCTCTATGAGCGCGAGCAGCGATTGGGCGGTCAGGTCGCCTTGGCCGAGAAGCTGCCCGGCCGCATGGAGTTCGGCGGCCTATCCGACAATCTGCAGCGCGAGGCCGAGCGCGCGGGCGTGCGCGTGGTGCGCGGCCAGACCGTCACGGCGGATTTCGTCCGCGGCGAAATGCCGGACGCCGTGATCCTGGCCACCGGCGCGCGGCCGCGCGCGGTCGAACTGGCGGGCGGCACCGAGGGCGCGCATGTGGTCGATTCCTGGCAGGTGCTGAAGGGCCAGGCGAATTTAGGCGGCTCGGTGGTGATCGCCGATTGGCGCTGCGACTGGGTCGGCATGGGCCTGGCCGAGATGGCGGCGCGGGACGGACGGCGCGTGCGCCTGTGCGTCAACGGCTACATGCCCGGCCAGATGATCCAGCAATATGTGCGCGACCAATGGCTCGGCACGCTTCATAAGCTAGGCGTCGAGATCATTCCGATGGTGCGCGCGGTCGGCGCCGATGCCGACACGGGCTATTTCGAGCACACGACCAGCGGTCAGCCGGTGCTGTGCGAGGGGATGGAGACCTTCGTCTCCAACCTCGCGCGCGAATCCGATTCGGACCTGGAGACGGCGCTGGAGAACTACGACGGCGAGGTCATCGCCATCGGCGACTGCGTGGCGCCGCGCACCGCGGAGGAAGCGGTGCTCGAAGGCCTGCGGGCCGCCGCGAAGCTTTGAAGCAAGGAGAGAGACGATGCTGAAATTCCTGAACCCCGAAGGCAACTATGCCCCGCCGGGCAACGGCTATACCCAGACCGTCACCGTGCCGGCGAATGCGCGCTGGCTCGTCATGGCGGGCCAAGTGGGCCTCAGGCCCGACGGCACGCTGCCCAAGGGAATCGAGGCCCAGGCCGAGCAGTGCTACAAGAACGTGCTGGCCTGCCTGAAGGGCAACGGCATGGGGCCGGAGGATCTGGTCAAGGTGACGGTCATCCTGACCGACAACCGCTACATCCCCGCCTATCGCGCCGCGCGCGACAAGATCATCGGCACCCAGTACAAGCCCGCCGCCACGCTCATCGTCGTGGACGGCCTGGCCGCGCCTGAGATGCTGATGGAAGTCGAAGCCATCGCCGCGAAGGTGTAGCGCAGAAAAAGAGCCCTCACCCTGAGCCCGTCGAAGGGTGAGGACCACTCAAGACTGCGACCTCATGCTGAGCCTGTCGAAGCATGAGGTCATTTCATTCACACCGCGTGCGTCACGCCACCATCGATGCGAAGACTCTGGCCGGTGATGTAGCCGGCCCCATCGGACACCAGGAAGCTGATCGTGGCCGCGACCTCGTCGGCCTTGCCGTAACGCTGGAGCGGCACGCTCTTGCGGCGCTCCTCGGTGGCCGGAAGACTGTCGATCCAGCCGGGCAGCACGTTGTTGATGCGGATATTGTCCGCCGCGTATTTGTCCGCGAACACCTTGGTGAAGGAGGCCAAGCCCGCGCGGAAGACGGCCGAGGTCGGGAACATTTCGCTGGGTTCGAACACCCAGGCGGTCGAGATGTTCACGATGGCGCCGGATTTCTGCTTCTGCATCACCGGCGTCACGAACCGGATAGGGCGCACGGCGCTCAAGAAATAGACATCCATGCCCTTGCCCCAATCCTCGTCGGTGATGTCGAGGATCGGCTTGCGCGGCCCATGGCCCGCGCTGTTCACCAGCGCGTCGATGCGGCCCCATTTGTCGACGACCTGATCGACCAGCCGCTTGAGATCGTCGTTCGACTGGTTGGAGCCGGTGACGCCGATGCCGCCCAATTCCTTGGCCAGCGCCTCGCCCTTGCCGGACGACGACAGGATGGCAACCCGGAACCCATCCTGCGCCAGCTTCCGCGCGGCCGCCGCGCCCATGCCGCTACCGCCCGCCGTCACGATCGCTACCTTCTGCGTGCTCATCTCATCCCCTGTTCATGCATGAAAAAAATCGTGCTGGCGAACTAGACTTCCGTGCCCGCGCGTCAAGGGCGTGGATGGAATCTAATTGATGATGCCGCAGGCGATGCGCCGGCCGCCACCGCCGAGCGGTTGCGGCTGATCGGAATAATTGTCGCCGCCCTGGTGGATGATGACGGCGCGGTTCTTGATCTCGGCCAGCTTGAGGTTCGGCGCCACGAGCGTTTGCTTCGACTTGCCGGAATCATCCACGGTGATCAGCGGCAGATCGCCCGCATGGCCTTCCTTGCTGTCCGGGCCCATATGCTTTCCGGTGGCCTTCGGATCGTAATGCCCGCCCGCCGCGCCGCCCGGAACGGCGATCGCTTCCTGCATGGCGCCGTCGCAGCTTGGATTCTGGTGGACGTGGAACCCGTGCGGCCCCGGCGGCAGGCCCCACAGGTTGGTCTTCACCACCAGGCCTTTTTTCGAATCTTCGAAGGTCACCGTGCCCACCGGATCGGTCGGGCCGATCTCGCTGATCGCGCTCATCTTGACCGTCTGGGTCGCGGCCCAGGCGACGGTCGAGCAAACAACCACGGTGACAGCGGACAGCAGCAATTTCTTCACGGACTTCCTCCCATGGGAGCGTCTGACGAACGGATCATACCGAACGAATGCCTCGCGCCGAAACGAAGTTCCGCCTATTCGGCCTGTCCGCGCACTTTGCGCAGTTGCGCGTCCATGGCGCGGCCCCAGGCCGCGATGCCGTCCTCGGAGCGCAAGGAGTTCAGACCGCATTCGGTCAGGCCGCCCGGTGTGGCCAGCGACGCCACGATGTCCGGCAGCGACTCTTTGATGTCATGCAGGCGCATGGTGCCCGCGCCGCGGAAACACCAGGCCACGATGTCGCGCGCGGCGGCATCGGGAATCCCTTGCGCCTTGGCCCAACGCTCGCCCTCCTCCATCAGCCCGAACAGCATGGCGTAATAGCCATACATGACGGTGCCGGCTTCCAACGCCGCGTCGTTCGGCATGGTCAGAACCGGCCCCAGCGCCTTCAGCACATCGCGCGCGACCGCATCCTCGGGATGGATCACGACCGTGCTTTCGCCATGGGCGCAGGCCGCACAGGCCATGGCGCGGATGCCAATCGCAGGGCCAAGGGAAAGAAGGGCGGGCCGGATGCCGGCCGCGAAGATCACGAGGCGCTGGCCCTCGCGCCAGCGCAACGCGGCCACGGTCGCCGCCGCGTCCTTGGGCCGCGTGGCCAAGAGGACGACATCGGATCGGTCGACAAGGGATTGATTATCCGGCGCGATGGCGAGGCCGTGGCGTTGGGCGAGTTCCTTGGCCTTGGCCGCGCCGCGCGGCGACAGAATCACGCGCGGCGCATTATCGCCCCGCAGGAGGCCTTCGACCAGATATCCGCCGAAATGGCCGACGCCGAGAATTCCGACCGTCAAGGTCACGCCGCGCGGTCTCGCGACATGTCCGCCAAACGCTCCAGCATCACCGTCACGTCGGGGCACACGATGGCGCCGACCTCGGTGAGCTCATTGCTGATATCCACCGGCAGGCTGGTGTTGCTGCCGTCGGGAATGCGGTTGAGCTTGCCGCCGACGAAGACCGGCAAATCGACGCCCTGGCGCTTCATCTCCTGCTTCAGGTCGGAGACGAAGCCCAGCGCCACGCCGTTGTAGGACGAGAGCGCGATCAGATCGACCTTCTCCGTCTTCACATAGGTGGCCAGGTCGTCCGGATCGATCGACGTGCCGCCATCCACGATCTCGACGCCCAGCCCGCGCAGGACCGTCTCGATCAGGATCTTGCCGTATTCGTGCACGTCGGTGGTGGCCAGGCAGGCGCGGAAGCCGGCGCGCTTGATGCGCTCGCGCGTCGCGGGATCCATGCGTGCGACATAGCCCTCGCCCGCATCCTCGACCTGTTCGATGGAGTTGGAACGCACGACCGGCGTGCGGCCGCGCAGGCGCCCTTCCGTCGGGCGGCCCGGACCGTACAGCTCCTCCAGCCGCTTGGAACCGACACGCCGGATGGCCAGGAACATCTCGAAGGGATTATTGGTATCGATGCCGGCCTCGGCGAAGCCGTTGAGCAGATTGTCCTTGAAGACGTGACCGCCGGCCACGATCTGGTCCGCGACGGCCTCGATCTCGGTGTCGTCGCTGAGCGCGTGGAGCGGCTCCTCCAGCTCGATCAGCTTGTTGGCGAAGATGTGGACGTCGACGATCTCGTCGATGTCCGGGATGCGCTCGGCCTCGGTCACCGGCACCGGATTGACCGCATGGCCCGAGGGACGCGTGCGCTGGCCATAGGCATCGAGACGCAGATAGCTGGCCAGCGCCGCGAAATTGCCCGCATGGCTCGGCCCGTACATGGTCGTCGCGCCATAGACCATGGTGCCCGGCGCGGACGAGA
>JBFXED010000051.1:0-23312 GCA_050180485.1 Alphaproteobacteria bacterium | reverse complement strand
AGAACAATCATGCGAAGGCGCCAGGCTTCGACAAAGGCGGCGCCGGGGTCAGGCTGAAGGTCTTTGGTACACTCGTCGGCTGCACGGCCTATTCGATCTACAACCAGACCCATCTTTTGGACGCCTATGTGACCAACCGGCTGGTCATGGTCGGTTGCACCGGCAGCGGCGACGGCAAGGCAGATCACGCCAAGCTGGTGCGGTTGGACGGCAAACGTCAGGCCAACGTCACCCTGATCGGCTGCAGCGGCGGCATCGACACGACCGACGCCATCGATCCCCTGGTGCTGGGCGGCGGACAAAGCGGCGCGCGCTTCGGCGAAAAATGGGATGGGCCGAATCTGGCCCGGCTCGGCGACTACCGCATCTGGGTCGACGCGCAAGGCCAGCTGCGCATCAAGAAGGGCGTCCCTTCGTCAGACGGCGACGGCCGCCGGGTCGGTTCCTAACGCCTGTGGCGGCGCGGAACGCTCGATCAGAGCGCGATAGTGCCGCTCCAACGTGTCGTCCAGCCGCCGCACGTCGTAATCCAGCTCCACGCGCCGACGGCCCGCATGACCCATCGCCGCCCAGAGGTCGTTGCGGACGATGCGTTCCACGGCCTCGGCCAAGGCCACCACGTCCCGTTCGGGCGCTAGGAAACCGGCGGCCCCATGCTCGACCAGTTCCGGGATACCGCTATGCCAAGTGGAAACCACGGGCATGCCGGCCGCCATGGCCTCCATGATCGTCACCGGGATGCCTTCCTGGTCGCCGATCGCATCCGTCACGCTGGGCGCCAGCAACAGGTCGCGCTCGGCCATCAACGCGGCGACCTGCACCTCGTTCTGCCAACCGAGGAAGCGCACCGATGACCCGATCTCCAACGCCGCCGCCAATCGCTCCAGCTGCGCCCGCAGTGGCCCATCGCCCGCGATTTGATAGTCGATCTTGATGCCGCGCCGGACCAGCTCGGCCGCCGCACGAAGCCCGTACTCCACGCCCTTTTTCTCGATCAGTCTGCCGACCGTCAGCAGTTTGACCGGCTGATCGGCGGCCGGACACCGTGTGCGGAAGACGAAGCGCTCCGGCTCGACACCCATGCGGTGCACGATCGTCCGAGCCGGCTGGCATCCAAGGGATAGGAGCTTTTGACGCCAGACATCGGAAATCGGCAGAAACAGATCGCCGTGCCGCAGCAGATGGTCGTAGAGCGACGGATCGTCACGCAGGCAGGCGCTGAGATCGACGCCATGGAATGTCGTGACCAGGCGGCCGTGCAACGCGCCGACCTCACGCAGGAATGCAGCCAATCGCCCAACCGTGCCGAAATGGCAGTGCACGACATCGAACTCCCCGCCGGGTGCCAACGTTGCCGCCCAATGGAGAAGCCGCAGCGACGCGGCCTCCCGCCCGTAACGCAGCACGTTGATGGCGCGGAACGGCGCGAAACGCCCGCATGCCCAACCCCGCTCGAAAGCCTCTGGCGCCGCACGCACCCGCGCGAAACGCGAGACGGGCATCTCGAGATAGCGGGTCCGGCGCCGCAGATCGAAACGCGCGATGGCCGGGTGCTGAGCGGGCTCCACGCGCGGCGCGGTCGAAAGCACCGTGACCTCGTGGCCGCGTTCGATCAACGACGTGATATGGCGCAATACGAACGTTTCGCTGAGAGCGGGAAACTCGTTCGCGAAGATGGCGATACGCAGGGGCGTCATCAGGCAACTGCCAAGGCATCGCGGATCGCGGGGCCTGCCCGCAAGGCCGAGTCCTTCAAATCTCCGACCCGGGAGCGGATTTGGGCGGACAGTGCCGGGCCCGCGACCAACAGATGCCGGAATGCCTGTTCCAGGCTTTCCGGCGTGACCGCCTCGATATCCTGGGTGATCTCGCCAAGCCCGAGGCTTTGGAACAACTCGACAGTCTTAAACTCGTACGCGATTGGCAGCACCGGCACGCCCGCGCACAGCGCCAGGATGCCCGCATGCATGCGCGTCGCCACCACCATGTCGTGCTCGGCGAACAGGCCGATCAATCGCTCCGGCCGGTGGAACTCGCGGTCGACCGTGACATGAGTCCGTACGGCGCCGGGCAAAAGGGAAACGATTCGGTCGGCCACGCGCGAATCATCGGTCCAGTATTCCGGGACTCCCTGGCAGGTGGACAAAAACGTCACCCGGACACCATGGTCCTCGACCAAGACGCGCGTGAGCTTGGCGACGGCGGCCAGATAGCGCTGCATGCCCACGGCGGGCGGTTCGCGCCGGAAATGGGGCCAGTCGCGCACGGATATAGCCACCCGTAGCGCACGCCCGGCGGGCGGAAAGCGCCGCGGCGGCATATCGAGCCGGGCCATGGCGAACGCCGCATCGGCGGCCTGGGCCACGCGATCGGCGGCCACGCCCAGATCGTCGAGATGGCGACGAGAAGTGTCGTCACGCACGAGGATAAGCCGCGCGCGCCGCAAGACCCATCGCAGCAAAAGCCGGTCACGTCCGAGCGGAAACGGCCCCAGGCTTTGGGTAAAGAGAACCAGAGGCCGTCTAAGCAAGAGCGTGACCATGAAGTCGAAGATTTTCGGGAAAAGCCGATAGGCGGGTACGAGATAAGTGCCGCCGGTCGCCACCACCAGATCGGCGCGCGCATATTCATCCAAGCTGTCGCGCAGGTGCGTCGGCAGGCGGTGCGCCAGCCTCCGCCCCAAGGGCTTTTGCCAAATCAACGAAAGGAACAGGATGAAGACCGTCGCCAGTTTACCGCGCCAACGGCCCTTGGCGGCCGAGCGGACTTGCTCGTACAAGGCGGGGCGATAGTTGAACTCCGGATAATGCCGCTTCGCGGCATTGGCCTTGGCGTCGTAGATCGCGACATCCATATCGTTGCCGAACGTGTTGCGCAGAACACCGATCGCCCCGCGCAGGATCGCGGCATCACCGGTGTTGAGCGAGACGGCGTTGGTGATCAGGATCTTCAAGCGCGAACCTTCCGCTGGAACATGACGGCTGACAGGCGCACGAGGTCACGTAACGCGTCCCGCCCCTTCGGCAGGCCCAGATAACAGGCTAATGCCAGGCACATCGTCAGCCCGGCCGCCGCCGCCAGACCGGCGACCGGTCCGATATTGTCCAGGGTCATGAACCGCCGCAGGGCATAGACCCCGCCGAGCGACAAAAGCGCGGCCAAAGACGACGGTAGCAAAGCGCGGATGATCTCACCCGCGCGGATCTCGCCGTGCCGCCCCACCATCCAAAGCAGTGCAGGTACGCGCAGACACAGGCCGCTCAGCGCATAGGCCGCGGCGACCGCTTCCATCCCGTACGGCAAGGCAACTGCGATCGAGGTCACGAGAACGAGCGCGTTGAAGAGACTGAACACGCTCATCTCGCCCGTGCGATTTTGCGACATGAGGAGCCAACTCAGCGTATACGTGACGGGTTGATAAATGGCGGTCACTCCAAGCCATGCCAGTACGGGCACGACCGCCATCCATTGCGGCCCCAAGGCGAGCGAGACAATCCAGTCGGGCACAGTGACCAGAAGTGCGCCGACCGGCATGGTCACCATGGCCAGCTTTTCGATCATTCCCAAATAGGCACGGCGGTGCCGCGCGGGCTCCTCCGCCGCGCGGCTCAGGGCCGGCATCGCCACGGCATGGAGTGGCGCGTTCAAATTGTTCAGCGGCATGAGCACCAGCTTGGACGCGCGCTCGTACAGACCCAGCGCGGCAGCGCCCCAGAACCAGCCGATCAGAATCTGATCGGCCGAACGGGCCAGCAAACCGACCAGGTTCGACGCCGCCACGTTGCCACCGAAATGGAGAAGCTCGCGCACGTCACGCAAGGGGCCGGCGCGGCCGGGCCGCCAAGCACAAACGCACCAGGCGCCGGCGGTCAAGACGACGACCCACGCCAGGCGCTGCACCACGAGCGCCCAATAGCCCATTCCCGCCAGCGCCGCGGCGACAGCAGCCGCCATGCCGACCAGCTCCGCGCCAACTTGCAGAGATGCGAGCGCGCCAAAGCGCATCTGCCGCCGCAGCAGCGCCATGTGTTGGGTGGAAAGGCCGCTGACGATAAAACCGACCGCCAGGCACAGCGTGATGTCGATCAGGGCGCTTTCGCCATAGAACCAGGCCAAGAGGGGTGCCAGTGCCGCAGTCAGGGCGGCCGCCAAAAAACCCAGGCCGACATTCAGCCAGAACATGGTGCTGACCTGCGCATGGGTCAGCACCGGCCGCTGCACGGTCGCGGCGGATAGGCCCAAATCCTTGAACAGTTCCAGGAAGGCCACGGCCGCCGCCGTCATGGCGACCAAACCGAAGGCCGATGGCTCCAGGAGCCGCGCCAGCACCACGATCGCGGCAAACTGCGCCACCATTTTCACGATCTGGGCAGCCACGGTCACGGCGCCACCGCGTACCGACCGGACCTTCAAGTCGGCAAGCAGATGCTCCGTCTCGAGGATCGCGCGGCGATCAATCTCCGGCGGCCTCACGTTCTCTCCAACTGCCTTCGCTTTCGGCGAACCAACGATACGTCGCGGCCAGTCCCATGCGCAGATCGATGCTGGCGCGCCAGCCCAATGCCTCGAGTCGGCCGACATCCAAAAGCTTTCGCGGCGTGCCGTCCGGCTTGCTGTCGTCGAAACGGATGCGGCCTCGGAATCCGACCGTCTCGCAGATCAGCTCGGCCAGTTCGGCGATGGTGATATCCGTCCCCGTCCCGACATTGACCGCATCTTCGCTGTCGTAGTGGCGCATGAGATGCACGGCCGCATCGGCAAGATCGTCGACGTGCAGGAACTCGCGTCGCGGGCGGCCGGAGCCCCACACTTCCAAAACGGGCGTTCGCAGCCCCTTCGACGCATGAGCCTTGGCCATCAGCGCCGGCAGGACGTGGCTCGATGTCAGGTCGAAATTATCACCCGGACCGTAAAGATTGGTGGGCATGGCGGAAATGAAATCGCAGCCATATTGGCGGCGATAGGCCTGACACAGCTTGATGCCGGCGATCTTGGCGATGGCGTACCATTGGTTGGTGGGCTCCAGCGGCCCGGTCAAAAGCGCTTCCTCGCGCATCGGTTGGGGCGCCAGGCGCGGATAGATGCAGGAGGAACCGAGGAACAACAGTTTTTCGACACCGAAACGCCGCGCGGCCTCGATGATGTTCGCCTCGATGGCAAGATTGTCGTAAATGAACTCAGCCGGGCGGCTGTCGTTGGCCAGGATGCCGCCTACCTTGGCGGCCGCGAGGAAGACGGCCTGAGGTCGCGCCTCCTCCATCCAATTCTCGACCTGCTCTTGCCGCCGCAGATCGACGCGCTCGCGCGCGACGGCCAAGATATGGCAATCCTCCGTGGCCAAACGGCGCACGATGGCCGAGCCGACCATGCCATGGTGGCCCGCGACCCATACGCGCTTGCCGCGCAGGGCATACAAGGTCTCAGGCATTGGCCAGACGCTCCCGCTGCAGATTGATCAGATCGGCTTCGACCATCTCCGCCACCAGATGCTCGAAACTGGTCTTGTGCTCCCACCCCAGCTTGTTGCGCGCCTTGGCAGGGTCGCCGAGCAAAAGATCCACTTCGGTGGGCCGGAAATAGATGGGATCGACCGCAACCAGAACGTTGCCGGAGCGGGCACAGCGCCCTTTCTCATCGGCGCCCTTGCCGGACCACTCGATACGGCGGCCGATGCAACCGAAAGCGCGTTCGACGAATTCGCGCACGGTGTGCGTCTCGCCGGTGGCCAAGACATAGTCGTCCGGCACATCTTGCTGAAGAATGCGCCACATGCCCTCGACGTAGTCGCGCGCATGGCCCCAGTCGCGTTTGGCGTCGATGTTGCCGAGATAAAGACGCTTTTGAAAACCCAATTCGATGGCCGCCACGGCCCGTGTGATCTTGCGGGTGACAAAGGTCTCGCCGCGAATCGGACTCTCGTGATTGAACAGCACGCCATTGGAGGCGTGCATGCCGTATGCCTCGCGGTAGTTCACCGTGACCCAATAGGCATAGAGCTTCGCGGCGGCGTAGGGGCTGCGGGGACGAAATGGCGTGGTTTCCCGCTGTGGCGTCTCCTGGACCAGGCCGAACAGCTCGGACGTCGAGGCTTGGTAGAAGCGAGCTCTTTCTTCCATCTTCAGGATGCGGATCGCCTCGAGCAGACGCAGGGTGCCCAACGCGTCGACGTTGGCGGTGTATTCCGGCGTCTCGAAGCTGACTTGCACGTGACTTTGCGCGGCCAGATTGTAGATCTCCGTGGGCTGGGATTCCTGGACCAGGCGGATCAGGTTCGTCGCATCCGTCATGTCGCCATAGTGCAAACGGAACCGCACATCGCTTTCATGCCGGTCGCGATAGAGGTGATCGACGCGTCCGGTGTTCATGGACGACGCCCGCCGTTTCACGCCGTGAACGACATAGCCCTTGTCCAGGAGAAGCTCTGCCAAATAAGCGCCATCCTGCCCCGTGACGCCCGTGATCAAAGCGACTTTATCCGCCATGCGTTATGTCTCTCTTTCTGCGTTGACGTTCGGACGCGGAACTAGGCCGCGACCATGGCTTCATGCATCCGCGCGGCTGTTCTGTCCCACGAGTAATGGGTCAGGACATGGCGCTGACCGGCCCATCCCATCTCCGACAACCGGTCTGGGTTCGAAAGCGCTTCGACGATGGCATCGGCCACCGCCTCGGGGCTGGCGACGTCGACCAAAAAACCATGACGGCCACCGACCAGAATCTCGGGCAGGCCATTTCGCCGAAGCCCAACCACCGGTGCGCGAGACAGAAGCGCTTCCAAATACACCTGCCCCCAAGGGTCGTTGAGCATGGGTTGCACAAGCAGCGCGGCTTGCTGATAGAGGCGTTCCAGTTCGTCCCACGGCAGATGGGCATGGAATTCCACGCCATCCCGATCGCCCGCCAAAGCGCGATGCGTTTCGCTACCCACGATGACGAGTCGCGCGGACGGGCGCCGCTTTCGGACAATGCGGAACGCATCGAGCACCAAGCGCCCACCCTTCTCGATGAACAGGTGCTTCGCGACGAACAACAATGGGCCGTTCACGTAATCCTTGACGCCCTCGTAATGCCGGATGCGCCCCATGCCGGAGCCGACCACGGTCACGCGCGCGGGATCGAGACCATAATGCTGGATCAGGTTGTCGCGAACGTATCGGCCGAAGGTGAAAATGTGCCGCATTTGAGCATAAGATTCCCGCTCCAACGCTTCGAATTCCTTCGTCTGGCGACCGTCGAATTCACCGGCCTGGGCATGATGGCGCCGCGCCAGGTCCCAAGTGTGGTCGCAGAACAGATAGTGATGAACGCCGCGCTCAGGGTTCGCGACGGGAAGATCGAACGTGCCGGTGTGGAGGACATGGTCCGCGCCAATCCACTCGCGCTCGCGCTCAACCATTCGCGCGCAATGGCGTCGCGCCGCGGCGCCGCGCCGGACGGTTTCCCCGCGAGGAAAGCCGGCGTGGCCCGCTAGAAAATGGCGGCCGGCCAATAGCGACTTGGCGAGCGCGTCGAAGCGGGGCTGGATGCCGCTGACCCGATAGCCCAACCGGCGAAGCGCCGCGGCGATATTAGCGGGCGCGCCCGACCACGTGGACGGCGCAAGCGGCGGACCGAAGACGCTGGTGATCGCGAGATGCGAGGATGCATCCGCGCGCGTAATCGCACGCGAAGATAAAGCCAAGGACCGGGGCGCCGTCGATCCCGTAACGCTCTCGAAAACCATCGCTCAGCCTCCAGCACCCCGCGGCTATCCAACCCGCGCGCCGCTAAATCGGCCAGTGACCAAGCCGTGGCGAGAAATCGCTGGCAGACAATGGAAAGTGAAAATATCGCGCCTGCGGTCGAGGGTGACTGAAGGTACCTGCTAGACCGTTAGCCGATGTCTCTTTTTTGTCATTGCGTATCGTCCGCTTGTCACACCAACGCGCGCGCGACGCGGCGTTTTATTACCTCCTCCCGGCGGTGCCAACCGCCTGGGTCGAGCGCGATGTCGTCAGGGACCGGGGCGGAGCATCGTGCGGAATATTGGAGACGACACATGCACGATCTGCGGTCCTCGTTCGAAGATCATATGACCGGCCTTCGCCGCTATGCCCGCTCCCTCGTCGGAGATCCGGGAGAATCGGACGATCTGGTTCAGGAATGCATGTTGCGCGCGCTGTCCGCATCGCACCTTTGGCCGCAGATTCGAAACGTGCGTGCCTACCTCTTCACCGTCCTCCATCATGCCCATGTCGACTATAGGGCCGACCAGCGCAAGCGGCTGCCCGCCGCGCCATTGGAGCAGGTCGAACATCTCTTCCACGCTCACGGAAATCAGGATGTCCGATTGGAACTGCGGGACATGTCGCGCTCCCTCGCCGCGCTCCCGGTGGAGCAACGGAAAATCGTCCTTCTGATCGCCATCGACGGCCTCAGCTATGAAGAAGTCAGTCATCGGCTTTCCATTCCTATCGGCACGGTGATGTCCCGTCTGTTCCGTGCGCGCGAAACGCTCCGGTACCTTATGGCCGGATATGGCCGAAAAGACGCGCAGAATGCGAAAAAGCCTTCTCCGCGCCGAGTAAAAAACGTGGGCGAGCTCGCCGTTGCTTGATCTAGCATTCGTTTTAGCGGAACTTGACGGCTGTTCATCATAGGGGGATTTGTGCGCTATCGGTCCTCCGTCGCGGCCCGCGTCGCCCTTGAGGTGACCGGCTGGAAATTTCCGCGACGGGCGTCCTTGCCCGCGCTCGTGGTCGCGGCGCTTTTCTGTAGTGTACAGACGAGCGAAGCACAGGAAGGCCGCCCACCCATCCCGCATTACACGCCGTCGCTGGACCCCGTTCCCTGGGCTGACGCCTCGGTCGACGAGCAAGCGGTCGCGACGCGGCATCGTCCGGAATACGACCCGGTCGGCATTCGCCTTGGCAGCTTTTTCTTCTTGCCCTCGCTTGGCGTTGGCGAATCCTACAACGACAATATCTACGCCACTGAATCGAACCTGAAGAACGACTACATCACCGTCGTGTCGCCGCGCCTGCTCCTCCAATCGAATTGGGGGCGGCATGAGCTTCACGCGCGAGCGACCGGCGATTTCGGACTGTATAAGAGCTTCACGACGGAAAATTACGAGGACTACACCGCCGAAACCGGCGGGCGGCTGGACGTTTCCAAGGATCAAGCCCTGACGGGCTCCGCGTCGTACGCCCATCTTCACGAAGACCGCAGTTCGCCGGACGATGTGGGCGGCACCAAGCCGACGACATACGAGCGCGCCGGCTTGAACGCGAAATACGCCCAGCGCTTCAACCGGCTGGGTGCGCAGGTCGAGGCGCGCGGCGACCATCTGACCTTCAACGACGTTCCACTTTTCGGCGGCGGAACGCTCGATAGCAGCGATCGCGACAGATACGAGGCCGAAGGCGCGCTTCGCGTTTCCTACAACTTCTTGCCCACGACGGCCGTCTTCACGCGCGGCTCTTACAGCCGGGATATCTACGACCATACGCCGGACGATAACGGGTTCGATCGCGATGCGCGCGGCTACCGCATCGATACCGGCGTGGCCATCGACATGACCGATCTGCTGAAGCTCGAAGCCAGCGTGGGCTATCTCAACTCCGCGTATGATGATTCGCGGCTGAAAACGGTTTCCGACGCCGCGGGCACGCTGCTGGCCACTTGGAATATCACGCGGCTCTCGACATTGAAGGCGAACTTCCAGCGGACGGTGACCCCGACGACGCTGGACGACGCGTCCGCGGAAGTCGACACGGGAGGCTTCGTCTCGCTCGATCATGAGTTGCTGCGCAACCTTATCCTGACCGCTCGGTTTGGTTACACGAACACGACATTCGAGGGGATCAGCCGCGTCGATAACACGATTCTTGGCGCATTTTCCGCGCGCTATCTTCTGTTTCAGGGCGCGGCTGTCTCGGCCGCCTACCAGCGGGACGACCGCTCCAGCAATACGCAGGGCGCGAGTTATAACCGCGACGTGGTGACCTTGCGTTTCACGTACGGCTTCTGAGCGGCGTTGCGGCCGAGCCTACGTAGAAGGCGGTTCTGACGCCTATAGTCCGCGACCCGGGCCGCCTCCGCGGGCCTTTCGACCAGATACGCCTCGACCGCGGCGCACCGCCCTTCATCCAGCAGGCCGTCCACATAGGCGTGGAGGTCTCTTTCGCTAATAGTCCCCATCCCAACCTCGTTTCCGCTTTTCATCGATAGACCGCGGATAAAGCAGGCTATTCCAGGTCGGGCTGTGACCTTGACACCGCCACAGCATAGTCGCGGTACCGGGCGGAATAAGCCCGCGCACCCATCGTCTGTGGTGGGTCAGAGCGTCACCGCCTGCGACGGACATACAGCGGGTTCATCGTTGCGCTCGTAAGCTTCAGAGGGATGCCATGGCGCAGCGCGTGAGAAAAGCGGTCTTTCCAGTGGGCGGGCTCGGCACTCGCTTCCTGCCGGCGACAAAGGCCATGCCCAAGGAAATGCTGCCGATCATCGACAAGCCCCTGATCCAGTATGCGGTCGAGGAGGCGCAGGCTGCCGGTATAGAGGAATTCATCTTCGTCACCGGGCGCGGCAAGTCCGCGATCGAAGATCATTTCGATCAGGCCAACGAGCTAGAGAAGTTCCTGGCCGCGCGTGGCAAGACCAAGGAACTGGAGGCCATTCGGCATTGGCTGCCCTCCGCCGGCAAGGTCGCCTATGTCCGCCAGCCCGCGCCGCTGGGTTTGGGCCATGCCGTCTGGTGCGCGCGCACCCTGGTCGGCGACGAGCCTTTCGCGGTGCTGCTGGCCGACGACTTGGTGCAGGCTGAGGAACCGTGCCTGGGTCAGATGATGACGGCGCACGCGCGCACGGGCGGTAATCTAGTCGCGGTGATGGACGTGCCGCGCTCGCAAGTCGACCGCTACGGCGTACTGGACGTAACGCGCACCCAGGGCCGTCTGATCGAGGCGCGCACTGTGGTGGAAAAGCCATCCCCGGCCGAGGCGCCTTCCACCCTTTCGATCATCGGGCGATACATCCTGCAACCCAGCGTGTTTTCGCATCTATGCCGTCTAAAGCAAGGCACGGGCGGAGAGATCCAACTCACCGACGCATTGGCTTTGACCATCGGCGAGGAACCGTTTCACGGCTATCGGTTCGAAGGGCGGCGTTTCGACTGCGGCGACAAGGTCGGCTTCCTAGAGGCCACCATGGCGTTTGCCGTGGAACGGGCCGATATGGGCGAAGCCGCGCGCGAGATCGCGCGTCAGCACAGTATGCCGAAGCCGCTCTCGAACGGCGACAATGCCTACCGTCCTCGTGTGCTGAACGCCTGACATGGGCGGCGAAATCCGGCAGGCCGAGCATATCAGCCTCCATTTCCTGGATACCGAGGCTGTCCTATTCGATTCCGCGCGTCAGTGCCTCTACTCCTCAAACACCACCGCAACGTTCATTTGGTGCTGTCTGGAAGAAGGCATGGCACCGTCCACGATCGCGGACATGATGGCCGAGCGGTTCGACATGGCACCCGCCGCAGCGCGAGCCGCCATCGGCCAAGCGCTGCGCCAATGGCATGCTTTGAAGCTGGTGGGGCCGGCCGGATCGACAGGCGATGCCGGGGACGTCCTCAACGGCAATGCGGCGCATAGGCCAAAGCGCGCAACGGTGCGCGCGCCGGATGTTCGGCATTATCGTTTGCTGGATTTGTCGATCGCTCTTCGCTGCCCGCCACCTTACGCCCGCATCGTGGAGCCAACGCTCGCCGCATTGTCCGCGACATCGTCCGACGCGGGTGACGTGCTGGTCGAAATCGCGCCCACTGGCGGCCACCACTGCGAGATCAGGATAGACGGGGCGGCCGTGGAATATTGCCGCGGGCCCGAGGAAGTCGTTCCGACGCTGAAGGCCCTTTTGGTCGGCCTGATCCTGAAGGAAAGCCGTGACTTGGCCGCCTTCCATGCGGCGGGGCTCGCACGCGGTGACCGGTGCCTTCTCCTTCCCGGCGCTTCTGGGCGCGGCAAGAGCACCCTGGCCGCCGCCCTGGCCATGACCGGCTTCGCGTTGATGAGCGATGACACGATGATCCTCTCGGATGGCGCCGCGCCCGCCATGCGGACCATGCCGTTCGGCGCCTGCCTCAAGACGGGCGCCTGGTCCGCCCTCGCGGGCCGGGCGCCACAGATCATGGACCTGCCGGTCCACACGCGCATCGATGGCATTCGCGTGCGCTATCTGTTGCCGCCGCGCCTGTCGCTGCTCCGAGACCCTGCACGACACCTTCCCGTGGGTTGGATCGTCTTTCCGCATTACATCGAAGGTGCTCCGCTGCGCATGCAGGAAATCACGCGTACGGAGGCGTTACGCCGCCTGATGGAAGGTTGTTGTCCGTTGGGCGAGCAGCTTGATGCCGCCAAGGTCGAGCGGTTGGTGGGGTGGATCGCGGGTATCGAATGCCACGATTTGCGCTATGGCGACCTCGACGAGGCTGTCTCGCTGCTCCAGCTGCTTTGCGCATGATCGGTACGGCGCGCGGCTTGGCCATCTTGTCGGGTGCGCTGAAACCCGGCACTGGCGGGGTCAAAGCCGCACGCCGTCGGCGTTCGGTGCGTGATTGGACCGAGCCCTTGCGTGTGGCCAACGCCCACCTGCTCGGCCCGGCCGTCTATGCCTCTCTTCTGAACGGCGATGCACTGGCCGAACTACCCGTCGAAGTGCGGCGCTATCTTGGCTACCTTTACCGCGAGAACGCGCGGCGCAACGCGGCCCTGCGCCGCCAAGCGCTGGAAATGCTCGACAACATGGAAAAGCGCGGCGTCGAAGCCATGCTACTCAAGGGTTGCGGGACATTGTTGGGCAAGCTCCATCGCGGCGCGGGCGTGCGGATGCTGCGCGACATCGACTTAATGGTGAAGCCGCAGGATCTTCCGAATGCCCTCGATGCGCTCCATGCGCTCGGCTACCGCGTCGACCGGCGCTTTCCCGCCGGCCATCACGCCCATGCCGAACTTCGGCGGCCGCACGATCCCGCCACGCTCGACCTCCATGTCGAGCTGGTCGATCCCAAGCATGTATTGAGCGCGGAAGAGGTTTGGGCGCGTTCCGAACGCCACGAACATGAAGGCATAGCCTGGCGCGCGCCCTGCCCCACCGATTTCGTGTTCCACAACATCCTGCACGCGCAAGTGCATTTCCTCGGGGATTTCTATCGGGGCGTGTTGGATCTTCATCAGCTCTATGACCTGGCGGTCGCCATGCGCCGCTTCGGCGCGGCGATCGACTGGCCGTTCATAGAAGCTCGGCTGCGAGTCCATCGCCTGCATCGCCCGTTGCAAACCTACCTGCTGGCCGCAGGGTATTTTTTCGAAGCGCCCTGGCCTCTGGCTGCACGGGCGGATGCGGTCAGCCGGATATGTTTGGCGCAATGTCTGATCGGCTTGCTGGCACCGCAGGTCCCTTTGGCGCTGGCTCCGCTGGGCAACCTTCGCGGCGCGCTAGCCTGGCACCGCATGCGCAATCTTTACGGAGAGCGGATGCCCTTGCTGGGCCTGCAGGCCATTCATGCTTGGCATTTCCTGCGCAAGAGTAGAGCGCGAGTCATCGCCCGACGCGTCTTCCGCACGCACTAAGCGCAAAAAAAACGGCGAGCTTGAAGCTCGCCGTTCATCTTCGGAGTCGAACCGATCGTCAGCCGCGCCAACGGTCGTGGCCGCCGCCGCGATTCCAGGCTTCGCCACGGCCTCCCCGACCGCGCCCGCGGCCATGGCTGTGCCCGCGACCATGACTGTGACCGCGGCCGTGGGACCCGCCATGCCCACCGCCTCCGCCATGATGGGAAGAATTCGCGACCGCGTAATTCCGCTCGGATGCGGCCAACATCAACGATACGACAGGCGGCGTAACGACGGCGAACTTGCCGCAATTCGCAAGAAAGCGGCGTCGCGCGGCGACGACCCTCTCGTCCTGCTTCTGCGCCGTTTTCGTCTCCATCACCGGGCTCCTCCCGTTCTCTGTCGCGGCAGGTATTCTGCCGAGCATGTGATTAACGGCGATCCTAACCTCGGCGGACAGTGACCAGTTGGTGGCGTTCGAGAAGGTACGGAAAGATTTCCTTAACTTGTTTTTCCATGCTGTTTCAGAAACTTAGGTGAATCCTCATCCAGCATCCGCCAGTTCGCCGCGCGGTTGCTCGCTCTTGATCACAGGAGTCGGCCAGCCGAAAAGCGCATCGAGCGGCAATTCACCCGCCATACTGACGAAGTGCCTCGACGGGAGAGCGGCCAGCCGAGCGCGCTTGACCGCATACTCTTCCGGCGCCAGCGTTTGGAAGAATTGCACCAATGATTCCTCCAGCGGCTCGGACAAGACCCAACCGGTCCCCAATCTCTCGATCTGGTTTCCGCTTTCGAAGCCGCGCACACCCAAGCACGGAACGCCGAAGAACCCGGCTTCATAAAAGCGGCATGGCAGAAGCCAGCGCGAGTTATGTGCCTGGTTTTCCAGATCGATAGCCCAGGCGAAATCCACGCCGCCGTAGATCGAAGGAAGGTCCCGCGGGCTGACATATTCGCCGAGATAGGCGATGTTCGCGTTTCGCGACAACATGGCGTCGAAGCGCATCCGGTCCACCGTGGTGAAGACGCCTCGGATATGGAATTGCACCCGGCCCTGCAACCGTGCCGCGACCCGCTCCATCATCTGGAAGGTCGCATCGCCGCGAATGAGGCCGAAGTATCCAACGGTCCAGACGTGGCCGTTCCTCGGGCGGCCGGTGCAGGGGACTCGAGGCAAGGCCAACACCGAGGGCGGCAATTTGTTCTCCAGCAAGCGCCATGGACCTACGTACCGTTGGCGTGTCCGGAAATAGTGCTCGACAAAGGCTGGCGACGATACGACGAGCAACGCGATGCGACGCAAGCAAAGTCGTTCCACCGCGCGCAGAAGCGTATATAGAACGCCGGGTCGCACGAAAGCAGGCTGGACGTCGAGCACTTCGTAGATTACGGGTGCGGCGTTGCGAAACAGTACGCGGGAGAAAAGCGCCAAGACCAACTGGTCGATGTTGCGGGCATAGAGCACGTCCGCGCCGCGCAGGTAATGCCCCTTCCGGGCCACTGTGCCGGCCCCACGCAAGAGCGCAACCGCACGCCGCAGATAGCGCCCATCAGCCGTCCGGCCCAATGGCACGACTGGCCAAGGCGGCGCGAAATCCCGATGGTAGCGCCCGCGCAGAAAGCTGAAGAGGACGAGGTCGAAGCCCTCCGCGACGAAGGCCTCGGCGCGCTTCACGGTGCTGGTGTCGGAAACATCCTGGGCGAAGAAGACCAGCTTCCGTGCGGTCCGTCTCGGTTCGCCGTCCATGCCGCCCCATTTCCACCCCGCCTTGAAGAACGCGAGGCGAGGTTGGAATTATCCGCGCGAGGCCGGAACTGCCATGTGACCAGTCGGTGGCCGCCGTTGGCGGCTCGGAGCTCGCGTGCCGGCGCTTCAGGGGCGCGGGCGATCTTCGACCATCAGCACCGCGTTGGGGCTGCTGCGCATCAGCCGGATATCCGGATGGGCCCCGAGGAACGTGTCCACTGCCCGGCGGCAGCCGCCATAGTCGTTGTAATCGTCCAGTACCACGCGCGCGCCGGGTGACAGGCGATGACGGATGGCGGCCAGGCAGAAGGCCACGGGCTGGTGCCAGTCGCAGTCGATGTGCACCAGCGCCACGGGCGCGCGATCTCCGGGATCCAGGGTCTCCTCGAAGAGCCCGCGATGGAGCGTGATCCGGCCCTGGCCGGGCTGAAGCCCGTAGGCGCGAAACGAATCGCACACCCGGCCATAAAGGTCCTCGACATAGCCGTAATAGGTTTCGCCACCGATCCCTCGCGACCGCCCTTCCCTGATCTCCGCGTAGCGTTCGTGCGAGCGCGCATCGTCGCGCTCGCCGGGCGGCGGAATCATGCCAAACACGTCGTACCCATGGAACGAACGTACGCCATCGAGGCGCGCCGCGATCAAGATGGCCGAGCCGCCAAGCGCCACGCCGAACTCCAGGAAATCGCCGGGTACATTGTCCCGCTCGACATCGTCGATTGCTTCCTCGAGAGCCGCCAGCTTCGCCGGAGAAAGATAGGTCAAATTAGCCTGGCGCACGCCACGGGCGAGCGGAGAAAGCCGTGCCATCGCGACGCGCTCGGACAAGCGGGAAAACATGCGCGACCTCCTTGGACATTCAAACGCGCATGCGTGCATACGCCTTCCTTAGGAAGACGCCCGAAAATGAAGTTTATTCCGGTGGAATCGACGGTGTCCGGCAGCCTCCGGACACCGCCGGAACCTCAGCCGCCCGCCGGGCCCGGTGGTACCGGACCGCTCGGTCCCAACGCGCCATCGGCATCGTGCTGCTCGTCCCCTCGCAAGGGCGGACAGAAGATGCTGATAAGGTGCAGGTCGGTATGGGCGCGCAGCCTGTGCCGGTCCTTGGGACCGACATTGTAGGCCATGCCCGGCTCGAGCTTCCAAGATTTCCCGCTTGAAAGCTCGGTGACCTCGCCCGTGCCGGAAAGAATGTGGTTGGCCTCCCAATGGTGCTTGTACCAAAGGGTGGCATCCGCGCCTGCCTTCAGATGAACGTCCGATAGTCCGAAACCCAGGTCATCCGCCTGGGTCAGCATCCGGATGGTGCGCGCCTGGCCGTTGGCCGCGATCATCTCCTTACCCGCGGCGCGCATCTCGTCGGCACGCTTCACGAACATCCGCCGGTCGGTTTTCTTTGGCAGCGCGCCGCTGGCTTCGTAGGCGCCGTCCTTGTCATGCTTCTCGTCGCCGCGCAGAGGCGGACAAAACACGCTGATGTGGTGCTCCTTTCCCGTCACATGGAAGCGATGGCGGTCATTGGGGCCGACCACGTACAGAACGCCGGCTTCAAGAGTCCATTTCTGGCCGCTCGTCAGATCGGTCACTTCGCCGTGTCCCGAGACGATGTAATTGGCTTCCCAATGATGCTTATACCAAAGATTGACGTCCGAACCGTCGCCGATCCGATTCTCGTTGTATGAGAATCCCATCCCATCGGCGGCGACCAGGAATCGCGCGGATTTCGTGGTGCCGCTCACCAGCGATTTAACCCGTCCCAGCGACTCCAGCTCCTTGATCGTGCGAATAAACATCGTATGCCTCCTTGCGATCGCGAAAACGTAGCCGGCCTCACTTCACCCTGAGCTTCACGTCGTAATGCTTATGCACCGGCGGTGCCTTCTGAAAAGGGCGGACAATGGGAAGGATTTTCTCCAGTAAAGTGCCCGCGCCGGGCCGCCCGGTCCGTTCCATATCCTCCTTCGTGTTCCAGAGCGTGACGGACACGGCCTGGCCCGTCTCGGGTTCGATCATCAAGATCGCTTCCTGGAAGCCCTTTTCTTGCTTCACGATATCGATCGTCTTCTTATAGGCGGCCTGCAGTTCTTCGGATTTTCCGTCGGCCACCTCGAAGCGGTTTATGCGCGCGAACATGTCTCCCCTCTCCTTGATTATCGGCCGACAATCTTGACCTGCTCGCACCGGGCGGTCCAGTTATGCTGTCATCCGCCATGCATCTCCACGGGAGATCCAACGCCATGAAATCGCGCAATCTCGGCAACAGCGGTCTTCGCGTATCCTTGGTTGGCCTGGGCTGCAATAACTTCGGCGGACGGATCGACGTGGAAGCGGCGCGCAAGGTCGTTCACAAGGCGCTCGATCTCGGCATCACGCTGCTCGACACCGCTGACATGTACGGAAACCGCGGTGGCTCCGAATCCTGCCTGGGCCAAATCCTGGGCGACCGACGCAAGGACATCGTCCTGGCGACCAAATTCGGTTACCCAATGGACGAGACGGAGACTCTCAAGGGCGCTTCGCGCCGCTATATCATGACCGCCGTCGAGGCCAGCCTGAAGCGGCTTAGAACGGATTGGATCGACCTTTACCAGATCCACCGCCCCGATCCGTTGACACCGTTGGAAGAGACCGTACGCGCCATGGACGACCTCGTCCGCCAGGGCAAGGTGCGCTATCTCGGCTGCTCCAACCTGCCGGCATGGCAAGTCGCGCACGCGAAATGGGTATGCCGGGAAGCCTGTCTCGATTCATTCATCAGCTGTCAGGACGAATACAGCCTGTTGGCCCGCGGAATCGAGCGTGAATTGGTGCCCGCTATGCAGGCTTACGGCCTGGGGCTGTTGCCTTACTTCCCCCTGGCCAGCGGACTTCTAACCGGGAAGTATGCGCGGGGCGCGGCGGCGGGCAGCGACACGCGCTTCGCCCATTGGCCTCACTTGGCCAAGCGCTATTCGACCGACATGAACTGGGATGCCGTCGAAAGGCTTTCCAAATTCGCCGCGGCGCGGGGACATACACTCTTGGAACTTGCCTTCGGTTGGCTGGCGGCACGCCCGACCGTCTCTAGTATCATTGCCGGGGCCACGAAGCCGGAACAGGTCGAAATGAACGTCAAGGCCGCCGAATGGATCCCCACCCGCGAGGACATGACGGAAATCGACGCCCTGGCGCCGCACGCCTAGCCCGGAATTGGCCGGTCCTTTAAGCTCGCGGCATGGATGAAGCGGCCAAGACGAACCGTGCGCGGGGGCCGGACTTCGCCGCGCGCTATTTTTCCGGTCGTGTGCTTGACATCGGCTGCGGCGGCGCCCCCGTTACGCCGCAGGCCGTTCCCTTCGACAAACCGC
The DNA here is from genome assembly GCA_050180485.1 of Alphaproteobacteria bacterium. Classification (GTDB taxonomy): domain Bacteria; phylum Pseudomonadota; class Alphaproteobacteria; order CADEGL01; family CADEGL01; genus CADEGL01. The sequence continues at coordinate 4,620 of JBFXED010000051.1, read as the reverse complement.
AGGGCGACGCCAACAACATCCTGGACTATCTGGCACCGGCATCGTTCGACTGCGTCCACAGCTCTCACGCGCTGGAACATATGCGCGACGTGCCGAAGGCGTTCCGCGACTGGTGGGCTTTGGTGAAGCCCGGCGGCTTTATGATCACGGTCGTCCCTGACGAGGATTTATACGAACAGGGCAATTGGCCGTCGCTGTTCAACAGCGACCACAAGGCCACGTTTCGGCTCGACCGGGCCACGTCGTGGTCGCCGGTATCCTACGATCTGCGCCAACTCGCGGAAGGCCTGCCGAACTGCACGATTATCGACGCGCGCGTTCAAAGCGATGGTTACGACCACGCTCTGACGGGCCGGCGGCCGGGCGTGGTCGGGCGCGCGCTGTTGCGGCTGGCTTCCCTGCGATACAGAATCCTATGGCGCCTGGGCGTGCGGAACGAAACCGCGCTCACGTTGTTCGACCGCATCGAAAACCGCATGGGCCGGCCGATCGACCAGACATTCGGCCGTGCGATGGCGCAAATCCAGATCATTCTCAGAAAGAACCCTGCTTGACCGTCACGCGCTCACGCGCGTGGATGGGGCCAGCGGCAAGCCGATCGTCACCACGGTTCCGACGTCGCGCTCGCTTTGGATGGACAGCGTGCCGCCTTGATTCTCGACCAGTGCCTTGACGATCGGCAGGCCCAGGCCAGTGCCTTCTTGGCGCTGGATATACGGGTTGTCCGACCGTCCGAACGGCTCCAACGCGATCGCGATCTCCTTCTCGCTCATCCCGACGCCCGTGTCGGAAACGGACACCAGCGCCCGTCGCCCATCGAGAGTGGCCGTCAAGGTCACCGTGCCGCCGCGCGGCGTGAACTTGATGGCATTGGACATTAGATTGAGCAGGATTTGGCGCAACGCGCGAGGGTCCGCGTGGACCGATGCATCGTCCGTCCCCTCGTCCGCGACGGCGAGCGATACGCCGCGCTGTTCGGCCATGCCGGCCATGACCTCCACGGTCTCCTGAAGCGCGGTTGGCAGGTCGAGATCAACCGGCTTCAAGTTAAGACGCCCCGATTCGATTCGAGCCAAGTCGAGAAGGTCGTCGATCAGCGAACGCAAATGTTGCCCGCTTTGGTGGATGTGTTCGGCGTACTCGCGGTATTTCGGATGCCCGATGGCGCCCAGCAATTGATGTCGGATCACGTCGGAAAAGCCCAGCAGCGCATTCAGCGGCGTGCGCAGCTCATGACTCATGTTGGCCAGGAAGTTCGACTTGGCCTTGCTCTCGGCCTGAGCGCCACGCTGCTCGCTGACCAAGGCCGCGATCAACAGGATGTTGACGCTGAACAAGACCAACATCGCGCCCAACGCGGTCAACGGCCGCTCGAGGCCCGCCGTCACGAACGGCCCAACACCGCTGACCGTACCCGCGGTGGCGACGATCGTCACCAGCGTGAACAGCGTGTAAGCCGCGCGCAACGACATGCGCAACGTCAGCCATGCCAGCGGCAGGGCGAGTAGATAGGGAACCTCCGATTCGAGATAGAGCCGCCGTGCCGCCGAAGAGAATAGTAGCAAGGTCACAATCAGCGTCGCCCCGGAAACAATAGCTCCCTCCATGAAAGAGGCTCTTCCGCTGGGCGCGGCCTGCCGCGACGACAACCACAGCAGCAAGGCTGGCGCGAAATAGAGCGCGCCGCCCGAATCCGACAGCCACCACCGCATCCAGATCGATTCCAGCGCTTCCCGCGGAATCGCGGGGTCACCCAGCCAGATGGCGAAGGCTCCGCCCGTTGCCACGATGGCGCCATGAAGCAGGACACCGCCGGCCAGGAACGCGAAGAGGCCGGACAGACGCCGGAACGGCTCGCCATCGGGCGCCGCACGGGCCACCAAGACAGCGCCCACCACCGGCCCGATCGCATTGGTCAGCGAGATCAAGGCGACGACGTGGATCGTGGGTTCGAACAGCACCAGGTTCGTTACGAACGACCCGATGAAGATGCCCGGCATGACGCGTGCGCCGCCCAGCATGGCCGCGGCAAGAGCGATGCTGGCAGGGAGCCAGATGGGCGCGGGAAACAGTCCATAGCGCGCGAAGAACTCGCTGACCGCCACGCCAAGGGAAAAATACAACGCGACGACGACCAGATTGGTCGACATCCAGGCCAGATGGGGATGCCGTCCGAGCAGCGGTTCGAACCAGCGGGGGCGGATGGGACGGCCCAGCAGCAATTTGGCGGCGACATGGAACGTCGATTGGGTCATCTTCTAAGGTGCCGGCATGCGGGCAAGAAGCACCGAAACCGTTATCACGGAAAGCACCGTCGAAGCCAGGATGGCGGCCGAAATGCGCTCGGCATAAACGCCATAGCGCTGCGCGATCACGAACACCAAGGTGCCCGCCGGCAGCGCGGCCAAGAGCACGGCGCTAGCCGCCCAGAAGGGCGACATCGGAAAGAACACGGCGATCAGCAGCCAAGTCGCGCCCGGATGGATCAGCAATTTGAATAAGGTTAGCCAAGCCAACTCTCCCGCACCCTTGGCGATCGGACGGCCGACCAGGAACAGACCGATGGCGAACAAGGCGCCGGGCGAGGCCGACGCGCCCAGAAGTTCACCCAACGTCACCACGGGACGTGGAAGGGCCAGGCCGAGAACGGAAACCACGATCCCGGCGATGGGTGCGACGACCAGCGGATTGGTCACGAGCGCCCGCACGACGTCGGCCGCAACATGGCCGATGCGCCGCCCCGCGCTTTGCGCCAGCTCTGCCGCGGCCACGGCGCAAGCGACCACCAGGGAGCTGTTGATCACGGTCGCGATGATGGCGGGCAACACGCCAGCCTCGCCGAAGGCCGCGATGAACAGCGGGATGCCCATGTAGCCCGTGTTCGAGTAAGTGGCGGCAAAACCGTGGAACGTCAACACGAGCCCCTTCCGGCGAAACAGAGCGTATGCGCCCAAACACGCGAGAACACCGGCCGTGGCCATGCCGCCGCAATAGGCGGCGATGAACGGGCCGTTCAGGATCTTCTCCGGCGGCACCCGCGCCATGGCCAGGAACAGCAGCGGCGGCAGCGCGAAATAATAGACGTAGCGATTCAGCGCTTCGGAACTGGCTTGGCCAAGAATGCCCAAGCGGCCCGCGAGATAGCCGCACAAGATGACGGCGAAGACGGGCAGCGCCACGTTGACGATGGGTTCCACGGCGGTGAGGTATAACATGGCGTCGAGCGCGGCACCCTTCGTTTTCCCGTGCCGCCCCCCACGCTATAAGAGCCCGGCATGTTCGCCCTTTCCCCTGTGTCGGCCGAAGCCGTGGCCGTTGGCCTGTTCGTGCTGACCTATGCCGGCATGGCCCTGGGCCGTCTTCCCGGCCTCAGGATCGATCGCACCGGCATCGCGCTGTTGGCGGCGGTCGCTCTTCTTGCCTTCGGTCTTCTTGAGGGTGAAACGCTGCGCGGCGCGGTCGACCTGCCCACTTTGGCCATCCTGTTCGGGTTGATGATCGTGTCCGCGCAGTTCGGCTTGGCGGGGTTCTACGATTGGTGCGCGGCGCGGATCGCCAGCGCGAACCGAAGCCCGGCGGTTCTGCTGGGCCTCACCGTCGCCATTCCCGGCCTCCTGTCGGCGGTGCTGGCCAACGACGTCGTCGTCTTCGCGGTAACCCCGCTCCTCTGCCAGGGGATCGCCCGGCGCGGCCTGGATCCTCGGCCGTTCCTGATCGCGCTGGCCGGTGCCACCAACGCGGGCTCCGCTGCGACCTTGATCGGCAATCCGCAGAACATCCTGATCGGCCAGGTCGGCGGGTTGGATTTCTGGCGTTTCCTCGCCGTATGCGGACCGCCCGCGCTGTTCGGCCTCATCGTCGTTTATGCCGTGACGTGGTTCGTCTGGCGCCGCGCGCTGGAACCGCGGCCGATGTTCGCCCGCCAGGAACCTCTACCATCGCTCGACCGTCTTCAATTGTGCAAAGCCACGGCGGCGACCCTGGTCGTGGTTGTGTTGCTGGGCACCCGTCTGCCACACGAATTGAGCGCCCTCGTCGTGGCGGCGCTGCTGCTCATCAGCCGCCGGTTCCGCACCCGCGCGGTGCTGGGGCAAGTGGACTGGCCGCTGATTCTGCTGTTCGCCTGTCTGTTCGCGGTCAATGCCGCCTTTCGCGATACGGGCCTGCCAGCCCAGGGCATGGCATGGCTTGGCACATATGGGTTGCTGCCCGATCGGCTCATGGTGATGGCGCCGCTGACCTTGGCCGCCTCCAACACCATCGGTAATGTCCCCGCCGTGATCATGCTCCTGTCGCTGTGGCAGGGCACGGAAGGCGCGTTTTACGCGCTGGCGATTCTCTCCACCTTGGCGGGGAACCTGCTTCTGGTCGGCAGCCTGGCCAACATCATCGTGGCCGAGCGCGCCGCCAGCGTCGGCGCGCGTCTGCCGTTCCGCGACCATGCCCGTTGCGGCATCCCCATGACGTTGGTTTCGATGGCGGGCGCGCTCGCCTGGCTCGCGGGTGGCGGCTGGTTGCCGTGGTAAGAACGGCTATTCGGTCTTGACCGGAACCGAGAGGAGCACCTTCCCGGCCGAATGGACCACGCGGCCATCGGATAGTTTCGCTTCCGCGGCGATC
>JBFXED010000050.1:0-23317 GCA_050180485.1 Alphaproteobacteria bacterium | reverse complement strand
AGCGAACGCGAACGGCAACAATGGACTTGCCGACGCCGGGAACCCGGCCAGCGGCGCGCGTGGGGCAGTGCCCCGCCGCGGTCGATTCGCACTACCACCCCCGCCCGACGATGTCCTCGAGGACTGCCGGAAAGTCGCAGAAAACGTCGAGCGCCCACCATGGCGCCGACCGATCGACCGTGTGAATTCCTTCGGGCAAAATTTCAATGTTGGCTTCGTCCCGCCATATTCGCCGTGCGAGGTTGATTTCCGCCTGTACGTCTGCCTCGGATGCGACGGGATTACCGTCTTCGTCGCGCAGGATGACCACGCACAAGCGGACAATCTTCAGCGGCCGCACACCGAAGAGTCCGATGATCAGATCCGGCAGGTTCATCGCCCAACGGCCGAAGATACTGTGAGCAAGGTTAAGGAGCAGTCGCAAGAAGCGGCCGACGATGGGGATCGACAAGATCCACCCGAGGAGAACACCGAGCGGCGCGAGCAGCACTCCCAACGTTTCATAGGCGATGCAGGCGAAGGAGACGACCGTCGACCATGCAAGGCATACCGTCTTTGAAACCCACACCCAGGAGAAACAGGCGAGCGTGACGATATTGCAGAACCACGAGCATGGCGGCCAGTCGCAACAGCGTTCCGCCCAGCCGCTGCACTGCATTTGGCCTTGATCTTCCCACTGCACACACTCTTGGCCGGCCTGGGTCGTCCACTCCGTGCAATGCCGTAATGCCATGACGGTCCCTCAACCTTGCCTTGTTTGGCGATGCCAACGGCCGAATCCGCATCGATCATCATGAGCATGGGAGGGACCAGCGTCCGGTGGAGCCAATGTCTTACGAAGGGCCGATTTGGTTTGCTCAAGACGGAAACGACTGATCAAGCGGCCGGTGAATTTTCCAATACCTGTCGCGATGATGAATGTTCCCGCCAGCAGCGCGGGCTGGTGCCATGACAAATCGGACCATGAATCAACCGTCAAGGCGATCCAGACGATCGCACCTACTGTCCCCAGGATGGCCGCCACGCTCGCCTCGGCGCATCCGCAGGCGAAGAAATGGCGATTGAGCTGCTTCTCGTATGACGCACGCTCAGACTCAGATATCCCGGATATGTGAACTTCGATCCGCCTAATGGGCTTGGTACGTGGCCGGTATGCGCTCAAACGCATGAGATCGGCCACCGAGCGAATTGAGAGCACGTCACCGCCGGAAACTCCCACGATTTCCTTCGACATGGTCTTGGCCCCCTATCCCATAATGATCGAAGCTTAAGTCCGCTCCAGATGGCGGAGGAAGGTTTTCTGTTTGGCTGAGAGTAACTGCTATTCGCGACTAAACGCCTCGTGGGTTGGGCGCTTGCATACTGCGGTTCAGTACCCCTCGCCCGCCTCCACAGGCGCGCCCGCGGGGATCGCGTCGAAGGCGATGGAGATGCGTTCCTCGTCGCTTTCGAACGGCACGGTGTGGTGCCAGAAATAGGACGGGAACAGGATCAGCATCCCCTCCTCCGGCTTGAACGCGGCCGTCAGCGCGGGCTCGGCCGCCTTGGCGCCGGGCACGTCGAGCAGCGGATGGCCGAAGCGGATATGGCCCGCCTCGCCCGCGCCGCCATCCCGCACGGTCTTCGGCACGCGCACGTAGTACACGCCGCTGACCACGCCCGCCGGATGGAAGTGCGGGCTCTGGTGTCCGCTGGAACGCAGGATCACGGCCCAGCCGTGCAGTTTCCACGATGCGGGCGGCTTGGGCGCGAATTCGTATTTCGCGGAAGCCAACGCGGTCTTCATGTAATCGGCCACCGATTCCTCGAAGAAGTGCTGGAGCGCCACGATCGGCGCGTCGGCTGCGTTCAGAATCTCCATCGTCTGGCTGCCGTATTTGGTGGCCTTGGCCGGTGGGTCCTTCATCAGCGTCGGGTGCGCATGGGCATAGGCATCCAGCGCCGTGTTGAGGGCTTCTGTATCGGCATAACCCGCGGGCCGTGTCAGCCGGTACGGCTTGAGAAGCGCGGGATAGTCGAGCAGCCGCTTGGCTTCGTCGCGTTTGCCGATCTGCTGGAGCGCGATGGAGAAGTGGCCGAGCGCGCCGACATGGCCGGGGTGCCGCTCCAGCACCTGCCGATAGGCCTCTTCCGCGCCCATCGAGTCGCCAATCGCCTGGAGGCTTTGCGCTAGGTTGACCTGGGCCTGGATGTTGGCGGGATCGAGCGCGGTGGCATGGCGCAAGGCCTCGACCGCACCTTTGGCGTCCTGCTTCTCGTGCAAGGCGGCGGCCAGGTTGATATGGGCCTGGACCAAATCAGGCGCCGCCGCGATCGCGCGGCGGTAGCTGACGATGGCCTCGTCGACCTTGTGTTGGCTCTGTAGCACGGAACCGAGATTGAGGTGAGCGCCGGCCGAATCGGGGTCGAGCGCGAGTGCCGAGCGATACGCCTCCGCGGCCTCGTCGAAGCGGCGCTGGAGCGACAGCACGTAGCCCAGGTTGTAGCGTGCGGCATACGAATCCGGCGCCAGTTCGGCGGCTTCGCGCAGCACGGAAACGGCCTCGTCATAGGCCGCAATCCCTTGCAGCACGATGCCCAGGTTGACGCGCGCGTGCGGGCTCTTGGGGTCGGCCGCGACCGCGCGGCGATAGGCCGGGACAGCGTCCGCCATGCGGCCCAAATCGCGCAGCGCGTTACCCTGGCCGAAATGGGCTTCCGCCAAATCCGGGCGCAACGTGGCCAGGCGTCCGAACGCATCGGCGGCCTCCTCCGCGCGTCGCGCGGCCAGGCTGGCATGGCCCAAGGCGCGCAAGCCGAGCAGGTTATCGGGCGCGAGACGCACAACCTCGCGTAGATGCGTCAGCGCCTGGTCGTTGCGGCCGGTCTGGACGAGCAGCATGCCCAGGAGGTAACGCGGCTCGGACGCCCCGCCGTCGGCCGCGATCAGGCGTCCGTAAGCGGCCTCGGCCTCGGCGAAACGGCGGGCCTTGTGATGCTCCTTGGCGACGGCCAGAAGGGCCTGGGCGTCCTCGGTCGGGGGCTTGGTCTGGCTCATCGCGGCATCCGGCGGTTCGGAAAAGACATAGCGGGTCCGGGCCCGCGGTCAAAGCGTTCGGAGCGGCGGTCTAGCCCCGCGCGGGCCGTGCATGGATATCTGATGAGCCCGCGTTTCGCATTTGCACCAGATTGGGATAATATCCCGCCCCTATTCGGGGGCTTTCAATCGAGGGACGACCCATGACCGTGATGACCAAGCCGCAGCTCGACGAGATCCAGCAAGCGCGCATCGACATGGCGGCCGCGTTCCGCCTGGCCGCGCGCTTCAAGCTCGAGGAAGGCATCGACAACCATTTCAGCTACGCGCTGCCGGGCAAGGAAGAGCGATACCTCTTCAACACCTATGGCAAACATTGGTCGCGCATGAAGGCGTCCGATATCATCGTGGTCGACGGCGAAGGCAAGACCATCGTGGGCGACGTCCCGGTCGAGCGCTCGGCCTTCTGCATCCACGTTCCGATCCATCAAGCCAACCCGGACGCCCGCGCGGTCTTCCACACCCACATGCCCTATGCCACGGCCATGTCGATGCTGGAGGACCACCGGCTGGAGCACAACGAGCAGAATTCGCTGCGCTACCTCAACGACACGGCCTATGACGACGACTATACGGGCTTGGCCCACGATCCCGCCGAGGGCCACCGCCTGGCAAAGGTGATGGGCAAGAACAAGATTCTGTTCATGGCCAACCACGGCGTCACCGTGGTGGGCAAGACGATCGCCGATGCCTTCAGCGACGTGTACTTCCTGGAGCGCGCCTGCCAAGTGCAGGTGTTGGCCTTGTCCACGGGCAAGAAGCTGCGCCAGACCAATCCGCAGATCCAGCACAAGACCAAGCGGCAGTTCGACGAGGAAGCGGCGCCCTATTTTCCGATGTTCTTCGACGCCATGAAGAAGATCCTCGACGAGGACGAGCCCGAATACAAAAACTGACGGCTTTCCCGTTCGAACAAAAAAGCGGCGGTCTTCGGGCCGCCGCTTTCGTTTGTGCGCCACGCCTCAAAGCAGAGTGGCCGCGATCTCGTCCCACTCGGCTTGCAGGCTTTTCTTGGACGGCGTGCGCTTCGCCTTGCCGTACCAATAGCCCGCGTTGCTCAGATCGCCCTCTACCCGATGAAGATGGGCGTGGACCCAGGAGCCCGTCTCGTTCTCTTCTTTTTGGGCCAACTCGTGCGCTTCGGTCCAATTGTCGTTGACCGTCCAGCCGCCCTTGGCCACCAGCCAAAGCGCGCGCAGCGGTCGGCCGAGCGCCTTGGGCGGCTCCGTTCCGGTCAGGGTGGCCTTGAAGGATGTCAGGTCCATAAATCAATGATACGCGATTTCGGGCCGCGGCGGCGATGCTATGCTGGTTTTTTCCCGTTCGCCAGTCGAGGTGCGCCATGACCGTCGTGATCTACCACAATCCCCGCTGTTCCAAGTCCCGCGAGACGCTGGCGCTGCTGGAAGGAAAGGGCGTGAAGCCCAAGGTCATCGAATACCTGAAGGAACCGCCGAGCGCGGCCGAACTAAAAGCGATCTTGAAGAAGCTGGGCCTGGCACCACGCGAATTGATGCGCCGCAAGGAGCCGCCCTATGCCGCCCTGAAGCTGGACAACCCGAAGCTATCGGACGACGCGCTGGTCAAAGCCATGGTCGCGAACCCGGTCCTGATCGAACGGCCCATCGTCGTAAACGGCGTCAAGGCCGCTCTCGGCCGTCCGCCGGAGGATGCGCTCAAGATCGTGTAATGGGTTTGTCCCGCGCGAGGCGCCGGATGATGGCGATCATCTCGCGATGCGCGGGGGTATCGGGATCGCGGAATTCCTCCACCGTGTGCCGGTCGGTCAGGTGGTGCAATCGCACCATCTCCCGGAAGCGTTGTCTGCGGGTCAGCTTCAGGTGGGATGAGCGGCGCTTGAAGAAAATCTTGTACAACTCGCCATCGCCGAACAGCCGCGCCAATTCCGCACCAGTCACATAGACCGCGAACAGCACGATGATCCAGAGCTGCGTGGCGATGAAGTGCTGCCAAGAAAAGATGTTGAGCATGTGATCGAGGAAGGCGTCAAAACCGCCATGACCGATGAACGGAATTCCCGCCTCGATCAGCCGGGCAAAGAAGACCAGCACTACGTAGAAAGCCGTCTTATATAGGATCGAATAAATCAGGGGCGCATTCTCGTAGCGCCGCATGAGGGGAATCGCATCGCCGACCAGAACGACTTTTCCGGCGATGAGCGCGGACACCGCGGCCAGCATGAGATCGGCCAGCGTGATCAGATAGGCATCGAGGAACAGCTGCTTGGTCAGCAGCACCATATTGAAGCCGACGAAGAAGAAGATCACGGCCGGCATCATGCCGCGCACTTCGTGCACCACGAAATGCCACGCCCGAGCCAGCAGATTAGATTTGGTTTCGACGCCCCCCGGCATTTCCCCTCACCCAAAGAACTCTGCCGTCTGAGCGGCCGGGTGTTTCAACACTTGTCGGCTTCGCCGCCCGCTTCGTCGCCCGCCGGGCACCAGTCGAGGTTGGAGTATGGATCGGTGCCTTTCGTGGCGCTCGGGTAATACTGCTCGATCCGCGGCCGGCAATAGATCTCGCAGTCGGCATTGCCCGTCTGGGTGTCGACGACGCATTGGTCGATCTGGATATCCACCTCGGTCGCGCCGTCCTCGTTGGGCACTTCGCGGTCGTAGACCATGCCCTCCAGCGGCAGGTCATCGCCCATATAGTCGTCGTCCGGCCAGGGGCCGACCCAATCCGTCTCGTCGTATTCGATGTTGTAGCCCATGTAGGGGAACATCTTGTTCAACGGCAGCTGGCAGGCGCCGGTGATGACGCCGGGCGTGCCGTCCGTGCAGTTGCCGGCGACGCCGACGGTCATATGGTCGACGCGCTGCTTGAAGACGAGTGAGAAGGTTTTTTGCGCCTCGTAGCCGATCGGAAATTGGCAGCCCTTCGACATGTCGCGGCAGCCGATGCCCGGGCTTTTCATGGCGACCTGGACCGGCCCGCAGGTGCGGTTCCAGAACTTAAGGCCGTAGTACCAAGCATCGCCGTCGGCAGAAGCGGGGTCGGCCAGAGCCAGGGTTGCGAGAAGGGTCACCACGAGGGCGGAATATCGTTTCATTTCTGTTGGATAACACGGTGTGTTGCAGTGGGGAAAGCGGGAAATCTCGGCTGCGCTAACCTGTTAGGTGACGGAAAAATAAATCCCGCCACGCTGGACGCCGCCGCCGAATGGGTCTCACGATTATAAAACCTTGCGGCGTCGTCCACGCGGGACGGCCACCCCGGTTCCCCCGGTCTTGCGTGGGCGGCGTCTCAAGGGCCTTGAAGCCCGCCCGCAGCGTGCGGGCGGATGTCGTATAGTGCGCCCCCCTCTCCTTCTCCGCCCTTGGGGTTCGCACGTCCGAACATGGTCTATCTCGAAATCGCCCTCGTTCTTCTCCTGATCGTCGTCAACGGCTTCTTGGCACTGTCGGAACTATCCGTGGTTTCAGCCCGCCGGGCGCGACTGCAGGCCATGGCGCGTTCCGGCAACCGCCGTGCGGAAGCGGCGCTGGGCTTGGCCGAGCAGCCGGGGCGTTTCCTTTCCACCGTGCAGATCGGCATTACCTTGGTGGGCGTCCTGGCCGGCGCCTTCAGCGGCGCCAAGATCGCCGGCCGCTTGGCGGAATTGCTGACGCCGCTCGGCATGAGTCCGGCGGCGACCGACGCGGTGGCTTTCGTCGCGGTCGTGGCCGTCATCACCTACCTGACGCTCATCGTCGGCGAATTGGTGCCGAAGCATCTGGCCCTGCGCGACGCCGAACGGTCTGCCTCCCTCATTGCCCGCCCCATGATCCTCCTGTCGAAGATCGCGGCTCCGGCCGTTTACGTCCTGGATGCGTCGACGCGGATCGTCCTGCGCCTACTCGGCAGCAAGGAAGAGTCCGAGCAGGTCGTAACCGACGAGGAGATCAAGGCGTTGATCGCCGAGGCCGAAAGCGCGGGCGTGGTCGAGCCCGAGGAGCGGCGGATGATCGCCGGTGTCATGCGTCTGGGGGACCGTCCCGTGCGCGCGGTGATGACGCCGCGACACGACATCGACTGGATCGACCTCGACGACGACGAGGCCACGATCCGCCGCGAGATCCGCGAAAGCCAGCATACGCGATTTCCCGCCGCGCGCGGCGACGCCGACGAGGCCATCGGGGTCATCCTGGGCAAGGATCTGCTGGACGCATATCTCGACGGCAGGCCGGTCGATCCGCGCGCCTTTGTGCGCGAGGCACCCGCCGTACCGGACACGATGGACGCCTTGCAGGCGTTGGAACTGCTCAAGACCTCGCCCATCGGCATCGCGTTGGTGGTCGACGAATACGGCCGCTGCGAAGGGCTGGTCACGGCCTCCGACATCCTGGAAACCATCGTGGGCACATTCCACGACGTGGAGGAACCGCACCATCAAAACGCCGTGCGGCGCCAGGACGGTTCATGGTTGCTGGAAGGCTCGATGCCGGCCGACGAGATGGCCGAGCTTCTGAACCTGACCCTGGGCGAGGGCCGCGATTACCACACGGTCGCCGGCTTCATACTCTATGGCCTGCAACATCTGCCGCGCACGGGCGAGACCTTCGACCGTTACGGCTGGCGCTTCGAGGTCGTCGACATGGACGGCAAGCGCGTGGACAAGGTGCTGGCCACGCGCCTGCCGACGCGGCGTGCGACCTAAACGCCTCAGCGGATCTGCTTCAGCCAGTCCTGCAGGTTGTAGTAGTTGGTGATGCGCGCGATCAAGCCGCGCTTGACGTCGAAGAAGGCGCCGCCGGGCAGCTTGTATTTCTGGCCTTTGGCCTTGGGCAGGCCGGTGTCGGTCGCCAGGTACGTGCCGTTGACCACGAACTCCGCCGCCGCGTGCTTGCCGTCTGCCGAGGCCACGATCTTGATGTTGGTAAGCCGCTCTTTGTAATTCTTGTTCATCCGCTGCATGAAACGGCGGAACTTGGTCTTGCCGGTCTCACGCCCACCCTGGTTCACATCGTGTGCGACGTTCTCGGCCAAAAGGCCCACGAACGTATCCATGTCGCCGCGGTTGAAGGCGGCGTAGTAGTCGCGGATCAGCTTCTCGGTCTTGGCGCGCATCGAAAATCCTCTCGGGAGTTAGACTTTGCCGGCGCGCACGGGCGCGCGCAGGATGGGTTCTTCCTTGGCCCAATCGCGGGCGTTGAAGACTTGGGCGGTCTCGCGCCGCAGCGTGCGAGCGGACTCCAGGTCGAGATCGGCATAAACCCAGCCGGGTTTGTTCAATTCGCCGGTGACCAGCACGCCGTCTTCCGGGAAACCCTTATCGATGGGGCCGAAGGCGCCGGCCGCGCCGCAATTCTCGTCCACCGCGGCGGACCAGGGTGCCGAGCCCACGGTTGGTGACTGGACGGCGAAGCACTGATTCTCCATCGCCCGAGCCCGCGCGGCCACGCGCACGCGGTTATAGCCGCGCACCGCATCGGTGCAGCTCGGCACCAGCATGATCTCGGCTCCAGCTTCGATCTGCCCGCGCACCAGGCGTGGGAATTCGCTGTCGTAGCAGATGGCGATGCCCAATCGCCCGTGCGCCGTGTCGAACACGCGCAGTTCGGTGCCGGGCGCGATGCCCCAGATCTCGTCCTCGAAGCGCGTCATCTGCAGCTTCTCCTGCACCTCGCGCTTACCGCCGGGCCCGATCAGCCAGGCTTGGTTGCGGTAGGTCCCGTCGTCGCGGCGCACGGGAAAGCTCGACGCCAGCAGATACACGCCGTGCTTGGCCGCCAGCTCCGCATGGAGGTCGAGGTAATCGACGAACAAGTCTTGCAACTTGTCGAGTTGCTTGGCCAGATCGGGCCGCACCTCTTCCGGCAGCAGCGAGACTAATTCCATCGAGCCATACTCGGGGAACATGGCGATCTTGGCGCCACCCTTGGCGGCCTCGGCGACGTAGCCCGTCAGCTTGGCCTGATAGGCCTGCCAACCACCGAGAAATTCGATCGGGTACTGGGCGGCCGCGACGCGCACGGCGTTGGACGCGCTCATCGAAGCTCCTTCATCCAGAACTGCATGGTCTTAGGCCTTGGTTCGCTCTCGTCCAGGTCGCGCCAAGTGAACTCGGTGGTCATGCCGTCCATCTTGCTGTAGCCGCGCTTCTGCCAAAAGGCATCGAGCGGGACATAATCCTTCGGTCGGCGGGGGTGATCGGCCGGGCGGACCACGCCACAGAAGCAGGAATGGGTGAAGCGCCCGAGCTTCTTCGCCCAGGCCTCGCGGTGCTCGAAGAAAGCCACGCCCAGGCCGCGGCCACGATAGGCGCGGTCCAGCACTGACTCGCCGCAGTAGAAGATCTTATCCAGATCGTAGCCGCGCGCTTTGAAGGGCACGGTCGCGTAGTCGGGCTCATGGGCCAGCGGCAAGGCCGTGGCCGCGCCCACGATACTCTCGCCGTCGAAAGCGATCACGATCACGCTGTCGGGCGAAGCCGTGTAGGTGTGCAGATATTTTTCCTCGTAATCCGGCGTCGCTTCGTAGAGATACGGGAAATCGTAAAAAACCTTGGCGCGCAGGCGTGCGAGATCGGGAATGTAGCGGCGCGCCGCCGATCCCGTGAAGCTCTCGACCCGGATTTTGCTCGAAACCTGAGCGTCCACGCCCTGCTCCCAAAAAGCAGGCGTACACATAGGGCCGCCCTAGCCGCCCCGCAACCTTTAACCGAGTTCGAAGCTGGTCACGCCGTAGATGCCGCCGAGGTCGATGGCGGGCGCGCCCGCGGTGTACATGCGCGCCGTCTCGAAGGATTGCTTCATGCCGTGCCGTTCGGCCATGGCCACCGCGGCGCGGTTGGTTTCCGGCACGTCCAGAATGACCGGGCCGACCGAAACATGCCGCGCCAGGGCGTGGAACAGGATTTCCGCGGCCTGTTCGTCGTCCGCGAACAACGGGCCAATCTTGTGTCCCGCGCGGGCCGGGCGGATGGAGCCGTACCCGGCCAGCACGCCGTCCCGGATCAGAGCCAACGCATGGCTGCCGGTGCCCGCGATCCAGCGCTCGAGAAATGCCCGCCGCGGCGCCGGGAAAAACCGCCGGTCGTACGCCTCGATCTGCGCGAACGGCAGCCCGCCCACGGGCTCGATCACGCCGCGCTTCACGTCGTGCCGCGCGGTCGCAATCGAAGGCGCTTCGTAGCGGATATTGCGATAGGCCGGGATGAAGCCGGATTTCTTGTAGTTTTCCTGCTGGGCGACCACCCCGTCGAGGCCTACGTTGCGGCGGTCGAGATAGGCCATGCCGTGACGCCAAAGAGCGATGCCATGGCCTTGGCCACGGAACTCCGGCCGAACGATATAGAGGCCGATGAAGCCGAAAGCGTCGCCGTAGGCGACCGCACTCAAGGAACCCACCGGCTTGCCGTCGATCTCGCCGATGAAGAAGCCATTCGGATCGGCGGCATAGAACGAATCGGAATCGGTCAGCCCGGGGTTCCACCCCTCACCCGCCGCCCAGCCCAGAACAAGCGCCAGGTCGGCGCGCGTCATGACGCGAATGCTCAAATCACTCATGGCCGGGACAGTATCGGCCTCCTCGCGCTTCGCCTAGAGTGCGCGCGCTTTTCGCGAAGGAGACGATCATGCGGCGATGGATTGCGGCGGCGATTTCGATTTTGGTTTTGGCGGGTGCGAACGCCTGGGCCGCCGATGCGCCGAAAGTCACGGTGAAGCCGGTCTTGAGTACCACCACCACCGCCTCGGGTCAGCCGGTCACGGTGCCGGCGAACCCACAGGTGATCGTCTCAACTTACGATATCCCGGTCGGGGCGGTTCTGCCTTTCCACAAGCATCCGTTCCAGCGCTATGCCTACGTCATGGCGGGAGACCTGTCCGTCGTGAATCGCGACACCAGCGAGACCTACCGTTACAAGACCGGTGATTTCATCGTTGAGGTGCTGGACCAGTGGCACATGGGCCGAAACGAAGGAAAGACGCCGGTGAAACTCCTTGTCATCGATCAGGTTGAACCAGGGAAACCCAACGTGGTGATGGCGCCCACCCCATAAGAAAACGGCCGCGGATCGCTCCGCGGCCGTTTTGGTCTCTAAGGCAGCCGTGTCAAACCGCGGCCACGCACTGAATCTCGACCTGAAGCTGGGGATTGGCCAAATTGGCCTCCACCGTCGCGCGCGCCGGCTGGTTGCCCTGCGACACCCACGCGTCCCACGCCTTGTTCATCTGGTTGAACTTGGCCATGTCGGAAACCCAGATCGTCGCGGTCAACAGCTTGGATTTGTCGCTGCCGGCTTCCTTCAGATACTTGTCGATCTTGGCCAGGATCTGCTCGGTCTGGCCTTTCACGTCGGCCGAGGTGTCGTCGGCGGTCATGCCCGCCAGAAACACGAGGCCGTTATAGACCACGGCGCGGCTGAGGCGCGGCCCGGTCTCGATGCGCTTGATGCTCATTGTTTTCTCCCTGAACGGAAACCGAAAGCGCGCCGGAACGGGCGCGCGGCGGCGAGTCTATCGGCCGCCTCCCGGCGCGTCGAGGCGCGCGTCAGGCTGCGCGATTGCCGTGGGAAAGCTGGGGCACCCCGCGTTTGAGCGAGACGTGGACATGCAGGCCACGCCATGGCGCACCGATCTTGTCGCGCACGAGCACCAGCGTGGCCCGGCCCGGTCGGTCGAAGGTCGAGCCGTCCTCGTGATAGCCGGTCGAGCCCCAAGTGGTCGCCACGAACGCCATCAGTCGGTCCGGCGACACGGCGCTGCGCATCTTCTCGGTGTGCCAACGGAAACCGCTGGCCGACGGCCAGACCTTACGCCACTGCTCATTTTCGAACTGGTCGATGCCGGACACCACATCCATGAAGGTGCTGAAGGTGACCACGCGCGGATCGAAGCGCCCGCGCGCCTTGGTGAACTCCAAGGCGTCGACCTCGGCGCCGAACGCATCCATCCAAGCCTTCAGGCTGGCGTGGTCGGCGGGTGGGGAATCGAACTCGAACATGGCGAATCTCCTTGCCGTTACGCGCGGGTATGATAGCCGCGCGGCCCTTGCGTCATCGTCCATATTGCCGGATAACCGGGCCGCGCGCTTCCCCTCCGGAGATCCGATGACGGCAACGGTCGCGTTCGAACGGCGGGATATCCGCGTCATCGGCCTCGTCAGCGGCGCGCATTTCTTCAGCCATTTTTTCTTTCTGACCCTGCCGCCTCTTTACCCGATCCTGCGGGTGGAGATGGGCGTCAGCTATACGGCGCTAGGCGCCACGGCGACCGCGTTCGCGATCGCGTCCGGCATCGGCCAGCTTCCCGTCGGCTTCATCGTCGACCGGTTCGGCGCGCGCTATGTGCTGATCGGCGGCATCACGCTGATGTCGCTGACGGTCGGCTGCATGGGCTTGGCACCAAGTTATATCTGGCTGCCCGTGCTGGCCCTGATCGCGGGCGGCGCCAACAGCGTGTTCCATCCGGCTGACTACGCGATCCTGTCGCACACGGTGAAGGGCTCGCGCGTCGGCCGCGCCTACAGCATCCATACCTTTTCAGGCTTCTTGGGCTGGGCCGTGGCGCCGCCCTTCATGACCCTGATCGCGTCCCAATGGGGCTGGCGCGCGGCGCTTCTTTGCGCCTGTCTGGCGGGCCTGACCATGGCCGCAGTCCTGG
This sequence comes from Alphaproteobacteria bacterium, assembly GCA_050180485.1. Lineage (GTDB taxonomy): Bacteria > Pseudomonadota > Alphaproteobacteria > CADEGL01 > CADEGL01 > CADEGL01. Next base: position 10,630 of record JBFXED010000050.1, on the reverse strand, counting down.
TCGCCCTGCGCGATGAGCTGGCCGCGCCCGCCCGCGCTGCGCCGATGCCCGGCACCAAGGGCCACGCGGGCTTCAGCGTGTTGCTGCACCCCGGCATTTTGATCCTGTTCGTTTTCTTCATCGCCAACGCCATGACGTCGGTTGGCATCAACACCTTTGCCGTCTCGGCCCTCCATGACCTTCACAACATGGAGATCAAGCTGGCGACCAGCGCCCTCACCGCCTATCTGATTGCGGGCTCAGCGGGCGTCCTGTTGGGAGGCTATATCGCGGATCGTACCCGGCGGTATGAACTGGTGGCGTTCATCGGCTATGTGGCTTCCGCCTCCGCCATGCTGGCCATCGCCTGGTCCGATCTGGGCGCAGTGCCCGTTATCCTCACCTTCGCCCTGGCGGGGATCATGCTGGGCAGCATCCTGCCCTCCCGTGACATGCTGGTGCGCTCGATGATGCCCCCTGGTTCGGCCGGACGGATCTTCGGTTTCCTATCCGCTGGCATTGAGATCGGTGCCGCCATTTCGCCCCTGGTATTCGGCTGGCTGATCGACCACGGCAATCCCAGCCGGGTTTTCGTCCTATGCGCCACCTTCATGATGGGATCATTGGTCACGGCTTCGCTGGCCGCCGTCATGGCGCGCAGAAGGGTGATATAGAACTTTAGAAATTTTATATAACCAATTAATAAGTAATAATATTATATTTCTTTTCCTTGTCCATCCATCAACAAAATCCGCCATCTTTGCCGGCAGCGGTATGATTCCAGACATTATTTTCGGCGCCAGAGCCTCGCGGCACTGACGGGGTTTCACAACCTGTTATAGTCGAGGCGGATTTTTCCCGTTGGAGAAGGGTGCCGGGTCGCCATGAGTCGCGCATTCGTCAAAGAGTCGGAAACCGACGCGATCGTCGATGACCTGCCCGAGCGGCAGCAAAGCCCGCATCCCAATTACGTCACCCCCCAGGGCCTGGCCCAGTTGGAGCGCGAACGCGCGGCTCTGCTGGAAAAACGCCGCCAGCTTTTGCAGGGGTCGGACGAGGACATTGCCCAGGCCGAAACGCTGCGGCATGTCGAGCGCGACATCCGCTACCTCGACGGCCGAATCGAACGCGCCATCTATATCGATCCGGCGAACCAGCCCCATGGCGAGGTTGCGTTCGGTGCCACTGTGTCGGTGGTCGATGAGGATGGGCAGCGCCACAGCTTCCAGATCGTGGGCGAGGACGAGGCCAACGCCTCTGCGGGCAAGGTGAGCTGGGTGTCGCCCCTGGCCCGGGCCCTGGTTGGCGCGCGCACGGGCGGCATGGTGACCTGGGAACGCCCGGCCGGTGACAAGATGCTCCGCGTCCAAACGATCCGTTATGGTGCGGGTGCGCCAAAGGTTCTTTCGAAAGCCCCGACAAAACCAGCTGCGCGACCGGCGGCCGCGAAGGCCAAGCTCGCTACGAAGAAAAAGACCCCCAAACCGGCGCCGAAGAAAAAAGCGGCTTCGAAGGCAAAGGCCAAGCCGAAACCGAAGAAGGCGGCTGCCAAGCCGAAGGCGAAAGCCAAGCCCGGCAAGAAGGCTAAGCGGCGCTAGGCGGCCTCCGCGCATGGCGATCCTCAAGATCGCGCGCATGGGCCACCCGGTCCTGCGCCAACCCGCTGCGCCCGTGGCCGATCCGACCGCGCCCGAAATCGTGCGTCTGGTCGCCGACATGAAGGACACGTTGATCGATATCGGCGGCAACGGCCTGGCCGCGCCTCAGGTCTATGTCGGTCTGCGAGTGGTTCTCTATCGTCTGGCGGCGGAGCGCATCCCGCCCGGTGCCAAGCAGCCCGCTGTCGATTGGACCGTGCTCGTCAATCCGGTCATCACGCCGCTGGGCGACGGACGGATGGTCAACTATGAGCGCTGCCTGTCGCTGCCCGACATGGTTGGCAAGGTGGAACGCCACACCAAGGTGCGCTGTGCCTACCAGACACTGGAAGGCAAACGGGTCGAGGTCGTCGCGCGCGGCTTCCACGCCATGGTGCTCCAGCACGAATGCGACCATCTGGACGGCATTCTGTATCCCATGCGGATGCGCGACCTGTCGGAGTTCGGCTATGCCAGCGAATTTAAAGTGCCGGACTTCATCCGGCTCTGGTCGCCCGAGGCGTTCGACGGGCCACAGGACTAAGGAGCATCAGCCGCGCCGGTTGGCTAAGGCTTTGCGGATAAAGGTTTCCAATGCGCGCAAGGGCACCGGCTTGTCGACCGCGGCGAAAACCTCGATGCCCGATGCATTGGCTTCGGCCACCCGCTCTGGTTCGCCGGAGACCAGGATGATTTTCGGCTTGTAGGGCAGCTTTGCCATCTCGCGGGCGGTTTCGATTCCGGTCATGCCGGGCATGTTGATGTCCATCACGACTACTGCCGGCTGATCGACAGCCAAGGCTGCTAGAGCGCTGAGGCCATCCCGTGCGCCGCGCACGTCGATGCCCCGCCGCCGCAGGTACCCGGTGATCTGGTCGACCTGAAGCGGGTCGTCGTCCACCACAAGCACCGCCGATTTCTTGACCGGCCTCAGGCCGATCACGTTACCTCGGCCCATCCGCCTTCCCCCTGCCGTCCTCCTGTGTAGCCGTCACCGGTAACTGGATGGTGAAGCACGCGCCATCGCCTTTGTTGACCGCGGTCAGGGCTCCGCCCATGGCCTTAATGATGGCATCGCCCACCGACAGGCCGAGGCCGGTCCCCTTCCCGGCTTTCTTGGTGGTGAAGAACGGCTCGAAGACGTGGGGCAGCGCCGATGCCGGTATGCCGCCGCCGTTATCCTGGACCTCGATGACCAAGCGCTCGCCATCATGGCTCAGGCTTAGGCGGATCGCGCCGCGAAACCCGGCGGCTTCGCCGTCCCGCGCGCGGCGCTCGACGATGGCATCCCGTGCGTTGCTCAGCAGGTTCACCACCACTTGCTCGAGCTGGATTGGTTGACCGCGAATGGTCCTGCTGCTTTCTGGAAGGACGATCTCGAGCTCGACGTTGGCGTTGCGCATCTCCTTGGCCAGGAAACGGACACAGTTCCTCAGGTTTCCTGTCGGATCGAACGTGACCGCCGCCGCGGGATCGGCCTTGCGGCTGAAGACGCTCATGTGCTCGATGATCTCGGCCATGCGCGAGACCTGATCGCTGATGACACGGGTCTGCTCCAGCAGGAAATCGGCGTTCTTGGTCCCCTCCTCCGCCAGGATCAGCCCGGCGTCGGCGGCCATGCGGATGATGTTGAGCGGTTGGTTCAACTCGTGGGTCAGGCTGGCAGCCATCTCGCCCACGGTGGCCAGTTTCGCGGCCTGAACCACCTGGGCCTCGGCCCGCTTCACGTCCGTGATATCGAGGACGATGCCGTCCCAGATCGTGTCGCCATTGGCCATGCGCCGCGGCCGCGCCGAGGTGCGCGACCAGAATAGGCTGCCATCCTTGCGCCGTTGGCGCCCTGTCCAGACGTACGGGCGCATGGTGCGCCGCGCCTCGTCGCGGACTTTGCGCACGCTGTCTAGGTCCTCGATGACTTTTTCCGAGAACAGGGACGGCTCGCGCATGCATTCCGCGGCTGTATAACCGTAAATCCGCAGCGCGCTGGGGCTCACATAGGAAAAGAACATGGTCCCGTCGCTCTTCTCGGTGCGCTGGAAGATCACGCCAGGGACGTTGGCGGCCAAGCTTTCGAAAAACTGCGTCGTCTCGAGCAGCGCCTGTTGAGCGTTGTGCTGTTCCGTAATGTCGAGGATCACGGCGTCCCAGACGATATCGCCGTTGTCCAGCCGCCGCGGCCGGCCGACGATCTGAGCCCAGAAGGTTTGCCCGCTGCGCCGCTTCTCCTGCCCGACCCACGCATAAGGCTTCAGATCGCGCGCGGCCTCGGCGACCACTATGTCGTATTGGCTTTGATCAACGGCGGAGTGTTTCGCGAAGATCTGTGGGTTGCGCATGATCTCGCTGGGTTCGTAGCCGTAAACAGAGCGGACGGAATCGCTGACGAAGGGATAGCTGATTCCGCCCTCGGCATGGTCGATGCGGCGATAGATGACGCCGGAAAGATTCGCGGCGACGCTGTTCAGGCGCGCGCGGCTTTCCTCGGTTGCCGTGGCGGCTTCGTTGTCTGGTGAAGGGCGGCCTTGCATCATTACTCGTCGGCGCTCGCCAGCCGCTCGCGAGGAACGGCTACCCATCTCGCCGGAGCGAAGAATCCGACGGCGAAAACCGACGGCGATGTCCACACGCGGAATTTGTGCGGACGGCTCATTGACCACCCCGGTCATGACCGCAGGAGTATAGGACCCGTCCCGACAGCGCGGAACGATGTTGACGGCACCTAACGCTAACCCCACGAGTAAAAAGAAGAGGGCGCCCGAAGGCGCCCTCGAATGATGGGCTCAAGAACAACTTACTGTGCTGAGTAAATCTTCTTTGGATTCTTGCCAGGATCGAACGTCGATGCGTCGGCGCTCACGAACTCATAGACCGCATATTTGAATTGCCCGCACTGGCCGCTCGGCGAGCATTTGACGCGGCCGCTGACGCCATCGAACGGCGTCGTGTTGAAAAGCGCGTCCCGCAGCGCCTTCCGTCCGATGTAGGTGTTTCCGTCCTTATCGTGCACGGCCACCTTCTCGATCGCGAGATGCAGCATCTTGGCTGCGTCATAGGCTTGGGCGTGGAAACCCTGAATCGGCTCTTCGCCGAACATGGCTTTGTACTGCTTGATCAGTTCCGGATAGTCCTTGCCGAGCGCTTCCTTGGTCACGTCCGGCATGGTGATCTTGAAGCCGATGATCGCGTCGCCGGAGGCCGTCATGATGTCCTTGGTCATCAACGAGCCGCCGCCAATCAGCACCTTTGGCAGGCCAGGCACTTCCTTTGCCTGGCGCGTCACGTGCCCCGCAGCAGCGACGAAAATCGGGTAATAGACCACGTCCGGTTTCGATGCCGCGATACGCGTCAGGACCGGACGCATATCCACGTCCGTCGGCGACACCGCTTCCGATGCCGTAATGGTACCGCCCTGCTTCTTGAACTCGGTTTCGAACACCGCGACAAGCTGCTGGGCGTATGGGCTGCCGTCATGGATGGTGGCCACCTTCTTCCAGTTGTTGTTCTGGATGAACCATTTCACCTCGTACGGCGGCTGATCGCCGTCATTGGGAATGGTGCGGAGGAAGCCGTCGAACTGCGGACCGCGGTCAGCGGCCACCAGACGCGGCGCGGAGCAGGCCGTGCCGATCTGGGAGATGCCCTGCTTCCACAGGATGGGCGCCGTCACGGTGCAGACGCTGGAGCAAGCCGAACCCAGAACCGCGACCATCTGCTGATTGGCCGCGAGCTTCGTGCCGGCCAACTGGCCGCCTTCGGCGTTGCAGCCGTCGTCTTCCACGATGAAGCGAATCGGATGTCCCGCCATCGTGTTGTTGATTTTGTTGAAATAGACCTCGGCGCCGCGCTTGGAATCGAGGCCGAGTGCCGTGTCCGCACCGGACAGGACCCAGGTGCCGCCGATCACGATCGGCTGACCCTTGGCGACTTTCACCACGCCCAAAGGATCGTCCACCGGACCGACCTTCACGGCATGGGCAGGCACGGCGGCAAATGCGAAAAGGCCGAACAAAACGCTCGCGGACAGCGCCGCGAACAGTCGACGACTGGTCATCGTGCTTCTCCCCTTGGTTTGCGTCGCATTGACGTCGCACCGCTGGGCAGCACTTACCCGGTCTCATTAAAGCCCAGGGTACCGCAATGCGGAAAGCCTAGGGGCCGGAAGGCGCCGGAGTCAAACCGGCGCAGGGCTCAGGCCTTGACGAACAATTGCCGCGGGAAGTTGCAGAAAGGCTCGCCGCCTTTGTCCGTCACCTGGAAGCATTCGCTGATCTCGATGCCCCAATCGTCCAGCCAGATGCCGGGGATGCAATGGATCGTCATGCCCGGCTTAAGGACAGTCTTGTCGCCCGGCCGCAAACTGATCGTGTGCTCACCCCAATCGGGCGGATAGTTAAGGCCGGTCGAATAGCCGATGCGGGAGTCCTTCTTGATCCCGCTTTTGGCGATGGTCGCGCGCCACGCCGCTTCGACCTCCTCCGCCGTCGTGCCGGATTTGGCCGCCGCCAATGCTGCGGTCAACCCTTCCACAACGACTTTCGCCGCATCGATCATCCTCTGCGGCGGCTTGCCCAGATAGACCGTGCGCGCCATGGGGCAATGGTAACGATGGCGTACGGCGGCCAATTCCAGAATCGTGCCCGCGCCCGTCGCGAACTTCTCGTCCGACCAAGTCAAATGCGGCGCCGAACTGCCGATGCCGGTCGGCAGCAGCGGCACGATCGAGGCGTAGTCGCCGCCATATTCCGCCGTACCGCGCGTCTGGGCGCTCAGGATGTCGGCGACCGCATCGCACTGGCGCACGCCGGGCGAGACCTTGTCGATCGCCGTCTGCATCACCTTTTCCATAATGCGCGCGGCTTGGCGCATATACTCGATCTCGCGCGGCGACTTGATCACGCGCACCCAGTTCACCAGCGAGGTTGCGTCCTTCAGCTTTGTGTTAGGCAGATTCTTGCGCAGCGAATCGAGGCACGCGCCGGTGAAATAATAGTTATCCGTTTCGATGCCGACCGTACGCTTGTCCCAGCCGCGCGACTTCAAGAGGTCGGACACGAAGTCCATTGGGTGCTTGACTTTGGACTGAACGTAATCGTCCTGGTAGCCGATGATGTTCTTGTGATCGAGGAAGGTGGTGACCTTCGCACCGTTGGCGTCCTGGGCGCGGCCGATCCAGATCGGCTCCTCCTGCTCGCCCGCGACGATCAGAAGCTGGTGGACATAGAACGACCAACCGTCATAGCCGGACAGGTAGTTCATGTTCGCCGGGTCGGTGACCAAAAGGACTTCGATACCCTCCTTGGCCATATGCGCCTTCGCGTTCTTGAGGCGCGCGAGATATTCCGCTTTCTCGAACGGCTTCATGTCCCTTCCCCCATGCGACACGGCGGCTGCGGCTTATTCGTAGACGCCGCTTCCCGCTGGCGTCTTCTCGCCCAGCACGCGATCCAGCACCCAGTTGTCAATCGTGTAGACTAGCGGCTCCAGGAAAGAGAGGCGGCCCGGACGCGTCAGCGGTGAGCTGATGCCGCGATGTTGCACTTCGGAGATGCTGTTGTCCTCGTCCGCGGTCTTATCCCAACGCTTGTAGTAGCGCTTCACCACGTCCTCGAAGTCGTTGCGCTGCGTGATCGGCTTGGGGAAGCACGCTCCGTGAATCAGCTTCATCTTGTTCGGGCCCAGCGGATGGACCTCGAGATACCACATGCAATCCTGCGTGCAGCAGAACATCGTGCTGGGATAGATGTTCGGGTAAAACGAGCCGTTCTGCGCGCGCTCGTCGAGCGTCTGGATCTCGGGAAAGCCCGTATCGCCTGGCATGAGCGCGCGGCTGCCCTTCTGCTGGGTGTAGAGCAGAACGAACTCGCCCTTTACATCTTGGACGGCCGGCTTCTTGGCCTTGTGCTTGCTGATCGTGGCCTGGTGCACGGTCGGGATGTGATACCCCTCCATGGCGTTCTCGACGAACAGCTTCCAGTTGCAATTCAGCAGGTATTCCTGCCGCCGCACGGTGACCATGTCGTCCAAGTCGTGCGACTTCAGGATGGCTGGCAAGTCGCCCAGATAATTCATCAGCGGTTCGGCCTTGGGATCGAAGTTCACGAACATGAACCCGCCCCAGGTTTCGAGGCGCACGGGTACGAGGCCGTAGTCTTCCCTGCGGAAGCCCCGCGTCTCGTCCATGTCCGGCGCGCCACTCAGGCTGCCGTCCAGACCGTAGACCCAGCCGTGATAGGGGCACTTGATCGCGCGGCAATTGCCCTGCCCCGCCTCCAGCAGCATGGCGCCGCGGTGCCGGCAGGTGTTGGCGAAGGCGCGGACCTGATTGTCCTTATCGCGCGTGATGATGATGGGCACGCCCGCGAATTCCAGCGCGTAGTAATCGCCGGGATTGGGAATTTGGTCGGTGCGGCCCAGGAAATTCCATACCTTCATGAAGATGCGGTCGACTTCGCGCCGGTAGAAGGTCTCCGAGGTATAGCACCAGGCCGGAAGACTCTCGGCTTCCGCAAACGGGCGGCGCTGCGCCTCGTAGATCTTGGGATCGAAGATATCGACCGAAAACGTGTCCATGTCCGCCCTCGCCTTGTCCCTAGGCCGTATGGCCGAAAATGCTAGCAACCCCGCGCCCTCCGCGCCAGGGTCACAGCGCGGTGGTCAGCCCTTGGCGCGCGGCGGTAGACGCACGAACAGCGCGAACGGCAGAACGGCCAGCGCCGTCAGCGCGATCAGGAAAAAGCTGCTGTTGTAGGCGATGATAGCGGCCTGGCGCGCGATCACGGCGTCCATGGCCGCCAAGCCGCCGCGCTCGGTCCAATTCCACAGGCGCGGCACCAGCCCCAGCTTGATCATCTCGCTGTAGGGCGACATGTGCTCGCTGATGATACCTTGGTTGATCTGCATGTTACGGGACAAGTAGTTGAAGATGAACGCCGTGCCCGTGGCCGTGCCGATGTTGGAGATCAAATAGAGCAGCGCCACGCCTTCGTTCCTGAGGCGTTGCGGCAAGGTCGAGAAGCCGAAGATGACGATCGGCACATAGGCCACGCCCGAGCCGATGCCCTGAACGAAGTTCGTCCAGGCTACGTCGAAGGAGCGGATGTCGAGCGAGGATTCCGACATGCCCCAGGACGAGACGATCAGGCAGCCGAAGCCGAACAGAAGGATCAACCTTGGATCGATGCGGTCCGAGACCGGGATCAGCATGAACATCCCGGCGGCCACGCCCAGGCCCCGGATGGTCAAGAGCGTGCCGACTTGCTCGATGTCATAGCCGGCCAAGTCCTGCAGGAGCAGTGGGATCAAAAGGATCTGCAGGAACACCACGGCGCCATAGATGAAGATGAAGGCCAAGGCGATCAGGTAGTTCCGATCTTGGAACAGACCGCGGTCGAAAAACGGCGCGCGCGCGGTGACCGTGTGGGCGACGAAGATATAGAATGCCGCCGCGGCTACGATGCCCTCGACCACGATCTCGGCGGACGAGAACCAATCCAACCGCTCGCCCCGGTTGAGCATCATCTCGAACGCCGCGATGGCGACCGAGAGTACGCCGAAGCCGAACCAGTTGAAGCTGCGCTTGTCGATGTCGCGCCCGCGCGGCACGAAGGCCCAAGTTGCCAGCGCCGCCGCGATTCCGAACGGCACGCAGACGAAGAACACCCAGGGCCAGCCGTAGTTGTTGACCAGCGCGCCACCCAGGATGGGACCGAAGATCGAGCCCCACATGCCGCCGATGCTCCACAACGTGGTGGCCTGTCCTTGACGGTTGGGGGGAAAGGCATCGATGGCGATGGCCTGGCCGAGTGGGATCAGAGGTGCGCCGCTGACCCCCTGCAACGTGCGGAACAAGACGGCCTGTTCCAGCGATTCGGAGAAGCCGCACAGGGTGGAGGAAAGGGTGAAGCCGATGGCCGACGCCAGGTAGAAGTTCCGCCGCCCGAAGCGCATGGCCAGCCAGCCCGAACAAGCCGTCATGATCGTGGTGCCGATGATGAAGGCCGTGAACAGCCAAGCCATCTGGTCGGGTGCGGCCGAAAAGGCGCCCTGCATATGGGGGATGGCGGTCCCGGAGGTGGTGACGGTCATCATGTAGACCGTCGTGCCCAGCATGGCGGCGATGAGCGCGAGCCAGCGCACGCCCTTTTGGGGCGGATTGACGATGCCCTCGCTGGTCGCCGCCGCGGTCATCCGTCCCGATCCTCTTCCCCGGCCTAGGGCCGCCAGAAACTCCGGGTGAGAAGCATGTACACGGTGAACAGTTCGAGCCGCCCGAGCAACATGCCGAGCGAGAGGGTCCACTTCGCCCCGTCCGACAAGGGACCGTAGTTTCCGACTGGGCCGATCGTGTCGCCCAAGCCGGGGCCGACCGCGCCAAGGGTGGCCGCGACGCCCGTGACGCTCGTGACGAAGTCCGCGCCGAATGCGGAAACGATCAGCGCCAGGAGCGCGAAGGTGACGACGTACATGAAGAAGTAGCTGATCACGGACTCGACCACGTCGTCCTGCAGGATCTTCCCCTCGTAGACGATCACGGCCATACGATGGGGATGCAGCATCAGGCGAAGCTGGGCGCGGACCGCGCGTGCTAGGACCTCCCACCGGAAGATCTTGATCGAGCCCGAGGTGGAGCCGGTGCAGCCGCCGACGAACATCAGCAGGAAAAACATCACGTTGGCGAAGGTGCCCCACTGGGTGTAGTCCGCGCTGGCAAACCCTGTGGTGGTGATGACCGACGTGACGTTGGTGGCCGAATGCGTCAGGGCCGCGAAGAACGGCATGTCGAGGTGGGTCCAGACCCACAAGGTCATCACGGCGGTGGCGACCGCGATCACCCAGAGAAGCGTGATCACCTGTTCGCTGACGCGCCGCGCGCCGCCGTGGTGCCGCGCGAGAATCGCATACCACATCAACGGCAGCGCGCCGGCTAGCGTGAAGAACGTGGCGACCCAGTTAATCGCGAAACTGTCGAAATAGGCGATCGATTCGTCCTTGGTGGAAAAGATCGGAAGAGCACA
>JBFXED010000049.1:0-23349 GCA_050180485.1 Alphaproteobacteria bacterium | reverse complement strand
CGTCGATCGTGCCGCCCATGGGGTAGAGGATCAGACCGCGCGCCATCATCTCGCGATTGATCTCCTGGTTCAGCTTGTACTTGGGATCGAACGTCTCCTTCGTCGCCCGATCCTTCACGAGCTCGATGCACTGGAACAAGCCGCGGCCACGGATATCGCCGACATGATGGTGGTTGCCAAAACGATCCTGGAGCTTGGTCTCCAGCATGCCGCCCAGACGCCGCACGTTGGCCAGGAGGCCTTCTTCCTTGATGACCTTCTGCACCGCAAGCGCGCCGGCGCAGGCCGCCGTGTGCCCCATATAGGTATGGCCGTGCTGGAACGAGCCGCTGCCCTTCGCGAAGGGCTCGACGACCTTCTGGCCAACCAGCACCGCACCGATGGCCTGGTAGCCGCCGCCAAGGCCCTTGGCCATGGTGAGGAGGTCGGGCGAAATGCCTTCCTGCTCGCAGGCGTAGAGCGTGCCCGTGCGACCCATGCCGCACATGACCTCGTCCAAGATCAGCAGCACGCCGTAGCGGTCGCAGATCTCGCGGATGCGCTTGAAGTATCCGGGCACGGCGGGCAAAGCGCCTGCGGTGGCGCCGACGACGGGCTCGGCGATGAACGCCGCCACCGTCTCGGGCCCAAGCTTCTTGATCGCCGTCTCAAGCTCATCGGCGACGCGGCGGCCATAAGCCTCTTCGGACTCGTCGTCGCGCTTGTCGCGATAGGCATAGCAAGGCGCGATGTGGTGCGCGACGTTCAGCATGTAGGGCTCGTATGGCGCGCGGCGCGCGAAGTTGCCGCTGACCGACAGGGCGCCGAGCGTGTTGCCGTGATAGCTCTGACGCCGCGCGATGACGTGATGGCGCTTGGGCTCGCCCTTCTCCAGGAAATACTGCCGCGCCATCTTAATCGCCGCTTCGGTCGCTTCGGAACCGCTGGAGACGAACCAGACCTTCTCGAGCCCGTGCGGCGCGTCCGCGATCAGCGTGTCAGCCAGCTTCTCCATCGGCTCGGTCGAAAAGAACGAGTTGGAGACATAGGGCAGCTTGCCGAGCTGTTCGGTGATGGCGGCGATAACCGCCGGATGGTTGTGGCCGAGGCAGGAAACCGCCGCGCCGCCTGAACCGTCGATATAGCGCTTGCCGTTCTTGTCGTAGATGAACGGCCCCTCGCCGCGCACGGCGACGGGATATTCGTTGCGCAGATTGCGATGAAAGACGTGGCTCATAGTGTCGCCTCGGGGGCTCATGTTGGCGGGGCGCTCATACTATCGGCCTAAATTGGGCGGCACAAATCCCGCGAATTGCCGCGCTCCGATGCCGCCGATATGATGCGCCGCGCCGCGGGAAACACCGGTCCGGCGTCCCTGCCACTCGAATCCAGCCGAGCACGCCATGAACCTGAAGGACCATATCCGCGGCATCCCGGATTTTCCTAAACCGGGCATCCTCTTCTACGACATCTCCACGCTACTCTCGAACCCCAAGGCGTGGCGCGCGACGGTGGACCAGATGGAGGCCGCCATCGCGCCGTTGAAGCCGGACATGCTGGTGGGTATCGAATCGCGCGGCTTCCTGGTCGCAGCACCTCTGGCGCTGGAATTGGGTTGCGGATTCGGCATGGTGCGCAAAAAGGGCAAGCTGCCGGGCAAGACGATTGCCTACGACTACGCGCTGGAGTACGGCACCGACACGATCGAGGTGCAGGCCGATCTGGTGAAGCCGGGCCAGACCATCGTGGTGCTGGACGATTTGCTGGCCACGGGCGGCACCGCCGCGGCGGCCGTCGATCTGTGCCGCAAGGTCGGCGCCACGGTGAAGGGTGCCGCTTTCATCATCGAGTTGTCCTTCCTTGATGGGCGGAAAAAGCTCGATGTCCCGACCACGGCGCTGGTCAGCTACGACAGCTGAATATCCCGCCAAGCACGGTTGGACAGACCTGCAATTTGCTTATGAAAGGTTAGGTTTTCCCCTAGCCAGTTTCCCTCTGCACAACAAAATGCAAGGCCGGCATGGCGCTTGGGAAGACGAGAGCGGGGCTTCGCATCCCTCGTCCTTCACCCGTTAGGGCCCGCATCCTTCTTATAAGACATGGATTTCACGCTCAAACCGACTAACCGGTTTGAGATTGGAGAAGCTTTGCGCCAACGGCCCCGAGGGGACGGGGCTAACTATCTGATTTGGCATAAATATTGCTCCGATTTCACAAGGTTTCAGCCAGCGATTAAGTCGCACCGTGCAACCAACGGGGCTAGCGTAAGCAGGATGTCGCGCGATCATGCGAACCAACCCCCATCGGCGCCCCGCGGCCTTTTGAGCCGGCGGGATAGCTTGCTCGTTTTGTCCGCGGGCATTGCAGCTTGGCTCATGAGCGGCGTATCCAAGGCACGTGCCACGCACGTCGACCTTCCGGCCGCGCAGAATCTTCCGCGCCCGACAGGCACAATCGTCTTGTCGGTCAAAGGCCAGATTTCCAACACCAATGCGCCAGGCCGCGCCGATTTCGACCGCGCCATGCTGGAGGCGCTGGGCATTTCCAGCATCGAGACCACCTCGCCATGGAGCGACGGGCGCCGAAAGTTCCACGGCGTCTTGGCGCGCGACGTGATGTTGGCCGTGGGCGCCCAGGGACAACTGATCACGGCCATCGGCCAGGATGACTATTCGGTCGACATTCCGGCCTCCGACTTCATGCGCTATCCGGTCCTGCTGGCGCTCCAGATGGACGGCAAGTACCTGCAATTGCGGAACCAGGGCCCGGTGCTGATTGTCTATCCCCGCGACGACTATACGGAACTGGCCACGCCCACGCTGACGCGCAAGTCGGTCGGGATGCTGCGCGAGATCACCGTCCGATGAACCGCCTGGCCCGCTTCCGCGGCTATGGCATCCTGATTGCCGCTGGCGTAATTTTCTCGATCAGCGTGTTCTTCAGCGTCGACAAGATGCTGAAGGAGCAGGTCGAGGTCAGCAAAGGCGAGCGTGAAAACATCATTTGGGCGACGACCCAGGCCGAGATCGAGTTCTACCGCTTCCTCGATTCGCTAGCCAAATTGGCCCACGAAGAGCCGGGCGCCACGCCCGAGGAAACCGTGCGGCGCTACGAGATTCTACTGGGTAAGGTCGGCGTTCTGCGCGAGGGCGCCTTCGCCCAGAGCCTGCGCGCGGTCCAGGGCGCGGAGTCGATGATCGGTCCCGTCTGGGACACGCTGGAGAAGATAGAACCGTCGATGAATTTCCTGCGCCGTGGCGATAAGGCGGCCATCGCCAAGATCCAGGCGCAGATCGAGCCTTTGACCCGGCCCATGCACCAGCTGTCGAACCAAGCGATGGCCGTCGACGTCATGGTCGCCGACAGCCGCCGTTCGCGGATCAAGGAAGTCTATGTCGAGCTGGTCTTCTACTTCATCGGCATCCTGGTCAGCGGCAGCATCCTCGTTATCCTCCTGTTCCGCGGCGTCCGGCGCGCCCAGCGATTGCTCGAGGAGCGGGAGCGTACCGAGGAACGCCTGCGCGAGAGCGAACAGCGTTTCCGTGACTTCGCATCCTCCGCCTCCGACTGGCTATGGGACACGGATGACCGACTGCGCTTCACATATTTCTCAAAAGGATATCTGGAGCGCGTCGGCGTCAACGCTGTTTCGATCCTAGGCAAGACGTTCGAGGAAATCGCGGTCGTCGAGCCGGACGACCAACACTGGATGGAGTTCCGCAGCCTGTTGGCGCGGCACCAACCGTTTCGCGAATTTCGCTTGCAGCTTCGCACCACGGGATCCGCGCCGCGCCACATCAAGGTCAGCGGCGTACCGATCTTCGACAAGGACGGTAACCTGGTCAGTTATCGCGGCACGGGCACCGACATCACCGAGCAGGTCGACGCCGAGCGCGAGGCCAACCGCGTTCGCGCGCTGCTGGGGGACGCGGTCGAATCGCTAGCCGAGGGTTTCATCCTGTTCGATCCCGATGATCGCCTCGTCCTCACCAACACGCGCTGCCGCAATATGTTCTCGGACATCGCCCATCTGTTCGAGCCAGGCACGACGTTCGAGGACATCATACGGGGTGCGGTCGAATCTGGCGCTGTCACGGTGCCCGCCGGTACGGACGCCGAGGCCTACATCCGTGCGCGACTCGAACAGCATCGCAACCCGAAGGGCTCGCTGGAACAGCAACTGGCGGGCGGGGTGTGGATCCAGGTCAACGACCAGGTCCTGGCCAACGGCTGGCGCGTCGGCACCCGCGTCGACATCACCGAGATCAAGCGTCGCGAAGAAGCCTTCCGCCGCGAAGCCCTGATCTGGGAACAGATGTATGACGGCGTGATGATCACCGACCTCTCGGGCACGATTACCAACTGGAACCCGGCCGCCCAAGCGATGTTCGGCTACACGGCGGAAGAGATGCTCGGCCGCACGCCCGACTTCCTAAGCTCAAAGGACAGCGCCCAGGGCCTCAGCATCGAGATTCTCGAGGGCGTGGGCCATGCGGGCCGCTGGAACGGCGAGATGCACTTCGTCCGCAAGAACGGTTCGGAAGGCATCTCCCAGACCGTCGTGGTGCCGTTGCGCAACGAGGCCAACCAGCCGATCGCCGCCATCTGGGTGAACCAGGACGTAACCGAGCGCAAACGTTCGGAAGAAGCGCTGCGCGCGGCCAAGGAGCAAGCCGAGTCCGCCAATATCGCCAAGTCGCGTTTCCTCGCCACCATGAGCCACGAAATCCGTACACCCATGAACGGCGTGCTCGGCATGCTCGAATTGCTGCTCGACACCAAGCTGGCCGAGGAACAGCGCAATTACGTCGACACGGCGCGGAAGTCAGGCGAAGGGCTGTTGGTCATCATCGACGACATTCTCGACTTCTCGAAGATGGAAGCCGGCAAACTCGCGCTGGAGAGTGTCGACTTCGATCTGCGCGAGGTGACGGAAAACGTCCTCGACCTTCTCGCCTTGCGCGCCCAGGCCAAGGGCATCGAGCTTTCGGCGTTCATCGATCCCGCAGTGCCCAAGCGGTTGCGCGGCGATCCGGGTCGCCTGCGCCAGGTCATCCTCAATCTGGTCGGCAACGCCATCAAGTTCACCGACCGCGGCGGTGTCGGCCTGACGGTTACGTCAAAGGCCGGTGAAGCGGGCCGAGCTTCGGTCCGCTACGAGATCGCGGACACGGGTGTCGGCATCCCGGTCGAACGCCAGACCGAAATGTTCAGCGAGTTCACCCAGGCCGATCCTTCGACGACACGCAAATACGGCGGCACGGGGCTGGGCTTGGCCATCTCCAAGAAGCTGGCCGAACTGATGCACGGCGAGATCGGCTTCTCCAGCGTGGCCAACAAGGGCAGCACCTTCTGGTTCACCGCCGAATTCGACCGCCAGCCGGGCGTCGAGCAGCCCGAGCAGGAAGGTTGGGACGCCCGCATCGGGCACCTGCGCGTTCTGGTCATCGACGACAACGAGACCGCGGGGCGCATCCTAGCCCGGCGCTTGGCCGTGCGCGGCCTGGCGGTCGACTGGGTCCAGGACGAAGACATCGCGATGACGGCCCTGCGCAACGCGGCGTCCAAAGGCGAGCCTTTCGACGTGGCCATCGTGGACAAGACGCTGCCCGGCATGGGTGGCGAGGCACTGTGCCGCAACATCCGCGCGTCGGGGGATGTTGGCCGCCCCAAGTTGGTCCTGACCACACCGATGTCACACCGTGAATCGACCGAACGAATCCTGACGGCGGGCGTTGACATTCACATTCAGAAGCCGATTCGCCAGCGCACCCTGATCGACACGTTCCTCGCCATCACCGGCCATGGTCCCGTTGTCCGCCAACCCGAGTTGCCGTCCTTGTCCGACAAGCTAGCCCCGGAAGCATCCGTCGCCTTGTCCGTCCAAGTAGCCGAACCCGTGCGCGCGCGCCTGCTTTTGGCCGAGGACAGCAAGATCAACCAGGTCGTCGCCATCGCCATGCTGTCCAAGCTGGGCTACCAGATCGACGCGGTCGAGAACGGACGCGAAGCGCTGGAAGCCGTCCAGGCGCGCGCCTACGACCTCGTGTTGATGGACGTCTCGATGCCTGAGATGGACGGGCTGGACGCGACGCGCGCCATCCGTGCCCTGCCGGGCGACGTGAGCCGCGTCCCGATCATCGCTATGACGGCGCACGCCATGGAAAGCGACCGGGAGAAGTGCCTGCAGTCGGGCATGAACGACTATGTGCCGAAGCCGGTGAACCGGCAGAAGCTATTGGACACGGTCGCGCGCTGGCTGGGTGAACACTCTGACGTCAAACCCGCCCGCGCGTCGGCCACGCCCGCGCCGCGCCCGCCCGAGGCGCCCAAACTAGCCAAGCCAGTGGAACGTCCGCCCGCCGCCAAGCCCGCGCCTTTGTCGAAGGCCGTGACGGCATCCGGCAGCGTGCTAGACGATAGCGTCCTGCGACAGCTTCAGGCGGATACCAACCTGGAGATCATGCAGGACTTGATCCGCACCTATATCGCCGAGTCGGCCGAGCGGTTGAAGCGCATGGCCACCGCCGCCGCCCAGGGCGACATCACGACGCTGGGCCGCGAGGCCCACGCGCTCAAGAGCAGCTCCGGCACCTTCGGCGCGATCAAGCTGCAGGAGCAGGCGCGGGCGCTGGAAATGGCGTGCCGGGCGGGCGACGCCACCAAGGCGCTGGAACTGGCCAAGCCGATCCAGGCCATGGCGCTGGAGGCATCGAAGGCGTTGGCCGCCCGCATCGGTGTGCCGAAGCAAGCCGCCGCGCGCCGCCCCGCGCCGAACTGATTCGTTAGCGAACCGACTTTCCGCGCTTGCGCCGGGGCCCGATCGTCTCGCCCCAGCGCCTGACCACCCCAGTTTCGATGCCAAACAGATCGAGCACGCGGCCCAGTGTCTGGTCGACCACGGCGGACACGCTCTTGGGCCGTGTGTAGAACGCAGGAACCGGCGGAAAGACCACCGCGCCCATTTCCGACACATGCGTCATCGTGCGCAAATGACCCGTATGCAGGGGCGTCTCGCGCACCAAGAGGACGAGACGGCGACGCTCCTTGAGCGTCACGTCGGCCGCACGGGTCAGAAGGTTGGACGTCACGCCCGTCGCGATTTCCGACAGGCTGCGCACCGAACATGGCGCCACGATCATGCCCTCGGTCTTGAACGAGCCCGAGGAAATCGCGGCGGCGATGTCATCGACGGCATAGGCCTTATCGGCCATGGCGCGCACGGCAGCAACCTTCAGGTCCGTCTCGTGGGCCAGCGTGACCTCAGCCGAGCGCGTCATCACCAGGTGGCTTTCCACCTTGGCGCGGCGCAGCAGCTCCAAAAGCCGCACGCCGTAGACGACGCCCGAAGCACCGCTGATCCCGACGATGAAACGCTTGGCCATTCGGGCTTTTTCCCGCTTATCCAGCCCTTTCGGGCGGCGGCGGAGCCTATCCCAGGCCCCGGGCAGGTGCCAAGTAAGGGCGGCCTCGACCCGGCCCGCCGGGCTGCCTTATCGTATCGCCAGATCGAGACAAGGAGGCGGCCATGGCCACGACGACGCTCGAGCGCTCCAAGGACATCGCGATCCTGCCGGTGACCTATGATGCGGGCGTCGGCCCCAAGGGCCGCATCGGCTTCATCGCGCTGGCCAACGGCTATACCAGCGAACACGAGGTGGACGCCATGCTGCCCAAGGGCGAGGTGGTGCTCTACATCAGCCGCGTCGCCAGCGACAACGTCATCAACCTGACCAACCTGAAGGCCATCGAGAGCGACATGACGCGCGCGGCGGGCATGATCTTGCCGGCCGATACGCTGGACGTGATGGTCTATAGCTGCACCTCGGGCACGATCGCGCTGGGCGAGGAAACGGTGTTCGAGCGCATCCAGGCCGTACGGCCGGGCGTGCCGGTCACCACCCCCATCACGGGCGCGCTCGCGGCCTTCCGCGCGCTTGGCGCGCGCCGCGTGGTCATGCTGACGCCCTATATATCCGAGGTGACGGCCGGCATGCGCGACTATATCGAGGGGCGCGGCATCGAGGTCTTGTCGGCCAGCAACTTCAACATCAGCCTGAATTCGGACATGCAGAAGGTGGCGCCCGAAGCCATCTACGAGGCCGCCATCGCGATCGATCGGCCCGACGCCGACGCTGTCTTCGTCTCCTGCACGGCGTTGCGCACGAGCCCGGTGATCGACCGGATCGAACAGCGCCTGGGCAAGCCGGTAGTCACCAGCAACCAGGCCCTGGCGTGGCACGCCCTGCGCCTGGCGGGCTATGCCGAACCGCGCGCGGGCCTGGGGCGGCTCATGACGCTGCCTTTGCCCGCATAACCCCTGTTGCGGGGAGCCGGGCCATAGGCTAATCCCTGGGCCGCGCCGGCGCCGCCGGATCAGGACGCCCGGCCCCATGCCGGTGCGGGCACGGCGCCTCGTTTTCCCGAGATTTCCGAGGTCGCGCGTGCACACCTATCGCAGCCATACCTGCAACCAATTGAAGGCGTCCGACGTCGGCAAGACCGTGCGCCTGTCGGGCTGGGTCCACCGCAAGCGCGATCACGGGCAGCTTCTTTTCATCGACCTGCGCGACCATTACGGCATCACCCAGTGCGTGATCTCGGTCGAGAACCCGATTTTCGAGAAGGCCAGCGCCCTGCGTCCCGAAAGCGTCATCAAGGTCGACGGCGCGGTCGTCGCGCGCAGCCCGGAGACGGTGAATAAGGAGCTGGCGACCGGCGAGATCGAGCTGAAGATCGAGGCTCTGGAGATGCTGGGCGACGCCGAGCCCCTGCCCTTCCCGGTCAACGCCGAACACGACTATCCGGAAGAGATGCGGCTTAAATACCGCTTCCTCGACCTGCGCCGCGAATCGCTGCACTGGAACATCGTCCTGCGTTCCAAGGTCATCAGCAGTATCCGCCGCCGCATGACGGACCAGGGCTTTCTCGAATACCAGACGCCGATCCTGACCTCGAGCTCGCCCGAAGGCGCGCGCGACTTCCTGGTCCCCTCGCGCCTGCATCCCGGCAAGTTCTACGCCTTGCCCCAGGCGCCGCAGCAGTTCAAGCAGCTCCTGATGATGGCGGGCTTCGACCGCTATTTTCAGATCGCGCCCTGCTTCCGCGACGAGGACAGCCGCGCCGACCGCTCGCCGGGCGAGTTCTACCAGCTCGACTTCGAGATGAGCTTCGTGACGCAGGAAGACGTCTTCGCGGCCATCGAGCCCGTGCTGCACGGCGTGTTCGAGGAATTCTCGACACGGCATGACGGGACGAAGCGCCACGTCTCGCCCGCACCCTTCCCGCGCATCACCTATGCCGACGCGCTGCTGAAATACGGCTCGGACAAGCCCGATCTGCGCAATCCGATCCTGATCAGCGACGTGACCGAGCCCTATCGCGGCGGCGGCTTCGGCCTGTTCGCCAAGCTGGTCGGCCAGGGCGCCGTCGTGCGCGCCATTCCGGCACCCGGCGCCGCCACACAGCCGCGCAGCTTCTTCGACAAGCTGAACGCCTGGGCGCGCGAGCAGGGCATGGGCGGTCTCGGCTACATCGTCTACGAAAAGGACGGCGCCAAGGGTCCGATTGCGAAGAACCTGGAGGCCGATCGCGTCGAAGCGATCAAGTCGCTCTCGGGCGCCAAGGATGGCGATGCCGTGTTCTTCACCTGCGGCAAGGAAGCCGACGCGGCCAAGTTCGCGGGCTTTGCACGCACGCGGCTGGCGCAGGAACTGAACCTGGTCGCCAAGGACCGGTTCGAGTTCTGCTGGGTTGTCGATTTCCCCATGTTCGAGCGCAACGAGGACACGGGCGGGATCGATTTCTCCCACAACCCCTTCTCGATGCCGCAGGGCGAGATGGACGCGTTGCTGAACAAAGACCCGCTGGAGATCAAGGCATTCCAGTACGACATCGTCTGCAACGGCATCGAGCTGTCGTCCGGCGCGATCCGCAACCACAAGCCCGAGATCATGTACAAGGCGTTCGAGATCGCGGGCTATACGAAGCAGGATGTCGAGGAACGCTTCGGCGGCATGCTGAGCGCCATGAAGTTCGGCGCCCCGCCGCATGGCGGCTCGGCGCCCGGCGTCGACCGTATCGTGATGCTGCTGGCCGACCAGCCGAATATCCGCGAGATCATCGCCTTCCCGCTGAACCAGCAGGCCGAAGACCTGATGATGCAGGCGCCCAACACCGTGCCCGAGGCGCGGCTGAAGGAGCTGTTCATCCGCCTGGTTCCGCCGCCGGAGAAGAAGACCGAAGCGAAGCCGGCAGAGCCAAAGAAGGCCTGAATACGACCCTCATGCTGAGCCCGTCGAAGCATGAGTCATTGGCCTCGCCCTTCGACAGGCTCAGGACGAGGATTTAGCTAAGCCATTGGCTGGTCGAGCGACTTGCGGCGCAGGGCGCGGCCGGCGCGCGCGCCGGTGGCCTGGCCCTGCTCCCACGCGACGCGGCCGTTGACCATCACGGTGGAGATTCCCGCCGCCGGCTGCATCGGCTTGTCGAAGGTCGCGCGGTCGATGACCGTCTTCGGATCGAACAGCACCAGATCGGCGAAGGCGCCCGTGCGCACCACGCCGCGATCCTTGAGGCCGAAGCGGTTGGCCGACAGCGAGGTCATGCGCCGCACGGCCTCCTCCAAGGGGAACAGGCCCAACTCGCGGGAATAGTGGCCGAGCACGCGCGGGAACGTGCCCCACAGGCGTGGATGGGGATGCTCGTCATTGGGCAAGCCGTCCGAGCCGATCATGATGTCCTTGTGGGCCATGATGCGGCGCACGTCGTCCTCATCCATGGCGAAGTAGATGCCGCCCGCCGGTTGGAGCCGTTGGACAGCCTCTTCCTGACTGCAGCCCAGTTCCGCGGCGATATCCTTCAAGTCGCGGCCCGACACTTCGGGCATGGCCTTGGACCAGGCGACCAGGATCTTCTTGGAGCGCGGAATCATGTCCGCCGACAGGACGGTGGACGACGCCGGATAGGGATAGACGTCGGCGCCCACCGGCTGCTTCGCGCGCGCGGCGTCGAGATGGGGCAGCGTTTCGCGCGAACGGCCGAAATTGGGCGCGCCCGCCACCTTGTGGTGCGAGATCACGACCGGCGCTTGGACGGCGCGGCCGATGGCGAAGGATTCGTCCATCGCGTCGATAATTTTCTCGGCCTCGTTGCGCATATGGGTGGCGTAGAGCGCACCGTGCGCGGCCAGAAGCCCCTTCGACAGTTCGATCACCTCATCGGTCGGGGCATTGATGGCGATTTTGTAGGCAAGCCCCGTGGACAGGCCGATGGCGCCTGCGTCCAGCGCCTCTTCCAGCCCGGCGCGCATAGCGCGAATCTCGCTGCTGGAAGCCGGCCGGTCGAAACGGTCCATCACCCCGGCGCGCAAGGTGGAATGCCCGACCATGGCCACGCCGTTGATCGCGGGCGCGTCCTGGTCCAGCGCATCGAGATACTTGGCGAAGCTGTCGAAACGCCAATGCCCCTCGCCCGCCAAGAGGTCGAGCGGCGGCGGCGGGCGGCCCGATGTCTTGAGCGGCGCGACCGACACGCCGCAATTGCCGACCACCACGGTGGTGACGCCCTGGCTCAGCTTGGGCGTCATCTCGGGCTTGGACAGAAGCACGTAATCGTCGTGGGTGTGAACGTCGATGAAACCCGGCGAAACCGTAAGGCCCGCGGCGTCGATCTCGCGCCCGCCCTTGGTGTGCTTGAGATCACCCACTGCCACGATGCGGTCGTCCGTCACCGCCACGTCGGCGCGCCGGCCGGGGCCGCCGGTGCCGTCCACCATGGTGCCGTTGCGGATCAGGATGTCACAGCGTTCCGGTGCCTGTTCGGTCATCGCAGCCCTCGCCTTGCCGATGCATTAATCCTAGCGAAAGCTGCGCGCCCTGTCGCGCCGCGACCTGCTAAAGTCCCGTCAAAGGGGAGCACAGCATGGCTAAGCGGTGGAAGCATCGTCCCGAGGGATCGAACTGGGGCGATTTCGGCGACGACGATCAGCTCGGGCGCTTGAATCTTCTGACGCCCGAGAAGGTGCGCCAGGGCGTGGCAGAGGTGCGCGAGGGCAAGACGTTCTGTCTGAGCCTGCCGCTCGACTATCCCGGCGGCAACGTGCTGAGCGCGGCGCGGTTTCCGCCCGAACTGCGCCCGACCTATTTCAAGAACGGCCGGCCGCGCATGAACTATCCCTTGGCGCGCGACAACGCGGCCTTCACCGACGTGATGTGCGACGACGCCGTCCTCATTCATCTGCAGTATTCGACCCAATGGGACGCGTTGGCCCATATGGGCGCCCTCTTCGACGCCGACGGCGACGGCAAGGCTGAGCGCGTCTACTACAACGGCTATCGCGCCGACGAGCATGTCCACGGACCGGTCACATACGAGAACGGCCAGGAGACGCCGGGTCACGGCATGGGCGCCAGGGCGCTCGGCATCGAGACCATGGCGGAGACCTGCGTTCAGGGCCGCGCGGTCATGGTGGATTTGTTCCCCTCGGTCGGCCGGGCGCGCAAGGCGGTCGGTTACGACGGCATGATGCGCGCCATGGAAGCAGACGGCGTCACGGTCGAAAAAGGCGACATGCTGTGCCTGCACACGGGCTTCGGCCGCGTGGTGCTGGAACAGAACCGCAAGCCTGACGCCGAGACGCTGCACGGCTCCTGCGCCGTGCTGGACGGCTCGGACGCCAAGCTGCTGCGCTGGATCACCGATAGCGGCATCGCCGTGCTGGTGACCGACAATTACGCGGTCGAGCATTACCACCGCGACTTCACCACGGCGCACGTCCACGGCCCCTGCGCGGCCTATCCGCTGCATGAGCATTGCCTGTTCAAGCTGGGCCTGCCGCTGGGTGAGATTTGGTATCTCAGCGACCTGGCCGATTGGCTGCGCGCCAACAAGCGCCACAAATTCCTGATGACCGCGCCGCCTTTGCGCCTGCCGGGCGCGGTCGGCTCGCCCGCAACGCCGGTGGCGACCGTCTAGTGGCGCGGAAGCTCCTGCCTGCGGTTACGATTCGGGCCGCGCGCAAGGCGGACGCGGCAATCTTGGCGCGGATGATGAACCGCCTGCGCGCCCATCATGGCAATCCGCGCGGCCGGGCCACGGCCATTACCGTACGCCGCGATGGGTTCGGCGCGAAGCGCTGCTACGAAGTCCTGATCGCCGAGATCGGTGGCAAGCCGGCCGGCTATCTTCTGTTCCACGACGACTACGACCCGACAGAGGCCGAGCGCGGCTTCTACATGGGGGATCTGCACGTCGAGGCGCGCGCGCGGCGGCGCAAGGTGGGCCGCGCGCTCATGGCCGCACTGGCGCGCGAGGCCAAGCGCCGCAAACGCGGCTTCCTATGGTGGATTTCAAACGGCTGGAACGACACGGCCCGCGCTTTCTACGCCGATCTGGGCGCCGAGGAGGAGCCGGTCGTGGCCCATGCCTTGTCGGAACCGGCGCTTTCCGCGCTGGCCGAAGAGACGGTCAGGCCTTCTTCGGCGGCCTCTCTTCCTTCTGGGCGACGGGCCCGCCGGCCTCGCGCCAGGCGTTGAACCCGCCGGAGATGTGGCTGACGGGCGCAAGACCCATACGCTGGGCCACTTGCGTCGCCAAGGCCGAACGCCAGCCGCTCGCGCAATAGAAGACGAAGCTTTTGCCCGAGGCGAAGATCTCCTTGTGATAGGGGCTCTCCGGATCGATCCAGAACTCCAGCATGCCGCGCGGCGCGTGGAACGCGTCGGGGACCATGCCCTCGCGCTGCAGCTCGCGCGGGTCGCGCAGATCGACGAACACCGTATTGGGATCGCCATGCTTGGCGACGGCGTCCTTGGCGGAGATCGTGGTGATCTCCTTGTTCGCGTCCTCCAGCAGCTTCTTGATACCGATCTTCATGGCGTCACTCCGTCTCCCGTGTCCGGCCCGATGATCGCATGGGCCGCCGATGCGTCAATCCATCCTGGAAATATAAGGCGGATCGCTCAATCCGCCAGTCTGTCCGCCTCGAACGCCGCACGCAGCCGCTTCCGCAGCGCCTCCAGCCGCGCCGGCGCGTAAGGCTCGGCGGGTCCACTGCCCCAGATGGGCTTCGGCCAGGCCCGGTCGGTGCGATAGCGCGCCACGACATGGATGTGAAGCTGCGAGACCATGTTGCCGAGCGCCGCCGTATTCATCTTGTCGGGCGCGAACAAGGTCGCCATCACCCGCGCCGCCAGATCGAGCTCGTCCGACAAAAGCGCGCGGTCGCGCGCCGACAGCTCATGAATTTCCCGCACACCCGCGCGCTGGGGCACCAGGACGAGCCACGGGAACGACGAATCGCGCGACAGCAGGACGCGGCATAGATCGAGGCGGCAGACCTCGACCGTATCGGCAACAAGCTGCGGATGAAGATCGAAGCCCGTGCTGTTCGAAACCGCGCGTCCGGCGCCGAGCGTGCGCCGGGCAGACCGTCCGAGGATCCACCCTTCGACACTGCGGATGGCGGGTGCCTCGGGCTCGCCGGTCTCGCGGCGGCCCAGCACGATGTTCAGCATGCCGAAGACGCCGACCGTGGCGTCGAACGGATCTTCCCCCGCCGGCGCCTTGCCGAACCCATCCATGATCTGACGGCGCAGCTCCGGCGAGATACGCACCCCCACCTTCCTGGCCCAGGCCAAGAGGATCGCGGCATTGGCCACCCGGTCCGCCTGGACGCGCTTGCCGGAATTTCCTGTCCCCGCGCGACGCCCGAAGCGCAGGCAGAGATGGCTATAGATCTCGCCCGGATAGGTTTCGGCGAGTGTTACGCGCTTGCTCGCGAGCAATTCCGGCAACGGCCCGTCGAACGGCCATAGCCCCACCGCGCCGCGCCGGTCGCGCAGGGCCGGAGCCACCAGATCGCGCCAGCCCGCCAAGGCCGCCTTGCCCACCTGGTTGCCGCCCACCGTCCAGAAGATGGGGGCCGCCGCCGGCGGTCCCCGGTCGCAATGGCGCATCAGTTCGTCCCGGCTGGACAGCCCGAGTCCGGCCAGAAGCTGCCCGTAAGAGAAGTGCTGCCCAGACGGCGTCCGGTCTGGATAGAAGGGCCGGTTGAGGCCGATCTCCTCCGGCTTGGCGGCGACATTATAGAAGTCGCGCCACGCCCCCCGGCCGAACCCGGCCAGGGCGTCGATCATGTTGGTGATCCCGGCCTTGGCGGCATAGGCCCGCGGCAGGCCGACCGGGAAGTCGAAGCCGAAGAAGACCCGGCCTTTCGGACCAGCCTCGGCCAGCAGCCGTTCGATCAGGTCGCCCGGTTCGCCGACCAGGCGCGGCGCGTCGGCGACATAGCGGCCGTCCGATCCTAGACGGGCAACCACCATCCAGCGCTTGCGCGCATCGACGCTCCAATCCGCATGCACGACCAGATGGGGCAGCGCGGTCTTCTTCAAGCGGTGCGCACCGCATCGGCGATGGCCTTGCCGGCTTCGACCGTCGTGGCCTGGCCGCCCAGATCGCGCGTGACCGGCCCGTCCGCGAGCGCCTGCTCGATCGCGCGTTCAACCGCCTGGGCCGCATCGGGATGGCCGAGATGCTCCAGCATCATGGCGCCGGACCAGATCTGGCCGATGGGATTGGCGATGCCCTTGCCCGCGATATCCGGCGCCGAGCCATGAACAGGCTCGAACATGGACGGCGTGGTGCCGTCCGGATTGATGTTGCCGGAGGGCGCGATGCCGATGCCGCCGACCACCGCCGGGCCCAGGTCGGACAGGATGTCGCCAAACAGGTTGGAGCCCACCACCACGTCGAACCAGTCCGGGTGCTGCACGAAATGCGCGGTCAGGATGTCGATGTGGTACTGGCTCGTCTTGATGCCCGGATAGTCCTTGGCCACCAGCGCGAAGCGCTCGTCCCAATAGGGCATCGTATGGATGATGCCGTTGGACTTGGTGGCCGAGGTGACGTGTTTCTTCGTCCGCTTGGCGGCCAGTTCGAAGGCATAGCGCAGGATGCGGTCGACACCCTTGCGGGTGAAGATCGATTCCTGGACGACCATCTCCTCGTCCGTGCCGGCGTAGAGGCGGCCGCCGATCTCGGAATACTCACCCTCGACATTCTCGCGCACGACGACGAAATCGATGTCGCCCGGCTTGCGGTCGGCCAAGGGCGACTTCACGCCTTTGAACAGGCGCACGGGCCGCAGGTTGACGTATTGGCGCATGGCGCGGCGGATGGGGATCAGAAGGCCCCAGAGCGAGACGTGATCGGGCACGCCGGGCAGGCCGACGGCGCCCAGGAAAATGCCGTCGAAGCCGCTCAGCTGCTCCAGCCCGTCCGCCGGCATCATGCGGCCGTGCTTCTTGAAATAGGCACAACTCCAATCGAGCGTCTTCCACTCGAACTCGACGCCGAAGCGCGCGCCCGCGGCTTCGAGTACGCGTACGCCCTCGGGCACGACCTCCTGTCCGATGCCGTCGCCGGGAATGAGTGCGATGCGGTGCTTCTTCGCCGCCTTTGCCATGGATTCGTCTCGCTGGATTGGAGAAAACGCCGAAAGCCGGCGTTCAGGTCATCGCCATGCCGCCGTTCACGCGCAGCGTGTGGCCGGTGATGTAGGAGGCTTCGTCGGAGGCCAAGAAAACCATGGCGGAGGCAATGTCCTCCGGCGTGCCGTAGCGGCCGAGCGGAATCATCTCCAGCGCCTTCTTGAGCCCCTTCTGGTCCAGCGTCGCGAACATCTCGGTCGCGATATAGCCGGGCGACACGGCGTTGACGGTGACGCCATAGGGCGCCGCCTCGACCGCCACCGCGCGCAGCATGGCCATCACGGCCGCCTTGGCCGCCGTGCAGGCCGACATCTTGTTGGCGCCGCCGAAATCGTAGCGGTCGGCGATGATGGAACTGGCCGAGACCACCCGGCCCTTCTTCCGCTTCATCATGTGCGGCAGGGCCGCGCGGGTGACATAGAAGAACGGGTCCAGGTTGCTGTGGATCGCGCGCTTCCAGTCGTCATCCGTCGAATCGATGAAGTTGCGCTCGATGATAATGCCGGCGTTGTTGACCAGGATGTCGACATGCTTGAACGACTTGAGCGTGGCGGAAACCAGCTTCTTGGCGCCCGCCGCCGTGCCAACGTCCGCCTGCACCACGATGGCCTTCCGGCCCAGCGCCTCGATTTCCTTGGCCACGGCCTTCGCCTTGGGCAGGGTGTTGCGGCAGTTGACGACGATATGGGCGCCTTCGCGCGCGAAGCGCAGCGCGATCTCGCGCCCGATGCCGCGCGAGCTGCCCGTGACGATAGCCACCTTGTCCTTGAGCTTCATGTCGGTCTCCCCTGAGCGGCGGGCATGTTAGCCCGGCTTCTTCCGGGGCGGCAATTCGCAGGCCTCTAGAGCGCGAACAGCACGGCGCAGGCGATGACCGACATGATAGCGCCCGCGGCATCACCGATCAGGCCGACGGCCAGGGCATGGCGCATCCGCCGGATGCCGACAGCGCCGAAATAGACGGCCAGGACATAGAATGTGGTCTCGCTCGAGCCCTGGATGGTGCTGACCAAGTAGCCCAGATAGCTATCCGGCCCGACGGCCGGGTCCTGCAGCAGGGATGCCAGGTATCCGTAAGCGCCCGAACCCGACAGGGAACGCAGGATGGCCATCGACAGCGCCTCGGGCGGCAAGCCGAAGGTTTCGGTGACGCGGCCGAGCGGCTGGATGAACAGGTCCATGGCGCCGCTGGTGCGGAACATGCCGATCGCGACCAGGATGGCGACCAGATACGGGATGATCCGCACCGCCACGTCGAACGCATCCTTGGCGCCCTCGACGAAGGCCTCATAGACCGGGACGCGGCGCACCAGCCCGAACAGGACAAAGGCGGTCGCCACCGCCGGCACGATCCAGACCGTCATGGCCTTGCCGAACACCAGCATGGCCGGCACCAGCGCCAACAGCACGCCAAAGGTCAGGACCGAGGCCCAGACGGGCGCCGCGCGCGTGTCGGTAAGCGTGGCGTCGAACGAGGACGCCGCCGGCTTCTCCACAGTCGCAGTCGCATCCGTCGCGCCGGGCCCGACCGGAAACAGACGCGCCAGCAGGATGGATGACGCAATGGCGATGATGGTCGCGCAGACGGTGGCGAAGATCGTGGTGGCGACGATGCCGGCAGGATCCGTGGAGCCAGCCGCCGCGCGCAACGCGATCACGGTCGTCGGCAGGATGGTGATGCTGGACGTGTTGATGGCCAGGAACAGCACTTGCGCGTCGGTCGCCGTGCCCTTGCGCGGATTGAGCGTGTCCAGCTCTTGCATCGCGCGGATTCCGAAGGGCGTCGCGGCATTGCCCAGGCCCAATAAATTGGCGGAAAGATTGAGGATCATGGCGCCCATGGCCGGATGATCGGCAGGCACGCTGGGGAACAGGCGCACCATCAACGGACGCAACAGGCGCGACAAAAGCCGCAGTGCGCCGCCCGCTTCGATCACCTTCATCAAGCCGAGGAATAAGGCCATCACGCCGATCAATCCAATCGACAGCGTAACTGCATCGCCGCCCGCGGAGATCATGCCGCTGGCCAACGCTTCCATCGGCGCCTTGCCGTCGCCCATCCAAAGAATTTGCCGGATCGTGGCTGTGACGAACGCGATCAAGATCAGCGCAACGAAGATGATGTTCATTGCGCGAGTCCTTTTGTTCGTGTGTGCATGCGTGCGTCACGGCGCGCTCGCATCATCATCATCACGCGGTTCGATGCGCGTGATTGTGCGACGTGTTTTTCGTTTTCACGTCGTGTGGGGTGTCCGTCACGCTGTTCAAGAAATTTTCGAAACATGCAACATTCATGTTGAAATTTATCTCATTTTAGTTAATTTTCACTTTAACCCCATATCTTGTTCGTCGGCACAGGGGCCGCCGACTAGACCTTGATGGAGCCTAAAATGGCAGCCAAGAAAAAGGCTAAGAAGCCCGCGAAGCGTAAAGCCGCGAAGAAGAAGACCGCGAAGAAGAAGATCTAACACTTAGTTCCTTGCATCGCCCGCCTTCTTCCGAAGGCGGGCGATGCTTGTAAATAGAACCGAAGTTCGAGCGTCCTCCTCCGGTTCTCCTCTCTCCCGAGCAACATTTTCCGGCATCACGGTGGCTTACACGCGCGATGCCGCCAATGTTTTCATCGCGCGTCACGTCGCGCGGATGTAAGCGCGCGTACGCGTTTGGCGCTTAGGGATGAATTCTCCACTCTATTTTCGCCCACGTTGTTCGCCGCTATAGTCGTAAGGCAACCTTAACTGGTGAGACCCTATTGATGAGTATCGGCCGGCGTATCGCGCACGCCCGCAAGGAAGCTTCCCTCAGTCAACAGGCCGTGGCGGATCGCTTCACCATCTCCCGTGCGGCGGTGGCGCAGTGGGAAAGCGGCGACACCCATCCCGGTATGACGAAACTGGAAGGCCTCGCACAGGTGCTCGACGTGCGACTGGAATGGCTGGCCACCGGTAAGGGCGCCAAACGGGCGGGCGATACCGCTTCTTTTTCCGACAACCGACGTACGGCACCGCTCTTGTCGTGGGAGGCGTCGGCGGCCTGGCCGAACCGCGTGAATCCGCCGGCTGGCGCACACCCACTCCTTGTCACGCAAGCGGAAACCGGTGTCCGCATCTTCGCCCTGGCGATCGAGGACGAAAGCATGTCGCCCGAGTTCGCGCCGGGAGACCACGTCATTATCGACCCGGATGTCACTCCTCAGGCGGGCGACTTTGTCGTGGCGCGCTCGACCGACGATGATGCCCCCACCTTACGGCTCTATCGTGCGCTCGAACGCCACGACGGCGAAACCGCGGAACTCGTGCCGCTCAACGCCGCATGGCCCACGCGCCAGATCGATCGGCGCCAACCGGGACGCTTCGTCGGCACGATGGTGGAGCACCGGCGCTATCGCCGATCCTGACTTCAGGCGCCAAACGCGCGCCATAGGGCGAGGATGCCCAGCATGGCAAAAAGCGCCGCGGCCACAAGATGGATGGTCCTGACCGGCAAACGGTCGGCGAATTTCCGCCCCACCAACACGGCCGGCACGTTGGCGATCATCATTCCAACGGTCGTGCCGAGTACCACCGCCACCACGTCCGGATACCGAGCGGCCAGTGCCACGGTGGCGAACTGCGTCTTATCGCCGATCTCGGCCACGAAAAACGCCATGAGCGCCGCGAGGAACGGGCCGCGCCCGTTCGCGCGCGCGCCCGCCTCGCCCGCCGCGTCGGGAAGCAGCAGCCACGCCGCCATGGCCAGGAAACCCGCGCCGAGCGCGGCGTCGAGCCAAGGACCACCGAACAGATCCGTGATCGAGGCGCCGGCCAGACCGGCCAGCGCATGATTGGCGAGAGTCGCGATCAGGATGCCCGCGAGCAACGGCCAGGGGCGCGCGGGATATCTGGCGGCCAGCATCAAAGCCAGCAGCTGGGTCCGGTCGCCGATCTCGGCGACCGCCACGCCGGCGGCGGAAATGAGGAATGCGTCCACAGTGGCAGGCCTTTTGGGTCGAGCGGCGGATGGACCACGGCATGGCCTCCCCTCCGCTCGACGTTCATCGCAGAGAGGCCACGCCCATGGTCTCGCCAAGGCCCGAAGGCTTCCATGCGCCATGGCGGCCGGCGGCCGCCAAGTCTGTTGACGCATGGCCCGGTCGATGCCGGGCGGCTACTCCCCAAAGACGGGCGCTTGATAGCCCTCGTACGCATACGACGCAAGCCCCCGACCGGATCTTATACCTATGCTTATAGGCAGGTTCGGCTGGCCCAGCCGCACCCTACCTTTATTGGTGTCCGGGGGGGGGCTGCGTCAGGAGGAGACGGCGATGAAACGCCATGCTTCCGACCCTCACCCGAGCCGGGCCGCGGCCCTGTGGGCCTCCGTCTCCATCATGTTGCTGTCGTTGGCGTTCGCCGCGGCGATGTAGACGCGCGAACGCTCCGGCCTTGAACCGGAGTGCGGTCGCGTATCCGCTTTGAAAGGGTGGTGGGCGCACAAGGACTCGAACCTTGGACCCGCTGATTAAGAGTCAGCTGCTCTACCAACTGAGCTATGCGCCCGAGCCCGTGAATTCCATGCCGCCCGGGTGGCAGGGAGGCAGGCATATAGCACCCGCCCTCCGGTTTGTGAACCCTCGCGATGGGCCTGGAAACGCGGCGGAAATCCGGTGCTTCAGAGGCCATCCATGATGGCGCGGCGGCCGATGCGGACATCGCGGTGAACGCCCACGCTGAGCACCAAACCGAAGCTGAACATGAGCGTCAGCATGGCCGTGCCGCCATAAGACAGAAGCGGCAACGGCACGCCCACCACCGGCACCACGCCCATGACCATGGCCACGTTGATGAAGACGTAAAGGAAGAACAGCGCCATCAGCCCGGCGGCCAACAGACGGCCGAACTGGCTGCGGCTTTTAAGCGAGACGCTGATGCCCTGGACCACGATCAGAAGATATAGCGCCACCAGAACCAGCCCGCCGATCATGCCGAATTCCTCGGCGAACATGGTGAAGATGAAATCGGTCTGCTTCTCGGGCAGGAAGTTCAGATAGCTCTGCGTCCCCTCCATATAGCCCTTGCCGAAGATGCCGCCCGAGCCGAGCGCGATCTTGGACTGGAGGATGTGATAGCCCGAACCCAGCGGGTCGCGTTCCGGGTCGAGGAAGGTGAGGATGCGTCGGCGCTGGTAATCGTGCATGAACTCCCACGCCACGGGCATCAGTGCGCCGACCGCGGCGATGGCCGCGCCGAAGACCCAGACGCGCAGGCCCGCCAGGAACGCCATGGCCGCAGTCGCCATCATCAGCATCATGGCCGTGCCGAGATCAGGTTGGCGCATCACAAGGGCAACCGGGACCAGCGCCATGCCGATGGGCGCCACGAGGTTGATCGGCCGGTTCACGTCTTCCGTTCCCAGGCCATGGAAATAGCGCGCCAACGCCATCACCAGCGCCACCTTCATGACCTCGGACGGCTGGATCTGAAAGAAACCGAGCGACAGCCAGCGCTGCGCGCCCATGGCCCCCATGCCAACCACTTCGACCGCAGCCAGAAGAAGCAGGGCGAGGCCGTAAAGCACATAAGCCGCCTTAAACCAGAAGCGGATATCGATCACGCCCACGACCGTCATGATCGTGAGGCCGATCGCGAAGCGGGTCATCTGCCGCACGGCCCAAGGCTCCAACGAACCGCCTGCCGCCGAATAAAGGGTTACGAAGCCGATCCCGGCGATCGCGCAAAGCAGCAACACCAGAACCCACCGGAAATGCCAGATCTTCTCCGGCCAGCTCAGGGACGCGCTGCCCAGATCCCCCGAGCCCAGGAACGTCTCACGTTGCATCGCCCGAGCCTCCCGCCACCGGCGTGCGCGGTTTGGCCGATTCGCGCTCCTGGACCAGGCGCATGACGTCGCGCGCGATGGGTGCGGCCACGCGCGAGCCGCCGCCGCCATGCTCGACGATTACAGCACAGGCATAGCGCGGCGCATCGACCGGCGCGAAGCAAACGAACAGCGCATGGTCGCGCTGATTCCACGGCAATTCCTCGTTCTTGAGCACGCCCGTATCGCGCTCGCGCTGAGTGATGCGGCGGACCTGGGACGTACCGGTCTTGCCGGCCATGGCCCATTGGGGCTCGACGATGCGCGCGCCGTAGGCCGTGCCGCCCGGCACGTTCACCACGCCGTCCATGCCGCGGAATACCAGTTCGAGCGAAGGCGCAGAGATGCCCAGCGGCTCGGCAACCGGAACCGGCGCCACTTCGTCCGGGTCGATGCCTTTGATGCCGCGCGTGAGCCGCGGCTTCACCGAGAAGCCGCCGTTGGCGATGCGCGCCGTCATCACCGCCAACTGCAGCGGCGTGGCCAAAAGGAATCCTTGCCCGATGCCGGCGATCAACGATTCGCCCTGATGCCAGGGCGCACCGAACGTGGCGCGCTTCCATTCCTGGGTCGGCACCAGGCCGCGGCGCTCGCCTGGCAGGTCGATGCCGGTCGGCTGTCCAAGGCCGAAACGCTTAGCCATGGCGGCGATGCGGTCGATGCCGACCTTGCGCGCGGTCTCATAGAAATAGACGTCGCAGGAGTTGCGGATCGCCCCTTCCATGTTGAGCGAGCCGTGCCCCTCCTTCTTCCAGCAGTGGAAGGTGCCGTCGCCAAACTGGTAGCTGCCGTCGCAGAAGACGCTGCTCGAGCTGTTCGCCGTGCCCGCCTCCAGCGCGGCCAGAGCCACCATCATCTTGAAGGTGGAACCCGGCGCGTAGGTGCCGGCGATGCTCTTGTTGATCAGCGGCGCCTTAGGATCGCGCATCAGCGCCCGCCACTGCTCGCCCTTGATACCCTCGGTGAACTGATTGGGATCGAAGCCCGGCTTGGAGGTCATGACCAGCACCTCGCCAGTCTTGAT
>JBFXED010000048.1:0-23579 GCA_050180485.1 Alphaproteobacteria bacterium | reverse complement strand
CGTAAGGATGGGTTGTGAGCATCGCGCCTTTCTATTTCGTGGTTTGGATCAGCCTGTCCAGATCCTGCCGCTCGTCCGTCTTATAGCCCTTCTCCAGATCGGACGCAGCGTCTTTCGATTGCGGCGCGCCCAGCGCGTCCAGGGCGCTTTTGGCGTCGCCTTGCGCGGCTCCGCGCGGGATCATGCTGCGCAACACCGCCGTGCCCCGCTCGATCAACGGGCGGGTCCGCGCCTCCTTCACCCAGGCCGGCATATCGGCCGCCGGAATGACCCAACTCATGGCCAAGTAAGCCAAGCAGACTAAGGCCGCCCCGCGGACGACGCCGAACAGAAGGCCGAGCCCGCGATCCAGTCCCCTCAGGTTGCTGTCGCGGATGCGCGCTTCGATCGGCCGGCTTACCAGAGAGATAAGTACGAAAGCGACGATGAAAAGCCCCAGTCCGATCACGACGTCGGCCAGCCAGCCGGGCTTCACGAAGGACCGTCCGATCGGCTGGAGCCACTGGAAGCCGAAGAACGCGATCACGGCCGAGCCACCCCAGGTCAGGATGGCCAGCATCTCGCGCACGAAGCCGCGGGTGAAGGCCAGGAAGCCGGACAGGGCCAGGGCGGCCACGACCAGGATATCCGCCACGTTCATGGGCACCTCAACGCTCCGCCGTGCCGCGCGGCGGCTGTTTCTCGCGCGGCTTCACCATGCCGGCGCCGCCGGCGAACACCTCGACCAACTCGGACAAGCGGCCGATCTCGGTCGTGCGCAGGTCGCCCGCGCGCGCCCCGTCCTTGCGCCGCTTGGGCAGGATGGCGCGGCCGAAGCCCAGCTTGGCCGCTTCCTTGAGCCGCGCGTCGGCTTGGCCCACCGGACGCACCTCGCCGCCCAGGCCGATCTCGCCGAAGACCACGGTCTCGGCCGGCATGGGAAAGTCGGTCAGCGAGGAGACCAGGGCCGCCGCCACGGCCAGGTCGGCCGCGGGTTCGGCGATGCGCAAGCCCCCCGCCACGTTGAGATAGACGTCGCGGCCCGCGAGCGACAGGCCGCAGCGCGCCTCGAGCACGGCCAAGACCATGGCCAGCCGCGCCGAATCCCAGCCCACCACGGCGCGGCGTGGAGTGGCGAAGGCCGAGGGCGCCACCAGCGCCTGGATTTCGACCAGCATGGGCCGCGTGCCCTCCATGCCCGCAAAGACGGCGGCGCCGCTGACGCCCGCCTCGCCGCCCTGCCGGTCGCCCAGGAACAAGGCCGAGGGGTTGCGCACCTCCATGAGGCCGCCGTCGGTCATCTCGAAGACGCCGATCTCGTCCGACGGGCCGAAGCGGTTCTTGACCGCGCGCAGGATGCGGAACTGATGGCCGCGCTCGCCCTCGAAATAGAGCACCGTGTCGACCATGTGCTCCAGCACCTTGGGCCCGGCGATGACGCCTTCCTTGGTGACGTGGCCGACGAGCAGGACGGTGAAGCCGCGCTGCTTGGCCAGGCCGATCAGCTCCTGCGCCGCGGCGCGCACCTGGGCCACCGTACCGGGTGCCGATTCCAGGCTGTCGACATACATGGTCTGGATCGAATCGATGACCACGACGCGCGGCCCCGCCGCAGCCTCGAGCGTGGCCGCGATGTCGCGGATGTCGGTGGTGGCGGCCAGTTGCACGGGCGCGTCCTTGAGCCCGAGCCGCGCGGCGCGCATGCGGATCTGGTCCACGGCCTCCTCGCCCGAGACATAAGCGCAGGCCGTCCCCGACTGGGCGAGCGCGCCCGCGATCTGGAGCAGCAGTGTCGATTTGCCGATGCCGGGATCGCCGCCGACGAGCAAGGCCGAGCCGGGCACCAGGCCGCCGCCCGTGACGCGGTCGAACTCCACGATGCCGGTGGCCAGGCGCGGTACGTCGGCCGAGGCGCCCTTCAGCGACTCGAAGGCCACGACATGGCCCGCGCGGGCGGTGGCGGCGCCGGGCTTGAGCCCGCCGGGCGCGCGCGGCCGCGCGGCCTCCTCGACGATCGCGTTCCAGGCCCCACAGGCGTCGCAGCGTCCGGCCCATTTGCGGTGGACCGCGCCGCATTGCTGGCAGACGAAGTTGGGCGCGGGGCGCGCCACTAGGCCGCTCTGCGTCCGCCGCGAGGCGTCACGCGCGGACCTGCATCTTGATCGGACCCTCGGCCCGGCCGTGGATGAATTGATCGACATAGGGATTGTTCGAGCAGTCGATCTCCGGCACGGGGCCCGCCCAGATGATCTTGCCCTCGTACAGCATGGCGATACGGTCGGCGATCTTGCGGGCGCTGGCCATGTCGTGGGTGATCGACAGGCCGCTGGCGCCCAGTTCGCGCACGCATTTCACGATCAGGTCGTTGATGACATCGCCCATGATCGGGTCGAGACCGGTCGTGGGTTCGTCGAAGAAGACGATCTCGGGCTCCGTCGCGATGGCGCGCGCCAGGCCCACGCGCTTGCGCATGCCGCCCGACAGCTCGGCCGGCGACAATTCGCCGACCTCGGGGCCCAGCCCCACCTGCGAGAGCTTCGTCAGCGCGATCGCCTTGGCTTCCGGGCGCGCCAGGCCGCGTGCCTGGATCAGGCCGAAAGCCGTGTTTTCCCACACGGTCAGGCTGTCGAACAAAGCGGCGCCCTGGAACAGCATGCCGACCTTGCGGTTGACGCGCTCGCGCTCGCTGACCGACATGCCGATCACTTCCTCGCCGTCGATCTGGATGCTACCCGCGTCGGGCTCCAGGAGGCCGAGGATGCATTTGAGGAGGACGGATTTGCCCGTGCCCGAGCCGCCGATCACCACGACCGACTCCCGCACGCCCACGTCCAGATCCAGACCCGTCAGCACCTTTTTCGGGCCGAACGCCTTGTGCAGGCCGCGGATGCGGATCTTGGGCGCGCTCATGAGCCGAAGAACATCGCCGTGATCATGTAGTTGAAAGCCAGGATCAGGATCGAGGCCGAAACCACGGCGTTGGTGGTCGCTTGACCCACGCCCTGGGCGCCGCCCCGCGAGTGGTAACCGTGGTAGCAGCCCATCAGCGCGACCAGGAAGCCGAACACGGCGGCCTTCACCAGGCCCGACACCACGTCGAGCGTCTCCAGGAAGTCCCATGTGTTCTTGATGTAGGTCGACGGGTTGAAGCCCAGCTTGTAGACGCTGATCAGATAGCCGCCGAACACGCCGATAATATCGGCCACCACCACGAGGCACGGCAGCATCAAGATGCCCGCAATCAGGCGCGGCGCGATCAGATATTTGAACGGGTTGGTCGACAGCGTGGTCAGCGCGTCGATCTGTTCGGTCACGCGCATGGTGCCGATCTCGGCCGCCATGGCGGCGCCGATGCGTCCCGCGACCATCAGGCCCGCCAGCACCGGCCCCAACTCGCGGGTGACCGACAGGACCACGACCGTGGCGATCGCCGATTCGGCGTTGAAGCGCGAGAAGCCGGTATAGCTCTGCAGCGCCAGCACCATGCCGGTGAAGATGGCGGTCAGGCCGACGACGGGCAGCGAGTAATAGCCGATCTCCATCATCTGATGGCCGATCAGGCGCGGGAAGAACGGCGGCCGAAAGCAATGCTGCAGGCCGTTAAGCGCGAAGAGCGCCAAGCGTCCCGCGGCCGCCAGGAACGACAACACGACACGGCCGATGGGGGTGATGATGGGCATGTCCTACGCTCCGGCCCCGATATAGCGGCGCCGGTAGCGCGGCCCCAGCGATGTCAGAATCTCATACCCATTGGTTCCCGCCGTCTCGGCCACCTCGTCGACCGTGTGTTGGTGGCCGATGGCTTCGACCACCGCGCCCTCGACGGCTTGGTCCGCGGGTACGTCCGTGACGTCGATGGTGATCAGGTCCATGGAGACGCGGCCCACGATGGGAACTTCCAGCCCGGCCAGACGGCATAGGCCGCGGCCGCTCAGGGAGCGGAGGTATCCGTCGGCGTAACCGATTGCCACAGTGGCGATTTTCGATCTCCGGCGGATGGAATGCGCGGCACCGTACCCAACCGTCCTGGGGTGGTCAATGTCGCGCACCTGGATGATGCGCCCCTCCAGCCGCACCACCGGCAGCATCGGATTCGGCTGCCCCGGCGTGGGATTGACGCCGTAGAGAGCGGCACCCGGCCGGGCCAGGTCGAACTGGTAATCCGGCCCCAGGAAGATGCCCGAGGAATTCGCCAAGCTGGCCCTCGCACGGGGCAGGCGTTTCCGCGCCCGCTCGAAAGCCGCGCGTTGGACGGCGTTCATCGGATTCTCGGGCTCCTCGGCGCAGGCCAGGTGGCTGATGACCAGGCGCAGGTCGACGCCCTTCAGGCGGTTTGGATCATCCGACAGCGCTTCGACATCCGCCTCTTCCAGCCCCAGACGCGACATGCCGGTGTCGACATGGAGCGCGGCCGGGCGCACGCCGCGCGCGCGGCCCCATTTCGCCCAACGGTCGAGTTGGGGCAGGGAATTCAGGACGGGGATCAGGCCATGGGCGGCGAACTCGGCTTCCTCGCCGGGCAGGACGCCGTTCAGGACATGGATCGCGGCGTCCGGCAGGCGCGGCTGCAACGCCACGCCTTCGTCGAGATGGGCGACGAAGAAATCGCGGCAGCCCGCGCGGGCCAGGGCGGGCCCCACCTGCGCGGCGCCCAATCCGTAGGCGTCGGCCTTGATGGCCGCACCGCACGCCGCGCGGACCAGCCGGCCCCGCAGCTGGCGGTAATTCTCGGCAACCGCATCGAGATCGATGGTGAGAAGGGCGCCGGCCCCGGTGTCGGCGCCCATCTCACAGCTCGTGGTCGGGCAGATGGTCGTCGGACATAAAATTTTCGAACCGCGTGAACTCCGGGCGGAAATAGAGCTTCACCGTCCCTGTCGGGCCGTTACGTTGCTTGGCGACAAGAATCTCGGCGATGTTGTGTGCCTTTTGGGCCTTTTCCTGCCATTCGGGAAATTCCTTCGAATCTTCCGCCGGTTTGGTTCGCTCCAGGTAGTACTCATCGCGATAGATGAACATGACAACGTCGGCGTCCTGTTCAATGGTGCCGGATTCGCGCAAGTCGGCAAGCTGGGGCCGCTTGTCCTCGCGCTGTTCGGGCGCGCGCGAAAGCTGGGCCAAGGCCAGGACTGGGACGTCCAGTTCCTTGGCCAGGGCCTTCAATGAGCGCGTGATCTCGGCGACTTCCTGGACGCGGCTGTCGTGGCGCGATTCGCCCGACGGACGCAGAAGCTGCAGATAGTCGACCACGATCAGCGACAGGCCGTGTTGCCGCTTCAGGCGCCGCGAGCGCGTGCGCATGGCCGACACCGAGAGGGCCGGGGTGTCGTCGATGAAGAACGGCGCGCGCGAGAGGGATTGGGCCGCCCGCACGATCTCCGGAAATTCCGACTGGGAAATCTCGCCCTTGCGGATCTTGTGCGAGGAGATCCTGGATTCCTCCGCCAGGATGCGGGTGCCCAGCTCTTCCGAGGACATTTCCAGCGAGAAGAAGCCGACCACGGCGCCGTCGACCACCGTCTGCTTGCCGGTTTCGTCGGTTTCCTCGCGGAAGGCGCGGGCGGCGTTGAAGGCGATGTTCGTGGCCAAGGCCGATTTACCCATCGACGGACGGGCGGCCAGCACGATCAACTCGCCGCTATGCAGGCCGCCCAGCTTTGCGTCCAGCTCGGTGAAGCCCGTCGCGATGCCGGTGGTCTGACCGTCGCGCTTGTAGGCGGCCTCGGCGATCTGGACGGCCTCGGTCAGCACCTTGCCGAAGCTCTTGAAGCCTTGGCCGTACTGACCCGAGGTCGCCAGGTCGAACAGCGCTTGCTCGGTGCGCTCGATCTGCGCATTGGCCGGCACGTCGAGGTCGTAGCTGTAGGCGCTGTCGGCCGTGTCCTCGGAGATGGCGATGAGTTGGCGGCGCAGGAAGCGGTCATAGATGGTGCGGCCATAGTCGCCTGCGTTGACCAAGGTGACGACCGAGGACGCCAGCCGGGCCAGATACTGGGGGCCGCCGATCTGTTCCAAGCTGCCATCATGTTCGAAGAAATTCTTGAGCGTCACCGGGTCCGCGATCTGGCCCTGCTCGATCAGCTTCATGATCGCGGCGAAGATGCGCTCGTGCGTCGGGTCGTAGAAATGCTGCGGCAACAGGAACTCGGACACCCGCTCATAGGCGCGGTTGTTGGTCAGGATGGCGCCCAGAAGCGCCATCTCGGCCTCGACGTTATGGGGCGGGGTTCGGTAGGTAGGCGGTTCGTCCGGGGCCGAAGGGCCGCGGAAAGGGGTGACATTCTGGTTCATGGCGCCTGATGCTCGATCGCGCCGGGAAATCGGGCGCGGATCGGGGAGGTTATCAGTGCCGGGGATGAAATCGTCACATCTAATTTGCGCCCAAGAAGTGACAGGCCGGACTACCAACAACAGAAATGTCCACATGCTGTGAACATCGTGGACAAGTCGGTGAAGGCTATTGCGCCGCCGCCAAGCCGCGCCGTTGGGTATGTTCCCATTCCGTGATGTAGTCGCGAGTCAGCGGCACGGAGTCCGGCCGCTTCGAGATCTGCATCTGGAAGACCATCTGGTCGAAATAGCGGAACGAGACCTCGCAGCCGGTCAAGTAGAACTCCCACATCCGGCAGAAGCGTTCGTCGTAAAGCTTCTTGATCGCATCGCGATTGGCGCGGAAGCGGCGCGTCCACTCCGCCAGCGTCTCGGCATAGTGCAGGCGCAGAATCTCGATGTCGGTGATCCAGAGGCCCGCGCGCTCGACCGCGGCGACCGCCTCGGAGAGGGCGGGGGAATAGCCGCCCGGGAAGATGTATTTGCGCAACCAGGCGTTGGTGTGGCCCGGCGGCTCCATCCGGCCGATGGAGTGCAGCAGCATCACGCCGTCATCCTTCAGCAGCGACCGGACCTGATCGAAGAACTCGTCGTAATGCTTGGCGCCCACATGCTCGAACATGCCGACCGAGACGATGCGGTCGTACCGCTCCGTCTCATGGCGGTAATCCTTCAAGTGGAAGCGCACGCGGTTGGAGAGGCCCGCATCCATGGCGCGGCGGGTGGACAGCTTATGCTGTTCTTCCGACAGGGTGACGCCCGTCACGTCCACGTCGGCCACGTCGGCCAGATACAGGCCCAGTCCGCCCCAGCCCGATCCGATGTCCAACACCTTCATTCCCGGCTTGAGAAGCAGCTTGGCAGCGATGTGGCGCTTCTTGTTTTCCTGTGCGGTCTCGATGGTGTCGTTGCCGGTCAGGAAATAGCCGCAGGAATATTGCCGGTCCTTGTCGAGGAAGAGATCGTAGAGCTTGCCCGACAAATCGTAATGGTGCGCGACGTTGTCCTTGGCGCGCCCAACGGGATTGTGCTGCCACAAGCGGCGCAGCATGGTCCGCAGTCGGCTGGCGGCGTTGTGAAAGCCGTGCGTCCGGTAGTTGGATAGGTTTTGTCCAAAGAGAATCAGAAGATCGCGCAGGCTGCCTTCCTCGAAGGTCAGCGTGCTGTTCATATAGGCTTCGCCGAGGTGAAGTTCGGGATGGAGGAACAGCTTATAGTGAAGGGCGCGGTCGTGGAGCTTGATGGTGATCGGCCGACCGGTTCCGTCACCGCAGCGGTGCGTGCCACCGTTGGCGTCGACAAGCGTCAACGCCCCGGTGCGAACCACATGATGTAACAGACGCGCGAACAGCATCTGCTCCCCTCATCCAGGTCTCCCGGCCCCACCGCCGCGAGGAAACCTGCCGCTTTTCGAGGAGAACTACTCCTCGTCTTCGTCCTTCGCCCTGGCTTTCTTACGCTTCGCCTTGGGCTTCGTTTCGGTCGAAGCTTCTGCGACAGCCTCGGCTTCCGCAGGCGGCGTTTCCACCAATTCCTCGATCGCGACCTCGGCCTCTTCCTCGGCTGTCGCGGTGATCACTTCGCCGCGTGCCTGACGCTCGGCTTCCTCGGCGTTGCGCGCCACGTTGATCGTGACCGATTCGATCACTTCCGGGTGCAAGGCGACGCGGACGGGGTAGAGGCCCAGCGTCTTGATCGGACGATCAAGCAGGATTTGTGACCGGTTCACCGTGTGGCCGGCCGCCGTGATGGCGTCCGCGATGTCGCGGGCGCTGACCGAGCCGTAAAGCTGCGCGGTCTCGCCGGCCTGGCGCACGACCAGCACCGAGAGGCCCTTGACCTTTTCGGCCAGCGTGCCGGCAGCATCGCGGCGCTGCTTGTTGGCGGCCTCGAGCTCGGCGCGCTTCTTGTCGAAGAACGCTTTGTTCTCGTCGGTCGCGCGCAACGCCTTTTTCTTCGGCAGAAGGAAATTCCGCGCGAAGCCGGGCTTGACGTTGACCACGTCGCCCATGTTGCCCAGGCGCTCGATGCGCTCCAGCAGAATGACTTGCATTGGTCGTCCTCCTAAACGGGCTCGGCTCCGGCCCAGCGCCGTCGGAACTGTGTCCACGTCTCCGCGAACCCTATCGCGGTGACCGGCAACATGGCAAGAAAGCCGAGTAAGATCAATAGCATGTAGAACGCGGCCAAGATCAGGGCGCGGCCGGGTAAGCGGCGGGCAAAGCTGTGCACGACGGCCAGCCCGACAAAGAAGAAAGGAATCGCCAGCACGGGGGCCAGGTTCTGCCCCAGGAACTCAAGCCCATCTAGGCCGGTGACCCAGGCCAGCAGAGCGGCGGCCAGCGCGTACATCACCCAGCTTGGCGCCTCGATGGCGGAAAGCCGCGGTGAGGGACGCTTGGCGTGGCCCCCGCGGGCCAAGGCACCCTGAGCGACGACGGCGTTCAAGGACAGGATGACCAGCCAGACCGACGCCAGGATGGCGGGCAGGAAATTGGCCAGTACGTCGACCCACATTTCCAGCCGCACGGCGACCGCGGCCGTGTCGGGGTCGCCTTGAAACTGCGCCAGCCCTTCCTGGAAGCGCGCGCGGATCGCGTCTGGCAGGTCCGTGCCGCCGCCCCATTGGATCAACACCACCAGCGCGAGCGCGGTGGCCGCCAAGCCGGTCAACCAGCCCAGCAGCAAGCCGGGCGGATACCATTCGGTCGTGCCGTCAGGGCCAGAGCGGAAGAGCAGCGCTTGGCGCACCGTGAAAAGAACGGGCAGGGCGATCGCGATGCCGAAGATCAACGCCAGGGATAGGCCGCCGATGGCGCCCGTCACCACCGTGGCGCCAGCGGCCGCGAGCGCGGCCGCGGCCAAGCCCTGGGAAAAGCCGACCAGGAACAGCGGCAGCGGCACCATGTAGACGAACAGCATGGCGACCGGGGTGCCGGTCAGCAGCGCGACGAACAGCAACGCGCTCGCAATGCCGCCCACGAGCGCGATCACCGTCGTCTTCGACATGGTTCGAATCCAACTCCAGAAGTCGCCGCCTTTTATAGCGGCGCGGCGGCCGGGGTCCCATGGGACGCTCCCGGCGCCGAGAACCTCGCGGCCGCCGAAGCGGCGCGGGCTTAATGGATCATATACGGCAACAGGCCGAGATAACGCGCCCGTTTGATCGCCTTGGTCAGCTCGCGCTGCTTCTTGGTCGACACGGCCGTGATGCGACTCGGGACGATCTTGCCGCGCTCCGAGATGAAGCGGGAGAGCATGCGCACGTCCTTGTAATCGATCTTCGGCGCGTTCGGACCCGAGAACGGGCAGCTCTTGCGGCGGCGGAAGAACGGACGGCGGCCACCGGCCGCACCACCACCGGCACCGCCACGGGCGCCATCACGCTTGGGAGCCGAATCCCTCATGTGTTTTCTCCTTCGGCCGGCGCGGCGCCTTCGCCATCGCGTCCGCGGCCACGCCCGCCTTCGTCACGGAAACCGCCGCGCCCACCGCCGGGACCGCCGCGGAAGCCACCACGGCCACCCGGACCGCCAAAGCCACGCCCGCCGCCGAAGTCGCTGCGGTCGTCGCGATCGCGGCGCATCATGGCCGACTGGCCTTCTTCCAGCGCTTCCACCCGAACGGTGATGAAACGCAACACGTCTTCGTCGAGACCTTCGTTGCGCTCCAGCTCCTTCACGGCGGCCGGCGGCGCGTCCAGGTTCAGCAACACATAGTGCGCCTTCCGGTTCTTCTTCATCCGGTAGGACAGGCTGCGAAGGCCCCAGTATTCCTTCTTCGTGACGGTGCCGCCGCCCTCGGTCACGATGCCCGTGAACTTCTCGACCAGCGCATCGACCTGCGCGGGAGAAATTTCCTGGCGGGCAATGAAGATGTTCTCGTAGTACGCCATAAGGTCTCCTCGATTGGCGGCGGCGCGAAAAGCATTATACGCCACAACGAGATCCCGTTCGGGACCCGCGCGACGCGCACCGACCTTCCGTGAGCGCCCGCTTTATACAGCAAGCACCCTTTTCCGCAAGGGTTTTCCGGGCAAAAAGGCCCTTAGGTGCCGGGCCGG
Source organism: Alphaproteobacteria bacterium (assembly GCA_050180485.1). Lineage (GTDB taxonomy): Bacteria > Pseudomonadota > Alphaproteobacteria > CADEGL01 > CADEGL01 > CADEGL01. Next base: position 13,207 of record JBFXED010000048.1, on the reverse strand, counting down.
AACCGTCGCCTTGACAGGCCGGAAAGCCAGGGTATCACTGTCCCCGGCTTCTCCAACGGCGATTCTCCATGGCGCGTGCATTCGTGTTTCCCGGCCAAGGCTCCCAGGCGGTCGGGATGGGACGGGACCTGGCTGCGGCCTTTCCGGCGGCCCGCGAGGTTTTTCAAGAGGTTGATGACGCGCTGGGGCAAAACTTGTCCCGCCTGATGTTCGAGGGGCCGGAACCTGATTTGGTTCTGACCGAGAATGCCCAGCCCGCCCTGATGGCGGTCAGCATGGCGGTCGTCCGGGTGGTGGAGAAGGAGGCCGGCCACAAGGTCGGCCAAGTGGCGAGCTTCGTGGCCGGGCACTCGCTGGGTGAATATTCGGCCCTGGCCGCGGCGGGCACGTTTTCGTTGGCCGACGCGGCGCGGCTTCTCAAGGCGCGCGGCCAAGCCATGCAGAAAGCCGTGCCGGTCGGCCAGGGCGCCATGGCGGCGGTCCTCGGCCTCGGCCTCGACGCCGTGCGCGCGGCGACCGAAGAAGCGTCCCAGGGCGAGGCCTGTCAGGCCGCGAACGACAATTCCGACGAGCAGGTGGTGATCAGCGGCGCGGCCGCCGCCGTTGCCCGCGCGGCCGAACTGGCCAAGGCCAAGGGAGCGAAGCGGGCGATCATGCTCCCGGTCAGCGCGCCGTTCCATTGCGCGTTGATGGAGCCCGCCGCCCGCGTCATGGAAGAGAAGCTGGGTATGGTCGCGATGGCGCCACCTTCGGTGCCGGTGATCGCCAACGTGACGGCGTCCGCCGTGACTGATCCCGCCGAGATCCGCCGTCTTCTGGTCGAGCAGGTGACGGCGCTGGTCCGCTGGCGCGAAAGCATCCTCTACATGCGCGCGCACGACGTCGATACGGTGGTCGAGTTGGGCGCGGGCAAGGTCCTGTCCGGGCTGGCCAAGCGAATCAGCAAGGATATGAATGCCCTGTCGGTCGGCGCGCCCGGCGATATCGAGGCGTTGATCAAACTCTTCTAGGAGATTTCGATGTTCGATCTAAGCGGCAAGTCGGCGCTGGTCACCGGAGCATCCGGCGGCATCGGCGGCGCGATCGCCCGCGCGCTTCATGGTCAGGGGGCGAAAGTCGCGCTGTCCGGCACGCGGCGCGAGGCGCTGGACGCGCTGAAGGCGGAGTTGGGCGAGCGCGCGATCGTGACGCCCGCCGATCTCAGCGATCCGGCCGCCGCCGAGCCGCTGGTGAAGGCGGTCGAGGCGGAACTCGGTGCGCTCGATATCCTGGTCAACAACGCGGGCCTCACGCGCGACACGCTGGCCATGCGGATGAGCGAGGAAGATTGGCAGACGGTCCTTAACGTGAATCTCGCGGCCGCGTTCCGCCTGTCCAAGGCATCGTTGCGCGGCATGATGAAGCGGCGCTGGGGCCGTATCATCGGCATCACCTCGATCGTGGGCGTGACGGGCAACCCCGGCCAGGCCAATTACGCCGCCGCCAAGGCCGGCATGATCGGAATGACCAAGGCGCTGGCCGCCGAAGTGGCCTCACGCAACATCACGGCGAATTGCATCGCGCCCGGCTTTATCGCCACGCCGATGACCGACGCCTTGACGGAAGAGCAGCGGAAGAAACTCCTGGAACGCATCCCGACCGCGCGGCTGGGCACGGTCGCCGACATCGCCGGGGCCGCCGTCTATCTGGCCTCGGAGGAGGCCGCGTACGTCACCGGCCAGACCTTGCATGTGAACGGCGGTATGGCGATGATATGATGAGGAAATTGGCCGTACGGCCAGACGCGCTAGAAAACGCACTGGGACTATGATACGAAGCCGCGCCTTTTAGCGGCGCGGTGTTTCAGGGGGCGATCGCCGGCGCGCCGGTTCGGCGGATGTAACTTCAGAAAAGTCACTCAAGGGAACTCATAGATGGCAGATAGCAACGACGTCGCCGAACGCGTGAAGAAGATCGTGGTCGAGCACCTCGGCGTGGACGAAGCCAAGGTCACGGGCAGCGCGAAGTTCATCGATGACCTGGGCGCGGACAGCCTCGACACGGTCGAGCTGGTCATGGCGTTCGAGGAAGAGTTCGGCTGCGAGATCCCTGACGACGCCGCCGAGAAGATCGTCACGGTGAAGGATGCCATCGACTATATCTCGCAGGCCACGTGAGTTCGCGAGAGTTCGGTTCGGCGGTCCATTCGTTGATCCTCCTTTCCATCCCGACTGATCGCGCCGGGCGCTGACGCCATGCGCCGGGTTGTCGTCACAGGTCTCGGTCTCGTCACGCCGTTGGGTTGCGGCGTGGAGAAGACATGGTCGCGCCTGATTGCTGGGGAATCCGGCATCACGGCAATCCAGAACTTCGACGTATCCGACATCACGTCCAAGATCGCGGGGCAGGTGCCGCAAGGCAGCTCCGCCGACGGGTTGTTCAACGCCGACGACTGGGTCGACGCACGCGAGCGCCGGCGGATGGACCGCTTCATCGTTTACGCGCTGGCCGCCGCCGAGCAGGCCATCAGCGACGCGGGCTGGAAGCCGACCGACGAGGAGGCGCTCGACCGCACGGGCGTCTTGATCGGCTCCGGTATCGGCGGGCTGGAGGAGATCTACAACGGCACGCTGCTGCTCCACGAAAAGGGGCCGCGCCGCTTGTCGCCGTTCTTCATTCCGGCCGCGCTGATCAACCTGGCCTCCGGCCATGTCTCGATCCGCTACGGCTATAAGGGCCCGAACCATGCGGTGGTGACAGCCTGCTCGACCGGCGCGCATGCGCTGGGCGACGCCGCACGCATGATCCAGTGCGACGATGCCGACGTGATGATCGCGGGCGGCGCGGAAGCGGCCGTCTGCCGTATCGGCATGGCGGGCTTCGCCGCCGCGCGTGCGTTGTCCACCAATTTCAACGACACGCCCGAGAAGGGTTCGCGGCCCTGGGACAAGGACCGTGACGGCTTCGTCATGGGCGAGGGCGCCGGCATCGTGGTGCTCGAGGAATACGAGCATGCGAAGGCGCGCGGTGCGAAGATCTATGCCGAACTGGTCGGCTATGGCCTGTCGGGTGACGCACATCACATCACGGCGCCGCCGCCGGACGGCAACGGCGGCTTCCGCGCGATGCGCAACGCGCTGAAGCGCGCGGGCCTAAAGACCACCGACATCGACTATGTCAACGCGCACGGCACCTCAACGCCGTTGGGCGACGAGATCGAACTGGGCGCGGTGAAGCATTTGTTCGGCGACCACGCCTACAAGTTTTGCGTCTCCTCGACCAAGTCGGCTATCGGCCATCTTCTGGGTGCCGCGGGCAGCGTCGAGGCTGTCTTCTCGATCCTCGCGATGCGCGACGGCATCGTCCCGCCGACGCTCAACCTCGAGAATCCGTCGGAAGGCTGCGATATCAACCTCGTGGCCAAGACCGCGCAGAAGCGGCCGCTCCGCCATGTGATGAGCAACTCCTTCGGCTTCGGCGGTACCAACGTCTCGTTGATCTTCTCCGCCGCGTCCTAACGGGTCCGGGATGGAGGGCGTCGCCGCTCCCCCGGATCCTGTTCCCCAACCGGAATCTCTTTCATCTCCGTCGCCTCGCCGTCGCCGCTTTTGGCGCATCGCGCTGGCCGCGGCCGCGGCTCTTCTCCTGTGCGTGGTCGCGGCGGGTGTGTGGGGCTATCGCACCTTCGAGAGGCCGGGCCCCAGCGATGAGGCCGTTCTGGTCGTGATTCCGCCCGGTTCGGGCGTCGCGGGCATCGCGCGACGCCTGGAACAGGCGGGGGTGATCGAGCGGCGCTTCGTCTTCGAGGTGGGCGCGCGGCTCCTGCACGGACGTTCGTTGCGCGCGGGCGAATACGAGATTCCCGCCCAGGCCAGCGCGCACGCGATCGTGGATCTCCTGGCCAGCGGCAAGACCTATGTGCGGCGCCTGACCGTGCCCGAAGGGCTGACGGTGCCCGAGGCGCTGGAGATCGTGGCCGCGGCGGAAGGGCTGACGGGGTTGATCGCGCAGCAGCCCGGCGAGGGCGAGCTGTTGCCGGAGACCTATTACTACTCTTATGGCGACGGGCGTAGCGCGGTGGTCGCGCGCATGGTCACCTCCATGCAGCGTGCGCTGGCCGAATTGTGGGAGCGGCGCGCGCCGGACCTGCCCTTCGCGACGCCGCGCGAAGCCTTGATCCTGGCTTCGATCGTCGAGAAGGAAACCGGCCAGGACTCGGAGCGCGCGCGTGTGGCGGGCGTGTTCATCAATCGCCTGCGCCAGGGCATGCGGCTCGAATCCGATCCCACCGTGGTCTATGCGCTCAGCCGCGGCGGCGAGCCGCTCGGCCGGCCGCTCACGCGCAAGGACCTGGAGATAGACGACCCTTACAACACCTATCGCAACGCGGGCTTCCCGCCAGGACCGATCGCCAATCCGGGGCGCGCGGCGCTCATGGCTGTGCTGTCGCCCATGGCCACCGACGAATTGTACTTCGTGGCTGATGGCGCGGGTGGCCACCGTTTCGCCCGCACCTATGCGGAGCATCTGAAGAACGTCGCGCGCTACCGCGCCTTGCGTGACGGCCAGCCGCCGGCCGCGGACTAGATCGCGCCGGTTTTGCGCGGTAGGCGGCGCATGGTCGCGTCGAGCCATGACGGCGGCAGAGCGCCGCACAGCCAGGCGGCGAGATACATCGGCCAGGGGAAGGCGACGCGGGCGGCGTTGCGCCCGAGGCCGCGCTGGATGATCTCTGCCGCCCGTTCCGCCTCCATCAGGAACGGCATGGGGAAGTCGTTGGCCTCCGTCATGGCGCTGCGCACATAGCCGGGGCAGATGACCGAGAGGCCGATGCCATGCGCGGCGAGGTCGGGACGCAGCGCCTCGCCATAGACCTTCACCGCGGCCTTGCTGGCGCAGTAGGCCGGGGCGCCCGCGAAGCCGCGGAAGCCGGCCAGGGACGCCATGATCGCGATCTGGCCGCGCCGCCCGTCCGCCCCAGGCGTCCGCGCGCGCATGGTCTCGATGGCGGGGTGGACCGTGTTGAACACACCGTCGACGTTGACGGCGAAGATGCGGCGCACCTGCGCGTCGCTCTCGCCCCCGCCGCCTGTGCCGGCCGAGATGCCCGCGTTCGCGATCACCAGATCGGCGTCGGCTTCGGCGACCCAGGAGGCGGTCGCCGCGCGGTCGGTCACGTCGACCAGGGCGGTCGAAACCTGGGCGCCCACGGCCCGGCATCGCCCCGCGACGGCGTTCAAACGTGCCCCGTCGCGGCCACCCAGCGTCAAACGAGCGCCATCGCGTGCATAGACGACCGCTAATGCCGCGCCGATTCCGCTCGATGCCCCGCTGATGAGCACCGTCATGGGTGCCCTCATGGGATGCTCCTGTTGTTGGCCTTTCCCCCACAGTATATAGTGGGCCAGTCGCCCAATATCGCAATATCCGCGTTCGTCGAGGTTGCCGTGGCCGTCTCCAGCATGACAGGATTCGCCCGCCATTCCGGCCACTTAGGCCCCGCGCGCTGGACCTGGGAGCTGAAAAGCGTCAACGGGCGCAGCCTCGAGCTCCGCTTCCGCCTCCCCCCCGGCCTCGACCATCTGGAAACCGCCGCGCGCGCGGCGCTCGCGAAGCATCTGCGCCGCGGCAATGTCACCGTTCAGTTGACGTTGGAGCGCGTCGAATCCGGGCAGCGTGTCGTCGTCAACGAGCCGGTGCTGGACCAGTTGCTGGCGGTGCAGACGCGCTATGCCGGACGTGTCGACGCCGCGCCGCTGCGCTTGGATGCGCTGCTCGCGGTGCGCGGCGTCGTCGATGTGGTCGAAACGACGCCCGATACGTCCGAGGAAATGGAGCGGCGCGATGCGGCGATCCTGACCTCACTCGACGAAACCGCGATGGGGCTGACCCAGATGCGCGCGCGGGAAGGCGCCCGTCTGGCCGCCGCGATCGAAACGCTGCTGAACGAAATTACCGCGTTGCGCGATGCCGCCGCGCGAGCGGCCGCCACGCGGCCCGAGGCCATCAAGGCGCGGCTGAAGGCGCAAATGGCCGAACTTCTCGACGCATCGCGCGCCTTGCCGGAGGACAGGCTGGTCCAAGAGGCGGCCTTGCTGGCGACTAAGGCGGACATCCGCGAAGAATTGGATCGACTCAATGCCCATATCTCGGCGGCGCGTGAGCTGATGGCCAAGGACGGCGCAGTGGGGCGGCAGCTCGATTTCCTGTGCCAGGAATTCAACCGCGAGGCCAACACCCTGTGCTCGAAGTCGGGCGACGTGGAACTGACCGCGATCGGGTTGAAGCTCAAAGCCGCGGTCGAGCAGTTGCGCGAGCAGATTCAGAACATCGAATAGAGATGGACGCTCCCAACATCCGCCGCCGCGGTATCATGCTGGTCCTGTCGTCTCCTTCGGGCGCGGGGAAGACGACTTTGTCCCGTCTCCTCTTGGAGCGGGATGTCACGATGACCATGTCGGTCTCTTGCACCACGCGGCCGAAGCGCCCTGGCGAGACACCGGGCGTTGACTACCATTTCGTCGACGAGGCTGCCTTCGAAGGCATGATCGCGCAGGGCGACATGCTGGAGCATGCCGAGGTGTTCGGAAATCGCTACGGCACGCCGCGCAAGCCGGTCGAGACGGCCCTGGCGTCCGGCCGGGACGTGCTTTTCGACATCGACTGGCAGGGAACCCAGCAACTCAAGCAGACCGCGCGCGATGACGTGGTCAGCGTGTTTGTCTTGCCGCCGTCGTTCTCGGAACTCGAGAAACGGCTGCACAGCCGCGCCCAGGACACCCCGGATGTCGTCGCGCGCCGCATGGCCAAGGCGTCGGACGAGATGAGCCATTGGGCCGAGTATGACTACATCATCGTCAACCAAGATATCGAGGACAGCGTGGCCTCGGTGCAGGCGATTTTGACCGCCGAGCGGCTACGCCGCGCCCGCCAAGTTGGTCTGCGCGACTTCGTGGTCGGATTGACCCAGGTTTAGGCGGCTTCGCGCTTTTCGACCGCGCGCGCCAGCGCGCAGAACTCCACGACACTCAAGGTTTCCGCGCGCCGGGTCGGATCGATGCCTGCCTCCCTCAACAGCGATTCCGCGTCGCCGCCCAGGCTGCGGAGACTGGCACGCAGCATCTTGCGCCGTTGGCCGAAGGCCGCAGCCGTCGTCCTTTCCAGAACATCTTTTCGCGCGGGCGCGAGAGGAGTGGGGCGGGGTGTGAAGCGGACCACGCTGGAATCGATCTTGGGCGGTGGCGTGAAGGCGGCGGCGGGCAGCGAGAACGCCAGCGAGACCTCGCAGAGCCATTGGGTGAGGACGCTCAGCCGCCCGTAATCCTTGCCGCCTGGCGCCGCCACGAGACGCTGCGCGACCTCGCGCTGGAACATCAGGGTCATGCTTTCGATCGCATCCAGCTCGTCAAGCCAATTGCGCAACAGCACCGTGGAGATGTTGTAAGGCAGATTCGAAACGATCACGCGCGGCGGCGGGCCCAGCGAAGCGGCGCGGATCTCCAGCGCATCGCCTTCCAGGATCTCCAGCCGGTTCGGATAGGCCTTCGCGATCTCACGCAACGCGTCGATGCAGCGGGAATCGCGCTCGACGACCACCAGCCGCTCGGCACCCGCATCGAGAAGAGCGCGGGTCAGGCCGCCTGGGCCAGGGCCGACCTCGATCACGGTCTTACCGGCCAATGGCCCGGCTGCGCGCGCGATGCGCCCCGTGAGGTTGAGGTCGAACAGGAAATGCTGGCCCAGGCCGCGTCGCGCGGCGATGCCGTAACGCGCGACGACCTCCCGCAGCGGCGGCAGGGCGGATGCCGTCATCCCGCGGCGTGGGCCGCGCGCCGCGCCGCCATATCCGCGCCCATGCGCAAGGACGCGATCAGGCTGTCCGCGCTGGCCTTGCCCGTGCCAGCGATGTCGAACGCCGTGCCATGATCGGGCGAAGTGCGTATGAAGGGAAGGCCGAGGGTCACGTTCACGCCGCCGTCAAAGTCGATGGTCTTCAGCGGGATCAGCGCTTGGTCGTGATACATGCAAAGAACGGCATCGACGGACGCACGCGCGCGCGGATGGAACAGCGTATCGGCGGGCGCGGGGCCTTTCACACGGACGCCCTTTGCGCGCAGTTCTTCGATTGCGGGCGCGATCACGTCGATCTCTTCGCGCCCCAAATGGCCGCCCTCTCCCGCGTGGGGGTTGAGGCCGGCCACCGCCAGGACTGGATCGGCGACGCCGAAATCGCTCCGCAGCGCGCGGGCGGTGATCTCGCCGCACGCGACGATCTCAACTCGTTTCAGCGCTTTCACGGCATCGGCCAGCGATAGATGGACGGTGACGGGAACCACGCGCAGCTCGCGGCAGGCCAGCATCATCACCGGGCGTTCGCCCCCGCCCGCGAGCTCGGCCAGGTATTCGGTATGGCCTGGGTGGCGGAACCCGGCTTCGTAAAGCACGCCCTTGTGGATTGGGTTCGTCACCACGGCCGCGGCTTCGTGGCCGCGGACCAGTTCGACGGCCCGCCGGATCGACGACAGGACGGCGTTCGCGTTGCGTGGATCGGGATTGCCCGGCATCACCGGAACCGTCAGTCTCTCGGGCAGGACGGGAAGCGACTTCTGGAAAACTGTGACGGCTTCCTCCGTGCGCGCGATCACAGAGATCTCGGTCGCAAGACCCATGCGTGCCGTCGCTTGCGACAGTTGGCCGGGATCGCCGAGAAAGAAAAACGGCGGGCCTTCACGCCGCATCGCATGCCAGGCCTTGATCGTAATTTCGGGGCCGATGCCAGCGGGCTCGCCGGAGGTCACGGCCAAAGGCCGCATGCTGGATTGGCGGGCGGTCATACCCGGATGTCGATGAAAGCCGCGCGGCGGAGGTCGCGCATGTAGCGGCGTGCCTGAATCTCGATCTTCTCCTCCGAGAGTTGGGCTTCGACGTCTTCCGGGTTCAGCCCCTCGTTCTTCTCCTTGCTGCAGACCATGAGGACCAGCACGCCGTTTCCTATTTGGATCGGTTCGCTCGCCTTGCCGACCTCCAGGTTTCCGATGATCGTCCGAAGGTTTTCCGACATGTCCTTCATCTTGGCTTTTTCGGGCAGCGGAAACTGGGTGCCGCCCACCTCGTTGCGCAATTTCGCCATGTCGGCGCAATCCTGGGCATTTTCCCGGACAAGCTTCGCAATGGACGTCAGGTTTTCCTTGTCCTCGGCCGTCGGACTTTGAGGCAGCCGGATAAAGACATATTGCAGCCCGACCGTGGTGTCGTCCGCGCTCGGCCCGCCGCGCACCTGCCGGTCACGCAGCAGAAGGATATGATAACCCGCGACGGACCGCACGGGATCCGTGATCTGGCCGGGTTGGAGCCGCGCCAAGGCGCTGTCCAATTCCTCTGGCAGGGTGCCCGGTACGACCCAGCCAAGGTCGCCGCCGCTGGCCGCGCTGGCGCTTTGGGAGAACTGCCGGGCCATGGCTTCGAACGCGGCGCCGCCCCGAACCTGTTCGGCCAGCCGGATCGCGGCGTTGCGGACCTCGTCTTCCTGATTGATCGAATCGACCGAAAGGAAAATTTCGGATGCCAAGCTCTGCGGTCGGTTCCGCGCCGCTTCCAGGCGGGCGATCTCGTCCTGGACCTCTTCAGGGCCGACCTGGACCAGATTGCGGATCTGCCGTCGCACCACCTTGCCCCATGCCAAGGCCGCGCGGGTCTGGCTTTCGATCGTCGAGAAGGGGATGCCAGCGCTTTCGACGATGTCCTTCAACTTGCCCGCAGGCATGCCGTTCTGCTTCTCGATCGTGCGGAAGGCTTCGGCCAGTTCCTCGTTCGTCACGCCGATATTCAGGCGCTTGGCCTCCTGAAGCTGTAGCTTCTCGTCGATCAGCGAACGAAGGATCTGCGGCACCAGCCGGCGTCGTGTCTCCGCGTTATCAGGCAGCCGCGTTGAGGACATGATGACGCGGGTGCGCGCGTTCAGATCGTAGACGGAGATCACCTCGTCGTTGACCACCGCCGCGATATGCCCCACGTCCTGTGCGTGACCGGCGGTCGGAACCGCGCCAGCGGCCGCCATCAGGGTGGCGAAGGCGAATAGCAGGCGAAATGCTTTTGTCGATAGTCGCATGCGGGGTGCCACTCTAGGCAAGCATCGCCGTCTTGCAAGCGTCTCGGGGCGTGAGGTCAAGAACGTCATGGGCTGGACGCTGAACCCGATGCTTGGAACTCGCCAAGCGTTTTGAAAACCACTCTGAACAAAAATGTGTTCTTGGGAATGAAGTCGCGGTCGACCGCATAGCTGCGGGCTGCGCTGGCGTCAAACAGGAAGCATTCATCTTCATAGGTGAGCCCGAAGGCGTAGGACAAAGGCCCCTCATCGACACCGCTGAGGTTCCGCACCATCGATGCCCGTCCCGAGAAGCGCTTCGTCATCTGCGAGTTCAGCCCCACGGCGATCTGCTGGCTGGAGCCGGTCTGGTTGAGGAGCGCATTGTTGCGGAAATAGAGGTAGCTGGTGGTCAAGCGAAGCGCCCGAGGCCCCATGGTGGCGGCCACCTCGTTCCGTTCGGAAGCCAGCGTGTCGTGGTTGAAGCGGAAGCGGTACAGCGTATCGAAATACTGCGACGGCGAGATGCGCAGCCGGCCAACATAGTCGGACAGGTTGTCCTCAAGGCCCGAGCCGTCCTGGAAAAGCTGGTCGTCGCGTGCGACGCGATAACTTTGGCCGAAGAACAGTTCGCTACGGCCACCCGAATTTCCGAGAGCCAAGGCGCGAAGGCCGTAGATGATGCGTTGGGAGCTTTCGACCTGGTCCAGGCCGCCCAACCGGTTGGTGTTGAAGAGATTAGTGTCGTCGAACTCGAAATCGGACGTGTCCTCGCCTGGAATTTTCATCGGATTGCCGCCGTTCGGTGCGGCAATGAACGAAGCGACGGGTTCGATGATCTGCCGGAAACGCCCCATCTCTCGAACGAACGGATAGCGCCAGTCGAGCCGCGCCTGCGGAAGGGAACGTCCAGTCCATCCGCTGAGCGTCGTTCCCGGCTCGGTCGCGGGCGTGACGTCGTCGACGTTGTAGACGTCGTTCTGCCAAACAACGGTGGTAGTCCACACGTCGCCGCGCGTCGTGGTGTAAGGCCGGGTATAGCCGATCTGTGAGGAAAGGCGGTGGCTGTCGGCGCCCTCTTGTCGCGTCAGCAGCATGAGGTTGCCGTTTCCGAACCAGCGCCCGCCGATTTTGTCCGCGAAGCTGACGTAATTGTAATCCGCCAGCGGGGCGACAATTGGGCTTGTTTTCTCGTCGTCTATTTGGCGCAGGCCTCGGAAATAATAGCCCTGGACGGAGGCGTAGTTGTTGCCGCGGAAGCCTTCAACGAAGGGCCGCGTCACGATCATCGGCTGTGACGAAATCCGGTACATTCGAAGGTACGTGTCGTCGCTGGTGTAGCCGCCGTTGAAGCCGGCGCGCCAGGTAGGATCGATGTCGAACAGACCTTTGGCGAAGAAGTGGCCCCGGCTGTAGTTCTCGACTGTTCCCAGGCCGTTGGGCGTCTCGGTGTCGACGTAGGTATAGCTGCCCGTTGTTTGCAGGAAACCGTTGGCGAAGCGTTGACGGTATTCGCCACCCAATGCAGGGCGCTCTTTCGTCATGAACATTGGTTCGATGGTCAGGTCCTTATCGGGCGCGAGATTGAAGAAATAGGGTGTCTTCAGGATGAGGCCGAGTTGCGAGTCGCTGCCGTAAGTCGGGACCAGGAAGCCGCTCTTGCGCGTGACGGTCGGATCGGGATGGGACAGATACGGCGTGTAGAGAACGGGCACACCCCCCATTTCCAGCCACGCGTCCTTGTAGACGATCTCTTTCGTCTCGGTGTCGTGCACGACCTCGACGGATTTGACTTGCCACAGAGGTGCGGCCGTCTTGTTTTCCTGGCACAGTTCGCAAGGCGAGTAGACCGCCTTGCGGATCTCCCGCTTGGTACCGCCCTGGAGGCGACCTCCCGCTCCAGCTAGGCGTGACCGATCGGAGAGAAGGAGGCCAATGTCTCGGATGATACCGTTCTTCAGATCGTCGGTGATCTCGACGTAGTTCGCGAAGACAACATCGCCGTTGTCGTTCAGCAGGCTGACATTGCCCGATGCCGTGACGATGTTCGTTTTTTGATTGTAGGTAACGGTGTCGGCCTGGAGGACGCGATCGCCTTGTGCGAACTCGACATGGCCGCTTGCGACGACGATGCCAAGCTCTTCGTTATAGGTGACTTCGTCCGCCGTGAAGACAATGGGACCGCCGTCAGCCGGGCTTTGTGCGGCCGCACCGGTGCTCACACTCAAAAGGCAGAAAAATAAAAGCGCGCGTGCCAAGCCCCCCCGCACGGCGCATCAGCCTTCTTCGCTATAGAGCAGCATGGATGTGCCGACCAGGAGGCTGGCTCCCGCGGGGCTCCATGCCGCCAGCATCATCGGCACGCTGGCCGATGCACCGAGGGCGAAGACGACGTCGGACAGGAAATACAGTGCGAACCCGGTTGCCAAGCCGCCGCCGATCATCATGACGGGCACGCCACGCCGCAAGTTCATGCGCAGCGTGAACACCGCAGAAAAGATGACCATGGCGCAGAGAAGCGCGGGGTCTGCCAGCTTGGCGTACCAATAGATGCGGTGCCGCAAGCCCGAGAAGCCGGCGTTCTCGAGCAGGCGGATGAAGCGCGGCATCTCCCAGAACGAGATCGACGCCGGCGTGGCGAAGCTTTCCTGGATCTTGGCGATCGTGAGGTCGGTGCGGACGAGGTATTCGTTCTCGTGGCGCGCCGGCCGGTCCGGGCCGGTGATCCAGGCGTCGTACAAATGCCAGTAACCGGATTCCAGCCGGGCCTTCGCCGCGTCGATGCGTCCGACGAACCGGTTCTGCGTGTCATAGAGAAAGATGATGAAGTCCTGCATCTCCATGTCGCGCGGCGCCACGTTGCGCGCATGGACGACGGATTGGCCGTAGGCGTCGGCCTGCCGCAGCCAGACGCCGGCGGGAGAAACGGCCAGCAAACTGGAGCGGCCCTTGAGGTATTTGTTTTCGAGCTGCTCGAACTTCGACAGCGTCACGGCGGCAATCGGATTGAAGACTGTGACCTTGAACACGCCGATCGCGAAGGCAATGGCGATGACGGGCAGCAGGAACTGCCAGACCGACACGCCGGCCGAGCGCATGACGATGACCTCGCGGCTGCGGGCCAGGCGCGCGAAGGCGATC
>JBFXED010000047.1:0-23629 GCA_050180485.1 Alphaproteobacteria bacterium | reverse complement strand
TCTTCCGATCTCGGACGCAACAACGCCATGGGGTGGCCCTTCAGGGATAGGCCGAGATGGGCGTAATCCTCGGTCACCTCTTCGCCCAACAGCATGGGGCGCAAATCAGCCGCCTCCTCACGCGGAGCAAACAAGGGAAGCGGCCGGCCACCGAGGCTTTTCGCCGCCCACAACGCCTCCCGCCGCGAGAGGCCCAACGAATTCCACGCATCGCCATGACCCAACAGCTCTGCCGCCCGCGCGTCCAGTTTGTTGGCATACCAGAGACGCCGCAGGGTGGTGAGATCGCCGGACGTACGCGCCTTCATTAACGCCCCGGCTACGTCTTCCTTCAGTCCCTTGAGAAGACGCATCCCCAGGCGCAGCGCGAAGCGTCCCTCGCCTTTCGGCTCCAGCGTGCAATCCCAATCACTGTGACTCACGTCCACCGGTCGCACCTCGACGCCACGGTCCTGCGCGTCTCGCACGAGCTGGGCCGGCTGGTAGAAGCCCATGGGCTGGCTGTTGAGGATCGCGCAGGTGAAGACGCCCGGGTAATGGTATTTGAGCCACGCCGAGGCATAGACCAAGAGCGCGAAACTGGCCGCGTGGCTTTCAGGAAAGCCGTAATCGCCGAAGCCTTTGATCTGGTTGAAGCATCGTACGGCGAAAGCGCGGTCATAGCCGTTGTTCACCATGCCTTCGATAAAGCGATTCTCCAGGCTCCCTATCGTCCCGCGATGCCGGAATGTGGCCATCGCACCACGCAATTCGTTGGCCTCCTCCGACGTGAAGCGCGCCGCGATCATGGCGATCTTCATGGCCTGTTCTTGGAAAAGCGGCACACCATGCGTGCGCTTCAAAACCTCGCGCAACTCCTCGCTCGGCATTTCGACCGGACCGCCCTTCTCCCGATTTTTGAGATAAGGGTGAACCATGTCGCCTTGGATCGGGCCAGGGCGCACAATGGCCACCTCGATGACCAGGTCGTAGAACTCCTTGGGCTTGAGCCGCGGCAGCATGCTCATCTGCGCGCGGCTTTCGACTTGAAACAACCCGACCGTGTCGGCCTGTGACAGCATCTCGTAGACGCCGGATTCCGTGCCCTGGGTGATCTGCCCAAGTTGAATTTCGCGGCCATAATGCGTCTTGATCAGCTCGAGGCCTTTGCGCAGGCACGTCAGCATGCCAAGCGCCAGAACATCGATCTTGAGCATGCCGAGCGCATCCAGATCATCCTTGTTCCATTCGATGACGGTGCGGTCCTCCATCGCCGCATTCTCGATCGGCACCACATGGGATAGCGGCCCGTTCGTGATGACGAAGCCGCCCGTGTGCTGGGACAGATGGCGCGGGAATCCGCGCAACGTATCGGCCAGGGCCAGCGCCTGCTCTGTGCGCGGATCGCCTTTCGGGTCGACAATCCATTCATCCGTTTCCGTGCGCTTGCGGCTTTGCAGCTCGCGCGTCAGCACGGTCAGGCGGTCGGACAAGCCGAACACCTTGGCCACGTCGCGCATGGCGCTTTTCGACCGGTAGGTGATGGTGGTGGCCACGATGCCGGCGCGGTCGCGGCCGTAGCGTTCGTAGATCCACTGGATGACCTCTTCCCGCCGCTCATGCTCGAAATCCACGTCGATATCGGGCGGCTCGTCACGGTCCGGCGACATGAAGCGGTCGAATAGAACTTCTATCTTGTCGGGGTCGACAGCCGTGATGCCCAGCACATAGCAGACGGCGGAATTGGCGGCCGAGCCGCGGCCCTGGCAGAGGATTTTCTTTTCCCGCGCGACATCGACGATCTCGCGGATGGTCAGGAAATAGCGCGCGTATTTGAGCTTCTCGATCAGCACTAATTCTTTTTCGAGAGTGTCGCGCACCTTCTCCGGTATGCCGTTCGGATACTTCTTCTCCGCACATTCCCACGTGAGGTAAGTCAGATGCTCCTGCGGCGTCCGGCCGTGCGGCACCGGCTCGTCGGGGTATTCGTATTTCAAATTCGTCAACGAGAAGGCGCACTCCTCCGCGATCTCCACCGTGCGGTCGAGCGCGTCCGGATAGGCACGGAACAGCTTGGTCATCTCGTGGGGCGATTTGAGATGGCGCTCCGCGCCGGCATGCAGGCGGAAACCCGCCTCGTCCAGACGGCAACCCTCGCGGATGCAGGTCATGACGTCCTGCAGGGCGCGGCGCTCAGCCACATGGGCGTGCACGTCATTGGTCACGACCAGCGGCACGCGCGTGGCTTCGGCGATGGAGGCCAGCCGATTCAACCGCCGCCGGTCCTGGGCGCCGTAATGCTTATGGATGGCGAGATAGGTGGCGCGCGGGAACCGGATGCCCAGGCTTCGCACGTGCGCGGCGAACGTTTCGTCCAACCGCGCAGGCGGCACGACGATCAGCTTCTGCCCGCGCTCCAGATCCAGAAGATCGGAAAATTGCAGATGGCATTGCCCCTTCGGCGCGCGGCGTTTGCCCACGGTCAGGAGATGCGACAGATGGCCATAGGCTTGCCGGTCGGTCGGCAACACGAGCACGCTGGGCCCATCGGTGAAATCCAGCCGCGCGCCCACGACCAGGCGGATCGACAACCCCGCTTTCTCCACTTCCTTCAGCGCCTGGTAGGCGCGCACCACGCCCGCCAGCGTGTTGCGGTCGGTGATGGCGATGGCGGACAGGCCCAGCCCGGCCGCGTGTAAGACCAATTCCTGCGGGTCGGAGGCGCCGCGCAAGAAGCTGAAATAGCTGGTGACTTGCAGTTCGGCATAGCGCCGAACGGCATAGAGTTTACGCATGAATTGTTCCCTATTTGTTCTTATCGATTCCAGCTTTGAGGAGATGCGTCAAGCCGGCCGGCAGCGAAGGGCTTTGGCGGCCTGGGAGAGGTCGGCCACGAAGCGCGCGATTTCTGCTTCCCGTTCCGTCGGTTCGCCCCGCAAAAGGAAGGACGGATGGACCGTCGCCAAGACGACCCGCGCGAGATCGGATTCGACCGGTATGCCCCGCTGGCGCGTGACGCGGAAGTCGTGCCCCAGCAGCGCCTGGGCGGCAGTGGCGCCCAGACAGACCAGGACAGCCGGCTTCACCAGGGCGATTTCGGCCTGCAGCCACGGCTCGCAGGCCTGGATTTCCTGCGCATTGGGCTTGGCATGGATGCGGCGCTTACCGCGCGGCACCCATTTGAAGTGCTTCACTACGTTGGTGACATAGCTGGCCTGGCGGTCTATGCCGGCCTCGGCGAGCGCGCGGTCTAGCAGCTTTCCCGCCGGCCCCACGAAGGGCCGACCTTCCAGATCCTCGCGATCCCCAGGCGTTTCGCCCACTAGCATCAAACGCGCGGGAACCGGGCCTTCGCCGAAAACCGTCTGGGTCGCATTCTTATAAAGGGGACAAGCCATGCATCCCCGCGCCTGTCGGCGCAGCCCGTCGATGGTCGAAGCTTTTGGCTGGGCGCGTCCCGCCTTGTCCATGACGGGACAATAGGGCGCGAAAGCCACGGGTTCCGCCGGAATGTAAGACGGGGCTTTTTAAAGGAAGGTGGCGGAGGGGGTGGGATTCGAACCCACGGTACCCAAAGGGTACAACGGTTTTCGAGACCGCCCCGATCGACCGCTCTGGCACCCCTCCGCTAAGGGGGCCGGAGCCTAATCGAAGGGCTTTTGGACCGCAACCGAGGCGCCGTGGGATATGCAAATAAGGCCGAAAAAGGGCGGAAAACCCGTCAAATTGTTTGACACTTCGGTGGCCCTGGCTATATTCGCGCCCTTGTCCGGCCGGGCCATGTGGGCGCGGGAACCGGGTGCTTCAATTCAGTTCAAACGTGATCGCAAGGTCCGCGGACGGGGCCCATGTACGCAGTCATCCAAACCGGCGGCAAGCAGTATAAGGTCGCCAAGAACGACGTGATCTTCGTCGAGAAGCTCGACGGCGACGCCGGTGCCGAGGTGACCTTCGACAAGGTCATGCTGATCGGCGATGGCGACGGCCGTACCGTGGGCCATCCCTTCATCGACGGCGCGGCGGTGACCGCGACGGTCTTGGAGCAGGCGCGCGGTCCCAAGCTGATCGTCTTCAAGAAGAAGCGGCGCCAGAACTATCGTCGCAAGCGCGGCCACCGCCAGGCGGTCAGCGTGCTGCGCATCACCAATATCCGCGCCTAGTCAGCGGAGAGGGCAGAGCAATGGCACATAAGAAAGCAGGCGGCAGTTCGCGCAACGGGCGCGACTCCGACGGCCGCCGACTCGGCGTCAAGAAGTTCGGCGGCCAGACCGTCATCCCCGGCAACATCCTGGTCCGTCAGCGCGGCACCAAGTATTGCGCCGGCCGCGGCGTCGGCATGGGCCGCGACCACACGCTGTTCGCGCTCGAAGGCGGGCACGTGGAGTTCAACACCTCCGGTGAGCGGACCTACGTCTCGGTGAAGACGGCGAGCTGACCGGCCCCATTCGACGGGTTTCGATCAAGGGGGATGGGTCGCCATTCCCCTTTTTCATTTCCGGACGGCGGGCGGCTGAGGACGAAGCATGAAGTTCCTCGACCAAGCCAAGATCTACGTGCGCGGCGGTGATGGCGGCGGCGGTGTGATTGCGTTCCGCCGCGAGAAGTTCATCGAATACGGCGGGCCGGACGGCGGCGACGGCGGAGAAGGCGGCGACGTGATCGCGGTCGCGGTCGAGGGGCTGAACACCCTGATCGACTATCGCTACCAGCAGCATTTCCGGGCCCAGGCAGGGCGGCCGGGCGAAGGCGCTAACCGCAGCGGCGCGGCGGGCCAGGACACGATCCTGAAATTGCCCGTGGGCACCGAGATCCTGGAAGACGACAACGAGACGGTCGTGGCCGATCTAACCAAGCCCGGTCAGCGCGTGGTGCTGGCCGAGGGTGGCGAGGGCGGACGCGGCAACGCGCGCTTCAAGTCGTCGACCAACCGCGCACCGCGCAAAGCCACCCCCGGCACGCCGGGCGCCGAGCGCTGGTTGTGGCTGCGCCTGAAGCTGATCGCGGACGCCGGCTTGGTTGGTCAGCCCAATGCGGGCAAGTCGACGTTCCTGGCCAGCGTCACCGCGGCCAAGCCCAAGATCGCCGACTATCCCTTCACCACGTTATCGCCGCATCTGGGTGTGGTGCGCGTGCATGGCGAGGAGTTCGTGCTGGCCGACATCCCCGGCCTGATTGAGGGCGCCCATGAAGGCCGCGGTCTCGGCACCCGCTTTCTTGGCCATGTCGAGCGCTGCAGCGTCCTCTTGCATCTGGTCGACGGCACGCTCGAGGACCCGGTCACCGCCTACAAGACCATCCGCAAGGAGCTGAAGGCCTACGGCCACAAGCTGGACAAGAAGCCCGAGATCGTCGCGCTCAACAAGATGGACGCGGTGGACAAAGAAACCTTCGAGAAACGCCGCGCCGCACTGGCCAAGGCCGCGCGCAAGTCGGTATTGGGAATCTCGGGCGTCGCCCGCCAAGGCGTCGACGAGGCATTGGCAAAAGTCCTAGCCCAGGTGCACCGCGCCCAGCGCGCGCGCCAGGAAACCGAAGCCGCCGTGACCGCGGAAGCGGCTTCCGGCTAGACTCCAGCATCCATGATGCAGCGAGCAGCCGCGCGCAACGCGCCCGCCAAACGCCCGGTCCGCCGGACGCAAGCGGATCGCGAGGCCTTGGCACTCAGGCCCAGCGCGCCGCGCATCGGCCTCTTGGGTGGCTCGTTCAACCCGCCCCATGACGGGCATCTCCATCTCAGCCGGCTGGCCATCCGGCATCTGGACCTGCACGAATTGTGGTGGCTCGTGACGCCCCAGAACCCGCTGAAAGCCGTGCGCGGCATGGCGCCCCTGCCGGCGCGGCTGGCCGCGGCGCGCGCCATGGCCCGCGACCCGCACATCCGCGTGACGGACATCGAAAAGCGCCTGGGCACCCGCTTCACCCTCGACACCGTGCGCGCGCTCAAGCGCCGCTTCCCGCGCGCCCACTTCGTGCTGGTCATCGGCGCCGACAATTTCATCCAATTGCCAAAATGGCGTGATTGGACTCGCCTGATGCGCGAAGTTCCCGTTGCGGTTTTCGACCGCCCTTCTTATTCTGATTCGGCGTTGGACGGAGCGGCCGCCAAGCGCTTCGCGCGGAGGCGGATCGATCCGGAACAGGCCCGGGGTCTGGCGTACCGCAAGCCGCCAGCCTGGGTTTTCTTCCGGACCGCGCTCCACCCGAGTTCGTCCACGGCCCTGCGGCAACGCCGGGCCGAACGCGAGAGGCGGATGAGGCTGGGAGAAGGCACGACGACTCAAGGGAGAGCGACATAGCCCCGCGTAAAGCCGCGCCGAGCGCGCAGCAACGCCTTCTGTCGCTCATCGAGGAGACGCTCGACCAAGGTCAGGCCGAGGATGTCTCCGTCATCGACCTCTCCGGCAAAAGCAGCATCGCGGACTACCTCGTCATCGCCAGCGGACGCTCAGGCCGGCATTTGAACACGCTGGCCGAACGCGTGGTCGAAGCGTTGCGGGAAAAGGGGATCCGTCCGGTCCCGGTCGAAGGAATGGCGAACGCCGAATGGGTTCTGGTCGATGCCGGCGACGTGATCGTCCATCTGTTCCGGCCGGAGAAGCGGCGCTTCTACAATCTGGAAAAGATGTGGGGCTTGGACCTTCCGGACCTGGCGGAGGCCAGCGCCTGATCACCGCGGTTTGCCGCGGAGTCCGGGCAACGTCGGCGATTCTCCTCGCCTTGGCGCTCGCCTTTGGCGCAGTCCACGCCGCGCCGAGCAGCGGCAAGAAGCTCGAAGACGTTGAAAAGCAACTGGAGGCTGGCCGGCAGAAGGAAACCGCGTTGGGGCGGGAAGCCGAGTCGCTTTCGAAAGAGGCCGAGGAGCTTCGCAACAAGGCGGTCGAAGCCGCGCGCACGACTCAGGACCGCGAAGAGGAAATCACCACGATCGAGCGCAAGCTCGACAAGCTGAACGCCGAACTAGCCAGCCGCACCGCGGCGCTGGGCGGCAAGCGCGCGCAGCTGATCCAGCTTCTGGCCGCGCTCGAGCGTATCGCCATCCAACCGCCGGAAGCGTTGATCGCAATGCCGGAGGCGCCGTCCGACACGATCCGCAGCGCGCTCCTGATCCGCGCCGCCGTGCCCGCCATCGAGGACCGCTCTCGCACGCTGCAGGCCGAGCTGGACGAGCTGGCGGAGTTGCGTGCGGACATCGCCACCAGGCGGCGGCAGCTGGCCTCGGCGCTCGATTCGCTCCGTCACGAGCGTGAACGGCTGGACCGCATGGCCGAGCAGAAGTCGAAGGTGGCGGCGGCGACCGAAGAGCAGAAGACCGCCCTGGCCAAACGCAACGCCAAGCTAGCCTCCGAGGCCAAGGACATCCGCGAATTGCTGGAAAAGCTCGAATCCGTCCGCCCCAAGATTCCGCCCCCCAAGCCCGTGCCGCCGACCGAAAAGGCCGACCGGGGCGAATCCCACCCGCGCTCGGCCGCGCCCCCGGCCTCCCCCGCCCCGGAAGCCCAGGTGGCGCTCAGGCCCCCCGTCGAATCAAGTGCCGGCCGGGCCATGCTGCCGGTCCGCGGCCAGATCATCCGGACCTTCGGCCAGGAAGGCCCCGCCGGGGGGCTGGAAAAGGGCATCACGATCGAGACCCGGCCGGACGCCCAGGTGGTGGCCCCTTTCGACGGCCAAGTGGCCTTCGCAGGCCCCTTCCGCGGCTACGGGCAAATCTTGATCATCGAACAGACGGACGGATATCATACGATCCTCGTTGGATTATCGAGAATCGACGGGATCGTAGGGCAAAACGTCGTGGCCGGTGAACCCGTCGGCCTCATGGGAAATCCCGAAAGCGGACGCCCGGCGCTTTACGTCGAACTGCGCCGGAATGGGCGTCCTGTTAACCCTGTGCCCGTGCTGACGGCACGAAACGACAAGGTCGGTGGATGATTCGCAAAACGTTCGCGGCGGCCGCGCTCGCCGTGTGCTTGGCAACCTCGTCCATCGCTTATGCGGCGGACTCCAAGGCATCGGAAGCCAAACCGGAGTCGAGTTCCGAGACCTACCGCCAGCTTAAGCTATTCGGTGACGTCTTCGAACGCGTGCGGTCGGATTACGTCGAACCCGTCAGCGACAAGGACCTGATCGAGAACGCCATCAAGGGCATGCTGTCCTCGCTCGATCCGCATTCCAGCTACCTGGATGCCAAGAGCTACCAGGACATGCAGGTCAATACGAAAGGCGAGTTCGGCGGCCTGGGCATCGAGGTCACGATGGAGAACGGCTTCGTGAAAGTCGTCTCGCCCATCGACGACACGCCCGCGTTCCGTGCCGGCATTCAGCCGGGCGACCTGATCGTCGGCCTGGATGGCGAATCCGTGCAGGGCATGACCCTGGCCGAAGCCGTCGACAAGATGCGTGGTAAGGTGAAGACCGACATCACGCTCACCATCAAGCGCGGCGAGCAGCCGCCCTTCGACGTCAAGCTCACGCGCGACGTCATCCGCGTCCAGTCGGTGCGCTCCAAGGTCGAGGGCAACATCGGCTACATCCGCGTGACCGCGTTCAACGAGCAGACCTCGTCGGCGCTGGATGCCGCGATCACCAAGATCAAGTCCGAGCTGGGCAAGAACCTGAAAGGCCTTGTGCTCGACCTGCGCAACAACCCTGGCGGCCTGCTGGATCAAGCCATCGCGGTGTCCGACGCGTTCCTGTCCAAGGGCATGATCGTCTCGACGCGCGGCCGCCGGCCGGACGAAGCCACGGTGTTCAACGCACGCGGCCCGGACCAGTTGAGCGGTCTGCCGATCGTGGTCCTGGTCAACGGCGGCTCGGCCTCGGCGTCCGAGATCGTGGCCGGCGCGTTGCAGGACCACAAGCGCGCGACCATCCTGGGCATGCCGACCTTCGGCAAGGGATCGGTGCAAACGATCATTCCGATCCAAGGTCACGGCGCCATCCGCTTGACCACCTCGCGCTACTACACCCCCTCTGGCCGCTCCATCCAGGCGCGCGGCATCGAACCCGATATCTTGGTCGACCAGCCGCGCCAGGAAGGCGCCGCGGCGGAAGAGAAGGAAAAGCATGAGGCCGACCTGAGGCGCTCGCTGAAAAACAACCAGAAGGCTGGCGCCGAACAGCCGCCGGCCAAACGCCCGGTCGACCGGCCGCCGCCGTACAAGGCCGGCGAGCAGCCCCAGGACTATCAGCTCAACAAGGCGCTGGAATTCCTGCGTGGCGCGTCGGCGAAGAATCCGCAGAGCAACCAAAGCGTCAACTGACGCCGTGCCGTGGCGCGCCGGGGGAAAGGCCGCGGCGTCTATGCGTTGGTGTCGGCGGCGCTCCTGGCCGCCGCCGGTTTCGCCGCGCTGGTCTTATGGCTTGATCTGACCGACGATCCCGCCGTGCGCCTGGCGCGCGACGATCCGCCCGACGCGATCGTCGAAGTTGCCCTCGGCCCACCGCCGCTGATCCTCGATCCGCTATTGCCGGAGGCCGCGACGCCGGAGCCAGTACCGACGCCCGAACCGCCGTCTGAACCCGAATCCGAAGCCGTCATCGCGTTCTTCGCGGTGCCACCCGCCAAACCGCCGGCGCCGCCGCCGCCGCCGGTTCCGGCTCTCGCACCGGTACCGCCCATTCCATCGGCACCCGCTCCGCCCCCTGCTCCGCCGCCGCCCATCCCTCAGACCGTGTCGTTGCCGCCGCCCCCTTCTCTCGATCCCAACCTCGTCGAGCGCGGACCCGACGGCCCCCTGCCCAAAGCGTCCGCCGACGGCAAGGTGGCGTGGCGCATCTATGCGCGCCCCTCCGACCCAACCGATCCGCGCCCCAAGATCGCCATCGTCATTGTCAATCTCGGCCTGAGCGACGCGGCGACGGAAGCCGCCATCCAGCGCCTGCCCGGCGCGGTCACGCTGGCCTTCTCGCCCTACGCGGGCAACAAGCTGGATCAATGGTTGGACCTGTCGCGCGTCGCGGGCCACGAGGTGCTCTTGTCCGTGCCGATGGAGCCGATCAATTATCCCGACAGCAACCCGGGCCCGCACACGTTGCTGACCTCGCTGCTGCCGGCGCAGAATTTGGAACGGCTGCGCTGGGCTCTGTCGCGCTTCACCGGCTATGTCGGGGTGACCAACCACATGGGGTCCCGCTTCTCCACTTCGGCCGATTCCCTGCGGCCGGTGTTGCAGGAGGTCAAGAACCGCGGCCTGCTGTTTCTCGACAACCGCTCCACGCCCGCCAGCGTGATCGGGCAGGTCGCCGCCGAGATCAACCTGCCGCGCGCGGCCAACGACCGTTTCATCGACGGTCAGGCCGCGCGCGTCGCCATCGACGGCAAGCTGGCCGAACTGGAGATGGTCGCGCGCCGTCAGGGCCATGCCGTCGGCATCGGCTTTCCCTTTCCGGTCACGATCGAACGCGTCTCGGCCTGGGCCAACACGATCGAGGATCGCGGTTTCGTCCTGACACCGGTCAGTGCCATCGCCAGCACGGGAATCTATCCATGACGAAAAAGAGGAAAGACGCGGACGACCGACCCTATCGCCTGGGCGTGGGCGTGATGCTGATCAACGACAAGCGCCGTGTCTTCGTCGGGCGCCGCAACGACATGGCGGGCGACCACTGGCAGATGCCCCAGGGCGGCATCGACGAGGGCGAGGAGCCGCGCGCGGCGGCCTTGCGCGAGATGAAGGAAGAGATCGGCACGGACAAGGCCGAGATCCTGGCCGAATCCCGTGGCTGGTTCGCCTACGACCTGCCACCGGCGTTGGGTCGCACGGCATGGAAGGGCCGCTATCGCGGCCAGA
This sequence comes from Alphaproteobacteria bacterium, assembly GCA_050180485.1. Classification (GTDB taxonomy): domain Bacteria; phylum Pseudomonadota; class Alphaproteobacteria; order CADEGL01; family CADEGL01; genus CADEGL01. Next base: position 12,863 of record JBFXED010000047.1, on the reverse strand, counting down.
AGCAGAAATGGTTCGCCGCGCGCTTCACCGGCACGGACTCCGACATCGACCTGGAGACCGAGCATCCCGAATTCGAAGCTTGGCAATGGATCGAGTCCGCGGACCTGCCGCGCCTGATCGTGCCGTTCAAGCGCAAGCTCTATGTCGACGTGATGGAAGAGTTCCGCGCGCTGCTGCGGACGTGACCGTCAGGCCGTAGGCACCAAATCCGCCGCCGGCTTGAAGCCCGGCAACGCGGCGATGCGACCGAGCCAAGCCTGGATGTTCGGATAGGACGCGGGGTCGAGCCCGGCCTGATCGAGCCAGAAGACATAGGCGCAGCAGGAAATGTCCGCGATGGTCGGTTCGCCGACCAGAAAATGGTTCGCGCCGAGATGGTTCTCGAGACGCGTGAGCGCCAAGAGACCGCGCGTCTTGAAGACGTCGAGATTGCCCGGCTCCGGTTTCGCGAAGCGGCGGTAGAAACGCATGGTGCCGACATTGGCCGTGAGACGATGGTTATCCCACAACAACCATTCGAGGACGCGCAGCCGCTCTTCCGCATTGCGTCCGCCGAAACGGTCGAACTTCGCGGCCAGATGGGTCAGGATCGCGCCCGATTGCGAAAGAACCAGCGCGCCGTCCTCGAGAACGGGCACCTCGCCATAGCGGTTGAGATTCAGGAAATCCTGCGTCCGCGTCGCGCCGTTGAAGAGATCGACATGACGATAGGCGAAACGCTCACCCGACAGGGCGAACATCAGCGCCGCCTTATAGACGTTGCCGGATTCGAAATGGCCGTGAAGGACGAGGAGTGCTGCGCTCACGCGCCGGCGCGCGCCATCTGGATACGGCGGACGCGCAGGAACGTGTAGAGCCCGCGGGCCATGACGGCCAGCGTCCGGTCGCCGGGACGAATGCCCACGGCCTTAAGGATCATGGCGATGGCGCGCTGGAGATGGCCCGGGCGATAGAACAGGTAGGCCCGGCTCATATAGGCGTTGATGTAACGCTTGCGGTCGTAGTCGCCTTGGCCGGAATGATTGGTCGTGTAGTAGGCGTAGGCCAGTTCGTCGTCCTCGGATTCGCCGATGCGGCCCAACGCAACCCAGATGCGCCGCCAGAAGCCGATATGGTCGCGCTCCGCGTAGCGCTTCATGTGGTCGTAGAACATCTTGTAGTGGCGGAACTCGTCAGAGGCGATGCGGCGGCAGATCTCGCGCAACACCGGCTCCTCGGTGCCCGCGCCGAGCGCGCTGTAATAAGAGCTGGTACCGACCTCAACGATGCAACGCGCGATCAATTCCCCCACGCGCGACCCGCGCACCGAGGTATCGATGCCGGTCGGTAATTTGATCTGGCTGGAGAAGTCGGCGAACGCCTTGTCAAAATCGAAGCTCGGATCGGCAAGCTTGGCCCAGCGCGCGAGCGCCTGGCCGTGCTGCACTTCCTCGACCGCCCATTGCCGGGCGACTTCGTGGAAATCGGGATCGTCCGGGAAGACTTCCATCAGGTAACGCGCATAGTCGCGCCCGTTGTGCTCGACGACGCTGGCGGCCTTCGCCAGGCGCAGCACTTCGGGATCGACCCTCGCGGGGTCGAACTTGTCCCAAGGAATATCCGCGAGTGTCCAGGTCCCCATTAGCAAACACCCTTTTTACCCACGAACCTGGAGGGGTCGTCTTCTTAAACCGACACAGGATTATAATGTTCCGAAGCGCTGCCGCCAACCGGGCTTCGGGACCGGTCCCGGGGTCAGTTCGGGCGGCCGAGAACGGCGAGTTTGGCTTGTTCGACGGCTAGGCGGGCCTCGAAAGGCACGCGTTCCGCATCGGAATCGGAGTCGGCGATATCCTGCTCAAGCTGGCGGATAGTGGCCTCAACCGCACCCCGGTCCAACTGCTCGACCGGTACAGCCTCGTCGGCCAGGACGGTCAGGCGTTCGGACGTAACCTCGGCGAAGCCGCCGCCGACGAAGATGCGCTGCTTCACCTTGTTGTTCTCGTAGATCTCGATCACGTCCGGACGCACCGTCGATGCGAAGGGCGAGTGCCCCGGCAGAACGCCGAAGTTGCCCTCCGTGCCGGGCACGACGACCATCTCCGCCCGCTCCGAGAGAAGCAGGCGTTCCGGCGAGACGAGTTCGAACTCGAAGGTGTCGGCCACGATATCCTCGATCCGGCTTTAGGCGGCTTCCGCGGCCATCTGCTTGGCCTTCTCGAAGACCGTCTCGATGGTGCTGACCATGTAAAAGGCGGCTTCGGGAATATCGTCGCATTCGCCGTCGCAGATCATCTTGAAGCCCTTGATGGTGTCCTTGAGCTCGACGAAGACGCCCGGACGGCCGGTGAACACTTCGGCCACATGGAAGGGCTGCGAGAAGAAGCGCTGGATCTTGCGCGCGCGGGCGACGGTCGTCTTGTCCTCTTCGGACAATTCGTCCATGCCCAGAATGGCGATGATGTCCTGCAGCGACTTATAGGTCTGCAGGATGCGCTGCACCTCGCGCGCGACGCGATAGTGTTCGTCGCCGACGATGCGTGGGTCCAGGATTCGCGAGGTGGAGTCGAGCGGGTCGACGGCCGGATAGATGCCCAACTCCGCGATCTGGCGCGACAGAACGGTCGTCGCGTCCAAGTGCGAGAACGAGGTGGCCGGCGCGGGGTCGGTCAAGTCGTCGGCGGGCACATAAATGGCCTGCACCGAGGTGATCGAGCCCTTCTTGGTCGTCGTGATGCGCTCCTGCATCTGGCCCATGTCGGTCGCGAGCGTCGGCTGATAACCCACGGCCGAAGGAATACGGCCGAGAAGCGCCGACACTTCGGAGCCCGCCTGGGTAAAGCGGAAGATATTGTCGACGAAGAACAGCACGTCCTGGCCTTCCTCGTCGCGGAAGTATTCGGCAACCGACAGGCCGGTCAGACCGACGCGCGCGCGCGCGCCCGGCGGCTCGTTCATCTGGCCGTAGACCAGGGCGCATTTGGAGCCCGGGCCATCCAGCTTGATGACGCCCGATTCGATCATCTCGTGATAGAGGTCGTTGCCTTCGCGCGTACGCTCACCGACGCCCGCGAACACGGAGTAACCGCCGTGCGCCTTCGCGATGTTGTTGATGAGCTCCATGATGATGACGGTCTTGCCGACGCCGGCGCCGCCGAACAGGCCGATCTTACCGCCCTTCGGATACGGCTCCAGAAGATCGATGACCTTGATGCCCGTGACGAGCACTTCGGTTTCCGTCGACTGGTCGGTCAGGATCGGCGCGGGCTTGTGGATGGGCGCCGTCTTCTTGGCACCGACCGGGCCGCGCTCGTCGACCGGCTCGCCGACGACGTTCAGGATGCGGCCGAGCGTCTCGGGGCCGACCGGGATCGAGATCGGCGCGCCGGTGTCGACGGCTTCCTGGCCGCGGACCAGACCTTCCGTCGTGTCCATGGCGATCGTGCGGACGACCTCGTCGCCCAGATGCTGCGCCACCTCGAGCACCAGGGTCGAGCCCTGATGCTGGACGTGGAGCGCGTTCAAGATCGCCGGCAGTTCGCCATCGAAGCGCACGTCGACGACGGCTCCGAGGACCTGCGTGATGCGACCGACGTTGTTCTTCGCCATGATGTGCTCCTTGCCCTTCCGCCGACGCGCCTAGACCGCTTCCGCGCCGGAGATGATCTCGATGAGTTCTTTGGTGATCTGCGCCTGACGCGTGCGGTTGTAGCGCGTCGTCAGCTTGCCGATCATGTCGCCCGCGTTCCGCGTGGCGTTTTCCATGGCCGTCATGCGCGCACCCTGCTCGCTGGCGTTGTTTTCCAGCAGCGCGCGGAACACCTGGATGGCCAGGTTGCGCGGCAGCAGCACGTCGAGGATCTCCTCCTCGGACGGCTCATATTCGTAGATGGCGCGTGGGCCCGAAGCGGCCTCGGCCTGCGCCGCCTCCGGCTCGCCGCCGAAGGGGATCAGCTGCTGACGCGTCACGATCTGCGACAGCGCCGACTTGAAACGGTTGTAGATGATGGTGGCGACGTCGAACTCGCCGGCCGCGAACAGTTCGCTGACGCGGCGGGCGATCTTCTCGGCGACGGCGAAGCCGAGCCGCGGACGGTCGACTTCGGTGAAGGTTTCGATGATCAGGCTGCCGTACTGGCGGCGCAGCGCATCGCGGCCCTTGCGGCCGATGCACAGGATCTTGACCTTCTTACCCTGCGCCAACAGATCGCGGATCATGTTCCGCGCCTCGCGCACGAGCGAAGCGTTGAAGCTACCGCACAGACCGCGGTCGGCGGTCGCCAGGATGATCAAATGCGTGTCGGACTTGCCCGTACCGGCCAGCATGCCGGGCGCGTCGGGGCGGCCGGCAAAGCTCGTGCCGAGCGAACCCAGCATGCGCTCCATGCGTTCGGCATAGGGGCGCGCGGCTTCGGCCGCTTCCTGCGCGCGGCGCAGCTTGGCGCCCGCCACCATCTTCATGGCCGACGTGATCTTCTGCGTCGAACGGACGCTGCGGATACGCAGGCGTAGGTCTTTAAGGCTGGGCATCGTTTCCCGCTATCGCCGGAGGAGCCGGACGCCGCTCAGGCGAAGACCTTGGAGAAGTTGTCGAGGAAGGCGATCAGCTTCTTCTTCGTGTCGTCCGAGATCGCCTCTTCCTTGCGGATGGTGGCCAGGATGTCCTGGCCCTTGGCGCGGAGATCATCGAGGAACATATCGAGGAAGCGCGTCACGTCCTTGACGTCGATCTTGTCGAGATAGCCGTTCACGCCCGCGAAGATCGAAGAGACCTGCTCTTCCACCGGCAGCGGCGCATACTGCGGCTGCTTCAGCGCTTCCGTCAGACGCGCGCCGCGTGCGAGCAGGCGCTGGGTCGACGCGTCGAGATCGGAGGCAAACTGGGCGAAGGAGGCCATTTCGCGGTACTGGGCCAGCTCCAGCTTGATGGTGCCGGCGACCTGCTTCATGGCCTTGGTCTGGGCGGCGGAACCGACGCGGCTGACCGAGAGGCCGACGTTCACGGCAGGACGGATGCCCTTATAGAAGAGGTCGGTCTCCAGGAAGATCTGGCCGTCGGTGATCGAGATGACGTTCGTCGGGATGTAAGCCGAGACGTCGTTGGCCTGCGTCTCGATGACCGGCAGGGCGGTCAGCGAACCGAGACCGGCCTTGTCGCCCATCTTCGCGGCGCGCTCAAGCAGGCGGGAGTGCAGGTAAAACACGTCGCCCGGATAGGCTTCGCGGCCCGGCGGACGGCGCAACAAGAGCGACATCTGGCGATAGGCGACGGCCTGCTTCGACAAGTCGTCGTAGAAGATGACCGCGTGCATGCCGTTGTCGCGGAAATACTCGCCCATCGTGCAACCCGTGTAGGGCGCCAGGAACTGCAGCGGCGCGGGCTCGGAGGCCGTAGCCGAGACGATGATCGTGTAGTCGAGCGCGCCGTTCTCCTCGAGCGTCTTGACGATGCGCGCGATGGAGGAACGCTTCTGGCCGACCGCGACGTAGATGCAATAGAGCTTCTTCTTCTCGTCGCCGCCTTCGTTGTAGCGCTTCTGGTTGATGATGGTGTCGAGGATGATGGCGGTCTTGCCGGTCTGGCGGTCGCCGATGATCAGCTCGCGCTGGCCGCGGCCGACCGGGATCAGGCTGTCGACGGCCTTCAGGCCCGTCTGCATCGGCTCGTGCACCGAACGGCGCGGAATGATGCCGGGCGCCTTGACGTCCACGCGCTCGCGCTTCTTCGCGGTGATCGGGCCCTTGCCATCGATCGGGTTGCCGAGGGCGTCGACCACGCGGCCGAGCAGCTCCTTGCCCACCGGCACGTCCACGATGGCGCCCGTGCGCTTGACCGTGTCGCCTTCCTTAATGTCGCGGTCGTCGCCGAAGATCACGATACCGACATTGTCGGTCTCGAGGTTCAGCGCCATGCCGCGGATGCCGCCGGGGAACTCGACCATCTCGCCGGCCTGGACCTTGTCCAAGCCATAGACGCGGGCGACGCCGTCGCCGACGGAGAGAACCTGGCCCACCTCGGCGACATCGGCCTCGGTGCCGAAGTTCTCGATCTGGTCCTTGAGGATGGCGGAAATTTCGGCGGCGCGGATTTCCATTTACGCGACCCCTTTCATCGCAAGTTGGAGACGCTGCAGCTTCGTGCGCAGCGAGGAATCGAACATACGCGAGCCCACCTTCACGATGAGCCCGCCGAGAATGGACGGATCAACCTTGACGTCGAGCGCGACCTTGTCGCCCGCGATCGGCTTGAGGGCCTGGCTCAAAGCCTGCATCTCGCGCTCGGCCAAGGGCTGGGCGGTGCGGACCTCGACGGTCACTTCGCCGCGGCGTGCGGCCAGGAGGCGCAGGAAGGCTTCGGCGATTTCGCCAAGCGCGGCCAGTCGGCCGTTCTTGGCAACGACGGCGACGAAGCGGCTAACCAGATCGGAAACGCCGGCCTTGGACAGGACGGCGGCCATGGCCTTGGCCTGCTTGTCGCGGCCGATGATGGGGCTGGCGACCAGACGCCGCAGATCGACACTCTCGCCCAGCAGCGCCTTGACCGCCTTCAGGCTCTTGGCCGTGTCGTCGAGCTGGCTTTTCGGCTCCGCGAGCTCATACAGCGCGCCGGCATAGCGCGTCGCGACGGCCGACAAACCTGTTGCCTCGGATGCCAACGAAACAGTCCCCCTCAAGCCCGGGATTTACCGGGACAACCCGGCGCGCTGATGGCGGGGATTGCCCGTTCGGACCTGAGAAACCGGCCCGAAAAGCGGGGGTTACGTAACATGTTCATTAAGGGCTGGCAAGCCGCCGGAGATGGCGTTTTTCCTAAGCTTTTCCACATAGTTCCCGCATCCGCACGAAGCCTGCGGAAGCGCCATCCGAAGCCCCGTCTAGAGGAAGCTGTAGGGGTCGATATCGACCTGGACGCGGACGCCTGTGGGCACCTTCACGCCGCCCAGCCAGGCACGCAGGCGGCCATGCAGATTGGCCTCCTTGCGCGCCTTCACGAGCAGGCGCCGCCGATGCCGGCCGCGCAGCATGGCGAAAGGTGCGGGGGCCGGGCCCAGCACCTCGATTCCCTCGCCGCGCGGCGCGCTTTTGCCAAGGGCGCGGGCGACCTCGTCGACCGCCCTTCCGTCGACGCCCGAGACGATCAGCGCGGCCAGGCGGCCATAGGGCGGCATGAAATGAATCCGCCGCATCTCGCTTTCGGCGGCCAGAAACCCGTCGCGGTCGCCGGACAGCATGGCCGCGATGACCGGATGGTCGGGCATATAGGTCTGCAGCAGCACCCGGCCCGGCCGCTCGGCCCGGCCGGCGCGCCCGGCCACCTGGTTGAGGAGCTGGAAGGTGCGTTCCGACGCCCGCAGGTCGCCGCCCGCGAGGCCAAGATCGGCGTCGACCACGCCGACCAGGGTCAGAAGCGGGAAATGGTGGCCCTTGGCCATGATCTGGGTGCCGATCACGAGGTCGAGCTGATGTTCGCGCACCTGGCGCACGAGCTCTTCCGCCGCTGCGGGGGTGGTGACCGTGTCGCTGGCCATGATCGCGAGCCGCGCCTGGGGCAGGATCGCCGCGACCTCTTCCGCCACGCGCTCGACCCCCGGGCCGCAAGCCGCCAGCGCATCCGCCGCCCCGCATTCGGGACAGTTGCGCGGCGCGGACATGGCCGTGCCGCAATGGTGGCACATGAGGCGGCCGGTGAGGCGGTGCTCGACCATCCAGGCCGTGCAGTGCGGACATTGGATGCGGTGACCGCAGGCGCGGCAAAGGGTGAGAGGCGCATAGCCGCGCCGGTTGAGGAACAGCATGGCCTGTTCGCCCGCCGCGACCGTTTCGGCCAAGGCCTGGCGCAGGACCGGCGACAGCCAGGACTGGCGCGGTGGCGGGTCCTTGCGCATGTCGATGGCGGCGATCTGGGGCAAGGCCGCGCCGCCATGACGCTCGGGCAGTTGCAGGCCGCGGTAGCGCCCCGCGTCGACGTTGGCCAGCGTTTCGAGCGATGGCGTGGCCGAAGCCAGCACCACGGGGATGGCGGACGCGCGCGCGCGCACCACGGCGATGTCGCGGGCATGATAGGCGACGCCGTCTTCCTGCTTGTAGGACTGATCGTGCTCCTCGTCGACGACGATCAGCCCCAATCTCGCGAAGGGCAGGAACAGGGCGCTACGCGCACCAACCACGACACTGGCCGCCCCTTCGGCGACCGCGCGCCAGGTGGCGCGCCGTTGGGACGCGGTCAGGTCCGAATGCCATTCAGCCGGCGGCGCGCCGAAGCGGGCGCGGAAGCGTTCCAGCCACTGCGCGGTGAGCGCGATCTCGGGCAAGAGGACCAGCACCTGGCGACCCCGGCGCAACGCGGCGGCAATGGCTTCGAAATAGACCTCGGTCTTGCCCGAGCCCGTGACGCCGTCTAGCAGCGCGACGCCGAAGGCATCCGCCTCGGCCATTTCGATCAAGATGCGCGCGGCATCCTGCTGTGGCGCCGAAAGCGTGGGGCCCGGATGGTTGGGATCGGGCGTGCCCGCGATCAGGCGGGGCGGCAGCATGACGGGCTCGATCAGTCCCGCATCGGCCAAGCCCTTCACGACGCCCACGCCCACGCCCGCTTCGCGCGCCAGCTCGGCCGGCAGGCGCGGCGGACCGTCGGCCAGGACCGCGAGCACGCGCCGACGCGCGTCCGTCAGCCGCACGTCCGCGCGCGCAGGCCCCAGACGATAGGCCAAGATCGGACGCGGCGGATCGAGCGCGGCCGAGACGCTCATGGCCATGCGCAGGACGGCTCCCGGCGGTGACAGCGTGTAAGCCGCCACCCATTCGACAGTCTTGCAAACGGCGGGCGGCATCGGCGGCGCATCGATGGGACCGATCACGTTTTTGAGCTTTTCCGGCGCGACCTCACCTGTCCCCGCGCCCCAGACGACACCCAGCTCCTCGCGCCGCCCCAGCGGCACGACGACGAAGTCGCCGACTTGCAATGTCATCCCCTCGGGCACGCGATAGTCGTAAGCGCCGGCCAGCGGCAAGGGCAGCAGCACCTGGACCTCACATGGGCCCATGAAGCGCGCGGGCGGGTTTTGCACGTCGGATGCGGGTGTCGAACTGGTCTCGGAGTCTGGCATCGGTTATACACTAGATAAGGATCGCCGAAGGCTCCACGGCAACCGGGATGGATCGTCCCCGAGCCCCCATTCCCGCCCGACGCCCGGATGCGCGATCGCGAGTTTTTTGCACGGGGACCGCGCGCATGAAGTTCTTCATCGACACCGCCGACACCAAGGACATCCGCGAGCTCGCATCCTCCGGCCTGGTCGACGGCGTCACGACCAACCCCTCGCTGGTCGCCAAGACCGGACGCAAGTTCGTCGACGTGGTGGCCGAGATCTGCGCCATCGTGCCCGGCCCTGTCTCGGCCGAGGTGGCCGCGACCGATTTCGACACGATGCTGAAGGAAGGCCGCCGCTTGGCCCGCATCGCCAAGAACGTCGCGGTCAAGGTGCCCCTCACCGTGGACGGGCTCAAGACCTGCAAGGCGCTGTCCTCCGAAGGCGTGATGGTGAACGTGACGCTGTGCTTTTCCGCCGCACAGGCCATCCTGGCGGCCAAGGCGGGCGCCAGCTTCATCTCGCCCTTCGTCGGCCGGCTGGACGACGTGGGTGCCTCGGGCATGGCGCTGATCCAGGAGATCTGCACCATCTACCGCCAGTATCCCGCCTTCAAAACCGAGGTACTGGTGGCCTCGATCCGCAACCCGAACCACGTGATCGACGCGGCCAAGATGGGGGCCCATGTCGCGACCGTGCCGCCCAACGTGCTGCGCCAGCTTTACGCCCATCCGCTGACGGACAAGGGCCTGGCCGCGTTCCTGGCCGACTGGGCCAAGACCGGGCAGTCCATCCTGGACGACCAGCCAGAGGAACGACGCGCCGTTGCAAAAGCCGGATGACGCCAAGACGGCCCGCGGGGCCGTCCTGACCGCGCAACAAGTGGCGGATTATCTGCGCCGCCATCCGGATTTTCTCGCCCAGCATCCGGAGCTTCTGAATAACGCGGCCCCCGGCGCGCCCTTGCGCGCGGACGGCGCCGTGGACATGCAGCATTTCCTGTTGAAGCGCGCGCAAGGCGAGTTGCGCGCGCTGCAGGACGCCCACGCCGATCTGGTCTCGACCAGCCGCGCCAATCTGACCAGCCAGAAGCGCGTGCATCAGGCCGCGCTCGCACTGTTGGCCGCGCCCGGCTTCCCGCAACTGCTCGAAGCGGTGACGACCGATCTGGCCGTGCACCTGGAAGTGGATGCCGTGGCGTTGTGCGTCGAGGCCGTGGAAGGCGCGCCCAACCGCGTGCCCATGGGCGGCATCTCGATCCTGAAACCCGGCACGGTCGATCATCTTCTGGGCGAAGGGCGCGAATCGCTGCTGCGATCCTATGTCGCCGGCGACCGTGCGCTGTTCGGACCCGCTGCTGGCCTCGTGCGCTCCGACGCGCTGTTGCGCCTCGACCTTGGCAGCCGCGCGCCGCACGGCATCCTGGCCTTCGGTTCGCGCAACGAAGGCCGTTTCCAGCCAGGCCAGGGCATCGATCTCCTCACCTTCCTGTCCGGCATCCTGGCGCTGGCGATCCGCTCGTGGCTCGACCTGCCGGAGTGACCCGCTTCAACGCGGCGGCCGACCTGGCCGCGGCGATCGACGGCTGGCGGGCGTGGCTTTCCCATGAACGGCGCGCATCGGAGCACACGCTGTCCGGCTACGGCCGCGATCTCTCAAGCTTCCTCGATGCGATAGCCGAGCATTTGGGCGGCCCGCCATCGCTGGCCGATCTGGCCGCCATGCGCGCAGCGGATTTCCGCGCCTGGCTCGCACGCCGCACGGGCGAAGGCTTGGCGCGCGCATCGCTCGCGCGGGCACTGTCCACCGTGCGCGGCTTCTTCCGCTATCTCGAGCGCAATGGCCTCGCCTCCAACGGCCAGATCTCGACGCTCAAGACGCCGCGCCTGCCACGCGCCGTGCCGCGCCCGCTGGCGCCCGACGATGCCGTGGCACTGATCGCGGAGGCCGAGGCGTTGGACGCGCGGCCCTGGGTCGCCAAGCGCGACCTGGCGTTGTTTGCCCTTCTCTATGGCTGCGGTCTGCGCGTGGGCGAGGCGCTGTCGCTCAATCGGCGCGAGGCACCCAAGGGAGAAGCGATCATCGTTCGCGGTAAAGGCAACAAGCAGCGCATGGTGCCCGTGCTGCCCGCGGTGCGGAATGCCATCGCGGATTATCTCAAAGAGTGCCCCTTCCCCGCCGCGGCCGACGCGCCGCTCTTCTTCTCCCAGCGCGGCAAGCGCCTGAACGCGCGCGAGGTGCAACTGCGCATGCAGAAGCTGCGCGCGCTCCTCAATCTACCTGATACGGCCACGCCGCACGCGTTGCGCCATAGTTTCGCGACACACTTGTTGGCCGGCGGCGCCGATCTGCGTTCGATCCAGGAGCTCTTGGGCCACTCCTCGCTCTCGACGACCCAGCGCTACACCGAGGTCGCGGACGAGCAGCTTCTGCGCGTGCACCAGATGGCGCACCCGCGCGCGAAGGGCTAAACGGAAAAAATCAAAACGGCCGGTCGCCCGCGACGGTGGTGCGGTGCATGCGCCGATGCATGTCGGCATCGTAGTCGATGACCACATAGTGCATCGTCGCGCGCTGATCCCACATGACCAGGTCGTCCACACGCCAGCGGTGGCGGTAGATGCGCTCGTGCTGGGTGGCGTGGTTGACCAGATAGTCCAGCAGCGGCTTCGATTCGTCCTCCGTCATGTCGACGAAATTGGTGACGAAGGATGAGTTGACGAACAGCGCCTTGCGCCCGGTTTCCGGGTGCGTCCGGATGACCGGGTGGATCACCGGCGGTGGAATTTCCTTGATCGGGATGTTGTAGCTTTTGGCGTTGTTGCGCCGCTGCAGAAGCGCGGAGGAATGGACCGCCTTCAGCGGATCGAGCATCGCGCGCAAGCCTTCCGACAGCGTGTCGTAGGCCTTGTACATGTTGCAGAACATCGTATCGCCGAAGCCTTCATCGACCGCGCGGCAATAGAGCATGCCGAGCTTGGGCGGCACCTCCTTGAAGGTCATGTCGGTGTGCCAGATGTCGTTCCGGCCGTTGAAGAACTGGCCAGCTTTGTGCTCGAGCACCAGAATGTCGCGATACCCCTCCATCTCCGCGCTGCGGTAGAGCGGATGGGGCTGGATCTCGCCGAAGGTCTTGGTGAAAGCGATCTGCTGATCGTTGCTGATGCTCTGCTTAGGGAAGCAGAGCACGAGATGCTCGAGGAAGGCGCTGTTCAACTCGGCGCGCAGCTCGTCGTCCATGGGCTTCGCCAGATCAACGCCCGTGATCTCGGCGCCCAAGGCACCGCACATGCGCCGCAGCTTGAAGCGTTTGTAGGACGTGGTGGGTGCGCGCCTCTCGATCGTGTCCATCGCGACCTCTTGGAATCTATCGCAGAGGGAAAGTTTACGCCTTTCGCCCGCTGCGCGCGAGCAGGGCCACGAGCGCCGCGCCCACCACGCACATGGCGGCCGAGCCCGCGAAAGCCAGGCCCCAGGCGCCCACGCTGTGCCCCCCGCCCGCATGGTCGAGCACATAGCCGAAGGCCAAGGGACCGAGGAAGCCTCCCAGGAAACCGAGGCAGGAATGGAGCGCCATGGTGGCGCCGCGCCGCGCGGGCTCCGCCACCTGGACGGTGCCCGCGGTGACCGAGCTGGCGTTGCAGCCGATCAGGACGCCGAACACCGACGCCACGGCCAGGACCGCCACATAGGAGGAGTCGGCCAGATAGCCGAGCGGCAAACCCACAATGGTGGCCGCCAGGAAGAACATCACCATCACGCGCACCGCGCCGTGCTTGATGGCCGCCTCGTTGC
>JBFXED010000046.1:0-24000 GCA_050180485.1 Alphaproteobacteria bacterium | reverse complement strand
GCGGGGTTCGGGCGTGCGGGCGAAGTCGCGCTTGGCGTGATAGGTGCGGAGCTCGGGCGTGGCCATGGGGGCCTTTATGGGGTTCTTCGGTTTAACGCCTTGGCCCCGCGGGGGGTTCCGGTTGCCCACGCGTCCAAAAGGAAACCGCCGGCCTTTCAGGCCGGCGGTTATCTTAGAATTTTCGGTACATCTGCGGCGGCGGTGTGCTCGGCGGCGGAGGTGGTGGTGGCGTGATCACCGGTGGCATGGGCGACATCTGAAGTGTCCGTATCTGCGCCTGGCCAGAGAGGCCGCTGGGCGGCCCGTCCCCGCCGTTACCGAGTGAGCCGTCGCTATCAAACCAAGCAGTCATTTTCTCCGACGAACCGGCGGCATCGCCGGGCACCGGAGCGATCGTCACGCTGTTTCCGCCGTTGTCGACCGAACCCTCGCTGTTGGGCGCGATCAGGGCCATCTGACCACTGCGCAGTGGCGTGATCTCGACCATGCCGTCAATCACGGCCACGCGCGTGCCGTTTACCCCTACTTCCAGCAGGAAGTCGGTGCCGCGTACGCCGATGACGGCGGACGGAGTGTGGATCTTGTAGCCATCCTTGTTCATCGTGCCGGTGACGAAGCGGAACATGCCCTGCGTCACGTTGATGGCCAGCTCCCCCGTCTTTTTTTGCGGGTCGTAGACGAACTTATCCAGCACGACCACGCTGTTGCCGCCGACGCGGAAGTCCGTGTCGTCGCGGAAGCGGATTTGTGCCCAGGCGGATTTCTGAGTTTCGACGCGTTCGCTGCCGAACACATCGGTCTGAATCGATAAGGTACGCCGGGTCTGTCCGGGCGGCGTGCCGAATGCATCGGGCTGGATGCCGCTAATCGAGCCGATGGATGCCAACTGCTGTGCTTGGGCGGGTGTCGTTGCCAACGCGAACGCACCCGCGATCATGGAGATGGTCACTGCCCACCGAAGCATGTCTGCCCCGTATTGCTTGTCTTCTAGGCCGGACAATCCCGGCCGGACGCCCCCGTCCTCGCCGAATAATCCTCCATCTCGGCGCATGTCTTATCAGTGACCAAGGTCACTGGCCCGAACAAGCCAGAATCTCCGAAGAAACGCAGGTTCTTGCCGGTTAAGTGCCTTCCAAAATGCGCTTCTTGGCGCCCCTTTGGGGGAATGCGGCTTCCCGGCTGACTTTGCACGGAATTTGCGTATACTGCATCTGGTAGGCGCCTCGCGTCGCCAACCCAAATCTCGCGGAGGGGATGGGTCATATGCGAGAGATTAAAGTCAACCGCGGCCAGCGTTATCAGAAGGCCGATGGGACAGGAATTGTCTTCGAAGTCATTGAGTTGGTCGACCGGGCTCATATGCCGCATGCGCGCCTGTCACGCCTGGACAACCCCAGTGAAGAGCGAGTAATAGCGATCGCCGCTTTGCGGGATAAGAGGCTATTCACGCCCACGTCGGACGGTACGTTGCCGATGCGGGAACGGCGCGACGCAGCCGACCTGGCCCTGGAGCCGGCGCCCGGCGATTAGATCGGCGCAAGAGGAAAAAGGCCCGCCGGTTTCCCGACGGGCCTTTCATTCGTGTTGCTGCCTTATTCGGCGGCTTTGCGCTTGGCGCCGTGGATGGCGCGCCAGATGCGCTGCGGCGTCACCGGCATGTCCAAATGACGCACGCCGTACGGACGTAGGGCGTCCACCGCGGCGTTGATGACGGAGGGTGGGCCGCCGACGCAGCCCGCCTCGCCGCAGCCTTTGACACCCAGCGGATTGGCCGGGCTCGGCACTTCGTTGTAGCGGAACGAGAAGGACGGCAGGTTGTCCGCTCGCGGCATGCAGTAATCCATGAACGAGCCGGTCAGGAGCTGGCCGTCCGAATCGTAGGACACACCCTCAAGCAGCGCCTGGCCCAGGCCCTGCCCCAGGCCGCCATGGACCTGGCCCTCGACCAGCATCGGGTTCACCACCCGGCCGAAATCGTCGACGATCGTGTAGGCCACAACGTCCAGCTTGCCGGTGTCGGGATCGATCTCGACCTCGCTGATGTGGCAGCCATTCGGGAAAGTGAAACCGGTCTGCTTGAAGATCGCTGTCTCGTTAAGGCCGGGCTCGACCTCGACCGGCAGGCGGCCGGCCTGGAAGGCACGGGCGCGCACATCATCGAAGGAAACTTTCTTGTCCGTGCCCGCGATGGTGAACGTGCCGTCTCCAAAGGTGATGTCGGCCTCGGCGGCTTCCAGCATGTGAGCGGCGATCTTTTTGGCCTTCGCGATCACCTTGTCGGCCGCCATGTTGATGGCTGGGCCGGCGGTCTGTAGCGAGCGTGAACCGCCCGTGCCGGAGCCATAGATCACGGCGTTGCTGTCGCCCTGGAGTAACTTGATCGATTCGAACGGAATGCCGAGCCGCTCCGAAAGCAACTGAGCATAGGCCGTCTCGTGTCCCTGCCCGTTCGACTGGGTGCCGACCATGAGGGTGACGGCGCCGGTCGAATCGATGCGGACCTCGGCCATCTCGCTGCCGCCCGTGCCGCAGATCTCGATGTAATAGGCCATGCCGATGCCGCGCGCCTTGCCGCGCTTGGCGGCCTCCTTGCGGCGCGCCTCAAAACCCGCCCAGTCAGCAGCCTTGAGGGCCTGGTCCATGTTGGTTTCGTAGTTGCCGCTGTCGTAGGTCAGGCCCGTCACCGTCTTGTGCGGGAAGGAAGACGGCGGGATGAAGTTCTTACGCCGCAGATCGGCCGGATTCATGCCCATCTCGTGGGCCCCTGCCTCGACCATGCGTTCGACCACGTAAGCGGCCTCGGGGCGGCCCGCGCCGCGATAGGCCTCGACCGGCGTGGTGTTGGTGAACATCACCTTGAAGGTGATGTGCAGGTTCTGGATCGAATAGACCGCGGCATGCATGGCGCCCGCGGGCTCGGTCGGGATGCACGGGCCCCAGCAGGACAGATAGGCGCCCATGTTGGCGATGCCGTGGACGCGCAGGCCCAGGATCTTGCCGTCGCGGTCGAACGCTATTTCGGCGTGGGTGATGTGGTCGCGGCCATGGGTGTCGGACAGCATGGCGTCGGAACGCTCGCTGATCCATTTCACGGGGCGCTGCAGCCGCTTGGCGGCCCACAGGACCAGGGCCTGCTCGCGGTACGGCACGGCCTTCATGCCGAAGCCGCCGCCGACGTCGGTGGTGATGACGCGCATGCGGTTGGTCGGTACGTTGAAGACGTTGCCGGCCATGACGCCGCGCACGGAGTGGACGCCCTGGCTGCCCGTATAGAGCGTGAAGCGGTCCTCGGCCGGCTCGTACATGCCGGTCATGCCGCGCGGCTCCATCGATGCGACGATGACCCGGTTGTTGACCAGATCCAGTTTGGTGACGTGGTGCGCCTTGGCAAAGGCGGCGTCGGTTTTGGCCTTGTCGCCCAATTCCCAGTCGGCGCACAGGTTGCCCTTCACGTCGGCGAACAATTGCGGCGCGCTCGCCTTGCCCGCCTCGGCGCAATCGGCCACGGCGGGCAGGATGTCGTAATCAACCTCGATCAATTCGGCCGCGTCGCGCGCTTGGGCCGCCGTCTCGGCCACGACAAAGGCGACCGCGTCGCCCACGAAACGGACCTTGTCCGTCGCCAGCACCGGATAGGGCGGCAACGCGCAAGTGGAGCCGTCCTTGTTGTTGATGGGTGCCAGGCAGGGCAGCGTGCCAATCTTGTCGGCCGCCAGATCGGCGCCGGTCAGGATCAGAACGACGCCCGGCGCCTTCAGCGCCTTCTTGGTATCGATCTTGCCCAGCTTGGCGTGGGCATGGGGAGAGCGCAGCACGAACCCGTGGGCCTGACGGCCGACATTGATGTCGTCGGAATAGCGCCCGTGGCCGGTGACCAAACGCTTGTCTTCCGTACGCCGGACAGACTGTCCCGCGCCGTATTTCCGAACCGTGACCATGTCCCGTGGTCTCCCCTTTGGCATTTGCCGCCGCCCGCGTCCCTGAACGCTCCGGCCGCCGTGAAGCTAGGATGATACAAGGAGAAAACGGCGCGAACCAAGGGGCAGGATCGGCCTACTGCCCGGCCCTTTCGGTGCTCGGTCGGATATCCTTCGAGCGCGTATATACCAGCATCCCGCACACGAGGCAGACGGCCAGGAAGCCGAACATGGCGCGGTAGGCGATCTCGGGCGCGGCGCCGTCGGCGGCAGGGAAGGCGCGGATGATGAAGCCTGTGATGACCTGCATCACGGCGATGCCGAACATGTTGACGCAATTGACCAACGTGACGGCGCGCCCGACCAGGCGGAGGGGAAACAAGGCGCGTCCATGGGCGAAGATGACGACGATGTAATTGCAGGCCACACCCAGCACGCAGAGAAGCGCCATCGGCACGAAGAGCGACGCTGCCGGAAATAGGGCCAGACCGATCAGGGCCGCGGCGCTGATGGCGGCGCCCGCCAGAACCACGGGTTTGCGGCGGTCGAACAGCCGGTCCAGCGGCCCGAAACCCACGTTGCCGATCAGCATGGCGATGGTGAAAACCAACAGCATGTTGCCGCGCGCGATAGCATCGAGTCCGAAGACGTCGGCCATATACGGGCCGGCCCATAGCGCGCGGATCGTCAACACCATTGATAACGATACGAAGGCCAAGGCCAGCATGGGCCAGATCGCCCGGCGGGCCAGTACCTCGCCGAGACCACGGAAAATGGCGCCCAGGGTCTCGCGCGCTTCGCCGTGGTACGGATGGTCCGGCGGCGCGTCACGCACCAAAAGGAACATCTGCGCGACGAGAAGCACGTTAACGGCGGCCATGACGGCAAAGGTGCCACGCCAGCCGAACTCCCCGATCGCCGCGGCCAAGGGCGTCGCCGATAGAAGGATGCCGACATTCCCCATGCCGCTGTAGAGCGCGATCATGGTGGCGATGCGATCGGGTGGAAACCAGCGGGCGAAGATCACGATCGCGCCCGAAAGCCCTACGGCGCAGCCCGCGCCCATAATGGCTTGCCCCAACGCCAGTTCGGAGACCGATCCCGCCTGGGAGAACACAATCGCGCCCGCTGCGGGCATGAGCATCATGAGCGCGATCGTGACGCGGGGCCCGAACCGATCGAGGAACAAACCGGTCGGGATCTGCATAACCGCGAAGGAGATGTAGAACGCACCGGTCAGCAAGCCGAGCTGGTCGGCCGTAATTCCCATTTCCTCGCGCAGAACCGGTGCCAGTACCGCGTTGGTGGAGCGGTAGAACATGCTTATCAGGTAGAGCACGTATAGGCTTGAGACGACGCGGATGGCCGCGCCTTTGTGGCTGCTCATCGCGAAAGCGCCTATTCGAGCCCTTTGAGAAGCGGCTTCATCTCTTCGTCGGTCTTGTGGCGCGCGATCGTTCCCGTGCGCGTCAGCCCGTGCCAGACGAATTCCGCCGCGACACAGGCTCCGTTCTTGAACTCGGCCGCGCTCACCTTGTCGCGCGTGTCGGAAGCCATCAGCAGATGCCGCACCCCGGCGTCCGGCTCGTCGAAGCCGGCCACGAGGCGCAGCGCGGGAATGCCGCGGCGGGCGAAGTTGTAATGGTCCGAGTTGCGCTTGATGGGGCGTACCACCTTGATCGGCATGGCCAGCCGTTCGCCGACTCCCGCCGCCAGATCAGCCAGTTCGTCGAACTCGCTGGAAAGGCAGGCGATGTTCGGGCTGCCGGCGATTGTGTCGAGCTGGACGCAGAGCGCGATTTCCTTTCGCGCTTCCGGCGTCTGCGCATCGACCCAGACGCGGCTGCCGTGAAGCCCCCACTCTTCGGTCGTGAACAGCATGACGCGCAGACCACGCGGCAGACTGGCCACATGCGGCTGCACGCGCCGCAGGATCTCCAATGCCGCCGCCACGCCGGTCGCGTTGTCGAGCGCGCTTTGCCCCAGATCGTGGCCGTCATAGTGTGCGCCCAAGACGACCCACTCCTTGCCGCGCCCCGGCGCCTCCGCGATCAGGTTCACGGCCTTGGCCGGGCCGCGCTTGGCCTCGATCTCCATGCGCACTTTGGCGCCCGCCCCCATCGCGGCGATGGCGGCGCCGGTTTCCATGGAAAGCCCCAGTGCCGGAATATCCTTGGGCGTGTTGTCGGCAGCGAAACCGGTCACCACCATCTCGCCTTCGAGGTTATTGGCGATTAGGAACCCCGCCGCACCGCGCTCGCGCGCCCACATGTATTTCTTCAGCCGGTGAATCGTTTCGGTGCAGAACGGATGTTCGTGGCGCACTAGGACGATACGGCCCTTGATGCGCGCCGCGTTCGCTTCAAACGCCTCGAAGGTGCCGCGGCCGAGATCGACCACCTCGGCCTCAAGACCGCCCTTGGGCGTGTCGGGCGACCACATCAGCGAATGGGCAGGACGCGTGCGTGTTTCGCCGCCCAAAAGCGTGATCTGGGAACGGACGCGCTGCCAGCCGCTGTATTCGTATTCGTGCTCGCTCAACCGAACGCCGGGAATCTCAGCCAGGCGCCCGCGCAGATAGCGGAGCGCCTTGGCCTCGCTTTCCTCGCCGCAGAAACGCCCGCCGAAAGAGCAGAGCGCGTCCAGGTCCTTGAACATCTCCGACGAGCGCCAAACCTCACCGATGATCGATTCGTGTACGCCCATCTCCGCCCCCGCCAACTATTGAATCGTTTTATAGGAATATCAGATTTTCCGGCTGTCATATGCCCATTGGAGAAGCGCCTGCCGCTGACGTGGGCGGCATGTCAGATTGCCGGGCTCGCAGTGGCGTTTGACCTGCGCCACATGGCGGCGAATCGCCTTCCACCGCTTGATCTGCCGTTCATCTTCTTCGGGCAGGCGGCGGCCCATGTAGTAGCGGCAATACCATTGGAACCAGCCGCGCGGGTCGTCCCGGTGAATCCAGCCCTTCTCCCGCCACACGGACAACGGCTGGCTGGCATCGACGCCGAAGAAGTTGAGCGAAGCATCGCGTTTGTCCGGCGACAGCTTCGCGCTCTCGAACCAACTCGCCGGAAACTCCTTCCGCGTATCCGTCATATATTTGCCGCCGAACACGCCGAGCCGAAGCATCTGCTTGGGCGTGAGTTCAGGTTCGAATCCGGGCGCGAAATCCCGCCCCAGGCGGGCGCTCAACTCGTAGCGATACCCCTTCTGCATTCGGTCGTTGACGGTGACCGTGCGCCTTCGCATGAGATTAGAGCGGCACCCCAAGCTGGCAGACCCGTTCGCCGGCCGAGACGATGGGGAACGTCGCCACGCGCACGACTCGGCCGGACAAAGGCGCCCTCACCTCCTCCACCTTCTCGCCGAAGACGTTGGTGACGATGCCGACGATCTGGCCCTTCTTCACCTCGTCGTTGAGATCGCACAAACGCTGCAAAAGGCCGGCACGGTTCACCCGCACGACGGCCTGATCCTTGATGATCAGGTTACGGCCAAGCTTCTTAACCTTGCCGGACAGCATGCCGATCTTGCACATCACGTTCCGTAGGCCCGCGAGCGCGCGTTTTGTATCCTCCGGATGGATGTGGCTGCCTTCGCTGACCTCGACGCCGAAGGCAATCTTGCCCTGGCGCGCCAGCACGACGTGCGGGCTTTCCTCCATCACGTAAACGCCCTTCTCCGTATAAAGAATGAAGTCAGGCCCGAAGATCTTGGCCAGCTCCAGCGCATCCTTCGCGGCTTTGCCAACACGGGGCGGCGGCATGAAGGCGAACGGCGCATAACGTCCGCCCGTGGTCGGCGTGTGAATGTCGATAATGTAGTCGGCGTGGCGCATGAACTTGGTGTGGATCGCGTAGGCCACGCGCGCCGCCGTGTTGCCCAACGGGTCGCCTGGAAAAGCGGCCCAAGGGTCAGCCGGGCTTTGATCCAGGGGTGAACGCAGGAACGTGCTGACCGCATAGCGGTGCTGGGCCTGCACGGCCAGCGGGTTTTGGACGGGCAGGATGATCACGGTGCCCTTCAGTGCCTTCAGGTCCGTCACGTTAGCGAACTTCGTGACGATCTCGATGCCGTTGATCTCGTCGCCATGGACACAGGCGCCCAGCAACAGGATCGGGCCAGGCTTGGCCCCACGCAGCACGATGACCGGAAGCTCGACCCAGCTTCCGTCGGCCTGTTCCGCCACGGGCATACGCTTGTGCTCGCGCGTCCCGCGCTTCAGTGCCATGCCTTCGATGCGGAGCGTCTCGTCCGATGCCGTGCGTGCCATTCCTTCCTCCCCTATTTTTTCCCGTCCAAAGACAAAGCACGTTCGGCGCCCGCGACCAAACCTTCCACAATGCGCGTCAGCGTCCGGAACGCGCGCGCGTCGAGGCTGCCAAACACCTCGTCGTTGATCGTCTGCAGCCGCGGCGCGAAAGCCACCAACATTCGGCGCCCGCTGGGCGTGACCGACAGCAAAACCCCGCGCCGGTCGACCTTGCTGTCCCGTTTGACCAAGATGCGCTTGCGGATCAGCTTTCCGGTCTCGGTCGTGACGAAGGCTGGAGTCACGCGGAGTTTCCGCGCGATTGTCGAAACATTGACGCCGTCCTCCCCTTCGAAATGGGCGACGGCGAGGAACAGGCCGAACTGCGGGCCCGTGATGCCAAGCTGGCGCGCCATTCGCGCGCGCAGCTCGATCAATTGGCTGGCCATGGCATGAAGGTTGGCGATGAGACCGCGAAAGGCTTGATCCGAGCCGCCCACCAGCAAGGCTGGGCTGCTGACGGACAAAGGCACTTTCAAACGTCGGTTGCTTTTCTTTCTCGTTGTCATGCGATCCGATATTCCCCTGGTATGTCGTAGCTGGCGAGAAGCCTGTCGAGCACTCCCGCCATTTCGCCCCAGGGACATTCGCGGAAACTGTGATTGCGCACAACAAAGGACGGGCCAGCGTAAAATTTCTCGTACTGCATATGCCGGCCGCCGAACTCGGAGCCCACCAGGTCCCAGGCCAACTTAAAGAGCTTCATGCGGTCGAGCGCCGGCTGACCGGGCGTCGACCAATGGCTTTCGAACGTGCCGCGTGTGGCCTGATCGAGCACTGAAATATCCGCCGGCATCATGAATACGCCGCCACCCATCAATTCGCGCAGCGTGTCGCACAGCATCGGATAGTTTTCGGTGCACCAGGACAAGGCGCCATACATATACCGGCGGTTGAACGAGACATATCCGTTGCCCAGTTCCTCGTGCGCCATGCACTGGCCATGAACCATGGCCGCGATAGTGGCCTCGTAGGCCGCCAAGCGACCCAACGTTTCTTGCACGGCGGGAATCTTGATCGTGCCGTTGACGTCGGCGATGCGCCGGGCCAGGGCCAATATGAGCCGCAGCTTGGACCAGAATCGTACGTTCGACTGATGGTTACCGAAGCAATGCGAGGGCGTGCGGATATAGATCTCGCGCGACAGAGCGACATGGTTATGTACGAAGACGTTTTCCCATGGGACCTTGACGCCGCGGCACACGACGACAGCGTCCGTCTCGTCGAAGCGATGGGCCAAGGGGCTGTCGAATTCGCTGCCGGCCCCGAGCTCCAGCGGCTTGCGTGCCCATAGGCTCATCCCCTCGGCTGCAACGGGTACGGCGCAGGTGATGGAGAGCGCCTCTTGCCCCGGCCCCAGCGGCTGGAGATTGCCGAGCCAGATTTCGTCGGCCAGCACGCCTCCAGTAGCGAGCGTCTTGATGCCTTCGATGGTGACGCCAGTATTGTCCTCACTGATCACGCGCAATGACGGCGAGACATAGCCGGGCTGGCGCTGGCTGAACTCCGGGTCGCGCCCGCCTTGGGGCGGCAACACGGCATAGGCGATGTAACTGTCGGCCGAGCGCGCGCGCCGGTAATAGCTGAGAAGATTGTCGCGGTAATCGGGTTGAAACACTTCCGGTTGCAGGGCCAAGCCGGCCACGAAGCTGGCGACATGGTCCGGCGAACGGCCGAACAACCCATAGGTCTGGTCGGAGATCAGCTTGTGCGCACGCGACCGTTTGAGCAGATCGTCCCGGTCGCGCGGCAGCAGGTAATACATGCTGTGACGATCGCCCTCTTCCTCATAGGACAGCGAGTCTCGGTGGCCCGGATCGCGCTTGAGGTCGTAAAGCCCCGCCACGGTGCGGGCCGCGTTTCGGAACGCCGGATGCGTGGTGACGTCGGCGACCTTCTCCCCACCGACATAGACAACGCGCCCGTCTCGCAACCCATCGAGATAGTCAGCGCCCGATTTCAGCATGGCGTCCTCCCCCGCGCGGAATGCTTAGTAGCTTAATTAACTACCAGTCATCTGCAAACAGAAAAAGGGCCGGCGGGAATGGCTGCCCGCCGGCCCGGCCGTCGAGTGCGGAGGGATACGCTACTCGGCGGCGGCGAGCGCCAGCGGGTCCTTTCCCGTCTTTTGCAGCCAGCGATAGACTGGCGGGATGACGTCGCCGATCGATTCCACGGCTACGTCGACGAAACTGGGGCCCTTGACGGCAAAGGCCGCGTCGAGCGCGGCTTCCAATTCCTCCGGCGTCTGGGCACGGAAGGCCGCGACGCCGAAGGCCTCGGCGACGCGGCGCATGTCGCCCGGGTTGAAGTCGACGGAGACGAACGCCTCGTTGGCACCCGGCCGCGCGTGAACGCGCTGCAGCGCCTTGATCCAGCCGAAGCAGGCATTGTTGAAATGGATCAGAACGGCGGGCACCCGCAGGCGTACCAGCGTCTCCAACTCGCCCGCGGCCATGCCAAAGGAACCGTCGCCGAACAGGCCGACCGGCCGCGCGTCGGGCCGCGCGAGCCAAGCCGCGACCACGGCGGGAATGGCATAGCCCAGACCGCCGAAGGCGCGCGGGATCACCAGGCTGGAGTCCTGGCCGTTGAGACGCAGAAAGCGCGAGGCATAGGGCGTGGGGGTGCCCGCGTCCGAAATGACAATGGCGGGCTCGGGCAATCGCTTGTTCACCGCTGCGATCACACGCTGGGGCTTGAGCGGCACGGCGTCGGATTCCAACTCGTCTTTTACCGACTCCCAGAAGCCAGCACGGTCGCGGTTGAGCGAAGCCACCCAGGCTTCCGTGCGGCCCGGATCGCGTGGGACCGCGGCGCGTAGCAGGTCCTCCAACACCAGGCGCGCGTCACCGGCAATGCTCAGCGCATTATCGAAGGTATTGGCCAAGATTTCCGGATCGCTGTCGATCTGGACCATGCGGCGTGTCTTGGCGGGCGCCGGAAAGCTCCAGCCGATGCTGGCGACCGAACCCATGCGGCAGCCGATGTAGATCGCGAGGTCCGACTCGTCCAAGGCGCGGTGCGCGTGGGGATGGAATCCATTGTCACCCACCACGCCCATGGCAAACGGATGGTCGTCTGGGATCACGCTCTGGCCCGTGATGGTGGTGACCACAGGCGCCGCGAACCGCTCAGCCAACGTCAGGATCAGGGATCCGGCGGCACCCCGGTTGGCGCCGCCACCCGCCACGATCACGGGCCGCTCGGCGACCGCCAGCCAATCGGCCAGCCGCGCCACCGACTCCGCCTCACCGCGCGTGGGGTAAGCCGGTGCGCGGACACACTCGGTTTCGACCCGCAGCGGCACACCGGGCGACACAGGCTCCACTATCACGTCCTCGGGCAGTGTGATCTGCACGGCGCCGGGCTTGCCCGTGGTCGCCGCGCGGAAGGCGCGCCGAACGGTCTCCGGCAACTTGTCGGCCGACTTCACTTGGACCGACAGCTTGGTCACCGGCTCGAACAGGCGTACGCAATCGAGTTCTGTCAGGGTCGCGCGTCCCTCGCCCGCCAGCGGAATGTCGTTGATCAGGAGGATCAGCGGCACGGAAGAGCTGTTGGCTTCGGCCACGCCGGGGATCGAATAGAGCACGCCCGCACCGCTCGGGCATTCGCAGACGCCGGGCTTGCCGGTCAGGCGCGCATAGGCGTCGGCCATGTAGGCGGCAGAGCGCTCGTCGCGCGCCAGAACGTGGCGGATGCGGCCGCCCGCGTCTCGGATCGCATGGTAGAGCGGCACGTTCGTATCGCCCGGCACGCCGAAAATATATTCGACGCGATAATCGATCAGCATCTGGACCAAGGCTTCGGCGGCGTTCATGGCGATCTCCCGGTTGGACGCGCCAAGATCGCCATGTGCCGCGCCGGAAGAAACTTGCGGAGCGCCAGGACAGGCCACCGTTTCGCCAGAAAACACCCGCGATCCGGCGGAAACACGCTTGCCGTGCTATGCCCGCGCCGGTAACGATTTCGCCATGAGCCGCCCCGTCAACGACGCCAAGGACCGGCAGTTGATCAGCCTTCTGCGCGTGAACGCGCGGGAGTCGCTGACCAACCTGGCCAAGCGTCTGGGTGTGTCGCGCAGCGCGGTACAGCAACGCCTGGCCCGGCTCGAGCGTGACAAGATTGTCGCCGGCTATACCGTCGTGATGGGCGACGGTGCCATGCCCGGTGCCTTGAAGGCCCATGCCTTGGTCGAGATCGACGCGCGCCATCTGGCCGGCATCGTGCGTGCCCTGCGCGCCATGCCCGAGGTGCGCCGTTGCAGCACGGCCAGCGGACCATTCGACCTGGTGGTGACGGTGGAGGCCATGACATCCGAGCGGCTGGACCAGACGTTGGATGCGATCGGCCAGCTGACCGGCGTGAAGCGCACGGCCACCACGGTGCTGCTGGCGGATAAATTCGAGCGTTAGGCGGCTTTTCCGGCTACAAACGACGCGCCCTTCAATCGGGAGCGTGCCTTGCTGAAATCTCTGACGCGCGTCGCTGCCCCTCTGTTCGCCCTTCTTGTCCTGGGTGCCTGCCAGCAGGACGAAATCCGCGCGCGCGGCTCGCAGGGCGGCGACATCGTCCGCGGCAATCCGGCGGAGGTCGCCAGCTGCGCGGCGAAAAGCTTCGATAGCCAGACCTGCGGTTTCCTGACCGCCTGTCCCAACAGCGTGGTCACGGTGACGGAAGGCGGCGAGAAAGCTAGCGTGCACAGCAAGGTCGGCACCATCAGCGTATGGATCGTCGATCTCGCCGGGCGTCCGGGTGATGTGGTCGAGGCCACGTACTATTTGACCAGTGCCGCGCCGACGGACACGCAAGGCGGCATCGCCGCGATCAGCCGCATCATTCAGGCGTGCGGCAAGCCGGTTTCCTAATACGACGCTTCCGCGAAAATATTGACCGGCAGTTCGGCGACCGAGGCCGTGTTGGGCAGCGCCAGCAGCATGGCGACCATCTCGGCCAGCGTTTCCGGATTGATCTTGTCTTCCTTGGCGATTCCGGTTCCCTCGCCCATGTCGGTGTCGATGACACTCGGGCATAGGGCCGTCGCGCGGACGCCATGCGTGAAGCCTTCCTGCCGGATGGCATGGGTCAGCGCGACCAGCGCGAACTTGCTCATCGCATAGCCGAAATAATCCGGCCGGCGGACGCGCAGGCCCAGAAGCGAGGCCACGTTGACCACCCGCCCCTGTCCGCTTTTCTTCAGATGCGGCAGAGCCGCGCGGACGAGAAGCGTCGGTCCCTTGGCGTTAACCGTCCACATCTCGTCGAGTTGTGCTTCATCGGCCGCTTCCACGCTGAAGGAATGCAACACGCCGGCGTTGTTGACGAGGCCGTCGAGCTTGCCGAAGCGCGCGACGGTGGCGGCGACCCAGGCATCGCCCGTGCGCGGGTCTTTTGCGTCGTGCTTGTGGAACAGCACGCGTGCCTTCTCCATGCCGCCATGGACTCTTTCCAGTGCGGCCGCATCGCGCGCGCCCAGGCTGAGCATGTACCCCTCGTCGTAAAGCCGTTTGGCGATGACGGGGCCCAGGCCGCGCGCGGCCCCGCTGACCATGACGATGCGCCCCTTCGGGTCCAGCATGGCAAATCCTCCCGGCGCGAAGCCTCGCGCGGGCAGAAGGACTAGTCCAGGAGAAGTTGGGTCAGGCGCGCTCGGCGGCGACGGCGCGGATGCGTTCCATCACGGGCTTGCGCTGCCCGGCGGACAGGCGGTCGTAGAGGCGACGGATGGTGCGGCTGCCGACGGTCGTGCAGGTGAAAGGGAGCAGACCATGAAGGATGCAGGCCAAACCGCCCAGGACCATCCAAAATCCTGTCGTGGAGGCGAAGCGCAGGTGCTCGGTATATGTCTCGCTGACCGTGGCCGGGTGGGCGGTGAAGGGATTGCGCAGGTCCATCGCAAAGTCCAACCGTTCATGGATGCCAATAAATTTCAGCATCGCATGAGTTGGTTAGAAGCGGCGACCAAAGTTGAGCGCTTAATGGGTTTATATTAGAATATAATTCTATCATTTATGATTTTTGAGGTAACTCATGCGCCTCGACGAAATCGACCGCCGTATCCTGAACGCGCTTCAGGCCGACGCCACCATTCAGCTCGCCGACCTGGCGAAGGAAGCCGGCCTGTCGCCCACGCCCTGCTGGCGGCGCGTGAAGAACCTGGAGGAAGCCGGCGTCATCCGCAGCCGCGTGGCGCTGCTCGACCGCGTGAAGCTGAACCTGAACGTGACGGTGTTCGTGGCCATCCGTACGAACCAGCACAATCCGGAATGGCTGGAGCGGTTCGCTCGTGCGGTGTTGGAGATTCCGGAGGTGGTCGATTTCTACCGTATGAGCGGCGATATCGATTACCTGCTGCGCGTCGTGGTGCCCGACATCGCCGCCTATGATGAGGTCTACAAGCGCCTGATCAAGCGCATCGACCTCTATGACGTCAGCTCCAGCTTCGCCATGGAAGAGATCAAGTGCACGACCGCCCTGCCCGTCCGCTATGCGGACGCGGTCGGGGAAGAGGCCGCGCCGCCTAGGAAGGCAGCACGGCGACGGCTGAAATCTCGACCATAAGCTCCGGGAAGGCCAAGCCCGCTACCTCGACGATGGCGCTGGACGGGCCGCCCTTAGGCCAATGCTTCAGACGCGCGTCGCGAATCTCGTCGAGCACGCGGATGTCGGTGACATAAACGATCACCTGAACCACATCCGCCATGGTG
Source organism: Alphaproteobacteria bacterium (assembly GCA_050180485.1). Taxonomy (GTDB): domain Bacteria; phylum Pseudomonadota; class Alphaproteobacteria; order CADEGL01; family CADEGL01; genus CADEGL01. The sequence continues at coordinate 9,055 of JBFXED010000046.1, read as the reverse complement.
GCGCCGTTGGCCTTCAGGATGGTCAGCACATTCTTCAGCGTCTGTTCGGCTTGCTTGGCCGGATCGCCCTTACCGACGATGCGGCCCTTGGCGTCCATCGAAACCTGGCCCGAGACGAACAAGAGCGGTCCGGATTCGACCCGCACACAGTTGGAGTAATAACCGCGGATGGGCGCCGGCACGCCCGGCGGATTCCACGACCGCTTGCGGCCCTTGGTGGTCTTCTTCTTCGCCTTGGTCGCCATTCGCCTCTCCCCCTTCAGGTGAACTTACAGGTCAGGCCGCCGTCCACGACGATGCCCTGACCGGTGATGTATTCGGAATCGTCCGAGGCCAGGAACAGCGCCAGCTTGGCCACGTCCCAGCCTGTGCCCGCGCGGCCATAGGGCACCGAGGCGTCGCGGTTCTTGAGGAACGTCTCGAGCTCCGCCGGTTTCATCTGCTTTTCCCAGCGCGTCGTCATCATGGGCGTGTTCATCATGCCGGGCAGGATGGCGTTGCAGCGGATCTTCTTCTTGCCGAAGTCGAGCGCGACGCCGCGGGTGAAGCCCAGCACGCCCGCCTTGCTGGTGTAATAGGCGATGAAGGGCCTTCCGTTGTGACGAATGGCCGAGATGGACGACAGGTTCACGATCGCGCCGCCGCCGTTCTTCTCCATGATGGGAATGACATGCTTGCAGGTCAGCATCATGGATTTGAGGTTGACCGCCATCGTGTGGTCCCACTCTTCCTCCGTCGTGTTGACCACGTCGTTCTTGTCGGTGATGCCGACATTGTTGTGCAGGATGTCGATGCGGCCATAGGTATCGAGACAACGCTTCACCAGCGCCTCGACCTCCTTGGCCTTGGTCACGTCTGCCTGGTGCGCGGTGGCCGCGCCCCCTTCCTTCTCGATAATGGCTTTCGTCTCTTCCGCCGCGGCCAGGCTCTGATCGACGCCGAATACCTTGGCGCCTTCGCGCGCGAATAGGACGGCTGTAGCCTTGCCATTGCCCCACCCCGGCCCCACTGAGCCGGCGCCAATGACCAGGGCCACCTTGCCCTTGAGACGATCACCCATGTTTCCGATCTCCTTGTTTGGTGCGGGATATTGGCTGGAACACAAGGGCGGCGGCAACAGCGGCAAGCTGGAACGGTGGCCGGATCGCGGGGCCGCGGATTTCACCCTTTGAAACCGCCGCTTCGCCAGGTTCGGGTTGCAGAACGAAAGACGCGTTTTTGCGGCCCGCCATGCGCAAAACGCAAGCTCACAAAGCTTGCCGGACGTTACGGGTCCGTTATAGTCCCCCGCGCATTCCGCAGGCGGAGACCACATGAGCACGAACAAGAATTCCGCGCGCGCCGCGCGTAAGCCCCTGGCGCGCCTCGGTGTCGACATTGGCGGCACCTTCACCGACGTGGCCCTGGAAGTCGGCACCACCGCCTATTCGGCGAAGACGCTGACCACCCATGGCGCCCCCGAGCGCGGCGTGCTGATAGGCATGCGCGACGTGATCTCCAAGGCCGGCATCAAGCCGCAGGACATCGACATCATCATCTACGGCACCACGCTCGCCACCAACATGCTGATCGAGCGGCGCGGCGCCAAGACCGCGCTGGTGACCACGGAAGGTTTCCGCGACTCGATCGAAATGCGGAACGAGAACCGCTTCGAGCAGTACGACATCAATATCGACCTACCCGAGCCGCTGGTGCCCCGCCATCTGCGCTTCCCCATCCCCGAGCGCTTGACGGCCCAAGGCCGCGTGCTGGTGCCGCTGCGCGAGGATGCGGTCGAAGCGTTGATCCCGCAGTTGGAGAAGGAAGGCATCGAATCGATCGCGGTCGGCTTCATCCACTCCTACGCCCACCCGATCCACGAGAAGCAGGCGCGCGACATCCTGGCCCGCCGCCTGCCCAAAGTCTCGATCACGCTTTCCTCCGAAGTCTCGCCCGAGATGCGCGAGTTCGAGCGCTTCTCCACCGCCTGCGCCAACGCCTATGTCCAGCCGCTGATGAGCCGCCACCTGACGGCGCTCGGCCGCGACCTGCGCGACGCGGGCTTCCAATGCCCCCTCTTCCTCATGCTCTCCGGCGGCGGCATTACCACGCTGGAAACGGCCATCCAGTTCCCCGTCCGTCTGGTGGAATCGGGTCCTGCCGGCGGCGCCATCTTCGCCAGCCATGTCGCGCACCAGTGCGGCGTGAAGGATGTCGTGTCCTACGACATGGGCGGCACGACGGCCAAGATCTGCATGATCGACGAATTCCAGCCCCAGACTTCGCGCACCTTCGAGGTCGCGCGCGTCTATCGCTTCATGAAGGGTAGCGGTCTCCCCTTGCGCATCCCCGTCATCGAGATGGTCGAGATCGGCGCGGGCGGCGGCTCCATTGCCCATATCGATTCGCTCGGCCGCATCGCGGTCGGCCCGGAAAGCGCGGGCTCTGAGCCCGGTCCGGCCTGCTATGGCAGGGGCGGCACAAAGCCGGCCGTGACCGACGCCGACGTGGCGCTGGGCAAGATCGACCCGGACAATTTCGCGGGCGGTCGCATGCGGCTCGATCGCGATGCGTCCGCGAAGGTCATCATGGCCGATGTGGGTAAGCCGCTCGGCCTTGCGGTCGCGCATGCCGCCCTCGGTATTTCCGAGATGGTCGACGAAAACATGGCCAACGCGGCCCGTGTCCACGCCATTGAAAGCGGCAAGGACATCGAGATCCGCACGCTGATCGGCTTCGGCGGCGCGGCGCCCATTCATGTCTCGCGTTTGGCCGAGAAGCTGAACGTGCCGCGGGTGATCATCCCGACCGGTGCGGGTGTCGGTTCGGCCGTCGGCTTCCTGCGTGCGCCCGTGGCGTATGAGGTCATCCGCAGCCATCATCAACGCCTGTCGAAGTTCAACGGCCGTGCGGCCTCCGCTCTTATCGCCGAGATGCGCGCCGAGGCCAAAAAGGTTGTCGAGCCTGGTGCCTCCGGCGCCAAGCTGGTCGAGAAGCGCATCGCGTTCATGCGTTATGTCGGCCAGGGCCACGAGGTGGCGGTGAATCTGCCCGCCGACAGGTTCGGGGCCGACGCGGCGAAGGCGCTGCGCAAGGCGTTCGAGACGGCCTACAAGGCGCTCTACGACCGGACCATCCCGCATCTCGACGTCGAGGTGCTGACCTGGGCGCTGCTCCTGTCGACACCGCTTCCCAAGGTGTCGTCGGCCAAGCCGGTGAAGAAGAAGATCAAGGCCAAACCCGTCGGCACGCGTAAGGTGATCGACCAGGCCACGGGCCAGTTCGTCACAGCTCAGGTTTATGACCGCACGACCCTGGTGCCCGGCTCGTTCATGCCCGGCCCGGCCGTGATCGTCGAGGAGCACACCGCGACCGTCGTGGGCAAGGCCTATGATGCGAGCATCAACGCCCTCGGATATATTGTTTTGGACCGCCGCAAGCTGGGCAAGAAGGCCCGCTAGAGGATTCCGACCATGGCTAAGAAGAACGACGCCCTCGCACAGATCCACATGCAGGTCATGTGGAACCGCCTGATCTCCGTCGTCGAGGAGCAGGCGCAGACGCTCGTGCGCACCGCCTTCTCGACCTCCGTGCGCGAGGCCGGCGACCTGTCGGCGGGCGTTTTCGATGAACAGGGCCGCATGCTGGCCCAGGCCGTGACCGGCACCCCCGGCCACATCAACTCGATGGCCGAGGCAGTCCCCCACTTCATCGCCAAGTACCCGATGAGCAAGATGAAGCCGGGCGACCACTTCATCACCAACGATCCCTGGCAGGCCTCGGGCCACCTGCACGACTTTACCGTCGTCTCGCCGACCTTCCACAAGGGCCGGGCCGTCGCGTTGTTCGCCAACACGATCCATGTCGTCGATATCGGCGGCCGTGGCTTCGGCCCCGACGGGCGTCAGGTGTTCGAGGAAGGCCTCAACATCCCAATCATGCACCTCTTCAAGGAGGGCAAGGCCAACGAGACGCTGATGGAGCTCATCCGCACCAACGTGCGCGAGCCCATGCAAGTCGAAGGCGACCTGTTCGCCGCCGCGGCCTGCAACGACACGGGCTCCAAGCGCCTGGTCGACATGATGACCGAGTTCGAATTGAAGGATTTGAACAAGCTGGGCGCCTTCATCATCGAATCCTCGCGCAAGGCGACGATTGAGAAGATCCGCAAGTTGAAGCCTGGCACCTACCGCAACACGATGCAGACCGACGGCTACGACGCGCCGGTCACCATCTCGGCTGCGCTCACGGTCGGCAAGGACGGCATTCACGTCGACTACGAAGGCACTTCCGGCGCCAGCCCCTACGGCATCAACGTGGTGTTCAACTACACCAAGGCCTACACCTGCTTCGGCGTGAAATGCATCGTGGCGCCCGACATTCCGAACAACTACGGCTCGTTGCTGCCGATCACCTTCTCGGCGCCCGAGGGCTCGATCCTCAACGTCCAGCGTCCCTGGGCCGTGGCTGCGCGCCACATCATCGGCCACTGCCTGCCCGACACGGTCTTCGGCTGTCTGCACCAGGTGGTACCGGAAGGCGCCCAGGCCGAGGGTTCGGCCAGCCTGTGGAACGTGCAGCTGCGTGGCGGCCCGTCCGTCTCCGGCGGCGTGGGCTATAAAGGCAACATCCCCGAGTTCGAGATGCTGCAGTTCAACTCTGGTGGCACGGGCGCGCGCCCGACCAAGGACGGCCTCAACTCGACGGCCTTCCCCTCCGGCGTGCGCGGCATGCCGGTCGAGGCCAACGAGGCCATCACGCCGGTCGTGTTCTGGAAGAAGGAGCTGCGTCCGGATTCCGGCGGCGCGGGCACCCAGCGCGGCGGCCTCGGCCAGATCATCGAGATCGGCGGCATCGACGGCATTCCCTTCGACGTCTTGGCCATGTTCGAGCGCTGCGAGAACCCGGCCCATGGCCGCGCCGGCGGTAAGACCGCCAAGTCGGGCCGCGTCTCGCTGAAAAGCGGCAAGCAGATGCGCGGCAAGGGCCGTCAGTCGATTCCGCCCGAGGACAAGCTGGTGCTGGAGCTTCCCGGCGGCGGCGGTTTTGGTAATCCGTTCAAGCGCGAGCCCAACCGCGTCGCGAACGACGTGAAGAACGGCTATATCAGCCGCGAAGCCGCCAAGCGCGACTACGGCGTCGCCCTGCGCGACGATCTGTCGATCGACGACGAAGCGACCAAGAGCCTGCGGACGCAGCAGGCGGCCGAATAACGCTCCCTCGCCTTCTGAAACACGAAAGGCCGCCCCTTCGGGCGGCCTTTTTTGTTTAGTTTGGCTTCATTGGACAACAACTTTGCAAAATCGCTAAACTATTTAGCTGATCTTTCGAAAATAGCGGCAAGCACCTTCATTTACCAAGGAGCGCGCAGCATGTCGGTGTCTTCAGAGGCTGACCCGGAATTAGAAGCCATTAGGCTAATCATTTCTGCGCTACAAAAACTCGACAAAGAGGCTCAACAGCGCGCGCTAAATTACGCATTTACTCGACTTGGTATCGAGGCTTCAGGGAGCTTTGACGCTCCTCCCGCGCCGTCTCTTTCGGCAACCGTGGTTGAGCCGACCGCTCTCCCACAACATTTGGCGAAATCCGGACAGCCAACTGACATTAGAACGTTTACTGAAAATAAAAAGCCACGGTCAGCCAACGAAATGGCCGCAGTCGTGGCTTACTATCTTCAATACGAAGCCCCGGAGAGCGATAGAAAAAAATCAATTAACGCTGACGATATAAAAAAGCATTTTCACTTAGCTAAGTATCCAGCGCCGAGTGAAGCGAGATATACGCTAACGAATAGCAAAAATGCGGGCTACTTGGATAATGCAGGGGCGGGAGAATATAAGCTAAATGCTATTGGCTATAATTTAGTTGCTCACAAGCTCCCTCCAGCCGGTGCCGGCTCACAGAGTGATCTTAAATCAAGACGATCTCGCGCCCGGTCTCGAAAGAAATAAGCGGGGAATTTGTTATGACCGCCCTGGAGATCGACGGGTGGGATTCTACTTTGTCGTCTATTGACGAATTGAAAAAGCAAATCTCCAGGTCAAAAACATCAAATATTAATTCGGCCGATATAAAGGCTTACGCTCAATCGGTTGTTCAAACTTTTTTTCGCATGGGTCGAGTATCACTTTTACGATACGGCTTTCAGGATGGTGACTTTGTTGATCTTGATGAAAATTTTCATAAATTGAACAACCTGTGTCGCGGCAACAATAAAAAGACTAGTTATCTGAGTGTCATAAAATCAATTACCGATCTTAGTCCCGCAATATTCCGAAAGCGTGAATTTCTAGTTGGGCAAAGACTAGCTTCTAGTGGGCGAGCAACCTATACCGCTCAACAACAACGAATTATTCAGACGCTAAATACGCTTGTGCCGTCGGCTGCATTTTCGTTGCAGCAGGCGATAGATGACCTATCACACGGTGAGCGAGTTTCGTACAGAGGGATTGCTGCGGAACTTCGTGAAGCGCTTAGAGAGACTGTCGATCATTTAGCGCCAGATTCAGCTGTAATGTCGGCAAATGGCTTCAGACTCGAAGCCGGTCGATCGAGCCCCACAATTCGACAGAAAGTTTCCTTTATTCTCAATGCTCGTGAGCAAAGCGACGCGATAATCCGCGCGGCTCAAGATACGTCTTCGAATATTGAATCGGGCGCCGACCGAATTGCACGTTCGGTATACACGCGTGGATCTGTGTCGACCCACATTTCGACGTCACGTCGCGAAGTTGTGCAATTGCTTCGCTATAGCGAAGCAATCCTTGCCGAACTACTTGCTTTGGACTAAGCGGCGCTAGGCAGGGTCAGTCGCCCTTCTCCGTCGTCGGGTCGATCATCTTGCGCACCTCGGTGATTTTGGTCGCGGGGAAGCCGCTGATCTCGGCGTGCTTCTTGATGATGGCCTCGTCCTTGGCCAGGTAGACGCAGAAGGTCTTATCGGCGGCGACAAAGCTTTCCACCCACTGGATGTCGGGGCCGAGTTGGCGCAAAGCCGCGTTTGACGTGGCCGCCGCACCGCGCAGTTGCTCGCGCTCCAGGCTGCCGACCTTGGGAATGTCACGTTCGATGATGAACTTGCGCAATGCCATGGCGCTCCTCGCTGTTCGTGTGTCCCAGGATATGCGCCGGGCGGCCGCGAAAGGCAATCCGGCGACCATCACGTCCGCGTGAGGTCAGGCAATCCCCTGGTACTTCAGCACGGCGAACATGCCGCGCTCCATGTGATACAAATGATGGCAGTGGAATGCCCATAGGCCGGGATTGATCGCGTCGAACGCGACCGTCACCTGGGTATCCGCGGGCAGATAGACCGTATCGCGCCGCGCGCCTTCGAAACGCTCGCCGTTTATGTCCACGACCTGGAAGTGATGCCCGTGCAGATGCATTGGGTGGGTCATGCCGCTGACGTTGCGCATGACCAGCTCGACCCGCTCGCCCTGCTTCACCTCCAGCGCCGCGCCCTTCAGGTCGATGCCCCATTGATAGGCGGCCATATTCCCGGTCAGGTCCATTTCGATGCGCCGGTCGGCCGCGCGCGGCGCAAAGCCCGAGACGGCGCGCAACTGCCGTTCCAAAGCCAGGTTGAGCAAAGGGCCGCTGTCCTCGGCGACGGGGTCGATCTTGCGCACCGCGGCGCCCGGCGGCGCCAGGATGATGCCCGTGCGCTCAAGCGCGCCTTCGCGCAGCGCCAGCACGGGAACGGCGCTGTCCGCGGGGATGCGCAGGCGGATGTCGAGACGCTGGGCGATGGCGATCGGGAACCGGTGTCCCAGGACGGGTTGGACCAAATCGCCGTCCACCGCGATGAGTTCGCCTTCCACGTCGCCCAGGTCGATCGTGTAATTGGTCGCTGCGGCCGCGTTGATGATGCGCAGACGGATTTGCCCTTCCTTCTCGACCGCGACGACGTGCGGATCGTTGAGCGTGCGCTCGTTGGCCAGGTAGGCGTCGTAGTCGATGTCGTTCACGTCCATGCTGGCGTGATTCATGGCGGGTATCGGCGCCACCGGCGCCATGGGCATTGCATGGCCGGCATGACCCGCGCCGGGCATAGGCGTGCCGCCGGTCAGCTTGGCCATCAGTTCCTCGGGTGGCGTGAAGGAGAAGTCGTGCAGCATCACGACCACCTCCTGCTCGTCCGCCCTATGGTCCTCGGCCTTGCGGATAATCAGCGGCGCGGACAACAAAAGCTGCTCCTGCAACCCGACATGGGAGTGCATCCAGTGGGTGCCCGAGGGCGCCACGGTGAAATCGTACCGGACGCTTTTACCCGGTTGCAGCGCGGGCGCGCTGACATCCGGCACGCCGTCCTGGCGCCAAGGCGGCGTCAACCCATGCCAGTGAACCAAGGTCGGTACGTCCATACCGTCCGTCAGCTCGACGAGGAACCGCTCGCCCTCGCGCATCACGAGGCCGCTCTGATTGAGACTGCCGGCGACGCTGACTAGCCGCATGACCGCGCCGGGCCGCCCATCGACATACAGCGTCGATTTCTCGGCGCGGAGTTGGACAGGAACGGCCGTGTCGGGTTCCGGCTGACGCAGCCATTGAATGGCGCCCGCCGCGGCGCCGGCCGCTACGGCGCCTGCACCGACAAGGACCGCGCGGCGGGTCATATTCGACACAGGTGTCTCCGTCGAAGTGTGCGCGCTCTAAAACCAACGGAAAGCGAAGCTAGACGCTCGGCGCCATCGTCTACTCGCACCTGGGCCCCTTTTCCTAGAAATAGGTGGCGTACACGGAAGCGCGTGCCCAATAAACTTGGCGCCGGTTCAATCCTTGCACGGGGTCACAGGTTCCCGAGTTCATCAAGTTGTTGGGGTTGCTGGCGCAGCAATGGAGCAAGCCCAACATGTGACCGATCTCGTGGGCAAGGGTATGGCAATCGATGTCGGTCCCTTGGAAAGTGATGTAGTCCGATGTTCCGACGCCAAGAACACACCCGGTTGCTTCCGCGATGCTGCGAACGCGAGAGGCAACAATGGACTTGCCGACGCCGGTAACACGGCCAGCGGCGCGCGTGGGGCATTGCCACGCCGCGGGCGATTCGATATACATCCCCCGCCCGACG
>JBFXED010000045.1:0-24251 GCA_050180485.1 Alphaproteobacteria bacterium | reverse complement strand
TCGACCACGCCCTTGACGCCGCGCGTCGCGCGCGTCACGGCGGCCTCGATCTTCGCGGGTTTGGCAGGCGCGGCGTCTCGGCTTTGGACCATTCGAAAAAACCCCCACCAGAGATTTGAGTCGTCATGAAATTGTAATATAATTTGAATAATTACAATATAATTATTTCAACTGGGGGATCCCGCAATGAAAAGCCATGCCCGCGTCGTCGTCATCGGCGGCGGCATCATCGGCTGCAGCACGCTGTATCAACTGACCAAGCAGGGCTGCACCGACGTCGTGCTGCTGGAAAAGGCGGAACTGACCGCGGGCTCTACATGGCATGCGGCGGGGCAGGTCCCCTACTTCTCGGAAAGCGCGTTCTTCTCGCGCATCCATCACGAAAGCTTCCAGCTCTATCAGAAGATCGGCGACGAGGCGGATTCGCCGGTCAACGTCCATGCCTGCGGCAGCCTGCGCCTTGCGCGCTCCAAGGACGAGATGGACGAGTACAAGCGCTTCCTCGCCACCGCGCGCATGTTGGGCATCGAGGCCGACCTGGTCGGCCCGCAGCAGGTGAAAGCCCTGTGGCCGCTGCTGGAACTGCGCCAGACCGTCGGCGCCCTGCACGTGCCCGGCGACGGCTACACCGACCCGAGCATGACCACCAACGCTTTCGCCAAGGCGGCCCGCAATCTGGGCGCCGAGATCAACCGTCACACCCGCGTGCTGTCGATCGCCCGCTCCGGCAAGGACGAATGGCGCATCACCACGGACAAGGGCGAGATCACCTGCGAGACCATCGTCAACTGCACGGGTTTTTGGGGCGCCGAAATCTCCGCCATGTTGGGCTATTACCTGCCCGTGACGGCGATGGAGCATGCCTATCTGGTGACGGAACAAAGCGATGAGTTGGCAAGCCTGTCGACCGAGCTTCCCGTCCTGCGCGATCTGAACGTGCCGATGTATGCGCGCCAGGAGCGCAAAGGCTTCCTGATCGCCTGTTATGAAAAACACGCCGTGTTCCCCTGGCCCAACGGGATTCCGAAGGAATTCGGCCAGGAATTGTTCGAGCCCGACCTCGAACGGTCCGCCGAATACCTGGAAGAGACGGCGGAGATGATTCCGCTCTTGAAGAAGCTGGGTGTACAAACCGTGGTGAACGGCCCGACGGGCCGCACGCCCGATCTGCGCGCGCTCGTGGGCCCCGCGCACGGCCTGAAGGGCTATTTCGTGTTCTGCGGCCTGCCCGGCGCGTTCCTGCAAGCGGGTCTGTCCAAGTACGTCGCCGAGTGGATCATCAACGGCGAGCCCAGCATCGACCTGTCGCCGGTCGACGTTCGGCGCTTCGGCACCTATGCCACCAAGCCCTACGTCATCGACCGTTTGAACGCGGGCCACGCCTATTCCTCGCCGGTCTATTACCCGCACGGCGAAACCAGCCGCGGCCGCATGGCACGCACCAGCCCGCTTTACGACCGGCTGAAGGCCAAGGGCGCGGTCTATGGCGTGCGCAACGGTTGGGAAGTGCCCAACTGGTTCGCGCCCGAAGGCGTGGAAGGCAAGGACGTGCTGAGCTACGGCCGCACCAACTGGTTTCCGCACGTGGCGGCTGAAGTGCGCAACACACGCGAGAAGGCCGGTATCCTGGACCTCTCTTCCATGGCGGTGTTCGAAGTGCTGGGCCCGGGCGCCAGGGATTATCTCGAGCACCTGTCCGCCGGCCGCATTCCGGCCAAGGACGGCGAGGCCGCGACCGTTCCGATGCTGACCGAAAAGGGCGGCGTCGCCGCGCTGATGTCGGTGTCGCGCATCACGCCGGAGCGCTTCATCGTCACCGGCTGGTCCGAGAGCGAACAGCGCGACGATGACTGGCTGCGCAAGCATGCGCCGGCCACGGGCGTGACGATTCAGAACGTGACCGCCGCGCGCGGCGCCTTCGTGATCGCGGGGCCTGAATCGACCCGCATCCTGGAAGCCGCCACCGGCCAGAAGCTGGACGACATGAAGGTGGGCGAGTTCCGCAAGCCCAATATCGGCATGGCGACCGTGCGTGTCCTTCGCGTGGACGGCATCGCGAAGCCTGCCTGGGAGGTGCACGTCTATCTCGAGAACGCGCTGGGCATTTATCAGCGTCTGATGGACGCGGGTGTGTCGCACGGCCTCAAGGATATCGGCATGCGCGCGTACGAAACGCTGCGTGTGGAAGCCGGCCAACCGCGCTGGGGCGCCGATATGGCCCATGACAGCGGCGTGGACGAAGCGGGTGTCGCTCACCTGGTTGACAAGACGAAGAAAGGTTTCGTCGGCCAGAGCGCCATGGCATCGCGCAGCAACGGCAAGGGGCGTCACATGACGCTTCTGTCCATCCGGGGCGCGGGCACCAACCCCTGGGGCGGCGAGATCGTGGTGAAGGACGGCAAGGACGCGGGCTTCGTCACCTCCGGTGCCTACGCCCAGGCCGACGGCACCTGCCTGGTGCTGGCGCGCGTCGATGGTCCGGCGGCCAAGGCGGGCAGCAATTTCGAGGTGGAAATCTTCGGCGAGCGCTATCCGGCCACGGTCGTTGACCGCGCCGGCTAGCTTCCTCCACACTCGGAGTCCGTTTCCCACCAATCCGGACGTCTAGCCATGAAATCCCATGCCCGCGTGGTCGTCATCGGCGGCGGCATTGTCGGCTGCTCGCTTCTCTACCATCTGACCAAGCGCGGCTGGCGCGACGTCGTGCTGGTCGAGAAAGGCGAGCTGACCGTCGGCTCGACCTGGCACGCCGCGGGCAACACGCCGCACTACACCACCAGCTATACGACCTGCCGCGTCTTCCTGGATTCGACGAACTTCTACAACGCCTTCGCCAAGGAAACCGGCGAAGAGGTCGGCTTCCACAAATGCGGCGGCATCCGCCTCGCCATCAACCAGGACCATATCGAGGAACACAAGCGCGCCATCGCGCGCTCGCACTATCTCGGCATGCCGATCGAGCTGGTCGGCCCGGCGGAAGCCAAGCGCCTGTTTCCCTATATCGAGACCAAGGGCGTACTGGCCGTCGCCTATACGCCCGACGACGGCTACATCGATCCGTCCAGCATCACCAACGCACTGGCGCGCCAGGCGCGCGCGAATGGCGCCGAGGTCTATCGCCATACGCGCGTGACCGGCATGACGCGCGAGAACGGCAATTGGCGCGTCCGGACCGACAAGGGCGACATCACCTGCGAGATCGTCGTCAACTCGGCCGGCCTGTGGGGCCGCGAGGTCGCCGCCATGGTCGGCTACCGCCCGCCCGTGGTGCCGATGGAGCGCCAGTATCTGGTGACCGAACCCGTGCCCGGCATCAAGGATATCGGCCACGAGCTGCCGATCCTGCGTGACATCACAGCGCCGCTTTATCTGCGGCAGGAGCGCGAGAGCCTTCTGCTCGGCCTGTTCGACAAGGAGCCCGTGTTCTGGGCGAAGGACGAGACGCCGGCCGGCTTCGAACAGGAACTGCTGGTGCCCGATCTCGAACGCGTCAGCCACGCCTTCGAAAAGGGGCTGGAGCGCGTGCCGATCCTGAGCGAACTGGGCGTGAAGCGCGTCATCAACGGCCCGCTGATGCGCACGCCGGACGCCAACCCGTTGATCGGTCCCGTGCCCGGCATCCCAAACTATTTCATGAACGGCGGCTATTTCGCGGGCTTCGGCCTGGCGGGCGGCTTGGGTGGCCACCTTGCCGAATGGATCATCGAAGGCGAGCCCAGCATCGACCTGAGCGCGTTCGACGTGCGCCGTTTCGGCGACTACGCGACTGGCGGCTATACCATGGATGCCACGCGCGGCGCCTATGTGCACGAGTTCAGCGTCGTCTATCCGCAGGAAGAGCCGCACGGCGCGCGCAACGCGCGCGTCAGCCCCCTGCATGATCGCATGACGGACGCGGGTGCCGTGTTCGGCGTGCGCAACGGCTGGGAAGTGCCCAACTGGTTCGCGAAGAAGGGCGGGCCTTCGAAAGAGAAGCCGACCTTCCGCCGCGCCGAGTGGTTCGCGACGGTGGCCGCCGAGGTGAAAGCCGTCGCGGAGAAGGCAGGCGTCATCGACCTGTCGAGCCTCAGCAAGTTCGAGGTCTCGGGCGCGGGTGCCGCGAAGTGGCTGGACCGCCTGTCGGCCAACCACCTGCCGAAGGAAGGCGCCATCGCGGCGTCCCCCCTGCTCTCGCCCAAGGGCAAGTTGGCCGCGTTCGTCTCGATCACCCGCACGGGCCGCGACAGCTTCTATCTGACCGGCTCGTCGCTGGCCGAGCAGCATATCCTGGACATCCTGACTCGCGGCGCGCCCGCCGACGTCACGGTCGACAATCTGACCGAAGCCTGGGGCGCTTTGCTGGTCGCGGGTCCAAAGGCGCGCGAGATTCTGTCCGCGGCTTTGAAGGAAGATCTGTCGGACGAGAAGCTGCCGCGCTTCCGCACACGCGAGGTCACGGCCGGTATCGTGCCCGCGCGCATCCTGTCGCTCTGCGGCCTCGGCCTGTCCGGCTGGGAACTGCATGGCGCGGCGCCTTATCTGCGCTCGATCTACGACGCCGTCCGCGCGGCGGGCGAGGCGCACGGCCTCGTCGATTTCGGTATGCGTGCGCATGAATCGATGCGGATCGAATCCGGCGTGCCGCGCTGGGGCGTCGATTACGGCGCGGCCACGGCACCGTCCGCCATCGGCTTCGACCGCCATGTGAAAGCCGACAAGGGCGACTTCGTCGGCAGCAAGGCGAAGAGCGTCCAGCCCGGCAGCGTGCTGGTCACGCTGAAGCTGGACGAGAAAGGCCCCGTCGCCGACGCCGACCCCTGCGGCAGCGAGCCGATTTGGGACGGCGACAAACGCGTGGGCATCACCAGTTCCGGCTCCTACGGCCATCGTGCGGGCGCGCGTCTGGCCCTGGCCTTCGTGGAACGCGCCAAATCCTCACCGGGCACCAAGCTGACCGTCGAGCTGTTGGGCGAGCGTCAACCGGCCACCGTGGTCGCGACACAAGCCGTCGCACGCTAGCAACCGTGCCCATCGCGCCCCAGGGCTTCCCGGTCGCCATCACTTTCGATCTCGACGCCGAGACGATGTGGACCGGGGGCAAGCCCGAGCGCGCCGAGATGCCGATCACCATGTCCCAGGGGCAGTACGGCCCCAAGGTGGCGATGGGCCGCATCCTCGACCTGTTGGACCGCGAAGGCATCAAAGCCACCTTCTTCACGCCGGGCGCGGTCATCGAAACTCACCCCGCCGTGATCGAGGAGATGCTGAAACACGGCCACGAGCTGGCGCATCACAGCCATACCCATCCCTGGCTCCCGAAGCTGAGCGAAGCCGAGGAGCGCGAGGAGATGGAGAAGGGCATCGCCGCCATCAAGAAGGCGTCGGGCAAGGCGCCGGCCGGCTACCGCTCACCCCACGGCGAGTTCGGTCCGGCCACCATGGGCCTGATCCACGAATACGGCTTCGGCTATTCCTCGAATTTCTTCGACGACGATTCGCCCTATCTGCATGCGAAGGACGGCAAGAAGACCAAGCTGGTCGAGCTGCCCTATGCCTGGTCGCTGGACGATGCGCCCTACTTCCTGTTCAGCGCGCATCATTTCGGCCGCGTCGTGCAGACGCCGGATGCCGTGCTGGACGTGTGGAAGGCGGAATTCGACGGGCTCTATGCCGAGGACCGCATGTTCATGCTGGTCATGCACCCGCAGATCATCGGCCGCCCTTCGCGCATGAAGATGCTGGAGCGGCTGATCGCCTATATCCGCAAGCACCCGAACCTGTGGTTCGCGCGCTGTGACGAGATCGCCGATACGCTGCGCCCGCGCCTCTAGGCCGCCAGAAGCCTTCCGTAACCCGCTACTTTTTCACGCCAGCCGGCCAGGCGCAGCGCCTCCCAGATCGTGACCTGGTTGGCGGTCAGGACCGGCTTGCCCAACTCGCGCTCAAGCGGCCCGATCAAAGGGAAGCCCGCGATAGCCGTATCCGGCACCAGGAACGCGTCCACGTCGGGCCCGTCGGCCTCGCGCGCGGCCTTCATGAATCGCTCCAGCGGCATCAGATAGGCGTCGCGCCCGCCCGGCGCATCCATCCATTGCAGATGCGAGACGCCGATGCCGTACTCCTGCAGGAACGAGCCGAAGGCCTTGGAGGTACGCTCGGGATAGGACGCCAGGACAGCGACGCGCTTGGCGCCCAGATGCCGCGCGGCGTTCACGAAGGCGATGGAGGTGCTGCTGGTCGGCTTGCCCGTGACAGCCCCCACGCCTTTCACCTGATCCTCCGCCCAGGCACGGCCGGCGATGAAGCTGCCGCTGGTGCAGGCCCATAGGACGACGTCGGGGTCGAGCGGCACCAGGCCGCGCGCGGAGACGGCCAGGCGATCGATGGCGCCGGTTTCCTTCAACGCGTCGGGGTCGTGGTTCTCGTCCCCGCCCGCATGCCAAGCGAAGACCAGATAGGGCTTCACCCGGTAACCGAGCGATTCGGCGAACTGGTAGTACTCATACTCGCCGCCGCCGATGGGATAGATGAACCCGAGCTTCGCCATGCCTTCCCCCGTGTTGGTCCGTGCGATTCTTCCCCATTCACGCAGGCAACGCAAAGCGGCGATAATCGCACCAAGCTGTCGTGCGGAAAGTCTCACCCTTCGACAAACTCAGGGTGAGGTTCAAAAAAACCCTCATGCTGAGCCTGTCGAAGCATGAGCTTCCAAATCAAACAGCGCTGATCGCCTAGGGGGAGACACGCCATGAAGATCACCGCCATCGACGTCATCGACCTGCGCGCGCCCAGGCCCACATCGGAGACCTATGACGGCGCCTATGTGGGTTGCATCCTGCGCGTGAAGACGGATGCGGATCTCGAAGGCATCGCCGAGATCGACAGCGCGCCGGACGTGATGAAGGCCATCATCCACGCGCGGCCTTCCCTCACCTGGCCGCCGCTCTTCTCGCTGTTCGAGGGCCAGGACCCGCTCGGCGACATCGAGGCGCTGTGGGACCGCGTCTATGAAAAGACGCTGCATAACGGCCGTCGCGGCATTCTTATTCACGCCCTCTCGGGCATCGACATCGCCTTATGGGACCTGCGCGGCAAAGCGGCGGGCAAGTCGACGGCCGCGGTTCTCGGCACGCCGCAGCGTGACCGCGTGCGCGCCTACACCACCCTGGTGCGTATCGGCTCGACCGCCGATTCGGTGAAGCGCGTCATCGATGCCGGCCTCAAACACAACACCAAGGCCATCAAGCTGTGTTCCGACGCGGCCTGGCGCCACGACCGCAAGCTGGTGGAGCTGCTGTGCCGCACGGCGCGCGATTACGTGGGGCGCGACATCACCATCATGCTGGACGCCTATGGCGTGTGGAAATCGGCGGACGAAGTCGAACCCCATTGGGGCCTGTTCCGGGATATCGGTCTCGAATGGCTCGAAGCGCCGCTGCCCATGGACGATCTGCAGGGCTATGCGCGCCTGTCCGGCCGCGGCATCCCGGTCACCGGCGGCGATATGGGCCTGACCACCCGCTTCGAGTTTAAGGACATGGCCGAGCGCGGCGGGGTCGAGATTCTCCAGCCCGATCCGACTTATGTGGGCGGGCTGACCGAGTTCCGCCGCGTGGCCGCAATCGCCAAGACCATGAACCGGCGCATCATTCCGCACGGCTACAAGTCGAACGTGCTACTGGCGACCAACCTCGCCTTCCTTTCGCAGCATTGGACCGAGGAGTGGCTCGAATACTCGATCGCCGATTCGCCGCTGCGCTGGGAGATGACGCACGAGAAGCTGCCCATCGGCTCGGACGGCCGCGTGGCCGTGCCGCAAGGGCCCGGCCTCGGCGTCACCCTCGACGAAGCGGCGATCGCGAAATACCGCGTGGACTAGCCGCCCGCGGCGGCGCGCAGCTTGAGCCAGTCGCTCTCGGCTTCGAAGCCCAGCACCTTGCGCGCGTGATCGACGTCGATCAGGGAGGCGCGCGGGAAGGCGCGGTAATAGTCCGGACGGCGAATCTCCGGCATGGGCTTGAACAGGCGGCGCGCCAGCTCGAGCGTCGGCTCATCCGCCGTGGTGTCGCGCGCGGAGACGAAGAACAGGTCGAAGCGGCCAACGTCGCGTTCGACCGCCAGGCGGAAGGCGCGCGCCGTGTCCTCCGGCGTGACATAGCAATTGAACCAGGGTTTGGATTTATCGGCCGCCAGCTTGATATAGCGCTCGAACGAGCCGGGCACGGAGACGCCTTGGGGCCGGAGGCAGATCACATCCATCCTGTCGCGGCGGGCGAAGGATAGCGCCGCCTCCTCCACCATCTGCTTGCTGACGCTGTAGGGCTCGACCGGCTTGATGACGTGCTTCTCGTCGATCGGCAGGTATTCGGGCGGAAACTCCGGCCGCAACTCCTCAAGACCCGTGGCCGAGATGCTGGAGCAGACCACCACCTTGCGCACGCCCGCCTGTTCGGCAGCCTGCAGCACGTTCCAAGTTCCCACCACGTTGACATGAATGAACTCGTCGCCGCGGATGCCGCGCGTGTGCATGATCCAGTCGTGGGCGGCCAGGTGAACGACCACGTCCACGCCCTTCACGGCCTTTTCCACGGCGGGCAGATCCAAGATGGTGCCCTCGACGAACGGCACATCGGCCTTCGGCTTGTTGCGGTCGAACACGGTGACACCATGGCCGCCCTTCACCAGTTCCGCGACCACGTAGCTTCCCACGCGGCCGCTGCCGCCGGTCACCAGCACGCGCTCGTATTTTGTCATTGGGTTACGCCTTTTGATTCCGGGCCTTCAACCAATCGCTCGACGGCTCGAAGCCGATCACGCGCTTGGCGCGTTCGGGATCGAACACCGAGGCGCGCGGGTTGCGCTTGTAGAGAAGCGGCAGGCGCACCTCGGGAAACGGCAGGATTCGGTTTCGCCGCAGCATGTCGAAGGTGGGCTCCTCGACGCAATTGTCCGCCGCGGTCAGATGCAGGACGTCGTAGGGCACGTTCTCGACTTCCAGGGCCAGACGGAAGGCGCGCGCCGTGTCTTCCGGCGTCACGTAGTAATAGAGCCAGCGGAAGCCTTCCCGCTCGCGCTGCATCACCTTCTCGATCAGGCTCGGGAACATCACGAGCAGCGGGCGAAGGCAGATCACGCTCATGTTGCCGCGCCGGACATAGGAGAGGGCGATCTCCTCGTTCACACGCTTGCTGACGCTGTAGGCGTGGACGGGCCGGGTCGGATGATTCTCGTCCACCGGCAGATATTGCGGCGGCCAGTCGCCGCGCATTTCGCCCAGGCCCGTGGCCGCGACGCTGGAGCAGATCACGGCCTTCTTCATGCCCGCGGCTTCCGCGGCTTGAAGCACGTTCCACGTGCCTTGCACGTTGACGCGCATGAAATTGTCTTGAGTGGTCTGGATCGCCAGGTCGAGCGCGGCCAGGTGGATGATCGCCTCATGCCCCTTGAAGGCAGCCTCGAGCGACGGCAGGTCGAGCACATCGCCTTTGGCATAGGGAATGCCCGCTTCGGATGGCGCCAAATCCACCACCGTCACGCCGTGGCCCGCCGCGCGCAGCTCGCGCACCACATAGCGGCCGAGCTGGCCGCTGCCGCCCGTGACGATCACTTTGTCGAACGCCATCGCTCCCTCCCCTTTGCCGTCAGAGCGGCAGTTTCGTGCCGAGGCCCTGCGCCTTCGCGCGCTCGTACAGGCCGGCCGCGATCGCCAGGATGCCGACCGCATAGCCCGGATGGATGAACGCCGCGCGCTCGGTCTCGGACCTGCGGCCCGGCCGCGCGCCGGAAACGAGTTCCACGATCTCCGTGTCGTAGGGCCCGGCGAATTTGAGCCTGCCGTCGCGCACCTGGTTCACGGCCTGGGCCTTGTCGTCGGTGAGCAGGCGGTCGAGCTTTTCCAAACCCGGTTTCCACGAGCGCGCCAAGTCCACCATGCTGACGAAGACGCCCGGCTTCAGCCAGGCAGGATCGAGCGCGGGCGCCATGCCCGGCATGTAAGGCACGCTGGAGACCAGCACGTCCGCCTGGGACACGGCCTCTTCCGGCTTGGAAACGGCCTGGGCCTGGAAACCGAGCGACTGGGCATGGCGCACGAAGGCATCCGCCGCCTCGCGCTTCTCGTCATAGGCCAAGACCGTCGTGAGCGGCAGAACTTCGCGCAACGTGGCGAGGTTGCTGCGCGCCTGGGCGCCCGCGGCAACAAAGCCCGCAACGCGGCTGTCCTTGCGCGCCATGTACTTGGCGACTAGCGCCGTGACCGCGGCGGGAATGAACGTCGCGACCCACAGCGCGTCGATCACGGCAAGAGGCTGCGTTGTCTTGGCGTCGACCAGGATCTCGAGGCTCGAGATGTGGTGGTGGCCCGGCTGAGCCTGGTCCAGCGGCGTGCCCATGCTGGCGTGGGTGACGGCATAACCCAGTTCCTCCGACGCCGCGGGCAGCGAGAAGAAGAACTTGCCGTCCTCGGTGTAGAGGCCGGTCTTGGGCTTCACCAGCACGCCGCCCTTGGCGTGGACCTGGTAGGCGCGTTCGACACGCTGCACCAACTCGGCCGGCGGCAGCGCGACCGCTTCGACGTCTTTCTTGGAGAGGAAGAGAAGAGAACCGGTCATCTCAATGCGTATCCTGATCGTGGAGAATCCAGCCCGCCATCATGTAGACGCACAGGTAGCAGGCCAAACGCTGCGCGCAGGGAGAGTCGGGCGCGATGAAATGGATCGCCATCACATCCACGCCCATCTTCGCGGCCAGGAACGAGGCGCGCGCCACGTCGTGGCTGGACAGGCCCAGCGGCTCGTCGCCCCAATCGGGCACGGCGCCGATATCGAGGACATCGAGGCAGAGCGAGAACCAGGTGCGCGCCGTACCTTTCATGGCATGAGGAAAGGCCTCGGCCGCGACCGTATCGACGCCCCATTGGCGGAACATAGCAGCCGGCACGACCTTTCCGCCGTTGCGCTTATGAGTCTCGATCATCTCGCGCACATTGCGCGGCCCGCGCATGCCGATCTCGACATGGCGCGCGGGATCGACGTTCTGGCAATGCTCCCACAGGCGGCGCTGCCAGGTGCCCGGACCGGGCTTGGTGCGCCCCGCGGTCGCGCTCAGATAGTCCAGACAATCGCCATGGGCATCGAAGCTGATCGTCCCGACCTTGCCTTGTGTCGCCGAAGCCACGCCCTTGGCCACGGCATAATTGGCCGTCGGCACGCAACCGCCCAGCGTGATGACCCGGCAGCCCGCGTCCAGCGCTTCGCTCACCGCGCGCGCCACATTGGCGATGGCGGCATCCTGGTCGTCCTTGGGCAGGTCGACATTGCCGCAATCGAACACCTTCAGCTTCTCGAACACGTCGAGGTCGTATTCCGGCAGATAGCCGCCGTAGCGCAGCGACTGGAAGCGCGTCTGGTCGATGGCCTTGCCATAATCCGACCATTCGGAGGCAAGGCGTCCCGGCGAAGCTTGCGCCCCTTGGGGAATGCCGATGATGGCAACGTCGCCATCCTTGAGATCGGCCGTGCTGCGCGCGACGGGAATGCCCAGCAGCGACGGTACGCCAGTTGAAAGCGTCGGCACTTCACCGCCGTGCATGGCGGTGTGCATGGAAACCAGCTTGTCGGCCATAGGTCCCTCCCCCGAAAAGCGGACGGGAGCTTAGCACCCAAGAGACGAAAAAGGGCCAGAGGGTCCGTTCGCGGGATTCCGCGCAATCGGCAGACAATCGCACGTTTGGTGCGGCTTCAGCGCGCTTCCATCTGCTTGCGACGTTGCACCGCTTCGCGGTGGATGATGTAGAGGCCCGACGCAACGATCACGAGCGCGCCCGTGATCGTCCAATGATCGGGGAACTGGCCGAAAATGAGGTATCCGAACACCGCCGCGAAAGCGAGCGTGACGTAGTTGAAGGGCGCGAGCATCGATGCGGGTGCACGGTGCAGCGCCGCGATGAGGCAGAGATTGGACGCGTTGCCCATCACGCCCTGCGCCGCCAGCAACACCAGTGCTTCGGTCGACACGTCGACCCAAAAGAACGGGACCAGCACGCTGGTAACCGCCAGGCCCGTCAGGGTCAAATAAGCGTGAGTCGTCAACGGCTGTTCCGTCGTCGTCAGCTTCCGAGTCGTGATCTGAAAGAGCGCGTTGATGAGTGCGGCGAGAATCAAGAGCAGGCTGGCCCATTGGAACGAGTCGCCCACACCGGGCCGGACGATGATCAGGGCGCCAATAAAGCCGGTGCCGACCGCCGCCCAGCGCCGCACGCCCACCTTCTCGCCCAGCAGTGGAACGGACAGAGCCGTCACGAACAGCGGCCCCACCATCAACAGGGCGACCGCGTTCGCCAGCGGCAGAAACGACAAACCGAAGATGAAGGCCAAGTTTGTCGCGATGTTGAGCCCGGCACGCAGGGACTGAAGCCCCAGCCGCCTGGTGCGCAGGAAACCGAACGAGCCCGCGCGCACCAGCAATACGATCATGAACAGAGTCTGAAAGACGTAGCGGGCCCAAAGAAGGAAGACGACGGGATAGGTCGCACTTAAATATTTCGTCGCTGCATCGATGAGCGAATAGCACAGCAGCGTCACGGCCATGAAGCCGATCCCGCGCAGGGCGTGCGAAGTGTCAGCGGAAGCGGGCTGGCTCATCAGGAACGGGGGCGAAGACGTGTCAGTTGCAGGCAAGCTTAAGCGCGCGGCCGCTGCAAACGCTGGCGGCGGCTATCTTCAGCAATCGAGCGTGTTGTCCAGTTCCCACTGGCTGAGCGAGCCGGCATAGCGGCGCCACTCGTCGCTCTTCAGCTTCACGTAGCTGTCGGCGAACTCGGCGCCCAACGCGCCACGCAGGGTCTTCGAGCCTTCGAAAGCGCGGATCGCATCCAGCATGTTGAGCGGCAAGCGGCGCACGTTCTTCAGCGTATGGCCGTCCTTGTACATGTTGATGTCGAGCCGCTTGCCGGGGTCGCGCCGGTTGGCGATGCCGTCCAGGCCCGCGGCCAGCACGCCCGCCTGCAACAGATACGGGTTGGCCGCCCCGTCCATCAGGCGCAGCTCGAAACGGCCGGCTTCCGGGATGCGCACCATGTGGGTGCGGTTGTTGCCACCGTAGGTGACGGCGTTGGGCGACCATGTTGCGCCCGATAGCGTGACCGGCGCGTTGATACGCTTATAGCTGTTGACCGTCGGGTTGAAGAGCGCACAGAGCGATTCTGCGGAGTGCATGATGCCGCCGAGGAAGTTATAGGCCAGCTTCGACAGGCCCAGTTCACCGCGCGGATCGTGGAACAGGTTCTTCTTGCCCGTCTTGTCCCACACCGAGACATGGGCGTGGCAGCCGCTGCCGGTCAAATTGAGGAACGGTTTGGGCATGAAGGTCGCGCGCAGCCCGTGCTTCTCGGCGATGCTCTTGACCATGTACTTGAAGAAAACGTGGCGGTCGGCGGTGACCAGCGCGTCGGCATAGGTCCAGTTCATCTCGAACTGGCCATTCGCGTCTTCGTGGTCGTTCTGATAGGGCTCCCAACCCAACTCGATCATTGCATCGCAGATTTCGGTAATGACGTCATAGCGGCGCATCAACGCGGACTGGTCGTAGCAGGGCTTGGACTGCGTATCCTTCTCGTCGCCCACGGCTTTGCCGTCGGGCGTGGTCAGGAAGAATTCGCACTCCACACCGGTTTTCATGCGATGGCCGAGCTTGGCGGCCTTGGCGATCTGCTGCTTCAGCACGTGGCGCGGCCCGTGGGCGACGGGCTTGCCGTCCATCACGATGTCGGCGGCCAGCCAGCCGACCTCCGGCTTCCACGGCAACACCATCAGGCTGTCGGGATCGGGCACCGCGAACATGTCGGAATCGGCCGGCGTCATGTCGAGCCAGGTGGCGAAGCCGGCAAAACCCGCGCCTGCTTTCTGCATCTCGCCGATCGCGCGCGCCGGCACCAGCTTGGCGCGCAGGGCGCCGAACAGGTCGACGTAGCTGATGAGGAAATATTGAATTTTCCGCTGCTTCGCGATCTTCGCCAGATCCGTCGCCATTGCTCGTCCCCCTGTGAAGTGAAGCCCCGTTATTCTTTTTGATCGGGGCGAGTTTAGTAAGTCCCCCTGCCCGGTATCCAGTTCGTTCCCGCCAGCGGCACCCCCGCCATGGCCGCCGCCTCGACCGTCAGCGCGACCAGATCCTCCGGCTCCAGGTTGAGCACGTGGTTCTTGCCGCAGGCGCGCGCCATCGTCTGCAATTCGAGCGTCATCACCGACAGATAGTTGCGCAAGAGCCGTGCACCGTGGTCGGCCGTCAGGCGCTCCTGTAGCTTCGGGTCCTGGGTGGTGACGCCGACCGGGCAACGGCCCGTGTGACAGTGATGACAATAGCCGGGGGCCGTGCCCAACGCCTCGTAATCCTCAAGATGCACCGGCTTGTTACAGCCTAGCGCGATCAGGGCCGAGGTGCCGATGGAAACCGCATCCGCCCCCATGGCCAGCGCCTTGGCTACGTCCGCCCCCGTGCGAATGCCGCCCGAGATGATGAGCCGCACCTTGCGGTGCATATCCAGTTCCTGCAGCGCCTGCACAGCGAGCCGCAGCGCGGGCAAGGTCGGGATGCCCACGTTCTCGATGAAGACGTCCTGGGTGGCGCCCGTGCCGCCCTGCATGCCATCCACCACGATGGCGTCGGCGCCGGCCTTCACGGCCAGCTGCGTGTCATAATAGGTGCGCGTGGCACCGACCTTCACATAGATCGGCTTTTCCCAATCGGTGATCTCGCGCAGCTCCTCGATCTTGATGGTCAGGTCGTCGGGGCCGGTCCAATCCGGGTGGCGCGAGGCGCTGCGCTGGTCGATGCCTTCGGGCAAGGCGCGCATCTTGGCGATGCGCGGGCTGATCTTCTGGCCGAGCAGCATGCCGCCGCCGCCGGGCTTCGCGCCCTGGCCGATCACGACCTCGATCGCGTCCGCCCGGCGCAGATCGTCCGGGTTCAGGCCATAGCGGGAAGGCAGCACCTGATAGACGAGGAGTTTCGAAGCCTGGCGCTCCTCCTCGCACATGCCGCCGTCGCCCGTGGTCGAGCTGGTGCCCATGGCGGTGCAGGCCTTGCCGATGGCCTCCTTCGCGTTGACGCCCAGAGCGCCGAAACTCATACCCGCGATGGTGATGGGGATTTTCAGCTCGATCGGCTTCTTGGCGAAGCGCCCGCCGATCACGACATTGGTGCCGCAGGTTTCGCGATAGCCTTCCAACGGATAGCGCGACACCGACGCGCCCAGCAGCACCAGATCGTCGAAGGTCGGCATGCGCCGCTTGGCGCCGAAGCCGCGGATTTCGTAAATGCCCTCGTCCGCCGCGCGGTGAATCTCGGCGATGTGTTGGGGCGTGAAGCTGGCAGAGGGGCGCAGATTGCGCGGATCGACCGTCATGGCGGCTTCCTCAGTACGCGTCGGCGTGGTCGGCGTGGAAGTTGTAGAGCTTCCGGGCCGAGCCGTAGCGGCGGAAGGATTTGGGGTCGGCCGTCATACCGGCCTGAGTCAACAGACGTTCCAGCTTTTGCAGATGGTGCGGTGTCATCTTTTTCTCGACGCAGTCGGCGCCGAGGCTGGCCACCGAGCCGCGCACATAGAGCCGCGCCTCGTAAAGCGAATCGCCCAGATTGTCGCCCGCGTCGCCACAGACCACGAGGCTGCCAGCCTGGGCCATGAAGGCGCTGAAATGCCCGACCGAGCCGCCCACCACAACGGCGGCGCCCTTGAGCGAGATGGCGCAGCGCGCGCCGGCGTCGCCGTCCACCACCACCATGCCGCCGTGCCCGGACGCGCCGACCGCCTGCGAGGCATTGCCGGTCACGCGTACCAGGCCGCTCATGATGTTTTCGCCAAAGCCCCAGCCGCAGTGGCCGTTCACCACCACGGTCGCTTCCTTGTTCATGCCCGCGCAGTAATAGCCGACATGGCCTTCGACGCGAACCTCGATGGGTTGTGTCAGCCCCGCCGCGATGGAATGGGCGCCCATGGGGTTCAGCACCCGCCATGCACGCTCGTTGGTGTCCTTGGGTAAGGCATGGAGCCGCTGGTTCAGCGCGCGCACCTTGGTGCCGGCGATATCGACGTCGATCATGGCGGTCAGTTCAACGTCCAGGTGTAAACGACGGCAGGCTTGGGCTCCCAGATAGTCGCCTTGTCCACGCCTGGCAGATGCGCCAGCGCGCGATATTCCGAGCCCATGGCGACCCAATCGTCCGTCTCGGCAAGGACGGCCGGCTTGCAGGCGATCCCATCACGCAACACCGCGAATCCATCGCGCGTGCCCATGGTGAAGGTGAAGAACCCGTCGAGGTCTTTGAGGCCCGCTTCCATGGCCTCCTCCAGCGAGGCGCCTTCGGACATGCGATAGGCGAAATAGCGCGCGGCCACCTCGCTGTCGTTGTCGGTGTCGAAGCTCTGGCCGCGCCGCTTCAGCCATTGGCGCAGGCGGTTGTGGTTCGAGAGCGAGCCGTTGTGCACGAGGCACATGTCGGGCGCCGCCGTGAAGGGGTGCGAATGCTCCGTCGTCACGATGCTTTCGGTCGCCATGCGCGTGTGACCGACGGCATGGGTGCCTTCCATCTGCGGGATGCCGTGACGGCGCAGCACGTCGGCGGGCAAACCCTTCTCTTTGTAGACTTCCATCAACGAGCCGTAGCCCATGATGCGCACGTCCGGGCAATGGGTGGCCAGCCACGCACGCACCGGCTCTTCCGCCGAATTGACGGCGAGAACCACATGCTTGGCGCGCTTTTCGACATCGCTTTCGACGCCCAGTGCCTCGGACAGGCGGCCCGCCATTTCGCGCCAGTGGTAGGAATCGTCGTCATGGAAGAGGGTAAATTTAGACGCCCCGTCCATTGTCGGGCGGTGATAGACGGCAATGCCCGCACTGTCCGGCCCGCGCGAGGTCATCTCGGCCAGCATGGTCGAGACGTGGGTGCCGAGCTCAGGCCGCAGGGCCGGATTTTTCAGGAAAAGACCGACAATTCCGCACATCGCACCCTCCGCCAGACCCGAAATGAGGGTCAATTATAGGAGTGAAAAAATATTCCTGCCATGAATTTCCGGAACTAGTCCTCCGCGCCCGGCGCTTGGGAAATGATGGCCAGGAAGCGGATCGGCAGGGCGATCAGTTCGTCCGGCCCGTGCGGCGCATTGGCGTCGAAGAACAGCGAGTCGCCCGGCCCCAAGAGATATGTCTTGTCGCCGTGCCGGTAGCGCATGCGCCCTTCCAGCACGTAGAGGAACTCGACGCTGTCATGCTGGAACAGCGGGAAGACCTCGGACTGCTCCGTTAGCGTGATCAGATAAGGCTCGACCGCCACGCTCTTGCGCACGCCGTGGCCGAGCAGCCGGTACTGATGCCCGACGCGCGTGCCGCGCCGCTCGATCACCAGCCCCTCGCCCGCGCGCACGAAGGTGGCGTCGGTATGCTGCTCGAAGCGGCGGAAGAAGGCCGTGACCGGTACACCGAGCGCCGTGGATAACGCGCGCAGCGTGGCGAGCGACGGCGAGGTTAGCCCGTTCTCGATCTTGGACAACATGCCGGGCGACAGTTTCGCCAGCCGGGCTAGATCGACCACCGTCATGCCGTGCTTGCGGCGAAAGGCGTGCACCTCGCGGCCGATGGCCGTTTCCAGCACGCCGCCGAGATTGGCGGGCGCGGGCTTCGCCTTCTTGCCCGCCGCCACGCGTTTGCTTTTGGCCGCCATCTATTCCGCCGCAAGGCGGCGCAGCGCGGAGAGGCCCGCGGGCTTGCCGCCGAATTCAGCCATGGCATCCAAGAGGCATCGCCACATGTAATCGGCGGACGCGCTGTCGCCCAGGACGTCGTAGGCCAGCGTGCGGCCGAGATCGCGCCGGATGATGATGGCGTTGTTGCGCGCGAGCGAGGTCTGCGCGATGGCGCCCACGGCAAAGCGGTCGGGCCTCAAATCGACGCCGCAGACCTTGGCGAACATCTCGGCCGCGCGCGCGCCAGTGATGGCGAACCAGTAATGGCTGTCGGCGCGCGGGACCGGGAAACAGAGCGGCGCCGATTCCAGCGACCACGCCTCGGCCAGACGCGCGACCGAGCCGCTCTTGGCTTCCAGGTCGCACAGGATGAGGCCTTCGCTCGGCGCCAGGCGCGCAGCGCGCACGCCGTCATACTGCACATCGACGGCATTGTCGGTCTGCAGGCCGCGCACGCCCTGGCTGATCATCCAGTTGAGCGCGTTCTTGCCCTTGAAGCCGATGCGCGGCAGCGGCGACAGATCGGCCAGCGCGAGCTGGGCCGCGCCCACCGCTTCGCCCTCCACGCCACCGTAATGATCCGCCACGGCCGCGCCTGCGACTTCGGCGAACACCGCGCCATGTTCGGCCAGGCGGCGGTGGAGGAAGCTGCGGCGGGCGTATTCGAACGGACGGACCACGGCTACATCTCCTGCCGCTTGCCGTCGGGGTCGTAGAACGGAAGCTTCACCACTTCCGCCTCGATCAGTTTCTTTTCGCCGATCTTGATCGTGAAGCGGCTTCCGGGCTCCGCTTGATCCGGCGCCACGAAGGCCAGCCCGATGATCCGGCGTAGGGAGTCCGAATAGGCGGCGGAGGTGACCCGACCGACGATCGCGCCGTCGCGCACCACCAGATGGCATTCCTCCGGAATAGGATCGAGCGGGTTGGTCAGCGCGAAGCCGACCAGCTTGCGCGGCAGCGGCCGCTTCATCTGGGCCGCGATGGCGCGCATGCCGACGAAGAACGGTTTCTTCTTGGCGATCGCCCAGCCCATGTCAGCCATGTACGAGTGCGTTTCACCATCCGTGTCCTGGCCCACGATGATGTGCCCCTTCTCCAGGCGCAGAAGACGCTGGGCCTCGACGCCGAAAGGACGGATGCCGAACTCGCGCCCCGCATAGAGCAACGCGTCCCACAGCGCCTCGCCCTGACTCGCGGGCACATGCAGTTCATAGCCCAGTTCGCCCACGAACCCGACACGCAAGAGGCGCGCGGAAATCCCCGCCACGGTACCCGTGCGCACGCCCATATAGGGGAACGCCTCGGGCGACAGGTCGACGTCCTTGCAGAGCTTGGCCAAGGCCGCCCGCGCATGCGGACCGGCGATATTCACGCCCGCATAGGCCGCCGTCAGGGCGGTCACGTCGACGTCCAGGCGCCATTGGGCGTTCCACCACAGCATGCTCTGGTAGACCCGGTCGGCGCCGCCCGTGGTCGCCGTGACGTAGAAATGCTGGTCGTGGAAACGCGCGGCCACGCCGTCGTCGATGATGGCGCCGGTCTGATCGCACATCAGCGCATAGCGGGCGCGCCCCACCGGCTGGTTTTTGTAGTTAAAGGTGTAGAGGCGGTTGAGAAGCTCCGCCGCGTCGGGCCCGCGCACATCGAAGCCGCCGAGCGTCGAGACGTCGATGATGCCGACGCCTTCGCGCACCGCGGCGGCCTCGGCGCGGATCGCCTCCGCGCGCTTGTCCGGCGCGCCGTAGTAGGCGGGCCGCAGCCATAGGCCCGCCGGCATCATCTGCGCGCCCAGCTCCAGATGGCGATGGTGCATGGCGGTCAAGCGCACGGGCTCGAAGCCGCGTCCGGCCAGATGGCCGAACTTCTCGCCACTGACCGGCGGCCGCACCGTCGTCGCACCGACGATCTCGATGTCGCGGCCGGTCGCTTCCGCCGCCAGGCGCGCCAAGGTCAGCGCCGTGTGCCGCCCCTGCGACGGGCCCATGCCCGCGGTCGAGTAGCGCTTGAGAAGCTCGATATGGTCGTAGCCCTCGGCGATCGCATTGCGGATGTCGGAAACCTGGAGGTCTTCATCGAAGTCGACGAAGTCTTTGCCTTCGGGATGGGGGAAGACCGGCCACGGGTGATTCCAGCCGGCACCGCCCTTGCTCGCCATGGGCGGCTCGTCCACCGTCTTGCCAAGGCGCGTGACCGCGTCCCAGCCAGCACGGCGGCCGTCGGCGATGGCAGCCTCGATCTCGTACGCACCGTCCATCGAGCCCGCGACCGCCATGTGCGGCGGCACGCCGCGGATGGTGAAGGTTGCGCTGGCCTTGTCGTACGCCGCCTTGCCGCCCGCATGGTGCAGAAGCTGCGCCGAGGGCGCATAGCCGATCGACATGCAGATCAGGTCGCAATCGATCGTCTCGTCCGGCGCGTCGCAGCGCCCGTGGCCCGCGATGCGGGCGATGCGCAGGCCCGCGACCGTGCCGTCCTTGCCGATCACGCCTTCCCACGGCGCGTAGCGCGGCACGACGCGCACACCACGCTGACGCGCGGCTTCCGACCGCGCGCAGGACGGCGGAGCGGCGCGCAGATCCAGCAGCGCCGCGACCTCGACTCCCGCGTCCAGAAGATCGAGCGCCACGCCGTAGCCGTCGGAATTGGCCGTGACGACGATGGCGCGCTTGCCGGGCCGCACGCCGTAGAGGCGGATCAGCCGTTGCGCTGCGGAGCCCTGCATGATGCCGGGCAGATCGTTGTTTCGGAACACGGCGGGTTGTTCGACGGAGCCGGTCGCCAGCACCACTTCCTTCGCGCGAACTTTGTACATTCGGTCACCCTGGATGACCGACAGCCAGTTCTCGCCGAACACGCCCTGGCACATGGCGCCGGTCATGACGCGCACGCCCGCGCTGCGCACGGCGCCCGACAACTGCGTCAGCCGCCGCAGCGCCAGTTCGCCTTCGGCGTCCGCGCGCGCATAGGCCAGCGAGCCGCCAAGATAGGGATTCTCCTCGACCAGCAGAACGTCGGCGCGCGCACGCGCGGCCTCCAGCGCCGCCGCCATGCCGGCAGGCCCACCGCCGATCACGGCCACGTCGTGCCAGGCATACGCCTTGTCGTAATAGCGGTGGTGCGCCTTCACATCGACGCGGCCGAGGCCCGCGCGACCGCGCACGACCGGTTCCCAAAAGCGCCACGCGCCCTTAGGACGGAAGAACGCCTTGTAATAGAAGCCGACCGGCAGGAAGCGGCCGAAATGCCCGATCCACGAGCCCCAGTCGCGCGCGAGGGAACCCGAATAGTTCTGGCCCGCGACCTCCAACCCTGGTGCAACCGCCAAGGTGTCGGCCGGCACGTTGGGCGCATCGCCCAGCTGGATCAGCGTGTTCGCATCCTGCCCCGCCATGGTCAGGACGCCGCGCGGCCGCCGGTATTTGAACGAGCGCGAAAGGATCTTCACGCCGTGCGCGGCCAGCGCGCTGGCCACCGTGTCGCCCGCCAGCCCTTCGTAGGTGCGTCCCTCGAACGAAAATGCGATCGGCTTGTCGCGGTCGATGCGCTCGCCGGGATGGGGCGGCAGGCGGTAGGGCGCGGTACTCATGCCCCGCCCTCTTTCGGCGCGTCGAAGTCGCGCCGCGCGGAAAACACCTCACCCGCCGGATACGTGCGCAGGATCTCGTCCGTCACGGTGTCGCGTTCTGCGATGAACCAGAACGAGGTGGGCGTGTGGCACCACCATTCGCGCACCACGCCCGCCTTGTTGTTCTCCATGAAGACATAGTCGGCCCATTCGGCGTCGCTGCCCGTGGCGGGATCGGGCATCGCGCGCACCTCGCCGCCGCAGACGAACTCCGAGATGTTGCGCACGCCGTTGAGGGGGCAGGTCATGGTCTTCATCGCCGCGCCCTCAATGCCCAACCGACGCCGCGCCGCGTTCGCCGGCCTGCGCGAACTCCTCGAAGCGCGACAGGCGGAACGCGTGCAGGATTTCGGGCGCCTTGCCGGTCGCCACCGTCTCGGCCATGCGCTTGCCGCAGACGGGCGTGGCCTTGAAGCCCCAGGTTCCCCAGCCGGCGTCGAGGTAATAGTTGTCGAGCGGCGTCTCGCCCATCACGGGGCTGAAATCGGGCGTCATGTCGGCCATGCCCGCCCATTGACGCAGCAACCGCACCTCGGACAGGAACGGAAACAGCTCCAGCATGTGCGCCATGAGCGTTTCCTTGAACTCCAAGGTCGAGCGCGTGGAGTAGAGCGGATAGGGATCGGTCGAGCCGCCCATCACCAGCTCACCGCGCGAGCTTTGCGAGATGTAAACATGCAAGCTGCCGGAAACGATGATCGGGTCGAGGAACGGTTTCAGCGGCTGGGACACGCAGGCCTGCAGCGGCACGGTCTTGATCGGCAGGCGGAAGCCCGCCATGTCGGCCAGGCGCGTCGACGACCCGGCCACGGCCTGCAGCACCTTGCCGCACGCGACCGTGCCGCGATTGGTCTCGACCGCCACGATGCGATTGCCTTCGCGCTTGAGGCCGGTCACCTCGGTCTGCTGGTGGATCTCGACACCGCGCCGCGCCGCGCCGATAGCATAGCCCCAAGCCACCGCGTCATGGCGCGCGATCGAACCCGGCGGATGGTGCAGCGCCGCCAGGATCGGATAGCGCACCTCGTGCGACAGGTTGAGCGACGGCGCCAGCTTGCGGATGTCGTCCGGGAAGATCAGTTCCGAATTCACGCCGCAATGTTTGTTGACCTCGGCGCGCCAGCGCATCGTGCGCACGGCCGCGTCGGTGTGCGCGAGCGTCAGATGCCCGCGCTCGGAATAGAGAATGTTGAACCCAAGCTCGTTCGACAGGCTCTGATAGAGCCGCACCGACTCGTCGTAGAAGCGCACGCCTTCCGGCGTCAGATAATTGGAGCGGATGATCGCCGTGTTGCGCGCGGTATTGCCGCCCGCGAGGTAGCCCTTCTCCAACACGGCCACATTGGTGATGCCGTGGACGTTCGCCAGGTAGTAGGCAGCCGCCAGCCCATGTCCGCCGCCACCGATGATGACGACGTCATAGGACGGCTTCAGCTCGGGCGTCGGCGGAATCCGGCGCGGCACCCGGCGGGAGGGAAGCAGTCCGTATTTGAGGAGACCGAATGGCATGGAAGGCTCTAAGAGCTCACGCTAGGGCCCGCTTTCATGGCGGGCAAGATTTTTTCCCGACCTATTCCAGCCATACCCGCGGATGCCGCACCGCCCAAATGGAATTTGGCCGCATTTTCCATGTCAAACTCTTGTCCCCGTCCCTGGCGTGTGCGATATCGCTGCGCCGCAATATGAACGGCTTCTATGGGCGCATTATTAAGGAGTCATGGCGTTATGTCGCAGACCGCAGCCAAGTCCGGTTCCCCCCTTCCCGCGGGCGTGGAGATCCGGGGCGCCGCTCGCCCGGGCTACGAGTCTATTCTCACGGCCGACGCCGTCGCCTTCCTCGCCGAGCTGCAGCGCAAATTCGGCGCGCGCCGCGAGGAACTGCTGAAGCGCCGCCAGGAGATCCAGGCCAAGATCGACGGCGGCTGGCTGCCCGAGTTCCGCCCGGAGACCTCCAAGGTACGCGAGTCCGACTGGACGGTCGGCTCGATCCCCGCCGACCTGCAGGACCGCCGCGTCGAAATCACCGGCCCCGTCGACCGCAAGATGATCATCAACGCGCTCAACTCCGGCGCGACGCACTTCATGGCGGACTTCGAGGATTCCTCGACGCCGACCTGGGACAATTTGATCGAAGGCCAGATCAACCTGCGCGACGCGATCGCGGGTTCCATCACCTTCTCCGATCCCGCCTCGGGCAAGAGCTACAAGCTCAATCCCAAGATCGCGACGCTTCTGGTCCGCCCGCGCGGCTGGCATCTGCCGGAGTATCACTTCCGCGTCGATGGCAAGCCGATGTCGGGCTCGCTGTTCGATTTCGGCCTCTATGTCTTTCACAACGCCAAGGCGCTCAAGGCCAAGGGCAGCGGGCCGTATTTCTATCTGCCCAAGATGGAGGCCTACGAGGAAGCGCGCCTGTGGAACGACGCCTTCGTCTTCGCGCAGGAAAAGCTCGGCGTGCCCAAGGGCACGATCAAGGCCACCGTCCTGATCGAAACGATCATGGCCTCGTTCGAGATGGACGAGATCCTGTACGAGCTGAAGGACCATATCGTCGGCCTCAACTGCGGGCGCTGGGACTACATCTTCAGCTACATCAAGAAGTTCCGGAACCGCCCGGAGTTCGTGCTGCCGGATCGCGACCAAGTCGGCATGACGCGCCACTTCCTGCGTTCCTATAGCCTGCTGCTGATCAAGACCTGCCACCGCCGCGGCGCCCACGCCATGGGTGGCATGGCCGCGCAGATTCCGATCCGCAACGATGCGGCCGCCAACGAGGCCGCCATCGCCAAGGTGCGCGCGGACAAGGAGCGCGAGGCCACCGACGGGCATGACGGCACCTGGGTCGCGCACCCGGGCCTGGTGCCGATCGCGAAGGAAATCTTCGACCGTCTGATGCCCGGCCCC
>JBFXED010000044.1:0-24275 GCA_050180485.1 Alphaproteobacteria bacterium | reverse complement strand
TAGTAAATGACCTGGTTGACCTCGTGACGGTCGATGGCCAGTGAAAGCGCGCGACGGAAACGGATATCGCGAAACAGGGCGCGCCAGACAGGGTCGTTGACGTTGAGGTTGGGATACAGCGTGAATTGCGAGCCGACCGCCGTGCGCCACAGAAGCACGCTCTGGTCTATGCGTTTTTCGCTTTCCTTGAGAAACGTGTAATTGTCGAAACGGATATAGCGCGCCTGAAGATCGGATTCGCCTGCGCCTGTCTTGGCCGGAATGATCTTCCCGTCCGCCACGTTCATGATCACTTCGTCGATATAAGGAAGCTGCCGCCCTTCTGGATCGACGCGGTGATAATAGGGATTGCGCGTGAACACGAACCGTTCGGACGGCGGCGAGGTCCTGAGGATCCAGGGGTCCAACGTAGGGAGGGCCGGGTTGTCGTTGCGGTATTGGTTGTCTTGCCGGTTGTGCAGTGCGGCCCAGCTTTGAAGCCCTTGCTCCTTGGCGCGGCGCGCCAGGCGTGACGGATCCGCGTGGGCGGCATGGAACTGCTTCAGATACTTGGCCGGACGATAGATGTAGAGCGGAGTCGTGCCGGCCAGGGCGGGCAGGAAGAACGGGTTAGGCTTCGACCAGGAATAGCGGACCGTAGTTTCGTTGATGACCTGGAACTTCGGCAGTTCGCCATCCGCCAGCAATTGGCTTGGCGGCCCGAACGGCGACAGCTCCTTGTTCAACGCCACGTCTTCCCAGTAATAGCGGAAGTCTTCGGCGGTGAAGGGCTCGCCGTCCGACCATTTATGACCCTTGCGCAAACGAAGCGTGAAAATCCGCCCGTCCTGCACGTCATACGATTCCAGAAGGTCTGGCTCCAGGGTGTATTGGGGCGTCCAGACCACCAAGCGCGTATAGCCGTAGACGACCATCTGGCGTGTGTCCTTCGACGACGCCATCAGCATCCGCAACGCGCCGCCATAGGTGCCGGGCTGCGTGCCGTTTTCGAAGGTCACCACGCGCGGAGTCTCGGGCAGCCGCTTCGCGATCGGCGGCAACTTGCCTTCATCCACCAGCTTGGAGAGCGACGGAATCTCCGCAGGCGGCGGCAACTTGGTTTGCGCGCCCGCCGGGATGGCGAAGAACAGGGCCAGCGCGAGGCTCGGGAGCGTCAATCGCTTCACGAAGCAAGCTCCCGCACGTCAGCCCGCGCGTCGGCGCGGACGCAATGGCCGCCGCCCAAATCGATCAACGTGGGCTGGGACTGGTCGTCGATGGTGAAGGGCCGAGGCCAGGTTGAGGGGTTGGAAGCCCGCCCTTCCATCAGAAGCGAAAGATCGAGTTTGCGGTTGAGGTCGGGATAGGGCACGGCGGCGACCAGCGCCTTCGTGTAAGGATGCACCGGATTGGTGAACAGCATCTCGCGCGGCGCCAATTCGACCAGCCTTCCCTTGCACATCACGGCGATGCGCGCGGCCACGTAATCCACCACGGCCAAGTTGTGGGAGATAAACAGGTAAGTGAGGCCCAGCTCGGACTGAAGATCCTTCAGGAGATTGAGGATCTGCGCTTGGATCGAAACGTCGAGTGCCGAGACCGGTTCATCGCAGATAATGACGTCGGGGCGGAGCGCCAGCGCGCGCGCGATGCCGATGCGCTGGCGCTGTCCGCCGGAGAAGCTGTGCGGATAGCGGTTCAGATGCCGGACATCCAGGCCGACCAGGCGCAGAAGCTCCTTCACCATCTCGGCGCGATAAGCCGAATCGCCGATGCCGTGAATGACCAGTGGCTCGCTGATGATGTCGAACACCGTCATGCGCGGGTTCAACGAGCTGAACGGGTCCTGGAAGATGAGCTGCAGCTTCTTGCGGAATTCGATCAGTTCGCGCCCTTCCAGCGCCAAGACGTCGATCGGCTTGTTGCCGTCGTGATAGGTGACGGCGCCCGAATCGGGCGTCAGCGCGCGCATGATGATCTTGGACAGAGTCGTCTTGCCGCAGCCACTCTCGCCGACGAGGCCCAGGCATTCGCCCCGCGCGATCTCGAAGCTGACATCGTCCACGGCCAGGATGTGGTTGACGCTCTTGCCGCCGGTCAAGCCGGTCCGGACCCTGAAGCTCTTGCAGACATGCTCGATCTTGAGAATCGGTTCTGGGCTGGTCGACGGCGCCGTTTCCTTCTTCTTCAGAAGATGGCCCATCTCGCCCTTAATCTCGCGCAGCGGCACGAGGCGCTCGTCGCGCTTCATGTCGAAGTGCGGAACGGCTCGGAATAGACCTTTCAGGTATGGATGGCGCGGATCGCGGAACAGTTCCTTGGCCGGGCCGGATTCCATGACCTCGCCGCGGAACATCACGACCACGTCCTCGGCCACGTTGGCGACCACGCCCAGATCGTGGGTGATGATCAGGACCGCCATGCCCAGCTCGCGCTGCAGGTCGCCCAGCAGCTTCAGGATTTGCGCCTGGATGGTGACATCCAAGGCCGTCGTGGGCTCGTCGGCGATAAGCAAAGCCGGGCGGCAGATTAGCGCCATGGCGATCATGGCGCGCTGGCGCAAGCCGCCGGACAGTTCGAAGGCATAGTTGCGATAGGCGCGCTCGGGGTCGGGAAAGCCGACCAGTCGAAGCATCTCGATGGTCAAATCTTTGCCGCCGGCCTTGTCCACATCGCGGTGAAGGTGGAGCGCCTCGCTCACCTGGTCGCCCACGGTGTGGAGCGGCGACAGCGAGGTCATAGGCTCTTGGAAGATGATCGAGATGCGCCCGCCGCGGATCCGCCGCATGGATTGGCCGTCGGGATCGAGCCCGGCGATGTCGACGACGGTGCCGTGGGCCGCCGGGTCCGAGAACAAGATACGTCCGCCGGAAATCCGTCCCACCTTGGGCAGGATACCCATGATGGACTGGGCAATGACGGACTTGCCCGAACCCGATTCACCGACGAGGGCCACGGTCGAGCCTTGCTTGACGGTGAAGGACACGCCTTTCACGGCATTGATCACGCCGCCGTGGACATGGAAGTCGACCTTCAGATCCTCGACGCGGAGAAGATCTTGGGTCACGCGGTGTCTCCGTTGTGTCCGCCGCCGGCGCGGATGCCGAGCGCGGCCAGGTTGGCCTGCGTGCTGTGGGAGAGCGTCACGCCGTTGGCGCGCGCGGCCTCGGCCGCGCGGACGACGATGTCCTTGAACCCGTCCAGGGTCGAATCGAGCCGCAGGCTTCGGTGGCCGTCTCCCAGGCTCAATTCCATCCACCCCTCCGACCGGTCGCGCTTGAGCGAGAAAAACCGCAAACCGACCTTGCGAATATCGCGCCACGCGATCGTTCGCGGCGCGAGGCCGGGCAAACGTCCCTCGCGCCCGCCCAGAGAATCGGAGCTTAGCCCGTGTTCCGTGACATGAACCAGCGTCATGCCGCGCAGCACGGTGCGCAGGCCGAAGGCCAGGAACAAAAGGGCCAACACACCCAGGATGGCCAAGGCCACGGCGCTGTCGCCCAGGAGCAGCATCGGACCCACGGTCAGGATCAGGCCCATGGCCGCGCGGCGCAGATCGGCGCGTACGCTGTGTTTGTCGTAGCGGTGGATGCTCATGCGCTCTTTTCCATCGGCCGCGCGCGCCGGGGCGCGACAGGGCGAGGGCGGAACAAATCCGCCGGACGCCGCCAGCGTGCCGCGCCGTGGGCTTCGATCAGCGCGACGAAGCGTTCGAGGAATATCCAACAGGCGTCGTCATGGACCAGATGGTGGCTCAAGATGCCCGTCGGCTCGTTCGCATCGATCTGTCCCGTGCGGCGGCGCCCCAGGAAATCCACCGCGCGACCCAGCACGGCATCGTCGCCTAGAAAGCCGCGGCTGCCGCGCCAATCCATGATGTCCACGTGGGTGTTCACTTGGGCCAGGTTGGGGACGGGTTCGGGCCGGCTGCGGGCACCATAGATCGACAGGCCGCGATAGCCGATCTCCGGCAGCAGCGGAACCAGGCCGGGCGCCAGCCGGTTCCAGGGCGGCACCAGGACGGGCAGGGCGCGGTGACCGAAAACAGCCTCCAGGCGCGCCCAGCCGGTGGCGAGGTCTCCGAGCGTATGGGCCAAAGGCCGCTGGGGACCTAGCTCGATCTTGGCGTCGGTGGGGCTGGCATAGTTCTGGTGTGAATAGCCGTGCTGTAAAACGGCTAAATTGACATATTTATCAATAACTTGAGAAAGCGCATCGGCAAGTTTGGCGGGCACCACGGCCAAGCCGATGGGGGCGCCCCGCGCGGTCGCGGCCAGCCGGTCGAGGGCCGGCGAGGGCTCATGGGCGTCGTCGTCCCGCCACCAGAAATCGGCCGTCTTTCCAGCTTGGCCCCAGAGATCCAACTCGCGCGTCAGCAGGTCCCACGTGTTCATGCTGTCGCCGCCTTTCCGGCAAGCCACGCGGCGATCAGCCGCGCGCTTTCCTCCGCGCCGTCCCGCTTCAGCGCGATCTCGGAGACCGGTATGGCCAGGGCACGGTCGATCGCCGCGGCAAGCGTGGTCGGCGTGAGAGCACTCTCCGTGACCAATTCAGCGCGGCCGCGTGCGCGCAACAGATCGGCGCGCATCGGCTGTTCGGTCTGTCCATTTCCGGCGAAAGGAACCAGCACGGCGGGCACGCGGGTGGCGAGAATCTCCATCACAGTATTATATCCGGCCTGCGAGACGGACAGGCGGGCATTGGCCAAGAGGCGGCGGAAATCCGGGCGTGCGCGCTCGACGATGACGCCCCGTGGCGCCGCCGCCCGCAATCGCGCGAAATCATCCGCCGGCAATTCGCTTCCAGCGAGAAGGCGCCAAGTGGCGCCACATGCGGTTGTCGAGAGAGGACGGGCGGCTATGACGGTCGCTAGCAACGCTGCGCCGACCGCGCCGCCGCCGGACGAAACGATCACCTCGTCCCAACCTGGATCGCCCGCCTGCCCGCGTGGTTCAGTAGGTTCGGCGATGTAGCCGGTATAGGCGAGCTTGGCGGCGATCACGGCATTGAGCGGAAAGCTCTCATCGAGGGCAACGAAGTCCGGATCGCCATGAACGAGGACATGATCGAAGCGCCGCGCGATGGAAGCCATCTGATCCGAAACCTTGCCGGACTTCGCTTGCAGGATGTCGCGCACCGAGGAGACAACCAGCGGTCGCGGACGCATAGACCAAGCGGCGTCGAGAAGCGGCGCCAACTCGAACGTCATCTGCCGCCGCCCGAACGGATAAGTTTCCGTCACCAGCGCATCGGGGTGGAATTTCGCGAATGCTGTCAGGAGTGCGTCGCGCCGCATGGCCTGCCATGCAGCGTCCACGTCCGTGCCGCGTTCGTCGATCAGGCTGGAAAAATTCCCATCGCGCGCGGCGGCGGGCGGAAGCTGCAGGAACGACGCTTGGCCGAAATCCAGATCACCGATAGGACGCCCGCCGGAGACCAGAAACGTGTCCATGCCCGCCGCTGCGCAGGCGCGCGCGAGCGAAGCGGCGCGGCGCAGATGGCCGCTGCCGAGCAGATGCTGGACATAGATCATGACGCGCTTGCTCACGGCATGAGCCGGATATTGAGGCGTGCGGGCTGGATGGCGCCGCCCGCGCCGAGCGTGAACGCATGGGCGCAATGCCAATCCAGATCGGCCGGCGGCTTTCCGGTCATGTCCCAGCCGGTGGCGAGCGCCAGCGTCGCGCGGATCACGCCTTTATGGCTGACGGCGACCGTGTCCTGGCCGGTGCGCGCCCGCTCGGCGAAGAACGCGGCGATGCGCGCGCAGACGTCGCGTGGGCTCTCGCCGCCCACGGCGCGGAAGTCGAGGCCTTTGGCCTCGTTCTCCACCATGGCGTCGCCGTAGCGGGTGCGCAGATTTTCCAGCGTCTCGCCTTCCCATTCGCCCCAATGCATCTCAGCGATGCGCGGTTCCAGCATGGGCGCGCGCCCTGCCAGGATCTCGGCCGTCTCACGCGCGCGGGCCAGCGGGCTTGCGATCCAAGCATGGGCGAGAAGCGGCGCGGGCACGCGCCAACTTTTCACCCGCGCGCGTCCGGCTTCGGACAAGGGAATGTCGGTACGGCCCTGGACGCGGCCGATCTCGTTCCACTCGGTCGGTCCGTGGCGGATGAGAATGAGAGCGGTCATGCCGCGCCTCGCGTGACCCGCGCGAGGATGGCGCCGAGCGCGCGCACCGCCCCGTCGATGCCGTGATGGGCCGCGACACACCGCATCGCATCCGCGCCCATGCGGCGGCGAAGGTTCTCGTCGTCGAGCATCCGCGCGACCGCGCGCGAGAATGCCGCCGCATCGCCGGGCGGGGTCAGCAGGCCGGTCTTGCCGTCATGGACGATGCCGGGCACGCCGCCCTCCGCGCCCGCGACCACGGGGCAACCGCTAGCCTGTGCTTCCAGAAGCGCCATGCCGAAAGCCTCGCGCATGGCGGGCCATACATAAAGGTCCGAGGCGGCATAGAAGCCGGGCAGCGCCGCCTCGTCGAGGCGGCCGACGAAACGCACCCGTTCGCGCCCCAGGGCGGACAGGACTTGCTCGACCTCAGGCCGCGCGGGCCCATCGCCTGCGACCGCGAGCTGCCAGGGCTTGTCGATCACGCGCCGCAGCGCCTCCGCCAAAAGCGCGTAGGAGCGCAGCTTGTCGCCGGCGCGCATCATGGCAACGACGGCAAGCCAGGGTTGTGCGGGGTCCAAGCCATGGTCGCGGGCGAGTTCCGCGCGATGGCGCGCGCGGGCAACCTGTGCGACGTTGAACGGTGTCGGATCGAGGAATGGCGCCAAGCGATGCAGCCGCGATTCGGCGGCGACCCACGGGCGCAGGCCTTCCTCGTCGGCTTCGTTGAGCGAGATGATCGCATCGGCGCGCGCGATGGCCTTGATCGTGGTTTCGTGCCCCATGCGCCATGGTCCGCCGGCCTGTTTGTTGGCGATGGAGGCCTCGGCGACCAAATACGGAATGCCCAGCGCATCGGCGACCGCCGGCCCTAGCCAGTCGGGTGCCTTATGATAGAGGTGATAGGTGAACCAAACCTGAGGTCGCGCCTCGGGCGGGGCCGCACGGTAGAGGCGCAGGAGCCGCGCCGCCGTGCGCGCGCCGGTCTCGCGGATGCGCGCCTGGCGCGTCGCGTTACCCGTGCCGTCCCATGTGCGCAAACGTGTGGCCAGATCAACGGTGTGTCCGCCACGCGTCAAGGCGGCGATCAAGAGCCGCGCCACCAGCCGGTCGCCCGAAGGCACAGGATGATCGGGGGGTTTCAGCGGCGCGTGGAAGGCGATGTGCATGGCAAACCGAATTTCGCCGCCAGAATGTCGATGCCGCCGGCGTGGGAGAAATGCGCCGTGACGCGCGCCTGTCCCGCTTGACCTAGGCGCGCGCGCGCGGCGGGATCGATCAGCAGGCTTTCGATCGCCCGCGCGAGGGCAGGCGCATCGCCAGGCGGCACCAGCACGCCCGTTTCGCCATCCACGATCAG
Source organism: Alphaproteobacteria bacterium (assembly GCA_050180485.1). Classification (GTDB taxonomy): domain Bacteria; phylum Pseudomonadota; class Alphaproteobacteria; order CADEGL01; family CADEGL01; genus CADEGL01. Next base: position 16,825 of record JBFXED010000044.1, on the reverse strand, counting down.
CTCCGGAATCCCCGACACGCGCGTGGACACGCAAGCCACACTTTGACTCTGCGCCTCCATCAGCACATTGGGCAGCCCGTCGCGGTCACCGTTGCCGGCCACGCGCGAGGGCAGCACGAACAGGTCGGCTTCGCGATAGAGACGCAGCACTTCGTCCTGCGGCAAGGCGCCGCGCCATTCGAGGCGCGTCGCGATGCCGGCTTGCGCGGCCTGACGCATGAGTTCGGGCAGCAGGGGGCCACCGCCGACATGGACGAAGCGCCAGTCGCGCGCGGACGGCAGCGCGGCGAGGGCGGACAGAAGATCATCGAAGCCCTTCTTCTCGACCGCGCGTCCGACCGACAGGATCACGGGTGTCGTTGCTGTGATGCGTGGCACTGGCTGGGGCGCGAAGCGCGCGAGATCGAGCCCGTGATAGACAAGTTCGACTTTTTTCGCCGAGGGCGCCAGCGCGGCCAGGTGCGCGCGGCCCGCATCGGTGCAGGTCACGAGCCAGGCCATGCCGGCCAGCTTTTCGCGCTTTTCCCATTCGGGCGTGGTCCAGATGTCCTTGGCGTGGGCCGAGCAGGTCCAGTTCAGTCCCGTCAGGATCGCGGCATAGCGTGCGACCGAGGCGGGCGTGTGCAGGAAATGGGCGTGCAATGCGCCGATCTCCTGGGGCAGTTCATGGGCCAGCACCAAGGCCTGGCCGAAGCGGCGGATGCGGTTTGGCGTGGGATCGCGGCGCAAATCGGCCAGGAATGCGGCGCGCGCAGCGTGATAATTCGGTGTCCGCCGCATCGCGCGCCAGGCGCGCCAGACGCGCAAAGGCGCATCGTGTAGATATTCGGGCAGATAAGAGACCGGCGCCTTGATCTCGCGGTGGATCGGATGGACCGCGCGGTCGGTCGGGTGGCGCATGGAGAAGATGCGGATGTCGAGGCCGCGCTGCTCGAGCGCGTGGATCTCTTGCGCGACGAAGGTCTCGGACAGGCGCGGATAGCCCTTGAGGATGAACGCAACCGGCGCGGCCATGATTCCCGCGCGGCCTCAGAGGCCTTGTTGCGACGCCACCACCCGCGGTTGCGGAGCGGCCGCGATGCAACGGCCGGCCAGCCGGTTCACGCTTGTGAGCCCGTCGAGAAGCCCCGGCACGACGACGTCGGACGGCCGCGCCTGTTGCGGCAAATGGCGCAACGCGGTCGCCATGCGCCATGGATCGCGCACGCCGTCGTCAACCAGCATCTTGATCAGGCCCAGATCCTGCGCGCGGGCGGTGCGGATCATCTGTTCGCGCCGCGGCAGGGTGCGCGGCACGATCAGGGCAGGTTTGTCGAAGGACAGGATCTCGCAGAACGTGTTGTAGCCACCCATGGCCACGATGCCCGCGGAGCGGGCCAAGAGGTCCTCGATATGGGCGTCAAAGGTGATGGCGCGTACGCGCGGCAGCGCATCCACCCGGGCTTGGAACACAGCCTTCTGCTCTGGCTGCATGAAGGGACCGAAGACCACGAGCGCAGGCAACGGCAGCTTCTTGTCAACCTCGTAGGCCGACAGGACCCAATCGATCAGCTCGCCGCCGTCGCCGCCCCCGCCCGGCGTGACCAGAAGGAACGGCTCGTTGACGAGCGAGGCGTTCAGCGACGGAGGCCGGTCGGCCATGGGGTCGCGGCCGAGATAGCCGGTGTAGGTGACCTTGCGGTAGACCGACCAGGGCAACTCGATTCCCTCCAGGGGATCGCAGATTTGCGGCAGGCCGTAGACCCAGATCTCGTCATAGAGGTCGCGCAAGGCGGGCGTCACGCCCTTGCGCTCCCATTCGGGCGCGAGAAGCGAGGGCTCGTCCATCACGTCGCGCAGGCCGAGCACCAGCGGCGTGCCGCGGTCCTTCAGCATCTCCAGGGTCTCGCGCACCTCGCCGCGCAGGCCGAGCGGCTCCTTGTCGACGACGAACAGGTCCGGCTCGAAGATCTCGGCCGTGTGGCGAATGATCGAGGCGCGCAGCGCCAGCGTCTCTTGTACGTCCAGGTGCAGGCTCAGGGAGGTGTATTCGCCGTTGCGCAGCTTGATGACGCCCGGCACGCGCACGAAATCGACGCGGGTGCGGAAGTCGAAGCTGCCGATAATGGGCGAGCCCGATAGAATCAGGACAGACATGTCGCGGTTGGCGCGCACGAGCGAATGCGCGATGGCCCGGCAACGGCGCAGATGGCCGAGGCCGAAGCTGTCGTGGCTGTAAATCAGAACACGGGCGCCGCCCGTACCGCGTGTCATCGGGTTCTCCCCCAGAGTCTCCGCACCCCAAAGAGATCGCGCGGACTATGGCACAGCCCCTCGGGGCTCAGAAAGGTTGTCTTTGTTCTTATCGGCTCTTAGCGTAGGCCCCGACGCGTTGGGAAAATATGACGTTTTCCCGCTGGATGCGCGAAAAATGCCGGGACGACGGGGGTGCCGGTCACATGCCGAAAAGTCTGTACGGCTTCATCCTTCGTCATTCCAAGCGCGAGCAGATCACCTTGCTGTTGCTCGCCGCCGTTTCCTATCCGTTCCTATATTATTCCTACGACCTGCCCAAGCTGATTATCAACCACCTAAAGGACGTGGCCGTCCACGTAAAGGACGGCTCGCTGGGCTCCTATCCGGCCCATGTCATCCAGGGCGTTTCGCTCAACGCGCACCACTATCTGTTCGTGCTGTGCGCGATCTTCCTGGCGCTGACGCTGATCAACGGCGGCTTCAAGTTCTACATCAATGTCTACAAGGGCCGGCTGGGCGAGCGGATGCTGCGCCGCCTGCGCTACGAGCTGTACGTGCGCATCCTCCGGTTCCCCCTGCCGCATTTCAAAAAGATGTCGTCGGGCGAGACGATCCCGATGATCACGTCCGAAGTGGAACCCATGGGTGGTTTCATCGGCGACGCGTTCGTCCAGCCGATCTATCAGGGCGGACTTCTGATCGTGCCGCTGATCTTCATCCTGGTGCAGGACCCGATCCTCGGCGCCGCCGCGCTGGCCTTCTATCCGGTGCAGATCTACGTCATCCCGCGCATCCAGAAGCGCGTAAACCAGTTGGCCAAGCGCCGTGTGCAGACGGTGCGCAGCTTGGCCGACCGCATCGGCGAAACCATCGCGGGCATCCAGGACGTCCACGCCCACGATACCTCGGCGCGCGAGCGCGCGGACTTCTCGCACCGGCTCGGCACGATCTACAAGATCCGCTACGACATCTATCAGCTCAAGTTCCTGGCCAAATTTCTCAACAACTCGATCAACCAGCTGACGCCGTTCCTGTTCTACTCGATCGGCGGCTATCTGGTGTTTCAGGGCCGCGTCGATATCGGTGCGCTGGTCGCGGTCATCGCCGCGCAGAAGGATCTGGCCGGTCCGTGGAAGGAACTGCTGGATTACTACCAGCAGAAGGAAGACATCCGCATCAAGTACGAGCAGGTGATTGGCCAGTTCCAGCCACCCGATCTGGTCGACATCAAGGTCTTGGATGACGATCCACCGGAAGGCGTGCGGCTTCAAGGCGACTATACACTGTCCAGCGTGACGCTGACCGAAGGCGGCGCGGTTAAATTCCTCGATGGCGTCAGTTTTACCGCGCCGCTGACGGAGAAGGTTGCCATCGTAGGCGACGGCACAAGCGGTAAGGACGAACTACCGCTCGTGCTTGCGCGGCTTTTGGCACCGACCGGCGGCAGCATCATGGTCGGCGGACAGAACGTGGTGCCGTTGCCCGAATCCATCACGGGCCGCCGTATTGCCTATGTTTCGCACGCCGCGCACATGTTGGGCGCCAGCGTGCGCGACAATCTGTATTACAGCCTGAAACACCGCCCGCTGCGCGAGCCTGAACTGGATGAGGCCGGCAAGCGCGAGCGCGAGCGGGTGAAGTATTGGGCCGTGCAATCCGGCAACACGCCTTACGACATTCTGGCCGATTGGATCGACTACGAAGCCGCCGGCGTCGCGGGACCGGACGAGCTGGAGCAGAAAGCGCTCAAGCTTCTCGACCTGGTTGGCATGGACGACGACATCTATCACATGGGGTTGCGCGGCCGGATCGATCCGGCCCGCCGCGCGGATTTGGCCGAGTCCATCCTCAAGGCGCGCGCGGCGCTCAAGGAGCGCCTGGCCTCCGATCCTTCGCTCGCGGCCTTGGTCGAGCCTTTCGACGCCGGCAAGTACAACGAGAACGCATCGCTCGCGGAGAACCTGCTGTTTGGCACGCCCACGGGTGGCGCTTTCGCCGACGACGCCCTGGCCACGAACAAATACGTGCTCCAGGTCCTCGACAAGGCCGGACTGACGAACGACCTCATCGTCATGGGCCGCAAAGTGGCGGAGACAATGGTGGAATTGTTCTCGGGCCTACCGCCGGGACACCAATTCTTCGAGCAGTTCAGTTTCATCAGCTCGGACGATCTGCCGGAGTTCCAGGCGCTGGTAACGCGTACGGAGGGCGTCGAGCCCGCCGCCATGGCGGCCGAGGATCGCGCGCGTCTTCTGACGCTTCCGTTCAAGCTGATCAACGCCAGGCACCGCTTGGGCTTGATCGATGCGGCGTTCGAAGCACGCATCCTCGAGGCACGCAAGCTGTTCGCGGCCGAGCTTCCGGAAGATCTGCGCGGCTCGATCGAGTTCTTCGACGCCAACACCTACAATGCCGCGTCCACGCTCCAGGACAATATCCTGTTCGGCAAGCTGGCCTACGGCCAGGCCGAAGGCCAGGCGCGCATCGGCGAGCTTGTTTCCGAAGTGCTGACGACGCTCGACCTGCGTGCAAAGGTGATGCAGGCGGGGTTGGACTTCCACGTTGGCGTCGGTGGATCGCGTCTGTCGTCGAGCCAGCGGCAGAAGCTGGGCATCGCGCGCTGCCTGATGAAGAATCCGGACATCATGATCGTGAATCAGGCGACGGCGTCCTTGGACGGCCAGACGCAGTCACGCATTCTCAATGGTCTGATGGAAACCTTCCGCTCGGGCGGGCTGATCTGGGCATTGCACCGGGCCAGCCTGGCGCGGTCCTTCGACCGGGTCGTTGTCATGCAGGGCGGCCGCGTCATCGAGCAAGGCCGTTACGAGGATTTGGACAAGCCGGGCACCGCGTTCCACGCGATGCTGAAGGACGAGTAGCGGGGGTACGGAGGACGACATGAGTATCAACGAAGAAGTCGACGCGCTCCGGCGGATTCCGCTCTTCTCCAATCTGGAGCCGTCCAAGCTCAAGCTCCTGGCCTTCACCAGCGAGCGGCTGACCTATGCCAAGGGCCAAACGATTTTCCGCCAAGGCGATATGGGCGACGCGGCCTATATCGTTTTGGATGGCCAAGCCGATGTGGTGATCGATGCCGGCGATACCCAGCGGAAGGTGGCCACCATCGGCAAGCACAGCATCATCGGCGAGATCGCCGTCCTGTGCGACGTGCCGCGCACGGCGACGGTGGTGGCCGTGGACAAGCTGGTGGCGCTCAAGATCTCCAAGGACCTGTTCCTTCGCATGGTGAAGGAGTTTCCGCAGATGGCGGTGGAGATCATGCGCGAACTGGCGCGCCGCCTCGACCGCACCAACCAGCAGCTCGCGGCCCTGTCCAAGCAGTCGTGAGCCGTCTCGACAGCTTCATCCGGCGGCTGGAGGCACAGCGCGCCTGTATCGACCGCGCGGTCACGCTGGCCGCGCCGCTTCCGGGTCCGGTCATCGAGGTGGGCCTCGGCAACGGCCGGACTTACGATCATTTGCGCGACCGGGCGAAGGGACGCGAGATTTTCGCGTTCGATCGGCATGTTGCCGCCCATCCGGCCTGCGTTCCCGACGCAGCGCACCTTCTGCTCGGCGATTTCCGTGTGACGCTCGTTCAAGCTGCATCGACGCTGGGCGGCAAGGTCGCGATCTGCCATGCCGATATCGGCAGCGGCGACGAAGCCGCAAGCCAAGCGCTCGGCGCCGCGATCGCGCCCTTGATCGACGCACTAATGGCGCCGGGAGGCATCGTCGTGGGGGATCAGGTGATGCGCGCGGCGCGTTGGGAGGAACTGCCGTTGCCGCCCGGCATCGAACCCGGCCGCTATTTCATCCGGCGCGTGCGCGCCTGACCGTCATTTGATCTCGACCACCACCGGCACGTGGTCGGACGCATCGTCCCAGCCGCGCGCGTCGCGCAGGATTTTCGCGCTCTTGAGCGACGCCTTCATGGCCGGCGTGACCCAGACATGGTCAAGGCGTCGGCCGCGGTCGGACGCGTTCCAGTCGCGGTTGCGATAGCTCCACCAGGAATAAAGCTTCTGCTCCGGCGGGATGAAATGGCGCACGGCGTCGACCCAGTCATGGGCCTTGGTCACGCGGGAGAGATGCTCGACCTCGACGGGCGTGTGGCTGACAACGTCGAGAAGCTGCTTGTGTGACCACACGTCGGTTTCGAGCGGCGCCACGTTCAGATCGCCGACAAGGATGGCCTTGGCTTTTGGCGCGCGGCGCGCTGTCCACCACGTTTCAAGCTCAGCCAGGAAATCGAGCTTGTGGGCGAATTTATCGTTCAGTTTGATGTCGGGAATGTCGCCGCCGGCGGGCACGTAACAATTGTGGATCTCGACCCCATCGATGATCGCCGAGGCGTAGCGGCAATCCTCGCGACCGACACAAAGACGAGATTCCATTTTCGTCATCGGCTTGCGCGACAGGATGGCCAAGCCGTTGTAGGCCTTCATCCCGTGGATGAAGAGGTGGCGGTAACCCAACTTTTCTACCGCCTCGCGCGGGAAGTCGTCGTTCTGGACCTTGGTCTCCTGCAGGCAGATGACGTCGGGTTTGGCCTCCGCAGCCAGGCGCGCCAACCCGTCCAGGCGGCGGCGGACGCTATTGATGTTCCAGGTGGCGATGCGTAGGGCCATGGGACGATCCTTGGGGAGGGCGCGCCGTTATAGCCGCTGGCGCGGCCTGGCGCGATTCTTATATCGATTTGATATTTAACGGTATTTTTGGTCAGCGCGTGAAAAATGAGGGCGCCCGGTCGGGGGGAAGACCGGGCGCCCGAAGCTTCCTTTCGGAGCCCGAGGGGCGTCAGGGGAGCCGCCCTCGGGCGACCCGGTCTTGCGACCCGGGCCGCTCCATGGCTTATGACTTAAGAACCCGAAGGCACCCTAGACGCGCGCAAAATACATATCAGGCATGCAATAAGCGCATGCCTCATTATCCTCAAGCAACAGCGCGGCGTCCGGTCTTCCGGCGCGCGGCGCGGGCGCGGCACGCATCGCCAAAGGCCGCGAAGAGCGCGCGCGACACCGCGTTTTCCCAGAAGCGCCATTCGGGATGCCACTGCACGCCGACCGCGAAGCCGCGCGCATCCTTCACCGTGACGGCCTCGACGATGCCGTCCGGCGCCGTCGCATCCACGCACAACCGGTCGGCCAGGCGGTCAATACCTTGGGCATGGAGCGAGTTCACGTGCAGCGAGGCCGCACCGGACAGGCTGGCGAAGAATCCGCCGGGCACGAGCGCTATGTCGTGGACGGGCGCATAGCGTTGCGCGGTTTCAAGCTCCGGCCGCTCGCGGTGATCGAGCTTCCCCGGAATTTCCTGAATGCGCTGATGCAACGTGCCGCCCAAGGCCGCGTTCAATTCTTGTATGCCGCGACAGATGCAAAGCAGCGGCACGCCCGTTTCTATCGCTGCGCGGATCAGCGGCAATGTGGTGGCGTCGCGATGCGGATCGTGATCGGTGCCCGGCACGCTCGGCGTGCCTTGGTAAAGATGCGGTTCGACGTTCGATGGGCTGCCGGTGAACAACAGTCCGTCCATGCGTTCCAGCAGACCAACGGGTTCGTACCAGCCGCCGAGCGAGGGCAGGATAACCGGAAGCGCCCCGGCGCCATGCGAGATCGAGATGACATACTTGTCGCCGGCTGCATGGAACGGGTGCGGGCCGATGGCCCGTACGCAGGCCGAAATGCCAACCAACGGCGCATCCGGAGGCGCGCTCGTCTGGCCAAGGGGAAGCGAAGTGCCCATGACGGATTCGCTATCACGCAAGCTTCACGCGGGGCAAGGCACGCTTGCCGGCGGAGCCGCGGAACCGTAACTGGTGGGGGTGGACGCGTTGGCCGAACCGCTGCTGGCTTACAAGGGGATCGCCGTCGGGGCGTGGTTCGCCTTCTTGTTTCTGGCGGAACGGTTGGCGCCGGCGGTTCCCCGGCGCGATGGGGCTGATGGCGCGCACCGGCGCTGGCTGGGCGACCCGCGCCGCCTCGCGCGCAACGGTGTCTTTTGGGCCATCAACGCTGCGTTAGGGCCCTTGATTGTCATTCCGGTCACGGTGTGGGCGTCCGCGCAGGGCTTGGGCTGGCGCCCCTGGTCCGGCTGGACGGGATTCGCGCTCGACCTGCTCGTGCTCGATCTGTGGATCTATCTGTGGCATCGGGCGAACCACCGCGTGCCCTTCCTGTGGCGCTTCCACGGCGTGCACCATCTGGACCGGTTTCTCGACACAACCACAGCGGGTCGTTTCCATTTCGGCGAGGTGGTGCTGTCGGCGCTGATCCGCACCGTGCCGATCATCCTGTTGGGAATTCCGCTGGGGTCGGTCGTCGCTTTCGAGGCGTTGGTGTTCGTGGCCGCCCTGTTCCATCACTCGAATGTCCGGTTGCCCGTGCGCTTCGAGCGCGCGCTGTCATGGCTCGTGGTGACGCCCTCGATCCATTGGGTACATCACCACGCCGTGCGGCGCGATACGGATTCGAATTACGCCACGGTCCTGTCGGTATGGGACCGCGTGTTCCACTCACGTAGCGCGACGCCGCGAACGTCCGGAATGGAAATCGGCACGGAGGGCGCGGCCGAAGAGACGCTGCCGCGTCTTCTCCTTCGTCCGTTCCGCGCAGACTAACGGCTAGTTGCGTTCCTGCTTGTTCGGGCCTTTGTCGACGTATTGGAACGTCGCGGGTGGGAAGTTGACGCCGAACCTCGTGTCCTGCAGGGCAACCTCGGTGGTCTGGCCCAAGGAATCGATCACGGTCCATTTCTGCAGGACCATGGGCTTGTCGCTGAAGGTCAAGATCAGGGCGCCAGAGCCCAGATCGCGTTTGTCGGAGACGGTCATGCGGATCACGCCGGGACCGCGATCCAACGACAGGACGTGCACGTCTTTGCCGAACTGGATGTTCTCCTTCAGCAGGAAGCTGGCGGGCGTGGAATCGATCGGCACATAGGTGGCTTCGTGCAACTCGGTGTCCTCGTAGATCACCCAGATGCCCGTCACCACGACCAGCATGGGAATCGGCGGATCGTATTCCAGGCGCATCTTGCCCGGACGCTGCATGGAAACGATGCCGCTGACGGACTTCCCGTTGGGGTCGGTCTGGATGAACTTGGCCTTCATCGTGCGCACGCCGTTCAGATAATCCTGCACGCGCTGGATATCGGCGCGATCGGCGTCCGACAGGGGCTTGCCCTTGGGGGCTGCCGGGGCGGCCGAGGCGGCGGACGCGGCGAGCATGATAAAGGCGCCGCAAAGGGCGCCGAGGAGCTTGGTCATGGGAAGTAGATAGGGGTTGAAGGCCCTTTTCGCCAGGGGGCGGCCTCAGCGATAGGCTGTCCGGGACTCCCCGCCGCCGCCCAGAACCTCGCGCTTGCCGACATGGTTGGCGGCGCTGATGAAGCCCTCGCTTTCCATCCGGTCGACGATGCGCGCGGCGCGGTTGTAGCCGATCTGCAAATGGCGCTGGATGAAGCTGGTGGAGGCCTTGCGCTCGCGCGCGACCAGGGCCACGGCCTGATCGTAGAGATCGTCCTCGCCGTCGCCGCCCCCGCCGCCGTCGCCGCCGACGCTGGCCGAATCGTCCTCCGTGACCTCTTCCAGATACTCGGGCTCGCCCTGGCTCTTGAGGAAATTGACCACGCCCTCGACCTCCTGGTCGGAGACGAATGGACCGTGGATGCGCGTGATGCGTCCACCGCCGGCCATGTACAGCATGTCGCCTTGACCCAAGAGCTGCTCGGCACCCTGTTCGCCCAGGATAGTGCGGCTGTCGATCTTGGAAGTGACCTGGAAGCTGATACGAGTCGGGAAGTTGGCCTTAATCGTGCCGGTGATGACGTCGACCGAGGGGCGCTGGGTCGCCATCATCAAATGGATGCCCGCGGCGCGCGCCATCTGGGCCAAGCGCTGCACGGCGGCTTCCAGGTCCTTGCCCGCGACTAGCATCAGGTCTGCCATTTCGTCGACGACCACGACGATGAAGGGCAGGGGGCGCAAATCGAGCGGCTGGTCCTCGAACACAGGCTTGCCGCTTTCGCTGTCGAAGCCGGTCTGCACCTTGCGCATCAGGACTTCGCCCTTACGCCGCGCTTCCGACAGGCGCGTATTGTAGTTGGCGATGTTGCGCACGCCCAACTGAGACATGGCGCGGTAGCGGTCTTCCATCTCACGCACGGTCCATTTCAGCGCGACAACGGCCTTGCGCGGGTCGGTAACGACGGGCGTGAGAAGGTGCGGGATGCCTTCATAGACCGACAGTTCCAGCATCTTGGGATCGATCAGGATCAGACGGCACTGCTCCGGTGTCAGGCGATAGAGCAGCGACAGGATCATGGTGTTGAGGGCGACCGACTTGCCCGAGCCCGTGGTGCCTGCGATCAGGAGATGCGGCATCTTGGCCAAATCGACGGCGATAGGCGTGCCGCCAATATCCTTGCCCAGCGCCAGCGGCAACCCGTCGATGCCTTCGAAACTGTCCGAACCCAGCAATTCGCGGAAATAGACACGCGCGCGCTGAGCGTTGGGCAGCTCGATGCCGATCACGTTGCGGCCAGGAATGACCGCCACACGCGCCGACACGGCGCTCATCGAGCGCGCGATATCGTCGGCGAGACTGATCACGCGCGAGGATTTGGTGCCGGGCGCTGGCTCCAGTTCGTAGAGGGTAACAACAGGGCCCGGCCACACTTTCAGGATTTCGCCCTTCACGCCGAAATCGGTCAGCACCGATTCCAACAGGCGCGCGTTCTGGGTCAGCGCGTCCTGATCGATCTTCTTGCCAGAAGATTCTTCCGGTGGCTGAAGCAGATCGTGGGGTGGCAGCTCGCGGTCGTCGCCATTGAAGACCATGGCGGTCTGCTTGGGCTTAACCTTGGGCTTACGCACCTTGGGTGCCCTGGGCTCGGATGCGGCTTCGGACGCGTCGTCCTCGTCCTCGTCATCATTATCAAAGCTGGGGAGGGCGCGCGTGACGGTGACGCCAGGGCCGTCGGCCGATGCACGCTCCTCGGCGCGGCCGAGTGCGCCGCGCAACTCGCTGGCCAAGGTCGCGAAACTCGCGCCACGGCGGCGCAGCAGGGTGAGGGGGAAGCGCGCGAGCGCCAACAGGCCCGCGACAACGCGGCGGCCGGCCCAGGCAAGCTGCGCACGGCCGAAGCAGAGCGGCTGCATAAGCGCCAGCACCGCCAGCGGCAATAGGACGATGGCCGCAACGGCGACGGGCGCGGGGATGCCGACAAGTGCGATCAGGGTTGCCAGCCGATCGAGGATCAAAAGCCCGGCGAAACCACCGAAGCTGCTTGCCAAGGGCCAAAAGCCCGGTACGGGCAAAGCGGCCAAGACGGCGGCGGCCAGCGCGATTCCGATGGGCAGAAGCGTGAGGCGCAGCCAGAGCGCCGGCGGCTCCTTATGCAGGACGATGCGCGCGCCCCAGATGGTGAAGCCCGCCACGATCAGGAGGCTCGTGATGCCGAGCGTCTGGAGCAGAAGATCGGCCAGATAGGCGCCCGGCAGGCCAAGCAAATTATGTGTCGGCACCGCGGTCGCCTGGTTCAGCGACGGATCGGTGGTATGGAAGGACACGAGCGCCAGCAGAAGCGCCAAAGCCCCCGCCAGCCAGGCCGCGCCGCGCAGTTCGACCAGACGCCGGCGCAGGAACTGCTCGACATTCTTGCCGGCGGTGCGGCGGCCGGCCACTTTTACGGCTGTTGCCATTCAGGTGCCTCTCGGGTCCGAGACGGCCACCTCCCACCCCAAGTGTAAGCGAGGCGCGGAAAACCGTCACGAGACCCATCCCCTGGGGCTCGATTCTTCTTTTAATATACAGCATCTAGGCCAATTGTTAATCCGGAACCGCAACAGGCCTCGCTAACACATTGGCAGGGGCCAAGGCTGGCTCCGAGGCATGCTCTGTGATTGGATCGGGCCAGTTTTGGCCGGATTATAGGAATAGAGACCTGAAATCATGATCCAGGCGGATTTGCTGATCGTCGGCGGCGGCATGGCCGGCCAGACCCTGGCAGCGGCGTTGGGCGGCGCGGGTTTAGAGGTTGTTTTGATCGACCGCGAGCGACCGGCCGAGACGCGGACACTCGCCTACGACGGCCGCACCTCCGCCATCGCCTTCGGCGCCATGCGCGCGCTGGATGGCATCGGTCTGTGGCCGTGCTTGGCGGCCGAAGCGGAGCCAATCCTTGAAATCCGCGTCTCGGATCGCGACTCGCCGCTTTTCCTTCACTATGACCATGCGGCGCTGGGCCGTGATCCGCTCGGCTTCATCGTCGAGAACAGCGCGATCCGCCGCGCGCTTGGCGAACATTTGGCGGCGTTGCGCTCCGTGCGAATTTTAGCACCGGCTTCGGTCGTGCAATTGGAGCGCGGCCGTGGCCATGTGATCGCCACGCTCGATGACGGACGCACGGTGCGCGCGCCACTGGCTGTCGCCGCCGACGGGCGGCATTCGCCCATGCGCCGCGCGGCAGGTATCAACGTCGCCGAGTGGTCTTATCCGCAAGCCGGCCTCGTCTGCACCATCGCGCATGAGAACCCCCATCGCGGCGTTGCGCATGAACGATTTCTGCCCGCGGGGCCACTGGCCGTGCTGCCGTTGCGCGGCAATCGCTCCTCCATCGTCTGGACCGAACGTGCTGCCCTGGCGCCCGCCATGCTCGGTCTCGATGACATGTCCTTCGCGCGCGAGATCGAAAACCGCTTCGGCCCCCATCTCGGCGCAATGACGCTGGAAGGTACGCGCTGGAGCTATCCGCTCGCGTTCACCCTGGCTGATCGTTATGTCGTGCCGCGTCTTGCGCTGTTGGGCGATGCGGCGCGTGCGATCCATCCGATCGCGGGTCAGGGTTTCAATCTGGGTCTGCGCGATGCGGCCGTCTTGGCCGAAGTGGTGATGGATGCGGCGCGGCTCGGCCTCGATCTCGGCGATGTGAGCGTGCTGGAGCGCTACGAACGTTGGCGCCGCTTCGATGGGTTGGCGCTGGCGGCAACCACAGATTTGCTGAACCGTCTGTTCTCGACCGCGTTCCCGCCGGTGCAGATGGTACGCGATCTGGGCTTGGCCGTGGTCAACGAGATTGCCCCGCTCAAGCGTTTCTTCATGCGCGATGCGATGGGCATCGCAGGCGACCTGCCACGTCTGGTACGCGGAGAAAAGCTTTAATTACTTGTCGCGGCTCAGGCCGCGCGCAGCCAGCGCGGCAAGATAGGTGTTCCACATCTCGTCCTGGTGCTCGCCCAGTTCGCGTAAGTATGTCCAACTGAAGATGCCCGTATCGTGGCCGTCGTCGAAGCGGATGCGGATAGCATAGTTGCCGACCGCATCGACGCCCGCGATGCCGACGTTGCGCTTGCCGGGCACGAGCGTCTTGCCGCCCGGCCCATGGCCCTGCACCTCGGCCGATGGGCTTTCCACCCGCAGCAGTTCAGCTGGCAGGGCAAAGTTCCTACCGTCGTCGAAGTCGATCTCCAGCCGCTTCTCCGCGCTCTTCACGTGGATCTCGACCGGCCAGTGCTTGGTGCCGAATTCATCGCTCACGGCTCAGCCGTCGAGCTTGCGCGCCTCGTCGACCAGCATGATCGGAATGCCGTCGCGAATGGGGTAGGCCAAGCCGGCCTTCTCGCTAACCAATTCCTGCTTCTCGCGGTCATAGCGCAGGGGGCCCTTAGTCAGAGGGCAGACCAGGATTTCGAGCAGCTTGGGATCGACGGTACTCATGGGTTACTCCGTTGCGCGCAATCGTAGTCCGGCCCGTTTCGTTCCGCGAGGCTTCAGTGCCGCACGGGCGGCGCATCCGTGCTGCCGGCCACAGTCATTTCCATCAGCATGCCGAGCACGCGTACGCGGTCGGCGATGGTCGGCGCCTCAAGCAGCGCCTGCTTCTCGCTGGGCGTGAAGGGGCACATCATGGCCAGCGCCGAAACCAGCTTTTCGTCGGCGGTTTTCTCCACCGTGCTCCAATCGGCGCTCAAACCGCGCGCCTCACAATAGGGGCGCAGCAGCGCCACCAGCCGCGCGCGGTCCACGCCGTCCGCGGGCGGCGCCAGGTCGGCTTCGTACGCCGCGTAGTCGGCGTCCACGCGGCGATAACCGTCATGGAGCGGTAACTCGTCCTTGACGCGGAAGCGGCACAAACCAACCAGCGTGTAGTGGTAGCGTCCGTCGTCGGTTTTGCGGCAATTGGTGATGCGCCCGGCACAGCCGACCGGATAGACCGTGGGTTGCACGCCTTCCGCCTTGGGGTCGACCGGCTGGATCATGCCAATGATATTGTCGCTGGCCAGTGCGTCGCGCGTCATGGCGCGGTAGCGCAGCTCGAAAATGTGCAGCGGTAATTCCGCGCGCGGCAGCAACAGCACGCCGCCCAACGGAAAGATCGGCAAGGTCGCGGGCAATTCGTGCCGCGAGGCGATGGAGGTCGCGCCGAAATCCTGCTCCGTCACGATATGTCCGGCCGCTTGGCTTACGAGAACAGAATCGAAGACAAACGCCGCCGTCCCGCGACGGTCAGCGGATGAGCCGGACCCAGCGCCTCGAAAATCTGCACCAGCTGCTTGCGTGCGCCCTGCTCGTTCCAGTCGCGCTTGCGCCGCATGATTTCGAGCAGTTCGTCGATGGCTTCCTCGGTCTTCTTCTGGGCATAAAGCGCCATGGCGTTGTCGAAGCGCGCCTGGTGGTCGTTTGCATCCCGCTGTAGGCGCGCCTGCAATTCGCCCTGATGACCTGCGGCCTCCTTGGACTTCTCGGCCAACTCGATGGCGGCGCGTGCGGCGGCCGCGTCGGGATCGTTGGCGGCTTCTTTGGGCAAGCTGTCCAGAATCTTCTTGCCCTGTTCTAGATCGCCGCTTGCGATGCGGCAGCGCGCCATGCCGACAATGGCCTTCACATTGGCTGCGTCGTGCTGCAGGACCTGGCCATAGATGGCGGCGGCGGTGCCGGCATCGCCTGCCTCCAGCGCGGCCTTGGCCTGCTCCAGCGCCTCGTCGATCGGATCGGGACCGACCTCGGCGCCGCCGAGCAGGCGCTCGACGAAGCTGCGGATCTGGCTTTCCGACTGGGCACCCACGAATCCGTCCACCGGACGGCCGTCCTTGAAGCCATAGACGACCGGGATCGACTGGATGCGCATCTGCTGCGCCAGCTCCTGATTCTCGTCGACGTTGATCTTGACCATCCGCACGGCGCCGTTGGCCGCGTTGACGACTTTCTCCAACAGGGGGCCGAGCTGCTTGCAGGGGCCGCACCAAGGCGCCCAGAAATCGACGATGACGGGCGTCGTGCGGGATACCTCGATGACGTCGGCCATGAAGCCGGCCGTATCGCTGTCCTTGATCCAGCCGCCCGCGCCCGCCGGCTTGCCGCCGATGATCGTTTCCATGCTACCCGCTCTATGAGGATGTTCCGGAATCCATGGACATAATTGGCCCTCGCCGGGGCCCGTTGCAACCCCCGCTCAGGACGCGGGAGCGGCAGGATCGTAGTCCAGGTCCAAATCGATCACCTCGGGTATATGGCCGCAGGATTCGATGAAGGCGATCAGGTCTCGCGGTGACACCGCCGTGGTCTGGTCGTTGACCAAGGGATGGTAGTTGAGCGGGTCATGCGCCAGCATTCCCTTGTCCAACATCACGTGGACGCGGTTCTGCGTGTCGTTGATCAGGCCGAAGGGCGTCACAGCGCCCGGCTTCACGCCCAGCACCTCATAAAGAAGGTCGGGGCTGGCGAAGGACAGATTGCCCACGCCCAGCCGCTTCTTGAGCTGCTTCAGATCGACCGCGCGGTCCTCGGATGCCACCAGCAGATGAAGCGCGCCGCGCTTGTCCTTGAGAAACAGGCTTTTGCAGTGGCCGCCCGGCAACTGACCGCGCAAGGCCTTGGAATCCGCGACGGTGAACAGGGGCGGATGACTGTGGTTCTTGTATGCGATTCCGAGCTCGTCGAAGCGCCGGAAAAGGGTCTCGGGTGTGTGCGCCATGGCGGCGGAGCATAGCGGCCGCGTCGTGCGGGGCAAGCGGGAGTGACCGCCGTCACCGTGCGGGCCGCCGGCTAATGTAAGTTTAAGGCGGCGGGGTCTGCCACGCGCTCAAATGCGGGCGTATAAATCCGTGTGGTCTTGCGCTGGCCCGTCAAACGGGGAGACGGTCGAATGCAATCACCGATCCACCGCGTTCTTTACGCCGCACCGCTGGCGCTTTTATTCGCCGCCTCTTCCGCGTCGGCGCAGCAATCGGCCGCGCTGCCGCAAGCGCCCGTTTCCACGGCGGCGCCCGCGCCGCCGCGCAGCGTGCGAGACGTGCTAGCGCTTCTGGAAAAGAGCAAGCCGTCGCAAACCAAAGTCGATGCCGACAAGGCGACCGCCGAGCGGGCTATTCCCGATACGCTGACGGGGTCGGAAAAGATTATCGCGCTCCACCAGCGCGGCATGGCGGCCTATCGCCTGGGCCGCGTGAAGCAGGCTCGCGAGGAGCTGACCGAAGCGGTCAAGTTGGCCGAAACCGAATCCTACGTCGGCAAGGCGGGGCTCTATCAGGACCTTTCCGTCGCCGAACAGGCGGGCGGAAATCTGCGCCGCGCCATCGAGTTGC
>JBFXED010000043.1:0-25333 GCA_050180485.1 Alphaproteobacteria bacterium | reverse complement strand
GGTCAAGGCGGGTGGTTCGATGAGATTCCTCCTCACCCCGACCTTGATCCGCTTCGCGGCTCAAGCCCGTCGTAGGGGAGCGGGAGAAGCGAGCGGGCTATGGATTCTTTCTACCCCTCCACAACGAGGGAGGGGGAGGGGAGGGGGAGGATATCCGTGGTGACAGGCGCCGCTAGAATTTGTCGCCAAATCCACCATATTCCATGGGTATTAACGGACCAGCGGGCGGATAGGCATGACGGCATACTGGGTCATCGGCGGCGAATACGAGGACACGAATTTCGCACGCATCGTGGGCGGCGGGCTGGAGGAGCGGCTGGGGCCCTATCCCTCGTTGGAGCAGGCCAAGGCCGTCTGGCGCGCCAGGTCCATCGCCTCGGTCGACAACTGCAATGCACGTTTCCATATCGAGCGCGAGGGCGGCACGGAGTTCTGGGTCGTCGGCGGCAGCTACAAAGACACCGGCTTCCACGCGACGGCCGACGGCAAGCCCGAGGAGCGCATCGGTCCCTTCGGCAGCCTGGCCGCGGCCAAGGTCGCGTGGCGCGCCAAGGCGATGGCGACCGTGGACGATGCGTTGGCGCGCTACCGCATCGAATCCCACTAGACGTTCAACCGCCAGATGCGCCCTTCGCGCGTCTCGCGGTCTTCCAACTCGCGCGTCGTCGGCACGGTGTGGACCGCGACTTCCGTGAGGCCCGTTTCCGGCAGATAGGCCCGGCCGGGATCGCCGAGCAGGACCAAGGTGCCGCGCGCAACCAGACCGCGCAGCCAGGGCAAGGCCGCCGCCGCCAGCTTGCGCTCATAGAACATGTCGCCCGCCAAAACGATGTCCCAGCCGCCGTCGCGGCCGATGACGTCGCCGGTCGCGATGGATAGGTCCACACCATTCAACGCGGCGTTAAGGCGAATCGCGGCGGCGGCCATCGCATCCAATTCCGCCGCCTCCACCGTGGCGCCCGCGCGCGCTGCCGCCAGGGCGACCAAGCCCGAACCCGCGCCGAAATCGAGCACGCGCTTGCCCCTCACGGTGTCCGGCCGGTCGAGCAGATGGCGCGCGAGCGCTTGGCCGCCGGCCCAGGCGAAGGCCCAATAGGGCGGCTCGATCCCCTCGCGCGCCAGCCATGCCTCGGTCGCCAGCCACAAGGGCGTGATCTCGGTCGCGAGGTAAAGCTTCAGTTCGGGCACCAGCGGCGGCGAGGCCGGCACGGTATGCGCGCGGATAAAGGAGTCCGTGTCCGCCGGCGGCATAGCCGCCTAGAACGCCATGGCCTGGTGCCCGAAGGCGACGGCGCCCAGCACGAGCCAGCCATAGACGCGGTTCGACTTAAACTTGGACAGGCAGTCGGCCGGATCGTCGAGCTTCACGGTCGCGGCCTGCCAGATCAGATGCGCGGCGGCCAGCGCATAGACGGCGTAATATGGCCAGCCGAAGCCCATGGCCTGGCCGGCCAGCAGCATGAAGACGATGGTGCCGCCATAGAACAGGAACAGAAACGGCCGAGTCTGGTCGCGGAAGAGGAGGGCGGTCGACTTCACCCCGATCAGCGCGTCGTCCTCCTTGTCCTGGTGGGCGTAAATCGTGTCGTAGCCGAGCGTCCACAGGATGCCGGCGGCATAGAGGCAGAACGGCGCCCATGAGCCCAAATCGCCGCGCACGGCGGCCCAGCCGAGCAAAGCACCCCAGTTGAAGGCCAAGCCCAGCACGAGTTGCGGCCAGTGGGTGACGCGCTTCATCAGCGGATAGGCGAAGACGATCACGAGCGACGCCGCGCCCAGGATGACAGCGAACAGGTTGAACTGCAGCAGCACCGCGAGGCCGATGGCCAGCAGGAAGGCCAGGAACAATCCGGCCTGCCAGACCTTCACCGCGCCGCTGGCGATGGGCCGCGTGCGCGTGCGTGCGACAGCCGCGTCGAAATCGCGATCGGTGATGTCGTTCCACACGCAGCCCGCGCCGCGCATGACCAAGGCACCCACGGCGAACCACGCGAAATAGCGCAAATCGGATGCGCCGGTCAGCGCCATCGCGATCGACCACAGGCCGGGGAAGAGGAGCAGCCATGTGCCGATCGGCCGGTCGAGGCGCATCAGATGGGCATAGGGCACAAGCGCGCGCGGCAGGCTGCGCTCGACCCAGGTGTTGCCCGTCATGTCGTTGGGATCGGGCGCCGTCGCGTTGGGGATATCGGTCATGGTGTGCTAATTCTGCCCGAAGCGATCACGCCTGACGAGCGGAAGAGATTGT
The DNA here is from genome assembly GCA_050180485.1 of Alphaproteobacteria bacterium. Classification (GTDB taxonomy): domain Bacteria; phylum Pseudomonadota; class Alphaproteobacteria; order CADEGL01; family CADEGL01; genus CADEGL01. Next base: position 23,085 of record JBFXED010000043.1, on the reverse strand, counting down.
GAGCGAAGGATCGGAGCGCGCCCCGCCGCGTCTTTTCATCGACGCCCCGCTTGCCGCGGGCGGCGAGGCGCCGCTATCGGCGAATCAATCCCATTATCTGCGCCATGTGTTGCGCCGGGGTGAAGGCGATGCGGTGATTCTCTTCAATGGGCGCGATGGCGAATGGCGCGCGCGCATCGCGGCGCTGGGCAAGTCGCGCGCGGCGGCCATGGTCGAGACGCAGACTCGCGCGCAGGAGGCCGAGCCCGATCTGTGGCTCCTCTTCGCGCCGATCAAGCGCGGCCCCGTCGATCTGGTAGCTGAGAAGGCGACCGAACTGGGCGTCGCGGCACTGGTCCCCGTAATCACCCGCCGCACGGTGGTCGGCCGCGTGAATACCGAGCGCCTGCGCACCATCGCCATGGAATCGGCAGAGCAGTGCCACCGCCTGAACGTGCCTGAGGTGCACGAGCCGCAGCCCCTGACCCAGGTCTTGGACGCTTGGCCAGCCGGGCGGCGACTTCTTCTATGTGATGAGACCGGGCAGGGGCGTCCCATCGTCCAAGCGCTGGCTGGCCTCGACCCCACCGCGCGCAACGCTCCCTGGGCGGTCCTGATCGGACCCGAGGGAGGATTCGATCCGACGGAGCTTGACGCAATAAAGAAACGAACCATTGTTACCCCCGTCACTCTCGGCCGAAGGCTCCTGCGTGCGGAGACGGCGGCAATGGCCGCTCTCGCCTGCTGGCAAGCCCAGGTCGGCGATTGGACCTAGCCGCCACCGGCGGTGTTGGAACCGAGAGGACGAGGGGGGACGGCAAGACCCATGTCGGGACCGAGTACAGCGGGCGCTGAGCCCGTCACCAGCAAGGCACAGCTCGTCGACTATGTGGCCCAGGGTTCCAAGCCCAAATCCGCGTGGCGCATCGGCACCGAGCACGAGAAGTTCGCCTTCGAGACGCGCACGCTAAAGCGCCTGCCCTATGACGGGCCGACGGGAATCCGCGCCATGCTCGAGGCGCTGACCCGCTTCGGTTGGATGCCGGTCACGGAAAAAGGCAACGTCATCGCGCTGTCGCAAGCGGGCGCGTCGGTCACCTTGGAACCGGGCGGTCAGGTCGAACTATCGGGTGCGCCGCTCGAAAACCTGTTCCAGACCTGCAACGAGGTGAACACCCATCTCGACCAGGTGAAAATGATCGGCGCCGAGCTGGGTATCGGCTTCATGGGCCTGGGCTTCGATCCCAAATGGACGCGCGCCGAGGTGCCGTGGATGCCCAAGGGGCGCTACCGCATCATGCGCGAGTACATGCCCAAGAAGGGCAAGCTCGGCCTCGACATGATGCTGCGCACCTGTACCGTGCAGGTGAATCTCGATTATTCGTCCGAAGCGGACATGGTGAAGAAGTTCCGCGCCAGCCTCGCCCTCCAGCCCATCGCCGTCGCGCTGTTCGCCAATTCGCCCTTCACCGAGGGCAAGCCCAACGGGTTCCAGAGCTATCGCAGCCATGTCTGGACCGACACCGACCCCGACCGATGCGGCATGCTGGACTTCGTCTTCGAGGACGGCATGGGTTTCGAGCGCTATGTCGACTACGTGCTCGGTGTGCCGATGTATTTCGTCTACCGCAACGGTGAGTACATCGACGCCAGCGGACAGTCCTTCCGCGACTTCATGGCCGGCAAGCTGCCGGCCTATCCGAGTCAAACTCCCACCATGAGCGATTGGGCCGACCAGATGACGCTGCCGTTTCCTGAGGTGCGCCTGAAGCGCTACCTGGAAATGCGCGGCGCGGACGGCGGCCCATGGAGGCGGCTTTGCGCGCTGCCCGCGCTGTGGACGGGGCTTCTTTACGACCAGGCCGCGCTCGATGCCGCCTGGGACTTGGTCAAAGGCTGGACGGCGGAGGAGCGCACGCAATTGCGCGCCGACGTGCCGCGCCAGGGTTTCGCCGCGCGCGTGGGCAAGACGAGCGTGCGCGACATCGCGCGCGAGACGGTGAAGATTGCGCAAGCTGGCCTCAAGGCGCGTGACGTACGCAACGCGACCGGCGAGAACGAGAGCGTCTTCCTGAACGTGCTGGACGAGATCGTGGCGTCGGGTAAGACGCCGGCGGACGAATTGCTGGCCGCCTACGAGACGAAGTGGAACCGCTCGGTCGACCCGGCCTTTACGGAATACGCCTACTAAACCCCAAGCCTTGTTCCCCGCGCGGCCGGAACGGTAGGCTCGTGCCCTTCGCTGTGGGGACGAGGCGATTGTGGCCGAGCTTCCGAAAATCGCGGCTGGAGATGCGGCGCCGGCTGAAGACGGGTTTCTGGTCCGCGCCCGCCGGCTTGAGCGGGAGCTCGATCCCTATACGCCGGGCTTGACGCGCGAGGCCGCCGCCGCGCGGGCGGGCGTCGCACCCGAGACCATCGTCAAACTATCCTCGAACGAGAATCCGCTCGGCCCTTCGCCCAAGGCGCAAGCGGTCGTGGAGCGCATGCGCGGCCAGCTCCACGAATATCCCAACTCCAGCGCCGACGGTCTGCGCGCCGTCATCGGGCGGTTCCATGACGTGGCGCCCGAGCAGGTGGTGGTGGGCGCGGGTAGTTCGACCCTGATGCACGCCATCGTGGCGGCCTTCACCGAGCCTGGCGGAGAGGTGATCGCGCTCGATCCGAGCTTCACGGTCTACCGCGAGATTGCCTCCATCCATGGCCGCGTGCCGGTGACCGTGCCGTTGCGGCAACAGGATTATTTGCTCGACCTCGACCGTTTCGCCGCCGCGCTCACGGACAAGACGCAGCTCGTCTTCCTCACGCGGCCCAACAACCCGACAAGCACGCTGATCCCGCTCGCCGATTTCGAAAAGGCCGCGGGCATGGCGGCGGTGAAGGGCGCGCTGGTGGTCTCCGACGAGGCCTATATCGAATTCGCCGATCGGCCGGCCGTATCGGCCGTGCCGCTCGTGCGTGGTGCGGCGCGGCAGCCCAACGTCATGGTCTCGCGTACCTTCTCCAAAGCGTTCGGCCTGGCCAATCTGCGTCTTGGCTATGCCATCGGTACGCGGGAGACGGCGCGCGGCCTGGCGCTGGCCAACGCGAAATGGCCGACGGGTGCGGTCGCGCAAGCCGCCGGAGTCGCGGCTATGGAAGACGCGGAGCATCTCGCACACTCGCTCAAGACGGTGCGCGAAGGGCGCAAGGCGCTGACGGGCTTTTTCAACGGCATGGGAATGCCCGTGGCGCCCGATCCGCAGGGCAATTACGTCATGGTGGATGTGAGCGCCTTGGGCATGGACGCGGCGAAGTTCGCCGATCGCGTGTTCGATGAAGGTCGGGTGCTGGTCCGCGGCGATTTCTCACCGTGCCATGTCCGAATCTCCATCGGCACGCCGGAAGAAAACACGCGTCTTACGGATGCCGTGCGGCGGGTTGCGGGCGGGAAGCGCTGAGATGGTGGAACGCACGCCTCTGATCCTGCTGCCGGGCCTGTCGGACGATGATGCGCTGTGGATGCATCAGATTCGCCATCTTGCCGACATCGCTGATGCCAAGGCCATGGACATTTCGGGCCATGAAACGGTCGAAGCCATGGCGCAGTCAGTGCTCGACGCCGCGCCAAGCCGCTTCGCCTTGGCGGGCTTTTCACTTGGCGGCTATGTGAGCCTGGCCATCCTGCGCATGGCACCCGAGCGCGTGACGAAGCTCGCGCTCGTCGCCACCTCAGCGCGCGCGGACACGGATGCGCGCCGCGCCGAGCGCAGAGAACAGACCGAAGTCATGGGCAGACCCGGCGGTTTCGAGGAACACGCGCGACGTGACCTGTCCGACGTCGTCCATCCGGAGCGTTTGAGCGACGAGCCGCTGGTCGCAACGCTGCTCGCCATGCAGGCGCGTCAAGGTGCTCCGGTGTTCGTTCGGCAGAGCAAGGCGTGCATGGCCCGGCCCGACAGCCGTCCCGCGCTCGGCACAATCGTCTGCCCGACACTGGTGCTAAGCGGGCGCGAGGACCGCGTGCTGCCGCCCGAACTGTCGGACGAGATCGCGCGCGGGATTCCAAACGCGCGCCACGTGATTGTCGAGGAATGCGGCCATTACCTGCCGCTGGAACGGCCGCATGCGGTCACCGCGCTCCTGCGCGAATGGCTGCTCTACGCCTGAAAGGAGGCGTCATGTCCGACCACAAGGCCCTCGGCATTTCCCCCTTCGGCCCGGCCACCTTCGCCAAAAGCGCGCTGACGACGCCGGACGCTGACTGGTCGGCGGACGTCGCGTTCTTGGGTATCCCTTTCGATCAGGGCGCCGGGTTCCGTTCGGGCACGCGCTGGGGCCCCAAGGCGATCCGCGACATGTCGGTGCGCTTCAGTGCGCTTTCCGCGGCCAACCGCCCCGGTTATTGGGATCTGCGCGCAGGGAGCGACAAGGCCGTCTGCTCGCTGGTGGATTGCGGTGATGTCGAGATCGTGCCGCTCCTTTGGGAGCAGAATTTCGACGCCGTGACCGAAGCCGTACGTGCCATCCGCCTGAAAAAGGCATTGCCTTTCTCCATGGGCGGCGACCATTCCGTGACCTTTCCCATCTTGCGTGCCTTCGAAGGCGCGAAGCCCATCACGATCGTGCAGTTCGACGCGCACATGGACTACCGAGACGAGGCCGCGGGCGTGCGTTACGGCCACGGCAACGTGCTGCGCCGGGTGCGCGAACTGGATTGGGTGGAAAAGGTGGTCGCCATTGGCATCCGCAGCTTGCGCACGCGGCGGGAGGATTACGAAGCCTCGCGGCGCGATGGCAACATCGTGATTCCTGCGTGGGACGTGCACGCCTACGGCGTCGATCGCTTCGCTTCCGATCTGCCGGAGGGGCGCGATGTCTACGTGACCTTCGACATTGACGGCATGGATGCGTCCATCGCGCCCGGTACCGGAACGCCCGAGGTGGGCGGACTTACCTATGAGCAAGCGCGGCGTTTCCTGGAGCTGGTCTGTACGCGCAACCGCTTGGTCGGCTTCGATCTGGTCGAGGTGAATCCGAGTTTCGATCCGACCCAGATCACGGCGCTCTTGTCCGCCCAGATCATGATCGAGGCCATGGGCTTCGTCTTTCCGCGCAAGAACTAGCGCGCCGGTCAGCGCCAGCGGTCTTGGCTCGGTGGCGCATCCTTGCCAGTGCGATAGAGGGCCAGGCCCGACAGGCAGGTCAGGGCCAGCATGCCGAACACCAGGCGATAGGCGTCGGCGGGCGCCAGCCCATGGGCATGGGCCTCGCGCACCACGAAGCCCGAGGCGAATTGCAATAGCCCCACGCCCATGAACAGAGCCAGGTTCACGGTCGTCACCGCGCGACCCGACAGATGGTGTGGGAACAGTGAGCGCCCATGGGCGAACAGCACCACGTCGAAGGTTGCGAAGACTCCGATCAACCCCATCAGGCCGACCGCGAGCCACAACGGCGCGGCGGGCACAAGGGCTAGCGTGGCCAGCGTGCCGGCGAGGCAGATCGCGCCGAAGGTGACGATGTCCTTGCGCGTGTCGAAGCGACGGTCGAGTGGACCGTACATCAGGTTGCCGAGGATGATGCCCGTGGCCATGAAGAACAGCGCATCGCCGCGCCCTTCGGGATCGAGGCCGTAGACGTCGGCGAAGAACGGACCGGCCCATAGGGCTCTTAGCGTGAACAGCGCAGCGGGCCCCAGCGCGATCATCACCATGATGTGCCGCAGGTCGGGAGAGCGCAGCACCTCCCAGGTGCCGCGCAGGCTGCCAAGCAGGGATTCGCGCGGCCGTGATCGGTCATGTTCCTCCTCCTTGCCCGGCGGCGCATCGCGCACGACGACGTAGACCACCAGACCCGCGATCGCGACCAATCCGGCCAGCAGCAGATATGTGCCGCGCCAGCCGAGGGATTGGATAACCAGGGCCAACGGCTTCGTCGCCAGCACATGGCCGATACCGCCGAGTGCGATCATCACGCCCGCGATGGTCGCGAAACGGTCGGAGGGCAGCCAGCGGCCGTAAATGACCAGCGAGCCGACCAAGTTGCCCGACGCGCCGATGGCCATCAGCGCCATGGCCAAGGTCAGCACGCCGATCGAGTCACTGGCCGACGCCAGGATCATGCCGGCGACGGCAAAGACCTGCGCGCGCGCGATGGCGCGGCGCGGACCCCAGCGGTCGATCAGGATGCCAATGGGGAGTTGCATCAGGGCGAAGGTGAAGAAGAACGCGGCGCCCATGCCGCCAACGGCCGCCGGCGATAGGCCCAGTTCGATCGCCAGCTCCGGCGCGATCAACGCGTTGGTGTTGCGGTAGATTTGGGACAGGACGAACAGGGTGGCCAGTGCCGAAATCAGCGCGGCGAAGGCACGTGCGAAGTGGCGGTCAAACCGAGCCACGCGACCCCTGCGCGGTTGCGGACATCACGCGCGGACCAGGAGCTCGCGCGGGAACTGGGTGATGACCTCGGAGCCCGTCTCGGTCACCAGCACGGTCTCGCTGAAGCACATGCCGAACTCGCCGCCGAAGACACTGGGCACGATGTGGAACGTCATGCCGGGCTGAAGCGGCGTTGGATCGTCCTTGCGCAAGGAGAGCGTCTTGCCTTCGGCCCAATTGGGCGGGAAGCCGATACCGACGGCATAGGCCGTGCGGTGGACGAAGCGCTCACCATAGCCAGCCTTGGTGATGACGCTGCGGCAAGCATGGTCGCAATCGCCTGAGGTCGCGCCCGGTTTGATCGCACCGATCGCGCCGTTCAACCCGCCGATGATGGCGTCGGCCATGCGCCGCATCTCGTCGGTCGGTTTGCCCAACACGGCGCAGCGCGCGAGGAGGCCGTGATAACGGTCGATGCAGCCTCCCGTTTCGAGGAACAGCACGTCGCCCTTCACCAAGGTGCGGCGGCGCCACATGGCGAAGGTTACGGCCGTGCGTTCGCCCGACACGGCGATGGGCGCATGACCGAGATATTCGCTGCCCGCCGCGATGCTGGCCTGGTGCATGGCGGCGGCCACGTCGTTCTCGCTGGCGCCGGGCTTGGAGGCGTCGAGCGCCGCATGCATGCCGGCTTCGGCCGCGCGCGCGGCGCGGCGGATACGGTCGATCTCGGCCGGCGATTTCACAATGCGCAGCCATTCGACGACGCCGTTGAAGTCGACAATCGTCCAGCCGCTTTTCGCGACCAGCGCCTGATAGGCCGGCACGTTGAGATACCAGGCGTTTGTCTCGACACCCAATTTGCCGCGCGGCGCCAGATCCGCGATGGCCTTGAGCGTCAGATCGATCGGATCGTCGGTATCCAGCATGGACACGAAGCGGCCGATGGTCGGCGTGATCTCGGCCATGAATTTGTTGACCACGCGCGAGACCAGGACCGGCTCGCCCTTCGCAGGCACCAAGAGCGCCTGATAGGTGAAATAGCCGATCGACTGGTAACCGGTCAGGTAGAAGACGTTCTCGGGGTCATAGAGAACGACGGCGTCGAGGCCGCTTTCGGCCATCTTCGCCCGGACGCGCGCCATGCGCTGGTCCAGCTCCGCCCTCGGAAAGGGCAGTTCCTGTCCGATCTTGGCCGCCATCGTACCGCCCCCGATTCCCACTCTTAGAGAATTAAGACCGGCGGACCGTAGGGCCGTCAAGGTAAGGCGCCGCGCGGGTTTGCGAGGACGCGGGCTTCCTCTATCCTGCGCGCGCCATGACCATCGAACTCCCCGTCACCCTCAGCGACTCCGTCCGCAAGGAATGGGTCGATCCCAACGGCCATTTCAACATGGGCTATTACGCGGTCGCCTACGATTTGGCGACGGACGGGCTGTTCGAGCTTCTCGGCTGCGCCTATGTCGATATCGAGCGGACCGGCGGCTCCGTCTTCCTGCTGGAATTGCACATCAATTACTTGCGCGAGATGCATGAGGGCGATTCCTTCCGCATCACCTCGCGGCTGCTCGACCACGACGCCAGGCGCATCCACGTTTTCGGCTATATGCATCACGCGAGCGAAGGGTTTCTCTCGTCCACGGCCGAGATGATGCTGATCCATGTCGATATGAAGACGCGCAAGTCGGCGCCCTTCCCCGACGACACGCTGGAACGCATCCGAAAAATGAAGGCCGCGCACGACGCGCTGCCCTGGCCGCCGGCGGCGGGCCGCTCCATCGGCCTCAAGCAGCGCAAGGCCACCACGCCGTGACAACCCGGCCGGCCTGGGTGCTGGCCGTGTCGGCGCTGATGCTTCTCGCCGCGGCGGCCACTGCCGCCGCCGATTGCGCCGCGGATGCCGCCCGCGGCGTCGATTGGCGCCGCTGCCGCTTCGATCAGTATTCGCTGCCGGGCGCCGATCTGTCGGGCGCGCTGCTGCGCGACGCCAGTTTCCTGCGCACCGACCTGTCGCGCGCGAATTTGAGCCACGTGACGGCGTTCCGCGCCAAGTTCGTCAACACCACGCTGCAGGAAGCCACGCTCGACGGCGGCGATTTCACCGAGGCGGACTTCACCAAGGCTGATCTGCTGCATGCCAGCCTGAAGGGCGCCGATCTCCGGCGCGCGCGGTTCTATCAGGCCATCCTGACCGGCGCCGACTTGACCGGCGCGCAGCTGACGGGCGCGGATTTCACCCGGGCCGATCTGGCGGGTGCGCTATGGGTCGACGGCAAGCATGTCTGCGGCGATGGGCCGCGCGGGCAGTGCAACTGACGCCGCGCGCGCTCAATCCTCGAGCAGAAGTCCCGTCCGCCCCGGCAGGACCTCACGCCCCACCACCTTCGCGACGACCTGACCGGGCCGGACCAGCTTGTCGTCGCGGCGAGTCAGGACGAAGCCGTCGGTGCGCGTAGCGACGGGCGTGCGCGCCGCGCGCGCATCCCCTGCTATCGGATCGACGATGTCGGCGATCACCTCGCCCTTCTTCACGTGGTCGCCGAGGCCGCGATGGTAGGCCACGATGCCTGCCACGGGTGCGCGCAGCATATCGACGGCCTCGAAGGGAACACCGTCGCCAGCGGATTGGGGCAGCGGGCCGGGCTCGCCGCGCACGACTCCCCGCCGCATCAGAAAGCGCATCAAGGCCTGGGCGTCGGCGCGGGCCAGTGTGTCGTCCACGTCGGCGCGGCCGCGCAACTCGACCGTGCTGGCGAAGCAGCCTTGCGGGATCGGATGCGCCGCGCCGAAGCGCTCGCGCAGCTTGCGCCAATGGCCGCTCATCGTGTCCTCGAAGGCGCTGCCGCCGGGATCGACGGAGACGAGCTGGGCCCGGCTGCCCAGCTCGGCCGCCAGATCCGCGCCAGCCGGCCAATTGGCCGCTGCGATGTGAAGATGGGGCAGGGATTCGGCGTCGCAATGGAGGTCCAGCACGATGTCCGCATCGACCGCGAGCCGCATCAGGGCGTGCCGCATATGGGCGAGGGGGCCATGTGGTTCGACCGAAGCGATCGCTGCGGTCAGCGCTTCGCGCACGGCGCGCGCGTTAGCCGCTTCGTCGCGACCTAACGCGTCCGCGAGCCGCGCGGCCACGGCATCGGTCAGGTCGGGGAAACTGCGGTTAAAATTGCCGCCGCCGGCCAGGTCGTAGCGACCCACATGGGTGCCTGCCACGTTCTGGTCGAGGCCGATGGGATTGGCCACCGGCACCAAGACAACTTCGCCCACGATGCGTCCATCCTGCGCGGCCGCGTCGAGCAGCACCGCAAGATGGTGGGCCACCAGCATGGGCGGCGTCTCATCGGCATGGAGGCTGGCGTGCAGATAGGTCTTCGGCCGCGCGCCGGCCGCGCCGTAGCGAAAGACGGTCAGTGACCGTGTGGTGCCTGGGCTCGGCGCGGGCAGCGGAATGCGTTCGACGGTCTTTGTCATGCGGGCAGCATCATTGCCGCGCCGAAGCTGTCAAGCGCTGGCAAGCGCGCGCATCGAGCGTATATAAGAAGCGCGATGTCCGATCCCTTTGAATTGTCCGAAGAACCGGCGCCGGACGCTCCGGCCGATCCGCGTCCCGTGTCCGCGCGCGCGGCCGCCGTGCGTCCGACCTATCTTGATAATCTCAACGATCCCCAGCGCCTGGCGGTCGAAACGATCGACGGCCCGCTTCTGGTGCTGGCCGGCGCGGGCACGGGAAAGACGCGCGTCCTGACCACGCGCCTGGCCCATATCCTGGGCAGCCGCCGCGCTTGGCCCAGCGAAGTTCTGTGCGTCACCTTCACCAACCGCGCCGCGCGCGAGATGAAGGAGCGCGTGGCGCATCAAATCGGCGGTGCGGTCGAAGGCCTGTGGCTGGGCACCTTCCACTCGCTTTGCGCGCGCATGCTGCGCCGCCATGCCGAGGTGGTCGGCCTCACGCCCAACTTCACCATCTTGGACCAGGACGATCAGATCCGGCTTTTGGGCCAGATCCTCAAGGCCGAGAACATCGACGACAAGCGCTGGCCCCCGCGCGCGGTTCATGCCGTCATCCAGCGCTGGAAGGACCGCGGCCTCCCGCCGGAAAAGATTGCAAAGGGCGAGGCGGGCGAGTTGGCCAATGGCCGCGCAACGGAGATCTACCGCATCTATCAAGAGCGGTTGAAGGTCCTGAACGCGGCCGATTTCGGCGACCTGCTGCTGCACGTCCTGCGTGTCTTCGCATCCGATGCCGAGATCGCGCGCAAGTATCAGGAACAGTTCCGCTACATCTTGGTCGACGAGTATCAGGACACCAACGTGGCCCAGTATCTGTGGCTGCGTCTTTTGGCCCAGGGCTCGCACAATATCTGCTGCGTCGGCGACGACGACCAGTCGATCTACAGTTGGCGCGGCGCCGAGATCGGCAACATCCTGCGCTTCGAGAAGGATTTCCCCGGCGCGCGCATCGTTCGGCTGGAGCAGAACTACCGCTCGACCCAGCACATCCTGTCGGCGGCCTCCGGACTGATCGCCAAGAACGAGGGACGGCTGGGCAAGACGCTGTGGAGCGAAGGCTCGGCGGGCGAGAAGGTCACCGTGCGTGGCGTGTGGGATGGCGAGCAGGAGGCGCGCGTCATCGCCGAGGAGATCGAATCGCACCAGCGCAACGGTGAAAAACTGGCCGATATCGCGATCCTGGTGCGCGCCGGTTTCCAGACCCGCGAGTTCGAAGAATGCTTCATCAAGCTGGGCATTCCCTATCGCGTGATCGGTGGCCCGCGTTTCTATGAGCGCCAGGAAATCCGCGATGCGTTGGCTTATCTGCGCTTGATCCATCAGCCGTCCGACAGCCTGGCCTTCGAGCGCGTGGTCAATGTGCCGCGCCGGGGCATCGGCGACACCACGGTTCAGGCATTCCACCAGCTATCGCGCGCCCAGGGCATTCCGCTCACCGAAGCCGCGCGGCGTCTGATCGAGACCGACGATATGAAGCCCCAGGCTAAGAAGGCCGTGGGCGGCTTCCTGGCCGATCTCGACCGCTGGCGGCAGATGGCCGAGGGCGAGAACCATGCCGACCTCGCGCGCATCGTGCTCGACGAATCCGGCTACACCGAGATGTGGAAGGCATCGAAGACGCCGGAGGCGCCGGGCCGGCTCGACAACCTGAAGGAATTGGTCGCCGCGCTGGAGGAGTTCGATTCCTTGGGTGGCTTCCTTGAACACGTGGCGCTGGTGACCGAACGCAACACGGATGTCGGTGGCGACATGGTCAACGTGATGACGCTCCACAGCGCGAAGGGGCTTGAGTTTGGCACCGTCTTCCTACCCGGCTGGGAAGAAGGACTGTTCCCACACCAGCGCGCGCTGGATGAAGGCGGCACGGCGGCGTTGGAAGAAGAGCGGCGGCTGGCCTATGTCGGCATCACCCGCGCACGGCTGCGTGCGACGATCAGCTTCGCCGCCAGCAGGCGCGTGCACAATCTGTGGCAGAGCGCGATCCCCTCCCGCTTTATCGACGAGCTGCCGCCCGATCACGTCGAGGCCGTGTCCGACCAGGGGCTTTATGGTTCGGGGAGTGAGGGCGCGCCGTCGCGCAGGAATTTCACCGAGATGGCCACGCCGGATGTGCGCTGGGGTGGTGGTCGCCGGGCGGCGCCCATGATCGAGGCGAAGGCCGAACGGGTGCGCGAAAGCAAGTCCGGTTACAAGCTGGGCCAGCGCGTCTTTCACCAGAAGTTCGGCTATGGCCGGATCAAGAGTGTCGAAGACGACAAGCTCGACATCGAATTCGAGAAGGCCGGCCGCAAGAAGGTGATGGCCAGCTTCGTGGCGCCGGCCTGACCGGCTAGGCGCCCTGCTGCCGCTCGCGGCGGCGCACCGTCTCGCGGTGGATGACGTAGAGGCCCGAGGCGATGATCACCAAGGCGCCCACGATCGTCCAATGGTCCGGGAACTGGTGGAAGATGACATAGCCGAGAATCGTCGCGATCACGATGGTGCCGTAGTTGAACGGCGCCAGGGTCGAGGCGGGCGCGTGTCCCAGCGCCGTGATCAGGCACAGATGGGCCGCGGTGCCCATACCGCCCTGGATTGCCAATAGCGCCCAGACGTCGAACGGCGCGTCGGTCCAGAAGAAGGGGATCAGGACGCTCGTGACCAAAAGCCCGGTCATCGTCGTGTAGAACAGCGTTGTCATCGGCGGATCGGTCGAGGACAGCTTGCGCGTCGCGATCTGATAAAGCGCGTAGATCAGGGCCGAGAGAAGCATCAGCGAACCCGCCCAGTGGGTCACGCCCATGCCCGGCCGGATGACGATCAAGGCCCCCACGAAGCCCACGCCCACGGCGCTCCAGCGGCGGATGCCGACCTTCTCGCCCAGAAGCGGTACCGACAGGGCGGTCAGGAACAAAGGTCCAACCATGTTCAGCGCCACCGCGTCGGCCAGCGGCAGGAACGCCAGGCCGAAAATGAAGGCGAAGGTCGAGGCCACGTTGAGCATGGCGCGGCCGACCTGAAGCGGCAGCCGCTTGGTGCGCACGAAGCTCGTCGTCCGCGCGCGCACGAACAGCGCCACCATGAACAGGAACTGAAAGACGTAGCGCACCCACAGGATGAAGATCGTGGGGTAATCCGCACTCAGGTATTTGGCCATCGCGTCCATCAGCGAAAAGATCACGATGGTCGCGGCCATGAAGGCGATGCCGCGCAGAGTCCGCGCGGCGTCCGCGTGGCTTTGCGTGGTCACGGATAAAGAGGATGAAGGGGCGGCACGGGCGGAATTGTGGGCCCGGCTCGTTCCGTGGGGCAAGCAACGACGCCGTTTGCCACCGTTCTCGATACTAGGTAAAAATACTCACAATCCGAATGTCCTGCGTGGACATGGTGATCGCGCATGCGCTGCCCGCGTTGGCGGTCGGCATTCTCATTTGCGGGTCTTGAGCCCTGAGCGAAGCACGGGTTGTTCGCGTCAGTCCCAATCTCAGCCTCGTGCGCGGCCGCGACGGCGTTTTCCTGATCAACACGAACGACAGATATGTGGGCCGTTCGCTCGAGGTCTACGGTGAGTACAGCCGCGACGAGGGAGAGGGGCTTCGGCAATTGGTCAATCCCGGCGATACCGTGATGGAGATCGGCGCCAATATCGGCAGCCATACCGTCGGATTGGCGAAGCGTGTCGGCCTACAAGGATTGGTCATCGCCTTCGAGCCGCAGCGCGCGTGTTTCTCGCTGCTGCAGTCCCAGATCGCGCTGAACGAACTGACAAACGTCGTCGCCTTCAATCAGGGCGCCGGCGACAAGAGCGGAATCCTTTATGTGCCGGTACGCGACTACGCGACACAAGGCAATTCCGGCGGCGTGGCGCTTGCCGAAAAGCCCTTGCCGCAGCATGAGGCCGTCAGCGTGATCCGCCTTGATGATCGCTATGGCGACATCAAGGTCCATCTGATGAAGGTCGATGTCGAGGGCATGGAAGGCCAGGTGATCGACGGCGCGCGCGGGTTGATCACGAAGTCGCGGCCGCGTCTCTATATCGAGAACGATCGTGTCGACAAATCGCCCGCGTTGATCCGGCAGCTTTTCGAACTTGGCTATCGGCTCTGGTGGCACAAGCCGCGCCTGTTTTGCCCTGACAACTATTTTGGCGTGGCGGAGAACGTCTTCGGTCAGCCGATCACGTCGAAGAACATGATCGGCATTCCCGTCGAGGACACCAAGACCAGGATTGCCGATCTGCCGGAGATCAAATCTCCGGAAGAGCCGCATCCCTCGCAGCCACGCTAGTTTGATATCGCGCCGACCTCTGGCTAAGGTCGCGCAAGATCGGTTCGCAGGGAGAGTTCGGGCAATGAAGCGCTTCAAAATCCGCCTGGGCAACAGCATGCCCGTCCAGTCGCCGTTGATCCCGGACCCGTTCGTTCCCTATCAGTGCAAGAACAACAAGATCCTCTCCGTCGTCTGCCGGGGCGACCGCAAGGTGATCGACCGCTGGCTGAAACCGACGCCGTTCGAGAGCGTGGACGACCGCTACATCGTCTCGATCGCGGACTTTTCCAATTGCGACAAGGCGTCCTACATGGACGCGGCCATCGTCCTGCCCATCAAGTTCCGCAACAAATTCGGCGGTTACTACTTCTTCGAATACGAGAACAACGATTCCGCCATCGCCGCCGGCCGCGACCTGTGGGGCTATCCGAAGAAATACGCCGCGATCACGCTGGAGCAGAAGGGCAAGAAGGTGGTCGGCAAGGCCGTGCGCAACGGCGTCACCATCATGGATATTTCATGCGATCTGGCGAAGCCGATGGACGGCGTCCCGAGCCTCAAGCTGACGCCACACCTGAACATGCATGTCCAGCCGCGCCCGGATGGGCCGGGCATGATGTCGATGCGCATCATCGAGCGTGACACCTCGCCCGACTACAAGCTGAAGTCCCAGAAATTCGGTGCGGGCCGCGTCACCCTGCGTTCGATCCCGACCGATCCCCTAGCCGAATTCCAGCCTAAGGAGATCCTGGGCGCGACCTATATCGTTGGCGACTTCTACGCCACCGAGAAGAACGGCTGGGGCAAGACGATCGCGACCTTCAAGCCGAAGCGCCGCTGACGCGCCGGTCGCGGGCCAGCTTGCGCTCGCGATAGGCGATGTAAAGGCCGCTCGAACAGATGATGGCCGCGCCGATCATCGTCCAGCGGTCGGGGAAATCGCCGAAGAAGACCAGCCCGACCACGGTCGCGCTGATGATCTGGATATAGGCGAAGGGTGCCAGGATCGACGCGGCGGCAAAGTGGAGCGCGCGGATCAGCGCGATATGTGCCGCGCTGATGATCAGGCCCATCAGCGCCATGAAGCCCCATCCGGCCAGATCGGGGGTTTTCCAAACGAAGGGCAGGAGTGCCGTGCTCATGATCATGCCGCCATAGGCGCCGAACAGCAGCGTCGCGTCGTTGTCGTCGGTTCCGCTCAGACGCCGGGTGAAAATCTGGTAAAAGGCGAAAGCGGTTGCGGACAAGAGCGGCATCGAGATCGCCCAATGCATCACGCCAAGGCCGGGACGGACGACGATGAGGGCGCCGATCATGCCGACGGTGATGGCGCTCCAGCGCCGCAAGCCGACCTTTTCGCCGAGCAGCGGAACCGACAGAGCGGTCACGATCAGCGGCCCGACCAGAACTGCCGCGAAGGCATCCGCCAGCGGGATGAAGGCCAGGCCGAAGATGAACGGAATGTTCGACGCCCAGCCCGCGAAGGCGCGCGCGAACTGCAGCCCGGGCTTGCGCGTGCGCAGGATCGACGGCGGACGGCGCGCAAAGATCAGGATCGAGACGAAGATGGCCTGGAAGAAGAACCGCCCCCAGGTGATCTGGAACGGATGGTAGTCCTGCGTCAGATGCTTGCCGACCGCGTCCATCAGCGGAAACAGCGTGAACGCGACGCCCATCAGGAGAATTCCGTCGAGCGCGTGGGAGCGATGGGGCGTGGCGGTCATGGCGGGCTTTCGGAAGCGGCGCGGAGTGTGGTGGCCGTGCCCGCCGCTGGCAAGCGGGACGCCGCATGAGCGCGATCTGGCGCATCGAGGTGATCGTGCCGGTGGGCGCCGAGGGCGTTTTCGCCCAGGCGCTGGAGGTGTTCGGTCACGGGCTGTCCGTCTTCGAGTGCGGGCCGCGGGCGTGGCGCGTGGAGGTGCACGGTACCGAAGAGCCCGAGCCCGCAGAGCTCGACGTGGCGTTGGCATTGGCCGCCGCCAGTGCCGGTGTGACGGTGCCGCCGGTGGCGGTCGAGCGCTTGGCCGCGCGCGACTGGGTGGCCGAGAACCAGGCCAGCTTTCCGCCGCTCGAAGCCGCGCGCTATTTCATCCACGGCAGTCATTTCCAAGGCCGCGTGCCCGCCAACCGCCGTGCGATCGTGATCGATGCCGGTGCCGCCTTTGGCACTGGGTTTCACGCCACGACGCGCGGTTGCCTCCTGGCGATCGATGCCGCGCTGCGCGCCCGGCCGATCCGACGGGCGCTCGATCTCGGATGCGGTTCGGGCATCCTGGCTTTCGCCATTGCGAAGTCTTCGGATGCGACGATAACCGCGGCTGACAACGATCCCGTCGCGGTTGCCGTCGCGCGGGCCAACGCACGGCGCAATGGCGTCCAACGCCGGGTGCGCACGATGCGCAGTCAGGGGTTCGATGCGGGCGCGCTGCGGCGGCAAGGTCCGTTCGACCTGATCGCCGCTAATATCTTGTTGAATCCGCTGGTGGCCATGGCGCCAAAGCTGGCGGCCCATCTGAGCGGCGGGGGACGGTTGATCCTGTCCGGAGTCCTGGCAGGTCAGGCTGCGGCGCTGCGCCGCGCCTGTGTCCGCGCGGGGCTCAGGCCCTTGCGCACTCTTTTGATCGATGACTGGGCGACGCTGGTCTTCGCACGGCCTTCAAAGGGCCGACCCCAAAAACGTTGACGGGGCGCGCTGGCAAGCGCACCCCGCCTTCAGCCCGCCATTACATCCGTGGTCGGGCTACACCGAAGGACAATCAGCCTTAAGCGGCGATCGTCGGACGGTTGTCGTTATGCGCATCCGCGACCCGTCCCGCGATATACGGGATGTCGCTGCGCTGGATGCCGATATCCTTGAGCGTGGCATCGTCGAGATCGCCGAGCGCCTCGCTCGTGACCCGACGGCGACGCAGTTGGTCGATCCCCGTCAGCACCGAGCGCAGACCGTGGCGGACCGCGTCGACCGTACGGGCGACAACGTCGCCGCTCGGGCCCGTCTGAATGAGGGCCGATGCACCGAGGATCTCGGGCAGGGTCGAACGGCTGTCGCCGTTGCGCGTGCTGTAATTCGTCATGATACGTTGCCTTTCCATACATCTTCCGCGTGAGGCCCCGACGGCCTCATTGTGCATTGCACAAGAGAGTATGTGCTTATTACATAAGATGTTTTCAATATTATGACCGCAAAGCAGCATTGCGGAGAACGCATGCCTCTGCCTTCTTTTCGACCCTTTTCCTTGCCAGGGCGCGCAAGCGGCTCTTAGCTTTCCGTCATGACCCAGTCTGTTTCCGGCGGCCAAGCCTGCCGTGACCGCTACCAGGGCGACGAAGCCCTGGCCCAACTCCTCAAAAAGGCCGGTGTAACGCGCGGCGTGGCGGATATCCGGTCGCTGGTGGCCGGCGCGGCGGCGGCGCCCGAGGCGGCCGATCCCGATGCCTGGCTTGTCTTGGTGACGCCGGAGCCCAGTCCGGCCCTGGCCGCGCAGCTCCGCGCCCTCAAGGGTGAATTCAAGGCCCAGGCCCAGGCCGAGGACGCGTCCCCCCATTCCGAACGGCTCGCCTTGCTCCAGGCCGAATTGAAACGACGGGGTCTGGCGGGCTTCCTTGTGCCGCGCACCGACGAGTATCAGAATGAGTTCATCCCGCCCTCGGCCGAGCGGCTGGCGTGGCTCGCGGGCTTCACCGGCTCGGCGGGTCTTGCCGCCGTGCTGCAGGACAAGGCGGCGATTTTCGTCGACGGGCGCTACACGCTGCAGGTGCGTGATCAGGTCGACACGAAGCTGTTCGAGCCGCGCCACATCATCGAAGAACCGGCATCCGCCTGGTTGACTGCCAACCTGCCGAAGGGCGGCAAGCTCGGCTACGACCCCTGGCTCCATTCACCCAATGAAGTCGCGCGGCTGCAAACGGCCTGCGAGAAGGCGGGTGCCGCGCTGGATCCCGTCGAGAGTAACCTTATCGACGCTGTGTGGCGCAACCGCCCGCCCGCGCCGGTCTCGCCCGTCGTGCCGCACGAGCTGCGCTTCGCGGGCGTGGCGTCCGAAGAGAAGCGCAAGGCCATCGCGGCCGATCTCAAGGCGCGCGGCCTCGCGGCGACCGTGCTGACCGCGCCCGATTCCATCGCCTGGCTGCTCAACATCCGCGGCGGCGATTTGCCCTGCACGCCGGCGCCCTTGGCCTTCGCGATCCTGGACGACCAGAGCAACGCCCAACTGTTCCTCGACACGCGCAAGCTGACCGCGGCCACGCGCGCCCATCTCGGCAATGCGGTCGCCATCGCGGAGACGGCGGATTTCCCCGCGGCGCTTGACGCGCTTGGCGGCAAGCGTGTGCTGGCCGATCCGGCGTCCACTTCGGCCTTTGTCTTCGAGCGGTTGACGACGGCGAAAGCTGAGATCGTGCGTGATGCCGATCCGTGCCAATTGCCCAAGGCCTGCAAAAACGCCGCGGAGATCGCGGGTGCCCGCGCGGCGCATGTGCGCGACGGTGCGGCGCTGACGGGTTTTCTCGCCTGGCTCGACCGCGCGGCGTCGTCGGGCGGCGTGACGGAGCTTGAGGCTGTCGATCGCCTGGCCCAATTCCGGCGCGGCGGCGAGAACTTCCGCGACTTCAGCTTCGACACGATCTCGGGCGCGGGCCCCAACGGCGCGATCGTGCATTACCGCGCGACCGACAAGACGAACCGAAAGCTGGAACCGGGTTCGCTCTATCTGGTCGATTCGGGCGCGCAGTATCTCGACGGCACCACGGACGTCACGCGCACCGTCTTTGTCCGGGCGGCGCAGCGCCTACGGCCGAGCAGAAGGACCGTTACACCCGCGTGCTGAAGGGCCACATCGCGTTGGCGCTCGCCCGCTTTCCCGCCGGCACTTCGGGTTCGCAGCTCGATGCGCTGGCGCGCCAGCCGCTCTGGCAGGCCGGGCTCGACTACGACCACGGTACGGGCCACGGCGTCGGCAGCTATCTCGGCGTGCATGAAGGGCCGCAGCGGATCTCGAAGATGCCCAACACCGTGGCGCTGCGCGCGGGCATGATCGTTTCCAACGAGCCCGGCTACTACAAGACGGGCGAATACGGCATCCGCATCGAGAACCTTGTCGTGGTCGAGGCGGCGAAGAAGCAGGAGGGTGCCGAGCGCGAGACCTTCTCCTTCGAGACGCTGACGCTCGCGCCCATCGACCTGCGCCTGGTCGAGTCCTCGCTTTTGTCGCCGGAGGAAACCGCTTGGCTCGACGCCTATCATGCGCGGGTGCGCGCCTCGCTTGAGAAGCTGGTCGACGCGGAAACGCGCGCCTGGCTGGCCCAGGCCACGAGGCCAATCGCCGCCTGATCCGGTTTTTTCGGCTTGCTTACTTTTAGATACCGACTATCGTCTGGTGACCAAAGTATCGCTCGGCGAGGCCCCATGCCATCTCCCCGGCCCACGACCGGCTGCCCGATGGAATCGCTTCTGCGCACCCTGATGGGGCCGTGGACCACCTATATTCTTTGGGTCCTACGCACCCAGGGCCCCAACCGCTTCGGGGCGCTGAAGCGTCAGGTGCCCGGTATCTCGGCCAAGATCCTGACGGACCGGCTGCGCCTTCTGGAAAGCGCGCATCTCGTAACGCGCGATTATGCGCGCACCATCCCGCCGCAGGTGACCTACAGCCTGACCGCGCGGGGGAAGGAACTGACGCCCGTGTTCAACGAGTTGAACGCCATCGCGCTCCGCTGGCGCGCCGAGGACGAACGCCGCAAGGCGGCGTGATGTGTGCTTAGCCCTCGGGCCGGCGATAGACGGGCAGGGACAGGCCGAGCGCCACAGCCAGACCGCGCACAGAGAAGGCCACGGCGAATCCCGCCAAGAGGATCACAGGCCGGCCGAGGCCGAGGGCATCCAGCGCGACGACCGTCGCAGCGCCTGCGGCGGCGGCCGTGGCGTAGACCTCCCTGCGGAAGATCAGCGGCACCTCCGCACATAGCACGTCGCGGATGACCCCGCCGAAGGTTGCCGTCATCACGCCCATCACGATGGCGATCAGGGCCGGCGCGCCGGTATCGAGCGCGATCTCGGCGCCCACGACGGAGAACAGGCCGAGCGCCAGGGCATCCGCCCACAACAATGCGCGGCGCTGCTCCACATGGTGGGCGACGAAGAACAGGATCACGGCAACGGACAGACAGACGGCGACGTAATCCGGCCGCGCGATCCAAAACACGGGCCGGTCGAGAATCAGGTCGCGGAAGGTGCCGCCGCCGATGCCGGTGACGGTGGTGACGAACAGGAAACCGCCAATATCCATTTCCTTGCGTGCCGCGGCAAACGCGCCGCTGGCCGCCGCCACCGCGACCGCCACCAAGTCGAACCAGTGGATCAGACCGAACGACGGCATCGCCGTCCCCTTCAATCGATCAGGCGGCGGTGCCGCCGACCGTCAGCCCCTCGACCAGAAGCGAGGGCAGGCCGACGCCGACCGGCACGCTCTGGCCGTCCTTGCCGCAGGTGCCGATGCCGGGGTCGAGCGCCATGTCGTTGGCGACCGCTCTAACCTTGGTCAGCACGTCTGGGCCGTTGCCGATCAAGGTCGCGCCCTTGAGCGAGGGGCCGATCCTGCCGTCCTCGATCAGGTAGGCCTCGGCGCTGGAGAAGACGAACTTGCCCGAGGTGATGTCGACCTGGCCGCCGCCGAAATTGACCGCGTAGACGCCGCGCTTCACCGAGCGGATCAACTCCTCCGGGCTTTTGTCGCCGGCCAGCATGTAGGTGTTCGTCATGCGCGGCATCGGATGATAGGCATAGCTCTCACGCCGCCCGTTGCCGGTCGGTTTCACGCCCATCAGCCGCGCGTTCATGCGGTCCTGCAGGTAGCCGACCAGGATGCCGTCCTCGATCAGCACGTTGCGCTGGCTGGGCGTGCCCTCGTCGTCGACCGTGATCGAGCCGCGCCGGCCGGGAATGGTGCCGTCGTCGACGACCGTGACTCCGGGCGAGGCGATGCGCTGGCCCATCAGCCCCGCGAAAGCCGAGGTCTTCTTGCGGTTGAAGTCGCCTTCCAGCCCATGGCCGATGGCTTCGTGCAGGAGGATACCGGGCCAGCCGGGGCCCAGGACGACCGGCATCTCCCCCGCGGGCGCATGGACCGCGCGCAGATTCACCAGCGCCTGGCGCAAGGCCTCGTCGGTCTGGGCGCGCCAGCGCGCGGGCTCCAGCCACGTGTCGTAGCGCGCGCGGCCGCCCGTGCCGTGGCTGCCGGATTCCATCCGGTCGCCGTCGCCGACCGTGATCGAGACGTTCAGGCGCACTAGGGGACGCACGTCGCCCGCCCGCGCACCGCCCGCGCGCATGATCTCGACCGCCTGCCATTCGCCGGAGAGCGAGACGCTGACCTGGCGCACGCGCGGGTCGGCCGCGCGGGCATAGGCGTCGATCTCGGCCAGGAGCTTCACCTTGGCCGCGAAGTCCGATTCGCCGAGCGGATTGTCAGCCGGATAGAGGAGGCGGTTGGTCCCCGCGGGCGGCGCGGCCAGGATGCCCGCATGGCCGCGGGTGACGGCCTTGACCGTGCTGGCGGCGCGCCGGACGGCGGCCTCGGACAGGTCCGAGGAATGGGCATAGCCCGTGGCCTCGCCGGCCACGGCGCGCAGACCGAAGCCCTGCGCGGTATCGAAGGATGCGCTCTTAAGCTGTCCGTCGTCGAAGACCAGGCTCTCGGACTGCCGGTATTCCAAAAACAACTCGCCGTCGTCGGCCCGCCCCAGGGCATCGTCCACCACGGTCTGGAGACGGCGGCGGTCGAGCCCCGCCTGGGTGAAGAACAGCGTCTCGCCGGTGTCGGTCATACCCTTGCCCTCGATGCCGTCGGGGACCCGGACGGAAGACCGGATACCGCGGAAATAAGATTGATAATCAGCATGATATTACCAATCGATACCCGTGTTGTCCGTGTTGTTAAAGCCGCGGACGGTGGTGTATGTTCCGCCGCGGAACCGGGCGGCTTGGTTGATAAATTTAGGTTTTCTTCTTCAACGTGACGGCGCCGGCCGCGTCGCCGTCTAGAGGATCCGGATTGCACGTGATGCGCGCAAGGAATGGCTTTTTTGCGGCGCTCGCCGCGTTTTCGACGGCGATGCCCTTCGCCGCCTGGGCGGGCGCCCCGCACGACTGGCAGACGGGCTTCATCCCGCCGGCCTCCAAGAGCATGGAGTCGATCGAGAACTTCAACGACGTTCTCTTCGTCATCATCTCGCTGATCACGATCTTCGTCCTTGCCCTTCTCGTCTACGTGATGTGGCGCTTCAGCGCGAAGCGGAACCCGACTCCCTCCACGCGCTCGCACAACGCGCTCATCGAGGTGATTTGGACCGTGGTGCCGATCCTGATTCTTGTCGGCATCGCGATCCCGTCCTTCAAGCAGCTCTATTTTCTCGGCCGAATTCCCGCCAACATCGACATGACGATCAAGGCGACCGGCCATCAGTGGTACTGGTCCTACCAGTATCCGGACAACGGCGGCTTCGGCTTCGACGCCTTCATGATCGCCGATGATCAGATCGACAAGAGCAAAGGCCAGCTTCGCCTGCTCGAGACCGACAACATCGTCGTGCTGCCCGTCGACACCAACGTGCGCGTCATCGTAACCGCCGACGATGTGATCCATTCCTGGGCCGTGCCGGCGCTCGGCGTGAAGATCGACGCCGTTCCCGGCCGCATCAACGAATTGTGGTTCCGCGCCGATCGCACCGGCTCCTTCTATGGCCAGTGCTCGGAGTTGTGCGGCGTGAATCACGGATTCATGCCCATCCGCATCGAAGTGGTGTCCAAGGAAGACTTCGCCAAGTGGGTCGACGGCGCCAAGACCAAGTTCGCCGGCGCCGAGGCATCCAGCCGCGTCGCCCTGGCCGGGCAGAACAACTGATCGGGTCGCGCCCGGTCCACGGACGTCAAGGAAAGGCATTGCGATGAGTTACTCGGCGAAGGCACACGACGATCACGGTCACGATCATCATC